>CAIKYB010000046.1 GCA_903831575.1 uncultured Bacteroidota bacterium | reverse complement strand
CATACAACTGGTACTTTAAGTCAGGCGCAAATACTTTAATTACTCCTGTTGTAGGTGTTGATACAGCAGTTGATGTAACATACTTATCTGGATATACATCAGATAGCTTGTTTGTTAATTCAGTAGCAGCTTGCGGATCAAGTACTTCAAGAGGTATCAAACCAACAATCACCTTGCCAACAGTGCCTGCTGGAATCTTAAACGCGACAGGTGGTACAGCAATTACTGCAGTATGTACTTATGTTGGAACAGGAACAAAGGTTAGATACACCGTAAAAAAAGTAGCTACTGCAATATCATATAACTGGTACTTTAAGTCAGGCGCAAATACTTTAATTACTCCTGTTGTAGGTGTTGATACAGCAGTTGATGTAACATACTTATCTGGATATACATCAGATAGCTTGTTTGTTAATTCAGTGGCAGCTTGCGGATCAAGTACTACTGCTAGAGGGATAAAGCCAATAGCAACTTTACCAACTGCCCCTGCAAGTATTTTAGCAACAGTGGTAAGCGGTCTAACTTGTCAAGCAAGAATTATCCGCTATAGTGCTCCTGTATTAGTAACTCCTGGTACAGGTTATCAATGGCAAATGCCATCAGGGTCAAATTTAGCTACTACTGCGGTTCTTGATTCAGGTGATTTGTCAGGTCCAAATGCTAGATATATCAGAATAAAATATACCAGTGATGCAGCAGCCGGTGCTAATGATAGTATTAAAGTTGCATTTACTTCTGCTTGTGGATCTACAGCTTATAGACCATTAAAATTAGCAATCTTAGTATTGGCGCGTCCTGCAGCTCCAGCTTCTATAACTGCAACTGCAGTTGTTTCAAATGTTTGTGGTGCAAGAGTTTATCGTTTTGCTGCCCCAACAATACCAGTGTCTACAACAACACCAGCAATTACAGGGTATGAGTGGAGCTTACCAACGGGTTCTGCTTTGGCCACAAGTGCAACTTTGGATTCAGGTGATCTAAGTGGTTTATCTGCAAGATATATTAAAGTTAAATTCTCAAGTAATGATTTAGCAGGCGCTAACGATAGTATACGAGTTCGTTATATTTATGATTGCGGAACATCTGTTAACAGGTCACTTAAATTAGCTCTTACAGTTTTAAATCCTCCAGCAGCCCCAGCTTTAATCACAATAACTAAAATCAAAGATTCTTTATGTGGTCAGCCAAGATATCGTTATGCTGCCACATCAATAATTGCTGCAACTACAACAGCAGGTGCAGCTACTGGATATGATTGGTCTTTCTATGGTAATTTGGGCTCAATATTTCTAGTAGACTCTGGTAGCCTAACTTCAAGAGTTGTAACTGGATATTATACAAATACATCTGCAAAAGCTTTAGGTGATTCCGTAAAATGTAGATACACATCAGTTTGTGGATATGGTGCATACAAAGTAGCAGGATTAACTAATACTGCATCCTCTCAGAATGTTCCTGCAACTCCTGCAAGTATTACAGCCACTTTAGTTTCAGATGTTTGTGGAGCAAGAGTATATCGTTATGCAGCACCAGCTCTACCAGCAGGCACTGCAACTAACGTCACTCCTACAGGGTACGAGTGGTCATTACCAATAACAGGTTCAGCAGTTGCATTATCTGCCACTATAGATTCAGGAGATTTATCAGGATCAAATGCAAGATTTATTCGTGTTGTTTATTCAAACAATGGCCTTGCTATTACAGGTGATAGTATCAGAGTTCGTTATACTTCTCCTTGCGGGGTAAGTGCAAAAAAAGCACTGAAATTAACAAACATTGCTTTAACATGTCTAGGTAATACACCTGTAATAACTAAAGCTACGATTAACATTGTTTCAACTGAAAAAACAATGTTATACCCTAATCCAAACAATGGTATTTTCACTTTAAATGTTACAACAGGTAATTTTGAAAATGCAAAAGCAACAATTCAAGTTGTTGATATGATGGGTAAAGTGGTTTATCAAACTAATGAAGTTGTAAACAACGGAACTTTAGTATCAAGAATTAATAACTATAATTTATCTACTGGTATTTATACAGTTAGGTACACTATTGGATCAGTTACAAAAGCTGTGAAAATGGTAGTACAAAAATAGTATTACTCTATGTATATTGGTTAAGAGAAAGGGTCGCATTTATTTGCGACCCTTTCTTAATTTAGTATGAAAATGTAGGTGAATTATTTATTAATTTCTTCCCATAAATGATGAATCAATCCGTCGGCTAATCCAATTTTGGGAACATAGATCTCTTCGCAACCAGCCCATCGCATAGCATTTATATATATCTGCAAAGCAGGAACTATTACATCCGCCCGGTCTTCTCTTAAATTATAATGTAAAATTCTCTCCTCGATAGAAAATGTACTTAATTCTTTATAATAATCTCTTAATAAATCAATATGTAATGGCTTGCCGTCCTTTTTCTTACTCATTGAAAATATTTTATTAATATTACCACCGCTTCCTATACCAATAATATCTTTGTGTCCCTTGGTAGCAATTTTTATCTCCTCTTTCATTTGGTCCCAATCATCAGAATTAATTTTGTTTTTGAGTAATCTGATGGTTCCAATATTAAACGATTTATTAAAAGTTGATTGACCATTTCCAAAAACTGAAATTTCTGTACTTCCACCACCAACATCTATATACATATAACTATGCTCCTTGTCTAAATATTCAGCAATGTGATTTTCATAAACAATTAAGGCTTCCATTTCACCGGATATTACTTCAATATCCAATCCGGTTTCTTTTTTTACAATAGATAGAATTTTTTGAGCATTTTCTGCATCACGCATGGCACTGGTTGCACAAGCTTTGATTTCTGTTATCTTATAAGCATTGATTAGGTGCCTGAATGACTTTAAGGTCTGAATCAACATTTCTGTTTTTTCAGAAGAAATATTTTTTGACTCAAATACATCAAAACCTAGACGGATAGGAACCCTGAATAAGTTAAGCTTGTTGAAATGTGGACTTTTGTCTTTGGACTCTATTACTTCAGTAATTAATAGTCTGGCCGCATTACTACCGATGTCTATTGCTGCTAATTTCAATGTTGTTGATAAAATAAAATGTCAGCAAATTTCAGATAAATTAACCAATAAAATAAAAAAAAATTATAAAATAGAATTATTCGCCTTTTGTCGCAGATAGTCATAGATTTTAACCTGGGATCTTATTTTCTTTTTACCTTTTGACTCCATATAATGGTTGCTTTGCTCGTTATCCAATATTCTTGCTTTTACGTTATCTGCTAGTTGAATATGCAAGATATCGAGCACTTCTTTTTTAATTTCATTATCTAAAATCGGACAAGCCACTTCCAGTCTGTGATTTAAATTTCTAATCATGTAGTCGGCTGATGAAATATAAATCTTTTCGTGACCGTTGTTATAAAAAACCATCACTCTTGAATGTTCAAGATATTCATCTACTATACTAATAGCTTGTATCGGCAGAATAAATTTTTTGTTTTCCGTATACATACAGCAGATTCCCCTGATAATAATTTTAACTTCCACTCCTGCTTTTGCAGCGTCATACAATTTATTTACCAGCTCCTCGTCACTTAGAGAATTTAGTTTAAGAATGATGAAAGCTTTCTTTTTTTCACTAGCATGTTTAATTTCTCTATTAATTAATGTCAAAATTTCATTCCTCATGCTAACAGGGCTAATCATTAATGATTTGCAAGATTTTAGAAAATCATATTTAGCAGTTGAATTTTCAAGATAGTTGAACACTTTGTTTACTTCCAACATAATTGTTTTGTTAGAAGTGAGTAAAAAATGATCGCTATAAGTTAATGCAGTTTTTTCATTTAAATTACCCGTACTGATAAAGCCATAATGAATGAATTTATTTTCTAGCTTTTTTTTGATTAAACAAATTTTTGCATGCACTTTCATTTTAGGTACACCAATAAAAACATTTACACCTGCATCTTCTAATTTCTTTTTCCAAAAAAGATTAGCTTCTTCATCAAACCTTGCTCTCAATTCAATAATTACTGTTACATTCTTACCATTTCTTACAGCGTTAGTTAAAGCATTAATTATTTTGGAATGGGTTGCAAGTCTGTAGCAAGTAATCTTTATGCTCATCACATCAGGATCTATTGCTGCCTCGCGCATTAAATCAATAATGCTATTGAAAGAATGGTAAGGCAAATGCAACATCACATCTTTTTCGAGAATTACTTTACTTACACTTTTTTTATTAACTAATTCAGGATGAGTAAACGGATTCTTTCGAGTTTTTTTCTGTTGAAATACAGAGGTTGGGAAATTCATAAAGTCCTTAAAATTATGAATTTTACCACCCGGTATCAGATTGTCTTTATGGGTTAATTCTAATCTTTTTACTAAATAACTTAAAAGAGTAATTGGTATATCTTTATCAAATACCAATCTAACAGGCTTTCCTTTTTTTCGATTTTTTAATCCCTTTTCAATTTTTTGTATAAATGAAGTAGAGACATCATTATCTATATCAATTTCTGCATCTCTTGTAACTTTTATGGTGTGTGCTGTAAAAGTGTCATAATTAAAAAAAGAAAAAATATGGGGCAAACAAAACCTGATAACATCATCTAAGAGTATTATTTTTTTTTCATTTTTGTTTGAGGGTAAAATAATGAATCTTGAAATACTTTTAGTTGGAATTGAAATCAACGCAAATTTGCTTGGGATGGAGTTGTCTTTTTTCGAAAGCGTACAAGCTAAATAAATTGATTTGTCGTTTAGAACAGGGAACTTTTCGATGCTTTCAATCATCAATGGGACTATATTCCCACGAATTTCTTCGTTAAAATAGTTAAGAATGAATTTTTTTTGTTCGGCGTTGAGCTGTTTTTGATTAATAATGAAAATGCTGTTTTTCTTTAATTCTAATAAAATTTTGTTCCAAATTTTTTCAAAGTGGTTTTGAAGTACCAAAACTTTAGCTAAAATTTCTTCTAAAATAATATCGGGCTTTATTTCAAGATGCATTTTTGCTTTACTGCCCAATTCAATCATCCTTTTTAAAGTAGCTACTCTAACACGAAAAAATTCATCTAGATTATTGGAAAAAATACCAAGAAATTTTATTCTTTCTCTTAATGGAACAGTATCATCGCCAGCCTCCTGAAGTACGCGACTATTAAATGATAGCCAACTAATATCCCTTGCAATTGTTTTTCTTTTGTACACGGTTGCCTTTTAATTTGGTTTTAGTTTTAAGACAAATGTAAAATACAATCATCATGTATTTATGGATTTTCTTTATCTTAATGATAAATTAATAAATATTAATATTTACATAAATCTAATGTGATCGTTTTTCCACAACTCTCCGAAAGTTTTTTGATAATTACAAATCCATATAATTGTTAAGTACTACCAAAACAAAGTTTAGGTGGATATTTAAGAGAAACTAAAATAACAACAACACTGTTTTTCTCCAAGTTTTAGATTTGATTTCTGCTAGGATTAGTGATATATGCCATGGTACGAACCAGGTACGAACCAAGATAAGCGGGGATTAGTAGGGATTTAAAACTGCGTTCGGGTTGATGTTTGAAAAACCTCACCACGCTCTTGAAGGCAGAGTCGGGTGTGCAAAACTTTATAGAAGATATTTTAATTACTCAATCGGTATCTTTTTCCCGGAAGTGCTGTTATGATGCCATTCATTTCAAGCGTTAGGAGTGCATTGGCGATAACGCTGTTGCTGAGTAAAGTTTTACTATAAAGCGCATCGTAATTTAATGCGGGTTCAGTTTTTAATACGTTGAATATTTTCTCTTCATTTTCAGTAAAGGAGTGAAATAAACTTGTTTGTTTTTTGAAAATTTTAGCTGATGTGGTATTCCACTTCATCATCTCCAGTATATCATTTGCATCTGTAATCAAACAGGCTTTATTTGTTTTTATTAAATGGTTGCATCCAATGCTCTTGGCATCATTTATTCTTCCAGGCATCGCAAATACATCTTTATTATAACTATTGGCAATTTCTGCGGTTATCAAAGAGCCACCTGTTTTGCCGGTTTCTACAACAATTAATGCATCGCAGATCCCCGCCGTTATTCTGTTTCTTCTTGGAAAGTTTTGTTTGTTTGGAGCTTCGCCGCTGGTAAAGTCAGTTAGTAATCCTCCATGTTGTATCATCTGAATGGCTAAATTTTTATTTTGCGGCGGATATATTCTGTCCAGCCCATGCGCAAGAATGCCAATGGTAGGTAATCCATTTTTTAAAGCCGCTTGATGTGAAATCGTATCTATGCCATAGGCGAGTCCGCTTACGATGATGATGTTTTCTTTACTGAGGTCTTCAATTAATTTCTCACAAATACTTTTGCCGTATTCGCTATTATTGCGTGTGCCTACAATAGAGATGATTTTACTTTCATTGAGGTTTGTATTTCCTTTGTAATATAGCAAGGTCGGGCAATCCATCGAACGAAGTAATCTTTGCGGATAATTTGGATCATTGATACACAAAGGGACAATCTTATTTTTTTCAATGAAGTGCATTTCTTTTTCGCAGGATTCGAAGTCTCTGAAAGATTTGACAGCGTTTGCTCTTATGGTTCCAATCCCATCTATTCTTTCCAGCTCTTTTCGCGAAGCATTGAAAATGGAAGGAGCGTCTTTAAAATAGTTGATCAATGTTCTGGCATGTACATCGCCGATATGGGCAACCTTTGTTAATGCAATCTGGTAGAGTAAATCATTATTCATTTGAAGGAACAATGATAGAAATTAATTTAATTAGACAACACGTTAATTTCTGTTCTTCTGTTGAGGCTTTTCCCCTCTTCCGTATCATTTGTGGCTATTGGTTTTGTATCGCCATATCCTTTAGCAGTTAATCTGTTTTCATGTATTCCTTTTGATACAAGAAATGCAACAACTGATTTTGCTCTGTTTAAACTCAAACTGAGGTTGTCTTCTTTTTTTCCAATGTTATCGGTGTGGCCGCTTATTTCAACTTTAAGGTTGTTGTTTTCATTAAGTAATTGTATGAGTTGCAGGAGTTCGATATCGGAACCAGCTTTCAATTGAAATTGATTGTTTTCAAAGAAAATATTTTTCAATACTACAGCGGCTCCGGCTTCAATGGGCTGTAGCGGAAGATCCAATGAATACGAACTGTCTGGATTGTTGTTTTTTAATAAAAAATGATCGGAGTAGAACAGGTATCCTTTGCGATTGATGTTCAGGCTGTAATCTTTTCCAACGGGAAGTGTAATCAGAAAATAACCATCTTCATCAGTTTGAATGCTGGTGGATGTTGTTCGTTTGTCTATTTCCGTTAGTTCTACGGTACAAGGAAGTCCAGATTTTGTTTTTTGGTCAAATACTTTACCTTTTAGCCAAAGTGTTTTTGAAGCAGCAATATCATCTCGCAATTGAAAGGTATAGATGTCAAGTTTATTTTTAACATCACCTCTGTCGCTAGAATAATAGGAAGTTTTTCCATCAGCTGATACTACAAGAGAGCCTTCGTCGTCAATCGTGTTGATAGGATAGCCAAGATTTTCCGGCTCACCCCATTTATTTTCAGCTGTTTTTTTTGTAAAAAATAAATCCGACATGCCATATCCCATGTGCCCATTGCTATTGAAATAAAGGGTTTGGTTGTCTGCATGAATGAACGGACAAGTTTCATCTGCGGAGGTATTGATTATGGGGCCGAGGTTTTCCGGCTTTCCCCATTTCCCATTGATGTTTCGATGGCAAACCCAAATGTCTTTTCCGCCATAACCTCCTGTGCGATTACTGGAGAAGTATAAATCTTTTTTGTCGGGAGAAAGCGATGGTGTTGATTCCCAGGATTCACTATTGATAACATCGCCCATATTTTCTGCTTCGGTCCAATTGCCGGATTTTGTTTTGTAAGAAATGTACAAGTCACAACTCCCCATTCCTTCAGGGTAATTACATCCTGTAAAAATCAGCCAATTGCCATCTTGTGAAATGGTCTCCGCACCTTCATTAAGATTGGTATTTATTTTCCCTGTTACTGGATTAGCTTCTTTCCAGATTCCATTTTCAAAATCACTTTCATAGAAATCTTCGTCATCGTTGATTCTTCTGTTGAAAATCATTTTCTTTCCATCAATAGTTAAAGAAGGGAAGTATTCTAATGCACCTGAATTGATACCAGCTCCAACATTTATAGGAAGAAAACTGTAGTGCCCCAATGTATGCTTGGTTTTATAATCAATAGCAAATTCGTAAGTGCTTTTTCTGTAATGACCAGCTTTTTTACTCTGTTGATTCAGCGTTTCGTTGGCAAGAAAAGCGTTTACTTTTTCGAGAGCTCCTTCGAATTCACCTATGCCGGCAAGTGATATGGAAAAGGGTAATAAATAAGTGCTGGAGAAAATACTGTCCAACGAAAAAGCTTTCTTGAAATCAGCTACAGATCCCTGATAATTTTTCATATCCGCATAAATGCCAGCACGGGAAAGATATACTTCAACATACTTAGGTTCCAATTTTAGCGCCTCTTCTAATTTCTTGATGGATTGTGCATAATCGCCTTGGGTGGCAAATTCGTAAGCGGCTTCATAAATAATTTTCGCTTTTTTATTTACTTTTTCAGGATCGTACCATTGTGCTTTGGAGAAAGAAATATTAATAAATAATATAGCAATGAGGAAGATGACTTTTAGCAGCGGATTGTTTTTTTCTGGCATGTTGATTTTTAAAAATCTAATGTACAATTTATTTATTTGCCAGAATAGCGTAGGAGTTAAAATATTGCGTTAAGGAACATTGATGTATTTGTGAATCTGAAGCGACAATTCCCATTTTGGATTTTTCTTAATATACGCTACAATTTCAGGCGTAATTTCACTTGATTTACTCCACTCGGGTTGAAGATAAAGTTTGCAATGTGAACTGACCAAACCAGCATATTTTTCGCCCCATTCAAAATCAGATTTGTTATAAACGATAACTTTCAATTCGTTTGCCTGAGGTAATATTTCTGGCAAGGGTTCTTTGAATTTTTTTGGAGACAAACAAATCCAATCCCATTCTCCTGTAAGTGGGTGTGTGCCCGAGGTTTCTATATTGGTTTCGTATCCCGCGGTTTGAATGACATGTGTAAGTGAAGTTAAATCATGCATTAGGGGTTCTCCTCCAGTTATAACTACTAATCCTTTGGGGTTGGTACTTATAGCTGCGGCAATGTCATCGATATTCATTTTAGGATGATTGCTCGCATCCCAGCTTTCTTTTACATCACACCATACACAGCCTACATCGCATCCTCCGAGTCTTACAAAATAGGCAGCTCTCCCTTGATGAAAACCTTCTCCCTGAATGGTGAAAAAATGTTCCATAACCGGAAGTGCTTCATTATTTATAGAGGAAACTATTGACATGATGAATTTCTTTGCAGGTAAGCATTATAAGTATTTTGTAAAACGGCAGCGATAGTCATCAACCCGACTCCACCCGGAACAGGTGTGATGCAACTGCATTTTGGCGCCACATTTTCAAAATCCACATCTCCTTTGATGCTGTAGCCTGATTTTTTAGAAGTATCTTTAATTCTGGTAATTCCTACATCGATAACTACCGCATTTTCTTTTACCATATCTGCTTTTAAAAAACCGGGAATGCCCAAAGCCGCAACAATGATATCTGCATTCAAACAATGTTCTTTTATGTTTGTAGTTCGGCTATGGCAAACCGTTACTGTACAATTTCCGTAGGTACTATTTTGGCTAAGTAACATACTAATCGGTCTTCCAACGATATTGCTTCTTCCAATAACAACAGCATGTTTGCCAGAGGTTTCAATATTGTAATATTCCAGCATCAGCATTATTCCGAATGGCGTTGCAGGAATAAATGAAGGCACTCCTAAAGCTAGATTCCCCATACTGATTGGATTGAATCCATCCACATCCTTTGAGTAATCAATTAAACTTGTTATTTTTTGTTCGTTAATGTGTTTGGGTAGAGGAAGTTGAAGCAGAATGCCATCAATAGCGTCGTCTTCATTTAATTTATTTATGGTTTCGATTAATGCAGATTCAGCAACTGTTTCTTCCAATCGAACTAGAGAACTTTTGAATCCAATTTCTTCACAGTTTTTAATTTTACTTGCCACATATGTTTCACTGGCGCCATTCCTGCCAATGATGATTACTGATAAATGCGGAACTCTTTTTTTTGCTGCTATAAGTTCTTCCACTTTAGCTTTAAGCTGATCCATCACTGCCCTAGAAACTATTTTGCCATCAAGTATTTGCATAGCGCAAAATTAATCAACAATAGTTTATGATTTTACTTTTTAATGATTGTTTTAAAACATTAATCTGAGCAGTAAAAAACAATCCATTTAGCGTGTTTTAACTATTGATGGAAAGTTTATGCGGTTTAATTTGCATGCCTAAAACGTACCCCTTGAAAATTTTTATCTTCCAAATGATGTTGATATGTTGCTTTTTTTACCAGCAGTCAATTGCTCAGTCTTTGCATGTACCCATAAGTAGTGCAGTTATTATTCTAAATGCTAAGAGTCAATTCCAGTCTAGTCCATTTTCATTTCCTGCAAATACGGCTTCACTTCAACAAGTGCAAGAAACTGTAATCGGTTTTTATGGCGAAAGAAGGTATATGCTTAATGAGCTGAGTAATTATTCCCTGGCAGTTGTCTTTCCAACGAAATCGGGAAATTTCGGATTTGATATTAATAAGTATGGCTTTAGTGATTATAATGATTGCTCATTGGCATTTGGTTACGCTAAAAAAATCAATGAAAAAATCGATATCGGTATCTTGTTTAATGGACAATTGCTGAAATGTAGTGCCATTGAAAAATACTACACATTGACATCAGGGCTTGGTTTTGTATTTCATATCTCGGAGCGTGTAAGCACACATTTTCAATTTGCAAAACCAGTTTCGGTTAGTCCGAATTATGATAAGGAAGAAAAAAAACAATACCATATTAATGCTGGGATAGGGTATGATGTTAGTAAAGAATTTTATTTCGGTGCAACATTATATAAAACAAAAAACGAAACACCAATTGTTATTTGTGGGATGCAATATCTAATCAAAAAAAAGGCACTGGTGAAATATGGTTTCATCGGCGCTAATTCTACGATGTATGGTGGCTTTGGCTTTAACTGGAAGAATATGGGCATTGATATTTCCTGCAGTTTTCATCCTCAGTTAGGTATTACTCCAGGGATGTCTGTTACCTCAAATTTTACTAAATGAAAATCAAGCTATTCATTTTATTCATGATGATGATTTTAACATCGTATTTGTTTGCACAGGAACTTGATCTGCCTATAAAAAAATCATTGGACGATGCTGTTGAAAATAATTTGGAATCAGATGAAAGTAATTTAAATGACGGAACAGCTTACTTGGAAAGGTTATCTTATTTCCGGGAACATCCCATTAATTTAAATAATAATGAAAACGACATTAATTTACAAGAAATCGGATTGCTGGATCCTTTATTAATAAAGTCGATTGTCGAGTATAAAAATCTGCTCGGTTCTTTTATTTCTATTTACGAACTACAGGCTATTCCTAGTATGAATATGGAAAAAATAAAAGAGTTGCTGCCTTATGTTGTGGTAAGTGAAAATATAACCTCAATTGATGCTGTAAAAAAGAGGTTTATTTCTGGTGAGCATCAGCTGTTATGTAGTGTTATACAACCCGGACAATTATCAAAAGGCTATGTGTCGAATACTTCCAATGTTGCAAAGCCGTATGAAGGATCTGCCCAAGGCTTGCTTATAAAGTACAAGTATAATTATAAGAATCTGCTTCAGTATGGAGTGTTGATGAAAAAAGATCCAGGGGAATCGATGTTCGGCAAGAGTCAATTGAATGGGTTTGATTTTTATTCATTCCATTTGTTTATAAAAAAAATGAAGTTTTTAAAATCCCTGGCAATTGGAGATTATACAGTTAACATGGGGCAAGGCTTGATACAATGGCAATCTTTCGCTTTTAAAAAAGGTGCCGATGTATTGCAAATCAAAAGGCAGGGAGAAGTCCTCAGGCCTTATTCCTCTTCAAATGAATTTAATTTTCACAGAGGAGTAGGTTTTACATTGGGGTATAAAAAAATCGATCTTACTTTTTTCGGTTCTCATTTAAAGAAGGATGCTAATAGTATAATGGATTCTTCTTCTCTTAATATTAATTATGTTAGTTCATTTAGTTACACAGGCTTACACAGAACTGTTGCAGAGATACAGGACAAAGAAAATCAACTTCAAAATGCATTTGGTGGGGTCATTCATTTTAAATCAGATCGTTTATCTGTTGGGGTTAATGTTATTAATTATTATTTCAAATATCCATTTCGAAAAAGCAATTATCCGTATAATTTATTTGCTTTTAATGGATCAAGACTTAATAATTATAGTGTTGATTATTCATACACTGTTAAGAATATTCACTTCTTTGGAGAATTGGCTGTAAGTAATAACGAGCATCTTGCAGTTGTGAATGGCTTGCTGGCATCAATGTCTAAAAACGTCGACGTCTCTATGTTATACAGAAATATTTCAAAAAAATATGGAACACTTTATTCAAATGTTTTCATGGAAAGTTCCACGCCGATAAATGAAAGAGGGGTATATACAGCTGTATCTGTTCGTCCTGCAGCAGGTTGGCAAGTGGATGCTTATGCGGATTTTTTTGTTTTTCCATGGATTAAATATTTAGTCAATGCTCCAAGTGTAGGGAGTGATTATTTAATTAAAGTCACTCATGTTATCAATAAAAATAGTGCAATGAATATTTGTTTGAAAACATCTACTAAAGAAGTCAATGTTGATCCTTTAGAAAAGGGAGTTTCAGCTTTGACTAAACAAAAAAAGTATAATCTCAGGATTCAGTTTGATATGAATCTTAATAGTAAAATATCCGTTAGTAATAGAGTAGAAGCCGTTAGTGTATTAAAGAATGGCGCTTCGCCAGAACAAGGATATTTATTATATTCCAATTGGGATTTTAAAACGGGACTGAAAAATATGAACTTAGGTGGTAGGATTATTTTTTTTGAATCCAGTAGTTATGAAAGTAGAATTTTTGCTTATGAAAACGATTTGCTTCAAAGTTTTATGGTGTCCAATTTCAATAATAGCGGGGTTCGATATTTTGTTAATTTGAAATATAAATGCAGTAAAAAATTGATGATTCTCGCCAAATGGTCAAATTCAATTTACTCAGACATTGCTACTATGGGTAGTGGAAATGATGAAATAACCAGTAATCATAGGTCTGAGATCAAATTTCAATTACTGTACAAATTTTAAAATCTGCTTTCCTTTACAATATGAGAGCTTTCTGTTAATTTTGCTAAGTTTAAATAATTATACAACGCTTAATTTAATATTATGTCAGATCAAACAAATGTACCCAATCAAATAAATATTGAAATTTCTGAAGAAGTAGCAGAAGGAACTTATGCTAATCTTGCTATCATCACTCACAGTCACGCTGAATTCGTAATTGATTTTGTGAATGTAATGCCAGGCACACCAAAAAGTAAAGTAAAAAACAGAATAGTATTAACACCATTTCACGCAAAACGTTTCATGAAAGCCCTGATAGAAAATGTGAAAAAATTCGAAACTGCTAATGGCGTTATTCAAGACATGGAATCTGTAGAAATTCCTTTTAATTTTAGCGGGCCTGTTGGGCAAGCTTAATAAATAATTCAAATCTGATCTGTTGATTTTTCGATTTTAGAATTAGATTTTTCCTTCATCCATAAAGCTGTAATAGCCTTCTTCACTGATAATAATATGGTCAAGCAATTTTATATCTATCAGTGAAGCGGCCTGGTTTATTTTTTGAGTAATATCTTCATCCGCTTTACTGGGTTGTAAATTGCCTGATGGATGATTATGGCTCAGTATAATACTTGTGGCCCCATGTGATAATGCTAGTTTTAAAATAACTCTTGGGTCAGCGACTGTTCCAGTTATACCCCCACGGCTCACGATTTCGAAATGTATAATTTTATTTGCTCGATTTAATAATAACAAGGCAAATACTTCATAACTGAGGTCTTTAATCTTTTCACTTAAGAACGCGGCAACTTCCTCACTGCTTTTTATTGAAATTTTGTGAAGAGTACTCATATTTGTTCTTCTGCGACCAAGCTCCAGAGCAGCCGATATTGTTACGGATTTTGTAATGCCAATGCCTTTTATTTTTTGAAAATCTTTATAGGAGCATTTCCCTAAATCATTCAAATTATTTTGACAACTGTTTAATATTTCTTTAGCTAAATCTAATGCTGACTGGCTTTTATTACCTGTTCTGATTAATATAGCAATAAGTTCTGCATTGCTTAAAATGGATTGCCCCAGATTAATCATTTTTTCTCTGGGTTGATCATCTGGCGACCAATTTTTGATTGATTTAGATGGGGGCTTTAAATTTTTCATATAGATAAAGATTAATTGAGCTAAACTAAATGTATTTTTGCTTAATAAATTTTACTTCAAAAAAATCAGCTCATGAAATCCAATGCGAAAATTTTTTCAGGTAGAGGGTCAATGTATTTAGCAGAAAAAATCGCCAAAAAATTCGGCGAACCTTTAGGATCAGTTAAGGTACAGCAATTCAGCGATGGTGAAATTGGTGTTGAATTTGAAGAAAGTATTCGAGGAAGATTTGTATTTCTTGTTCAAAGTACATTCGCTCCTACAGAAAACTTGATGGAATTGTTGCTCATGATTGATGCTGCAAAAAGAGCTTCTGCTTACAAAGTCATCGCTGTTATTCCTTATTATGGTTACGCCCGACAAGATAGAAAAGACAAACCAAGGGTTGCCATAGGCTCAAAACTTGTTGCGAATATGCTTGTAGCGGCAGGAGCCGATCGCGTCGTAACAATGGATCTTCACGCTCCTCAAATTCAAGGATATTTTGATATTCCAGTAGATCATCTTGATTCTTCTGCTATTTTCATCCCTTATATTGAAAGTCTAAATTTGGCTAATCTTACTTTTGCTGCTCCAGATGTGGGTTCTGCAAACAGAATCAGAGAAATCGCCTCGTTTTTTGAATGTGATATGGTTATATGTGATAAGCATAGAAAAAGAGCTAATGAGATTGCTAGCATGGTGGTAATAGGAGATGTAAAAGACAGAGACATTATACTGATTGATGATATTTGCGATACTGGAGGAACTTTGGCTAAAAGTGCCGGATTAATGATTGAAAAAGGAGCTAGGAGTATTCGGGCATTGTGTACTCACCCAGTACTAAGTGGCGCTGCTTATGAAAATATTGAAAATAGTGCCCTTGAAGAGCTGGTAGTTTGTGATACAATTCCTCTTCAAATACAGACAAAAAAGATAAAAGTACTTTCTACTGATGAGTTATTTGCTGTGGCTTTAAGAAATGCTTATGAAAATAAAAGCATCAATAGTTTATTCCTAAGATCGAGAGCCCCAAGGGAAAGGAAATAACTTTTAGCATTAAAAAGCATAGAAAAGTCCTCTAAATCCAGATTATTCTATATAGGGGGGTGTTTCCCTACCTGTTTGATTTTTTTCTTCGTTTTACTCGAATTTATTATTAAAATATCATACCTTCGCGCCTCACAAAAATTGAATAATAATGAAAACAATTACAATCGAAGGTCAGCTGAGGACCGAAAGCGGAAAAAAAGCCACCCGCCAACTTCGCTCTCAGAAACTCGTACCAGGTGTAATTTATGGCGGTAAATCAGAAGTTAATTTTTCTGCACTTGCAACTGCTTTTAAATCTATCGTTTACACACCTGAATTTATGTTTGCACAAGTTACCGTTGACGGAAACTCGTACAAATGCATTTTGAAAGATTTGCAATTTGATAAGGTTTCAGATGCTTTGATTCATGTCGACTTTTTAGAGTTGGTGGAAGATAAAAAAATCATAGCAACCTTGCCATTGAAATACGTTGGAACTCCAGCAGGGGTTAAAGCAGGTGGTAAGTTGGTTACAAAAATGAAATCTATTAAAGTAAAGACTTATCCTAAATTTCTTAAGGAATTTATCGAGGTTGACCTTACTAATTTGCAACTTAACGAAAATGTTAGAGTTGAAAATATTATCGCAGACAATATGGAAGTAATGAATTCTCCAAGAATTCCAATCGCTTCTGTAACAATGACGCGTCAATTGAAACAAGAAGAGGCTTCGGTGCCTAAGGCTGGTGCTGCCGCTGCTGCACCTAAAGCTGCCGCTGCTGCTCCTGCTAAAAAATAGGAAAGTAGTAAAAATCATATAAAGGCCCTTTTAAAGGGCCTTTATTATTTTACAGAAGTCGCTAAACTTAGCGTCACAACTCTGAATGTGTTTATTTACCTTTGCGTCTCTAAATTTTTAAAAATGGGAATGGATAGAAATACTTTGATCGGTTTTGTTTTGATAGGAGCTTTGCTTATTGCTATGTTTGCTATCAATAGTAAAAACAGGCTCGCTTATGAAGGTGACCAAAAAAGAATTACTGATTCCATCGCTAAAATTATAAAATACAAAGCTGACGCTAATCTTGACAAAAAAGATTCTACTAAGGTTGATTCTTTAAAAAGTGTTGCAGTTTCAGGAGGATTTCAATCAGGAAATAATCAAGAACTTTTTTCTGTTGTAGAAAATGAAGTGATGAAAGTTACTTTTACGAACAAAGGGGGGCAGCCAAAATCAGTTGAATTGAAAAAGTATAAAAAATTCAATAATGCTCCTGTTATGCTTAATGAAGGGAAATTTAATAAAATTTCTTATCGTATTAATGCTACCCAAAATCATAGTGACGATATTGAGAATATCACATTTAAATCCTTACCCATTATTATAAATGCTGACAACAGTAAAACAGTCAGTTTTCAAACCGGAGATAGTTTAGGAAGAAAAATAATTCACCAATATACAATTAGGCCTAATGATTACATGCTTGATTTCAATATTTTAGTTGATGGAGCCAATGATGTTTTTACACAAAATGCAGTACATTTTATTTGGCAGTCTGAAGCAGCTCCAATCGAAAAGGATCATGCTTATGAATTGACACAAAGCCATTTTTGCTTTTTGGAAGACAATAATTTCGATTTTGAATATTTAGGAAAACAAGACAATAAAAATTTCACTAAAAGTGTTAGCTGGATTGGCGTAAAGCAACAGTTTTTCGCTATGGCTTTAATTGCAAAAAATAAATTTTCATCTGTCTCTACTTCATGGATGATTCCTGTAGATACCAGTAATCATTATTTGTCAAGAGTTACAACAATGGCTCAATACAATCTTCCTGCAGGGTATAAAGCCAAAATCCCTTTAGAGCTTTATTTTGGGCCAAGTGATTACAATATTTTAAAAAAATATAATAATGGCTTAGAAAATATTGTCCCCTATGGAAGTGGCATATTTTCCTTTGTTAAGTATATAAACAGATATTTCCTCTTACCAGTATTTGATTTTATTCAAAGAAATATTGCTAGTATGGGGATTGTGATTTTATTGCTGACATTACTGATTAGACTGATTACTTCTCCAATACTTTACAAGAGTTATTTAAGCGGCGCTAAGATGAAAGTGTTAAAACCAGAAGTAGATGCCTTAAGAGCAAAGTATAAAGATGATCAACAAACTTTCGGGATGGAGCAGATGAAGTTGTGGAAAAGTGCAGGCGTAAGCCCATTAGGTGGTTGTCTTCCAGCTTTGTTGCAGATTCCAATTTTTATGTCACTCTACTATTTTTTTCAATCAAATATTGATCTAAGAGGCAAGAGTTTTTTATGGGCAAAAGATCTAGCAGCGTATGATTCTATAGCAAAAATTCCTTTTGAAATTCCATTTTATGGGGATCATGTGAGTTTGTTTACCTTAACTGCAGTGATTACGAGCTTACTTATTTCTCTGTATAGCATGAACAGCATGCAGGATAATAATAATCCTTTGATGAAGTATATGCCTTATATATTTCCTGTTTTATTGTTAGGCGTTTTTAACAAACTTCCTTCTGCATTAACTTGGTACTACACTATTTCAAATACAATCACTTTGATTTTGCAAATTGTCATTCAAAAGTATATTATTGATCATGATAAAATCATGAAGGAGATGACTGAAAACAGAAAGAAACCAGTGAAGAAATCTAAAATGCAGGAACGAATAGAGGCTATGCAGCAAAGTCAAAAGAAAATCCAGGAGATGAAGAGTAAGGGAAAATAAGGTTGTTAACTTTTTGGTAAAAGCTGCATTTTAATCATGCAGCTTTTTTTTTGTCGTTATTGGGCTATATTATCGTTAATCTTTGCGTTATCTTTATAAGTATTAAAAGGTAAGAAGATGAAAAAAACTATCCAGCTATTTATAATAATTATTTGCTTGGGCTCATTAAATTCTTATGCTCAACAATATATTAATGATGCTACACTCAATTATCTTGTCTCAGTTAAATCAGGAGCCCATGCAGAGCAGTCAAAATCATACCAATATAGTTTGTATGTTAAAGGAGGGCTTAGCAGAACGGATTTCAAAAGTTCTTTAGGTACAGAGTCTACCATCTTTGATAATAAACAACAACAGGGGGCTATTCTGAAAGAATACAGTAATCAGAAATTGATTATTAAAATGAATGGCGAAAACTGGATAGATAAGAATAAATTATTTTCTCAGTTGAAATTCAATATTGATGAAACAGAAAAAAAAGTTAGTGGATTTTCCTGCAAGAAAGCAACAGTAACCTTGCCTAATGGAGAGAATCTAGTTGTATATTATGCTGCTGATTTTGTTATGAATAATACAAATTGCAATAATTGTTTTCCGACTTTGTCTGGGTTGATTGTGAAATTTGAACGTAATACTCCTAATGCAAGTTTCGAATACAATTTACAGAGTATTAATTATGATATAGTCTCTTCGGCAGTTTTCGAATTACCCAAAACTGGATATCGGACATTGACTTATGAGGAAGCATTGAAATTAAATAAAGGAGAGTAGGACAAATAAAAAACCACTCTTAAATGAGAGTGGTTAGGGTTTTGATTTTATGATCAATTTCAATCCTGTGTATCCTTGTCTAACTTCAGGAATAATTATCTTTTGTTTGTTTTGTATTAGATACAAAGTATTACCTTTTTGATAAGTAGTTATCGAACGGGAAATTGAAATGTTATTTTCTACGTAATTGCCTAAGTAATAATTGCTTTTGAATTTCAGCCCCGTTTTTAAATTATTAGCAAGATCGTTTTTGAATGATTTATTAGTAGAAATGTTAAGCAACACTCGGTTCTTTGCTTTTTTTCTTACACCTCTATCTGCAAATGAGTTCATCATATTGCTTGAAAGAAGTATTAATATCAGTATCGTTTTAATTGTTTGTTTCATTTTAAAAAACCTTACAAAAACAAATATATTGAATTACTTTGTTAATTCCAATGAATTTCATCATTAGTTTCATTTTTTTATAAACTTACATATAATTGGTATTATTACATACTTTGTTTAAATTACAATATATAGATGAGCATGAATAGGAATCCATATAATGAAGATAGAGAATCATTTAAAGAACTCCTTGAAAATTACGATAATTTGAAAGGGGGTAGGGATGCTTTTTTTATTGATGAAGAGGGGTTTGAGCGGATTATTGAACACTTCAATGAGAATGAAAAATATAATGAAGCACTAGAAGCTGTTGAAATAGCAGTGATTCAATTTTCCTTTTCTGCAACAATCTTAATTTTAAAAGCTGATATTTTAGTTTCATTAAAAAGGTTTGAAGAAGCATTATTTATCTTAGCAAAGGCGGTATTACTGGATCGCCATGACCCCATCTTATACATCATCAAAACAGATGCATTACTAGCACTTGATAGGCAAGACGAAGCCGCTGAATTACTTGAAACAGCTTTGGATTTGTTCGACTCAGAAGAAAAAATAAATTTACTTTTTGAACTGGCGGATGTTTATGATGATTATGAATTCTTTGATAAAGTATTTGATTGTCTTAAATTAATTCTTGAACAACAACCAGATAATGAAGAGGCCTTGTACAAAATTTGTTTTTGGACTGATTATACAGGCCGCAATGAAGAGGGGATCGTTTTACATCAGCAAATTCTTGATAATAATCCTTATAATGAATTGGCATGGTTTAATCTTGGTGCAGCTTATCAGGGCTTGAAACTTTATGAAAAAGGAATTGATGCCTATCAGTATGTAGTCGCTATCAATGAAAAGTTTGATTATGCATACCGGAATATGGGGGATGCTTTTATTAAGCTCAGGAAATATAAAGAAGCTATTGAAGTATTGGAAAGAGTCCTTGAGCTTGCAATGCCAGAGGCAGTTATTTATGAAGCCATTGGACATTGCTATTATAAAATGGATAAATTTTCTCAAGCACGGTTTAATTATAAAAAAGCCAGCCACTTAACTCCTGAAGACAGTCAATTGCACTATAAAATCGCCTGCGCATATATGGGAGAAACCAAATGGCAAAATGCAATCAAATCATTACAAACAGCACTAAAATTTCATGTGTTACAACCCGAATATAATCTTGCTATTGGAAGATGCCATTTACAATTAGGTCATTTTGATGAAGCGATTACGCATCTGGGTAATGTGGTTAGAGTAAGGCCCCGGAATGTAAATGGCTGGATGGAGTTATTGAATTGTATGTACCAATCTGAACTATTTGAAGAGGGGTTTGAGTATGCCGCCCATGCATTTGAGCAAACCGATTCCAAGCCGATTTTCGTTTATTATAAGACTGCTTTTTTGTTTGCTTTAGGTCAGTCCAAGCAGGCTTTGATCTATCTGGAGCATGCCTTAACTGCAAGTCCTAAATTGATTAAACAGTTCATTGAAATTAATCCTTCTATACTTCAACACCAACAAGTAGTTGAACTGATTGCGAGATATAAAAAAAACAACTCCAGAAAAAAATAGCGGAAGATTTTATTTGACATCTATTATTCCCCCTGATTAAATATCTTTGTGCCAAATAAAATCAATGAACTTTAATTTAACTCAAATTCCCGAAAGAACAATTCAACCTCGAAGCAATGGTATTACCATGGTAATGGACAAAGGGCTTAGTACAGAAGAGGCAAGAAATTTAATGAATGTAGGTCATCCACACATTGACGTTGTTAAACTTGGCTTTGGTACTGCGTTTGTTACGCCTAATCTAAAAGAAAAACTTGAAGTATATCGCTCATTCAATATGCCAGTTTATTTTGGGGGTACTTTATTTGAGGCATTTTTGATTAGAAATCAGTTTGAAGATTACATCAATGTATGCAAAGAATTCGGAGTGAGCTACATGGAAGTAAGTGATGGATCCATAACTATTCCACATGCAGAAAAGTGCGGCTATATAGAAAAATTATCTAAGCATGGCGTAGTATTAAGTGAAGTAGGAAGCAAAGATGCAGCTCATATTATTCCTCCTTACAAATGGATAGAATTGATGCGAGCTGAATTGGAATCAGGATCAGCTTATGTAATAGCAGAGGCAAGAGAAGCCGGCAACGTCGGTATTTACAGAGGAACAGGGGAAGTGAGGGAAGGATTGGTTCAAGAAATTCTGACACAAATACCAGCCGAAAAAATATTATGGGAAGCGCCTCAAAAGGCCCAGCAGCTTTATTTCCTTGAATTGATTGGCTGTAATGTGAATCTTGGAAATATCGCACCATCGGAGGTTATCGCTTTAGAAGCCATGAGAATTGGATTGAGAGGTGACACTTTTGAATTGTATCTTCAAAAATAATAATGGTATGAGGGTATATGGTTTAATTGGATATCCACTTGGTCATTCCATGTCTCAGCATTATTTTAATGAAAAATTCAAAACGGAATCTTTGCTGGATTGCAGGTTTGAATTATTCCCAATTGATAAAATTTCCCATTTCCCCTTTCTAATAGAATCGGAGCCTGAGTTGACAGGCCTTGCAGTGACGATCCCCTATAAAGAGGCTGTGATCCCTTATTTGTCTGCTATTGATGAGGAGGCGAATAAGATACAAGCAGTCAATTGTATCACTTTCTCCGGTATTGGAATGAAAGGTTACAATACTGATATTATCGGTTTTGAAAAATCGTTTATTCCACTGCTAAAGCCACATCATAAAAAAGCAATTATTCTTGGTAGTGGCGGCGCTTCCAAAGCTGTTCAATTTGTCTTGGAAAAAATCGGGATGGAATTTCTTATCGTATCCAGAAAAAAATCGTCTGATAGCAATAGGATTGGTTATGAACTTTTGGAGGAGTTGTTATGGAATGACTATTATGTGATTATCAATTGCACCCCTATAGGCATGGATCCCCATTTCGAAAAAATGCCCAATATTCCTTATTCACTACTTAATGAAAAGTATCTCTTATATGATTTAATTTACAAGCCAAGCGAAACCTTGTTTATGCAAATGGGGATTAGATCTGGCGCAACTGTAAAAAATGGCTATGAGATGTTATTGATTCAGGCAGAGGAGAATTGGAAATTATGGAATAAATAATTTAGAGTAGAGCCGTTATTTTTTCTATGAATTTATTAGGAACCGCTTCAATTTTCTTTAAAGAATAGTTGTAAAAAACCAAACTGGTTTTCGCCTTTGCAATAGTTACTAAACTATCATTTCTCGAAGTAGTTAGGTGGTAATACAATTCAAATCCTGCAGTTGATATTTCGCCCATGGCAATTTCAATATGGAGTAAATCTCCGTGAAAGGATTCATTAATGTAATTTACTGCTAGGTCATTCATGATGATTCCAGAACCTTCTATATTCAATTCTGAATAGCCGAGTTGATGAAGCCACAGAACTCTTGCTTCGTGAACAATTCCCACCATAGCATCATTTCCAACATGATTCCCATAATTGATATCGGTGATGCGTGTACGAATGTCAAATACCCCGACAATATCTTTGGGTATATTTAATTTAATTCTTCCCATTTCTTATCTTTTAAAAATGAAATTAATTTTGCAACTGCTTTTTTTCTGTGACTGAATTTATTTTTTTCTTCCATGGTCATTTCTGCAAAAGTCTTGTTGCTACCTTCAGGTATAAAAACGGCATCATAGCCAAATCCGTTTTCCCCAAATTCTTGTGTTGTAATGATACCTTTGCACAATCCTTGAAATTGATATTCCTTTCCTCCCAGCATTAATGAGATGATTGTTTTAAATTGAGCTTCTCTGTTTTGAACGCCATTTAATTGATGAAGAAGTTTATCGGTATTATTTTTATAAAGCGCTTCCTCGCTTGCATATCTGGCGCTTTTTACACCTGGCTCTCCATTTAAAGCAATAACTTCTAGCCCAGCGTCTTCGCTGAAACAATCCTTTCCCGTTATATTGAAAATTGTCCGAGATTTCTCCGTAGCATTTTCTTCTAGAGTGTCATGAGGCTCTGGAATATCAATGTCAATATTTGCTTCTCTCAAGCTGCACACATCTATGAGCCCTGTCAGTATTGATTTTATTTCATCAACTTTATTTTGGTTGTTAGTCGCAAATATTAACATGAAGATGAAATTTAATTAGATGGAAAAAATAGTTTTCAAACAAGACCATAGTTTTTTCTTTTCTTCCACATTAGCTGCAATTTGCTTCAGGCTTGATGCATTTAAGCAGTTGATTTGATTGATTTTTTGGATTTCGTATAATCTATTTTGTAAAACTGGGGAATTTATTTTTCCAATATTGATTCCGAAAAAGATCATTGTTTCAGGTTGGAAAAATCGAATCATTGGTTCGATTTCGATATTTTTATTATTAACAATATTAAGTAAAGCGATATCAGCAATGGTTAGTTTGCAAGCGGTTAAAATACCTGTCAAAAACTCTAAATTTTCTTCTTTTAGGTAAACGGCTTCTGTTTCGTCAACCAATAATAAAATATTTCGTTTATTGTTTCCTAAGGAAATGAAACTAGTTGGTTTTAAGGATTCACTACTTATTTGCTTCTCATCTAATACTATCAAGGAATCCTTGTACAATTCACTCATTAAATCAATAGGCATTTGAAAATTCTCTAAACTCATAAAATCAGACTTTACGGGTGTTTTTTTTTGTTTCTTTGCAGTAAAATTAACGAATATGATTGCAGCTGCCGATTTTAATATTACGAAAGTCCAGCGTAGTAAACTTAACGACATTAATCTTGAAAATATTCCTTTTGGAAAATATTTTACTGATCATATGCTGGAGGTTGATTATGAAGACGGAGAATGGAAAACACCAGAAATTAAACCTTATCAACCTTTACTGATAGCGCCTTCACTTGCGGCTTTGCATTATGGGCAATCTATTTTTGAGGGGATCAAGGCTTATAAAAATCCAAAGGGTGAAGCGAATGTTTTTAGACCTCATGATAATTTCAAGCGATTCAATATTTCTGCAGAAAGAATGCAGATGCCTCAGGTTCCTGAAGATATTTTCATAGAAGGGCTAAGATTATTGATTGAATTGGATAAAAATTGGATACCTAATCAAGAAGATCATTCTTTGTATATAAGACCTTTCATGTTTAGTACAGACGAAATGATAGGAGTGAGGCCTAGTGATAAATATAAGTTCATGATTATATTGAGTCCTACTGGTCCATATTATAACAATCCGATGAGGATTTATGTTGAAGAACAGTATGTACGAGCAGTGCCAGGTGGTGTAGGATATGCTAAAGCTGCAGGAAATTATGGTGCGGCCATGTATGCAACAGCTGAAGCAAAAAAGAAGGGCTATGACCAGGTTTTATGGACGGATGCCTTCGAACACAAATATGTGCAGGAATGTGGAACAATGAATGTATTCTTTATAATAGGTGATGAAGCCATTACACCTGATTTGGGAGCTGGAACTATTTTGGCAGGGGTTACTAGAGATAGTGTCATGGAGACTTTAAAGGATATCGGGTTGACGGTGAAAGAAAAATCATTGAGTATTGATGAAATTATTGATGCACATAAATCGGGTCTTTTGCGTGAGGTTTTTGGCACGGGTACAGCAGCTACGATTTCCTTAATTAAGGAATTAAGATACAAGGAGTATGTAATGGATTTCGATGTTGACTTATGGAAAATTGCACCTGAAGTAAAAAGCCGACTCAATCAAATTAGATATGGATTAGCCCCGGATCGTCATAATTGGATGTTCAAAATATAGTTTTTGCACATTTTAATAGAGCAATTAACGTTTAAAAAGGCCTTTTTTTATTAAATGTTGATAAAATTTAGATTTTTAGAACATATTTTTTCTGTTTTCAAATGAATATTGTTACCTTTGCCGTCCAAAAAATAAATGGTTAATAAATGCCAACAATACAACAATTAGTAAGAAAAGGAAGAGAAATCATTAAAGCAAAGAGTAAATCAAGAGCTTTAGATAGTTGTCCTCAACGTCGTGGAGTATGTACGAGAGTGTATACAACAACGCCAAAAAAACCAAATTCCGCGTTACGTAAAGTTGCGAAAGTTCGTCTGACGAACAAGATTGAGGTTATTGCCTACATCCCAGGTGAAGGTCATAATTTACAAGAGCACTCCATCGTGTTGATTCGTGGAGGAAGGGTAAAGGATTTACCAGGTGTACGTTATCATATCGTTCGTGGTAGTTTAGATACCGCAGGTGTGAAAGATCGTAAACAAAGTCGTAGTAAATACGGAACTAAAAAAGCGAAAAAATAATATTATCAAAATAATAAGTCAAATTCTGACGAAAAATAACAACAATGCGTAAGACACAACCGAAAAAGATTCCATTAGCACCAGATCCAAAATTTAATGATAAATTGGTTACAAGATTTGTAAACAATCTTATGTGGGAAGGTAAAAAAAGTGGAGCGTTTAATATTTTTTATGACTCTTTAGAAAAAGTAGCAAAGATTACCGGTGAAGATGGGTATGAAGTTTGGAAAAGAGCATTAACTAATATTACTCCTGGGGTTGAAGTACGTAGTCGCCGTATTGGTGGTGCAACTTTCCAGATTCCATCTGAAGTTCGTCCAGACAGAAAAATTTCATTAAGTATAAAATGGATGGTACGTTACAGTCGTGAAAGAAATGGTCGTAGCATGGCTGACAAATTAGCTAATGAAATCGTAGCAGCAAGTAAAGGTGAAGGTGCGTCATATAAGAAGAAAGAAGATACACATCGTATGGCTGAAGCCAACAAAGCTTTTGCTCACTTTAGAATCTAATGTTTTTACTTTAATATATTTACCACTCTCCCTAAAAGAGTGGTTTTTTTATGCCTTCAATTTTAATTTAAAGTCTTTATAGCTTTGCCTTAGTACGAACCAAATTAAGGAGCTAGATGATTGAATGCCGAATTACTTATGCAATGTTAAGAACCATTTTTAAATACTTCAATGGACTTAGACTTATTGTTGAACGGGAGCAGAAGGGGCCACTGCTGGAGTGCTTGTATCCTGATCAGAGATTGAAGGAATAGAAGCATTGCTCTGCCCTTTTTTCTGTTGTTCTTTTTCTAATTTGCGCTTCTCTTTATCTTCTTTATCTTTTAGGTCTTTTTGTTCTTTTTCTAATTTCTTTTTTTCTTTATCCTCTTTTTCTTTTTGCTCCTTCTCTTTCTTTTTTAAGTCTTTCTGATCTTTTTCTTCTTTATCTTTTTGCTCTTTCTCTTTTTTCTTTAGATCTTTTTGGTCTTTTTCTTTCTTTGCTTTTTCTTCTTTCTTTGCTTTTTCTGCAGCTTTTTTTTCTGATTTAGTTAGAATTTTAGTTGTTAATTCATCAGCCTGTTCATCATCTATTTTTAATTTTGCATGCTGGATATTAAAGTAGAAATCGGTTGTAGACATATCGTTTGTTTCAGCTTTTATAATTTCCATGAAATCACCTTGCTTATTCCAGTCCGCATCTTTTTTTTCTATTTTGTATCCAACATTTGGAATAAAATATTCTCCATCAGCCAAGCCCAAAGAGAAGATTGCGGTTTCAGGAGTCTTGCCTTTGCCACTATAAATCATGGCTTCCATAATTTTGTCGTTTAGGCTCATGAAATAAATGGAACTGTCTTTGTAAGTTATGGAACTATCGAATTTTCCATCTTTCGCATAGACATAGCTGAGACGGTTATAGGCAAATGAAATTTCTCTTAAGACCAATAAACTTAATGGGTGATTTTGCAAGAAAGACCTGGATTTATTTATAGCATCATAAAATTCTCCCTTTTTATTATGGTCAAAAATCTCAGTTTCTTTTTCCATATCATCAAGTGGTTTGAAATGTGGGTTTTCGGTAAAACCAATCATTAAAGCCAGGGTTTCTGAATTCGTAAGCATAGAGTCATTATCTAGAAACCGTGTCAAGATTTTCTGATAGGCCAGCCCGCTATTTTTATCTTGACTACTATCTAAAATAGCCTTAAAATCTCTACTATAAATAAACGGAGGCCTTGCTATAGTATCGCTGTTTTGTGCTAATAATGAGGAAGAGAGTAGGATTAAGGAGAGGAAAATTGATATTCTATTTGGCATTGTAAGTTTTTTGATTTGTAATTTAGGGAATTGCGCTAATAGTAAGTTAATCAGTTCAATGCAAAAATATTAATATTCCCTTTGAGGAGAACGTTTATTTTATTACCTTTGCGCCGCTAAAGGATTCAGTAATATTGTTTTTTGTATTGAACTGTTTAGCTTAAAATGAGAGCATAAATTATCATATCAATCAATCGATTAGCATTATGCTATCGCTAGGTAAAGAGGTTTCTTTATCAAGATGTTACAAATTCACAAAAAATCAAAAATTAAAATAAAAAAAAATGTCAGATTTACGTTATCAACGAAACTTTGGGATTGCCGCACACATTGATGCTGGTAAAACCACAACCACCGAGCGTATATTGTATTATACAGGTGTAAACCATAAAATCGGAGAGGTGCATGAAGGTGCTGCTACGATGGATTGGATGGCTCAAGAGCAAGAAAGAGGTATCACTATTACTTCTGCTGCTACTACTTGTTTTTGGAATTTTCCAACAACACAAGGAGCTAAAATTGCGGATACTAAACAATTTAAGTTCAACATTATCGATACTCCAGGTCACGTGGATTTTACTGTAGAAGTAGAGCGTTCACTTCGTGTATTGGATGGCTTGTTGGCATTGTTTTGTGCAGTTTCTGGTGTTGAACCACAATCGGAAACAGTTTGGCGCCAGGCAAATCGTTACAAAGTTCCACGTATTGGATTCGTAAATAAAATGGATCGTAGTGGAGCTGATTTTTTAAATGTAGTGAAGCAAGTAAAAGAGATGTTGGGCGCGAAAGCAGTTCCATTACAGTTACCAATAGGTGCTGAAGATGATTTCAAAGGTGTGGTTGATTTGATCACGATGAAAGGGATGGTTTGGAATGATTCTACACAAGGGATGACATATCAAGAAGTTCCTATTCCTGCGGATATGGTAGATGACGTAAACGAATGGAGACAGCATTTGGTGGAAGCAGTGGCAGAATATGATGATAAATTATTAGAGAAATTCTTTGATGATCCAAATAGCATTACCGAAGATGAAATGCATGAAGCTATTCGTAAAGCGGTTATTGATATTTCCATTATTCCAATGATGTGTGGATCTTCTTTCAAAAACAAAGGCGTACAAACCGCACTGGATGCAATATGTCGTTATTTACCTGGTCCTTTAGATATTGA
Organism: uncultured Bacteroidota bacterium; assembly: GCA_903831575.1. Taxonomy (GTDB): domain Bacteria; phylum Bacteroidota; class Bacteroidia; order Chitinophagales; family Chitinophagaceae; genus Ferruginibacter. Next base: position 94,646 of record CAIKYB010000046.1, on the reverse strand, counting down.
TGCTGTTAAAGGAACTAATCCAGATAATGGCCAGGAAGTTTTACGCAAAGCAGATGCAAAAGAACCATTTGCAGCATTAGCTTTCAAGATTATGACTGATCCTTTCGTAGGTCGTTTGGCATTCTTCAGAGCATATAGCGGTCGCTTAGATGCAGGGTCTTATGTTTTAAATACCCGAACAGGTAAGAAAGAACGTATAAGTCGTATCATGCAGATGCATGCCAACAAACAAAATCCAATTGATTTTATTGAAGCAGGTGATATTGGAGCAGGTGTTGGTTTTAAAGATATCAAAACAGGAGATACGTTGTGCGACGAAAATCATCCAATAGTATTAGAAGCGATGACATTTCCAGAGCCAGTAATTTCTATTGCAGTTGAACCAAAAACACAGGCTGACGTAGATAAAATGGGTATGGCTATTGCTAAACTTGTAGAAGAAGATCCTACCTTACGTGTACGCACAGACGAAGAAACTGGTCAAACGATTTTGAGTGGAATGGGAGAGTTGCATTTGGAGATTATTGTTGATAGAATGAAACGTGAATTTAAAGTTGAAATCAACCAAGGTGCACCGATGGTGGCATATAAGGAAGCTTTCAAACTTTCAGTTCAACATAGAGAAACCTATAAGAAACAAACGGGTGGTAGAGGTAAATTTGGTGATATCGCATTTGAGATTGGGCCAGCAGATGAAGAGTGGATGAAAGAAAATCCATTAGGTGGGTTACAGTTTGTTAATGAAATTTTTGGTGGAAGTATTCCTAAGGAATTTATTGCTCCAATTATTAAAGGGTTTACAAACAGCATGACAACTGGTGTATTAGCTGGTTATCCAATAGTAGACATGAAAGTAAGAGTGTTTGATGGTAGTTACCATGATGTGGATTCTGATGCAATCTCTTTTGAATTGTGTGCTAAACAAGGATTCCGTGAAGCAGGACGTAAAGCAAAACCTACTTTACTTGAGCCAATCATGAAAGTAGAAGTATTGACTCCTGATCAATATATGGGTGATGTAACGGGAGATCTTAACCGTCGTCGTGGTATGCTGGAAGGAATGGATAGCAAGCATGGTGTTCAGGTAATCAAAGCAAAAGTTCCTTTGAGCGAAATGTTTGGTTATGTAACACAATTGCGTTCATTATCTAGCGGACGTGCGACATCTACAATGGAATTTAGTCATTATGCTCCTGCACCAAACAACGTTGCGGAAGAGGTAATTGCTAAATCTAAAGGAAAAATGAAAGTAGAAGATTAATATAATTAAGTCTATTTCAACATAATAAGCGCCCTGTTCGAAAGAATGGGGCGTTTGTGTTTTTAGTTGAGTTTTAGATGTATGGTGTCGTATATACGCCTTGGTACGAACCAGGTACGAACCAGGTACGAACCATGGCTGAGAATAAAAAGGTTGGCTACAAAATCAGAACACACGTTAAGATAATCCTGTTATTTAGTTGCTCTTAATGTAAATGGTACGAACCATGATAAGTGGAACAAATAATCTTTAGCAAATAAGGATAAAATAAAAACGCGTTCCATAGGAATGCATAGCGAAGAATGCTTTTTAAGTACAAGACATAAAGATGCTCTACTTATTTACAAACGAAACAATTTGTGCCACTAACGCTTCAGAAATTGGGAAGGATGGGTTGCTATAACTTTTTATATTTTCGTCTCTGTCATCAGCAACAATTTTTAAAACATGGTTCATGTTTTTGATGATTTCTTTTTTGAAATCTTTATTTGCTTTTGATAACAACTCAGCATCGTCTTCAGAAACCTGAATATCATTGTCGCCCTGTAAAATTAAAACCGGAATTTTTAATTTAGCGATTTCAGTTTGAGGATTATATTTAAACCAACTGATTAGATAAGGTTGTACACTAGGCCTGAAAAGTGACGCCAGCATTGGGTTTACATCACTAACGGGATGGCCTGCAATAATGCTGTCTAAAATTGGGAATGCAATATCTTTAACCTGTTCGGGTTGTTTGTCTAATTGCTCTCTTATTAATTCTCCGGCAGGTTTTCCTGCTCCTGCAATTGAAATAAATTTATCGGCTTTTCCATTTGATGCAATCATTCCAATTAACGAACCCTCGCTATGACCAGCAACAATAATTTTCGTAAATCTTTTATCTGCTTTTAAATAATTGATCCAACTGCTTACATCATTTACATAATCATCAAATCTCAAATCGGCTTCTTTTCCCATTGATGCTGTGCTTTCGGCGATGCCTCTTTTATCAAATCTTAATGAAGAAATTCCTGATGCTGCAAGAGCAAATGCCAGTTGTTGCAGACTGTTATTTTTCATCCTTGGGTTATTCCCGTTTCTGTCTGTAGGTCCGGAGCCCGCAATAATCAATACAACAGGCCCCTTTGTAAAGGAAACTGCTGTTGTTATCGTTCCAAAAATTTTCCCTGTTGCAGTCTCAAGTATCGCAGCAGTTTCAATATGGTTGCTATCAGTTTGCTGAAAGGCAAAACCAGTTGTATTTAAAATTAATAACAAAAGTGAAAATGTGATGTACTTGTTCATGTGTCTTACTTTTTTAAGGCAAAGCAAAGTTATATCAAACTTGTTGTTGAAACTGCGGTTAGGGGAAGTTACTTGCTGAGGTACGAACCACGGCGATATCAATTTTATTGAAAAGTACCAATGTGAAAACACTCAGTCCCATTGTCTTTTTTCTGTAAATAAACGGGTTAATTAATCCTGTTTTATTTTATGTGTTGAATGAGATTTGTATAAAAATAATAGTAGTTGAAAACAGCAGATCTTATTGTCATAGACATTGAAACCGCATCAGCTTATCCATCATTTGATGAAATGGAATTTATCTGGCAGGAGTTGTGGATTGAAAAAGTATCCAAAACACTAACCATCGGAACTACGGTATCTGAACTCTATCACTCACGGGCAGGGGTAATGGCAGAGTTTTCTAAAATCGTATGCATCAGTATAGGGTGTTTTGATCAATCAGAAAATCAAGTGTTCAGGATTAAGTCTCTATTTGGTTCGGATGAGAAATCTATTTTGACTAACTTTTTGCATGAGCTAAAAAAAATAAACATCATTAATCCCAATTGGGTTTTCGCAGGCCATAATATCAAGGAGTTTGATATTCCATTTATCTGCAGAAGATTAATAGCCAATCATTTTCAGCTTCCTAAATATCTTGATTTTCAAAAAATGAAACCATGGGAGACCAATGTAATAGACACTTTTCAGTATTGGAGATTTGGGGATTATAAAAATTACACGTCATTAAAACTTTTGGCCAATGTGATGAAAGTCCCGTCTTCAAAGGATGATATAGACGGAAGTATGGTTGGTCCATTGTACTGGGAAACAAATCCCATTCAACATGAAATTAATTTATGGAGAATTGCACAGTACTGTTCTAAGGATGTGATTACCACTGCGAATATTTTACTTCGCTTTAATAATCAAAAAATCATGAACCCGGAAAAAATTATTATTGAAGAGATAAAATCAACTTAACCTTTGTTCGAAGGGTTGAATACTTCAGTCAATATACTGGCTAATCTAAGACCCCCAGTTACTAATTGCTTTTTAATAATAGAGATGTTGTTGTCAATGTATTGTAGATCCATGTAATTGTTTTCAAAACTATACACCTTATCTAAATAAGAACGAGACTCGTACATCCATTTTAATTCATTGATCTTTTTTATTTGAGCGATATCACCACTTGGCATCGTGTTGTAATACATAAGACAGGTATCAAGGTTTATTCTTTTGTACTCCAAAATCTGGGTATCCCAAATACTGTGTAGATTTCCGGAAACATAAGGAGAAGTAATTTGTATGGTATTTCCCCCTTTATCAATTGCATATCCCGTATGCAAAGGTTGATGAAGATCTCCAACCAAATGAAAAATCAGGAGCAATCTGTTTTTTATTTCTTTTTTTGACATATCATTGGTTTTGTATCCTCTTAATTCTACAATGGCGGAATGCAAAACTGATAAAATGTCTCTATGTTTATCGGATGTATTATATTTTTCACCTTTGTCGATATCCAAATAATGCCATGGTCTCATGAAATTATAATAGCTATTACTACGTTCATTATCCATCCAATTGGCAGCTTCTTCAATAGTAAGGTTCCCTAAGTATTGTTTTACAATCTTTTGTGTAGAATCATCAAGAAAATGGAAAGCAATTTCAGCCACCAATGCATGACCTGTAGCACCCCATGCAAGGGCAGTTTGAACATTTCCCAATAGTATAAAAATGGGCAGAACCAATAAGACAATTTGCTTTTTCATTTTGAATTAATTTATGCGAAGCTACTAATTTTATAACCACATTTTTACATGCAATATTAATCGCATTTGTTAAAAACTAACGGGTGTTTATTTTTTTGACAATTACAGGAATAATTACCTTAATTTGCGTTCTCAATATTCACCACCAGATATGACTACTTACAAATTTGGCTTCTTAGGATTTATTTTCGCATTAGGGATCTCGATTCCTTCATTCGCACAAGAAAAAATAAATTCACAGCCACCTTCATCAACCGTTGATACTACTATTAATGAAGAAGTAAAAGAAAATGTGCTTGACAATATTCCCATTGTTTCTCTGGATGAAAATGACGACCAGGATGGAAGTGCTCAAAATATTTCAGGTCAATTAAATTTAGGCAGAAATCCATTTGTAAATGCAGCTTCTTATAATTTCAATGTGGTTCGTTTCCGTGCAAGAGGCTATGATGCAGATTTGTACAGCACATCAATGAATGGTGCTCCAATGGAAAATCTTGATAATGGCTTCACTCCTTATGGGTTGTGGGGTGGATTAAATGATGTATTGCGTAATAAGCAAAACGCCTATGGTCTTCAATCAAACAAATTTTCTTTCGGATCAATCGGTGGAGCAACAAACATTGATTCAAGAGCTTCAAAACAACGCAAACAAACAAGTATAGGATATTCTTTATCCAACAGAAACTATGTTCATCGTTTCAATTATACTCGTTCAACTGGCTTTACTGCTAATGGTTGGGCATTGAGCTATTCAGTATCACGCAGATGGGCAGACGAAGGCTTTACTGATGGAACTTATTATGATGGGTGGTCTGGATATCTTGGCATAGACAAAAAAATAAATGAAAGCCAATTGCTTTCGCTTGTTGTTTTTGCTACTCCAACTGAAAGTGGACGTCAGGGAGCTTCTGTTCAGGAAATGTTGGATTTAGCTGGAACCAATTTTTATAATCCTTATTGGGGTTATCAAAACGGTAAGAAAAGAAATTCTAGTGTAGCTAAAACATTTCAACCAGTTGCAATATTGACACATGAATGGAAAATCGATCCAAAGTCAACATTGACAACAGCGGTATCATACATGGTTGGAGATAGAAGTGTTACAGGACTTGATTGGTATAATGCTCCTGATCCACGCCCTGATTATTATCGTTATTTACCTAGCTACCAGCAAGATCCAGTATTAAGAGACCAGATTGCTAATGCTTTTACAAAAGATGTAAACAGAAGACAAATCAATTGGGACGCTTTATACAATGCTAATTACGGAAATCATGAAACAATTAATAATGTAAATGGGATAGCGGATAGTAGTTACAGTGGCAGAAGATCTTTGTATATTGTTCAACAAAGTATAACGCATACAAATAAATTTAATTTCAATACTACATTCAATGCATCTATCAATAATCATATCGATTTGGTAGCAGGATTAAGTTACGAAAATCAGGCAAATCATTATTATAAAAAAGTGAATGATTTACTTGGGGGTGATTATTACGTAGATTTAAACCAGTTTGCAGAAAGAGATTTCCCTTCAAATCCTTTAGCAGGACAGAATGATGTAAACAATCCTAATCGTGTTTTAAAGGTAGGAAGTAATTATGGGTATAATTATCAAATCAATATACAGAAAGCAACAGGATTTGTACAAACAAATGTAAAATTACATGGTGTTGATTTCTTTGTGGGCGGCGAGAATTCTTACACAAATTTCTCGAGAACAGGATATACTAAATCTGGATTATTTTTAGATAATTCTTATGGAAAATCTGCAGAGCATGAATTTTATAACTATGCTTTTAAATCAGGGTTTAGCGCTAAAGTAGCGAAAATGAACTATATCTATATGAATGCTCGTTATGAAACAAGAGCACCTTATTTTGATAATGCTTATTTGTCTCCTAGAACTAGAGAAGATGTTCAGAATAATTTAAAAAGTGAGCACATTACTTCTTTTGAAGGAGGGTATGCTTTGATCGCTCCAACTGTAAAGTTCAGAGCTACTTATTATTGCACACAATTTACCAATCAAACTAATGTATTGACTTTCTACAATGATCAATTGAGAACTGTAGTTAATTATGCATTGAGCAATATTGGCAAAAAACATCAAGGTATAGAATTGGGAGCGGAAGTGATTTTGTATAAAGGACTTACTGCAAATGCTGCTGCCGGTATTGGACGTTTCAAATATAATACCCGCCAGATTGCAACTGTGACTGCTGATAATACTTCATCTATTATTGCTGAAAATCAAACGGTATACTCAATAAACTACAATATACCAACACCTCAACAGGCGTACAATTTCGGTTTGAATTATCGTTCACCACAATATTGGTACGTGAATCTTAATTTTAATTATTTTGATGATATGTGGCTGGATTTTAATCCTGTGCGCAGGACTTCAGCTGCTGTAGATGGCGTTGATCCTTCATCTGTTTTATGGAATGACATTCTTGATCAGGTAAAATTAAAACCTCAATATACTCTAGATTTTTTTGGAGGATATTCATGGTTGATGAACAAGCGTTACAAATCATTAGGCAAGAGAACCTTCTTAGTGTTTAATTTAGGAGTGAGTAATATACTTAACAATACCAATATTGTTTCAGGAGGGTATGAGCAATTGAGATTTGACTATGCAGAGAAAAATATTGATAAGTTTCCTGCAAAGAAATTCTATGCTTATGGAACTAATTTTTCTGCTAGTATCGCATTAAGGTTTTAATTATAAAAAATAAAAAACAACTTTTTAAAATAAACAACATGAAGAAAATCCAACAAATGTTTTTAGCAGTTTTATTAGTAGCTGCAATAACAACTTTTACTGCTTGTGAAAAATCTTTTGATGCGCCCCCAGTGCCATCAGATCCAAACATTGCTGCAAATACAACTATTCAAAACTTGAAAACGTATCATCCTTTTGCTCAAGCATACGACTTGATTAACCAGGATGTTATTATATCTGGCATTGTGGTGGCTAATGACAAAGCTGGCAATATTTACAAGCAACTTTTTATTCAGGATTCTACAGCTGCGATTCAATTACTTGTAGATGCTACAAGTCTTTATGCAAGCTATCCTGTGGGAAGAAGAGTGTATGTAAAATGTAAAGGACTTACGTTAAGTGATTACTATGGAACAATGCAGCTTGGTATAAAAGCAATTATTGATGGAGCACCATCATTACAAGGAATTCCAGGGGCAACGCTTGGGAACTATTTAATTGGTGGTTCTTTAGATAATCCTGTTGTGCCTATTACTGTTACATTAGCTCAATTAGGCACAAATTTGAACGACAGATATTTGAACGCTTTAATTAAGTTAGAAAATTATGAATTTGTAGTTGCGGATACTTCTAAAACTTTTTCAGACACTTCGGCTTACAAAAGCACTTCTAACCGATTGATTTCTACAGGTTGTGGTTCTTCAGCAACTGTTACCGTTCGTACAAGTGGGTATGCTACTTTTAATGGTGTTCATTTACCAAAAGGCAACGGAAGTATAACTGCTATTTATACTGTATATAAATCTACAACAGCAACCAAACAATTGATTGTGCCTGATGCATCTGATGTTCAATTTTATGGAGCTCGTTGTGGTCAGGCTCCTTTGTCAAATATCGCTGTTTCATCAAATAATTTATCAGGGTTTAATTATTTAGTTACTGATATGGGTCCTTCAGCAGAAAAAACTTTTACAGTTTCCGGTAATTCACTTACTGCAGACATCTCCATTACAGCACCAACTAATTACGAAATATCTTTAACTTCTGGTGCTGGATTCACCAATACATTGAATCTTACACAAGTTTCAGGAAGTGTTGCTGCTACTACTATTTATGTAAGGTTAAGTGCTGGATTGCCCCTTTCTTCATACAATGGAAATATTATCTTGTCTTCGACTGGCACAAGTAATCAAACAATCGCATGTTCAGGAAGTGTAACAGCTACTCCTCCTCCAGGCCCTGGAACTATTGCTTCAGTTCGTGCTTTGTATCAGGGATCTGATCTTAAAATAACGAATTCAACTACGATTGCAGGTGTGGTTACATCTGATGCTGCAAATAAGAATATTTCAGCAGGAGCAGTTATTATCCAGGATGGAAGTAATGCTGCAATAACTATTTATTTCGGAGGAACAATTACTTATAATATTGGAGATTCAATTGTTTTAGATATAACTAACGATTCTCTATTAAATTATAGAGGTTCTCTAGAAATAAAAACGACTTTCGGAACGGTAAAACCAACTCCTGTTGCAACTGGAAGAGTGGTTACTCCTTTGATTAAAACAATTGCAGAATTAAATTCAGGCTTAGCTGCTTCATTAGGATCTTCTTCTAATTTAGAATTGGTGATGGTTAAATTAACTGCCACTGCAAGTGGTAATGCAACTTATTCAGGTAATAATACACTTACCGACGGGTCAGGAACAATTACGCTTTATACTTCAGCAACAGCTTTGTTTAGTGGGACTAGTTTACCTACAGGTTCTCATACTTGGACAGGTCAAGGGAAAAATTACAATGGATCAACTAAAGAATTTTTATTAAGAAATACATCTGATGTTCAATAGGTTTTTTAAATACAACTAATAAACAATAATGAGGCTACATCAATTGTGGCCTCATTATTATTTTAAAATACACAAAGTATAACCGAAATTTTTTTTATGAAAAAAATATTTACAATTTTATTTACACTTGTTTCAGTGTTGAGTTTTTCACAATCTACTACGGTAGTAATCAGTCAGGTTTATGGAGCAGGTGGCAATGCTGGTGCTGTATATAATGCAGATTATGTGGAGTTGCATAATAAGTCAGGCGTATCTCAAACATTGACTGGTTATACACTTCAGTATGCTTCAGCAACTCAAGCTGCAACTTGGTCAGGCAAATCAAAGCTCCCTACTCTTACAATTCCTGCAGGTGGTTATTATTTGATACAAATGAGTACCGCGGGTATTACAAATGGAATACCATTGCCAACTCCTGATTATATTTCCTCCCCAACAATTTCTATGTCTGGGAAAAATGCAAGAGTAGCATTGGTAAGTGATACGGTTATATTGACAGGTTGTCCAACTGGTGGAACTGTTATTGATTTGATGGGGTATGGAACTACTACAGTTTGTTCGGAAGTATCTCCAACAGATACTTTAGGGGTATTAAAAGCTGCCTTTCGTAATAATAACGGTTGCGATGATACGAACAATAACTTAGTTGATTTTAATATCGCTTCTCCCAATCCACGAAACAGTGCAAGTCCTGTTTCTATATGTGGAGCAGTGGTAAATACGCCCAATTTATCTGCAAGTACTTTGAATTCATTTAGCAGTATTTGTGTGAATACGCTTTCAAGTTCAAATTCATTCACAATTGCTGGAACTGATTTAACATCTGTTGATATTACAGTAGGCCCACTTTCAGGATTTACTTTTTCTTCAACAAATGGAGGAACTTATACCAATACTTTAACTATAACACAAAGTGGCGGAACGTTAGCAGCAACAACCGTTTATGTAAAGTTTGCGCCAACTGCAGTTCAATCTTATGATGGAAATATTCCCGTGAGTGGGGCAGGAGCAACTTCAATAAATGTTGCAGTTGTTGGTTCTGGTGCAAGTGCAACAATAGTTACTTCTGTTGCTGCTTCAAGTATTACAACAACAGGAGCTACTTTAAATGGCACATTGACTCAAGGATGTTCAGTAACTAATGCATATGGAGTTGAATACAGTACAACAAGCGGCTTTAGCCCAGGAACAGGTACAGTTATCCCTTCAACTAATTTATCAGGCAATTCGTTTTCTGCTACAATAACTGGATTAATTGCAGCTACAACATATTATTATGTAGTTTATGCTACCACAGGATCTGGAACAGTCTATGGAACAATTCAATCTTTTACTACTCAAACACCTTCAACCGGAGGAACAGGAATTGTGATTAGTCAGGTTTATGGAGCTGGTGGAAATGCGGGTGCTCCATATAATGCGGATTATGTGGAATTGCATAATAAGTCTAATGCAACTGAAGTACTTAATGGGTATACTATTCAATATGCTTCAGCAACTCAAGCTGCAACTTGGTCAGGAAAATCAAAACTCCCTACAATTTCAATACCAGCAGGAGGATATTATTTGATACAAATGAGTTCCGCGGGTATTACAAATGGAGTAGCATTACCAACTCCTGATTATGTATCCTCTCCAACAATATCTATGTCAGGTAAAAATGCAAGAGTAGCATTGGTAAGCGATACGGCTACTTTGACAGGTTGCCCAAGTGGTGGAAATGTTATTGATTTGGTTGGATATGGAACTACTACAGTATGTTCAGAAGCATCTCCAACAGATACATTAAGTGCAACAAGAGCTGCTTTTCGTAATAATAACGGTTGCGATGACACGAACAATAACTTAGCAGACTTTAATATCGCCTATCCTAATCCACGTAATAGTGCAAGTCCGATATATCTTTGTTCGGCGGCTGTTACTCCAATATTATCAGCTACTTCACTAACTTCTTTTGGAAGCAATTGTATAAATAGTACTGTTGGCCCAAATAGCTTTTCAATTTCCGGGAGTGATTTAACATCTGTTGATATTGCAGTAGGTCCACTTGCAGGGTACACTTTTTCTTCAACAAATGGTGGAACTTATACTAATACTTTAACTATCACACAAGGTGGCGGAACATTAGCATCAACAACTGTTTATGTGAAGTTCACACCAACTGCTGTTCAATCTTATGATGGAAATATTTCCGTAAGTGGAGCAGGAGCAACTGCAATAAATGTTGCAGCTGTTGGATCTGGAGCAAGCGCAACAACAGTTAGTTCTGGTGCTGCATCAAGCATTACAACAACAGGAGCTACGATAAGCGGAAGCCTAACTCAAGGATGTTCAGCAGCTACTTCATACGGAATTCAATATAGTACAACAAGTGGCTTTACTCCAGGAACAGGTACTGATGTTGCATCAACAAACCTTTCAGGAACTAACTTTTCCTCATCATTGAGCGGATTGATTGCATCTACAACTTATTATTATGTTGCTTATGCGGTAACAGGAAACGGAACTATTTATGGCACACAAATCTCATTCACAACTAGTGCTATTCCAATTAACCCATCATTATCAGCTACAACACTAACTTCTTTTGGAAGCAATTGCGTTAATAGTACTGTTGGCCCAAATAGCTTTTCAATTTCCGGAACTAATTTAACGATAGCAGATATTACAGTAGGTCCTCTTGCAGGATATACTTTTTCTTCAACAGCTGGAGGAACTTATAATGCGACTTTAACCATAACGCAAACTGGCGGCTCGTTAGCATCAACACCTGTTTATGTTATGTTTATGCCAACAGCAGCTCAATCTTATAATGGAAATATTTCTGTAAGTGGAGCAGGAGCAACTGCAATAAATGTTGCAGCTGTTGGTTCTGGCGCAAGTGCAACAACAGTTAGTTCTGGTGCTGCATCAAGCATTACAACAACAGGCGCTAGTGTAAGTGGAACTCTAACTCAAGGATGTTCAGCGGCTACTTCATACGGAATTCAATATAGTACAACTAGTGGCTTTACTCCAGGAACAGGTACTGATGTTGCATCAACAAACCTTTCAGGGACTGGTTTCACATCATCACTCAGTGGCTTAACTGCATCTACAACATATTATTATGTTGCTTATGCGGTAACAGGAAACGGAACTATTTATGGCACACAAATGTCATTTACAACTAGTACGTCAATTCCAACCACAAGCCCAATTGCTGCATGGAATTTCTTTGGGCAGTCTAGCCCGGCAACTTTTACTGCAACAACTTTTGATTTAAATTTAGTTTCGACTGGTGGATTAAATGACATAACACGCGGATCAACAGCGCCTTCAAGTACTGCTAGCAATTCATTCAGAACAACCGGATTTAAAAATGAAGGGATATCAACTTCAAATACTGATTATTTCCAAACAACCTTACAACCTGCAGTAGGTTACAATATGTCTCTTTCTTCGATAAATACTAGATTTAATGGTACAACTTCTTTCAATGCATCTCCTGGTGTTACTTCACAATTTGCATATAGCTTGGATAATACAACATATACGCTTATAGGTTCTCCTTCCACTAGTACATCATTTAAATTAAGTGTGGATTTATCATCAGTTTCGGCACTTCAAAATATAGGGAATGGCACCACTGTTTATATTAGATATTATGCCAGTGGTCAGACTACAACTGGAGGATGGGGCTTTTCATCACCAACAGCAGCTGATACATCTAATGGATTAGAATTTATGGGAGTGCTCTCTCCGGCTTCTATCTCTCCAACATTATCATCATCATCACTTCCAACTTTTGGAAATGTTTGTGTAAGCAGCATGCCTAATCCGAATACTTTTACAGTTAGCGGAACTAATTTAAATGCAGGAGATATCACAGTTGGTCCACTTGCAGGGTATACTTTTTCTACATCTGCTGGCGGGTCTTATTCAAATACATTAACCATCACTCAAGCTGGTGGAACATTAGCATCAACAACTGTTTTTGTAATGTTTATGCCATCTGCAGTTCAATCTTATAATGGAAATATTTCTGTAAGTGGAGCAGGTGCCACTACAATAAATGTTGCTGCAACTGGCTCAGGTGTGGGGGCTACAGCAATTGCCTCTGGTAATCCTTCAGGCGTTTCTTCAACAGTTGCTATGATAAGTGGAACACTAACTCAAGGATGTTCAGCAGCTACTTCATACGGTATTCAATACAGTACAACAAGTGGCTTTATTCCGGGAACTGGTACTGATGTTTCATCAACAAACCTTTCAGGAAATAACTTCTCCTCATCATTGAGCGGCTTAACTGCATCTACAACCTATTACTATGTAGCTTATGCTATAACAGGAGGTGGAACAATATATGGCTCACAAAAGTCATTCACAACAACTGCTATTCCTGTAGTTCCTACATTGTCAGCTACAGCATTTCAGGGTTTTGGAAATGTTTGTCTTGGTAATTCTGCCGGTCCATATTCATTTGATATTACTGGGGTTAATTTAACTGCGACAAGTATTACTGTAGGCCAATTAGCTGGCTATAGTTTTGCTACATCTTCTGCAGGTACTTATTCTAGCAGCTTAACTATTACTCAATCTGGCGGTACATTAGTAGCAACAACTGTTTATGTGATGTTTGCTCCCACTGCTGTTCAATCTTATAGTGGTAACATTTCCATTAATGGGGCAGGAGCTGCAGCAATTGACGTAGTAACAACTGGGAATGGTACACTTTCTTCCCTTTCTGTTATATCAGGTGATTCTATTTCAGTTTCACCAAATGTTGAAATTATAAAAGGTAAAATTGATGATGCAGGATGTTCTCCGGTCGTATCATATGGTATTGAGTATAGTAGTTTCCAAAATTTTGTTTTGGGAACAGGTATTAAAGTGGCTTCAACTAATTTAAATACAAATGATTCTACTTTCTCAAGTACCCTTTCTGGATTAGTACAGAACACTGCATATTATTACAGAGCTTATGTTTCTAATAATGCAAGTACAGTTTATGGGGAGCAAAAACTATTCATTACTTCTGCTATTCCAACTGGCTTAACAATTTATTCCAACCCATTGATTCGTGGTCGTTCTGTTCACTATACTTTAAGTGGTATAAATTTAACCGATCATTATCTAGTTAGGATTTATGATATCTCTGGAAGATTAGTTTTTAGTAAGCCACTTTATTATCAGCTTGGCGTTAATTTTATAGATGATAATTTTGTTCTTCCTTCAACATTATCTTGTGGTGTGTATTCTTTTCAAGTAGTAAGTCCGGAATTCAGAATTCAAAAAATGGTTCTTATCGCCGATTATACTGGTCCTTTTGGCTGGAGACCATTTTAGTTATTCCTCATAATATTAAAATATCTTCAAGGCTCTGCAAATGCAGGGCCTTTTTTGTGCCCCCATAAAAATTATTGTGTCAAGCTGACAGAAATTAATAAATGGTATTGTATTTGACTTTATGTTATCCAAATTAAAAAAATATGCAAAAGGGAAGTATAAGAGTACAAACGGAAAATATTTTTCCAATAATTAAAAAGTTTCTTTACAGTGAACATGACATTTTTATCAGAGAACTTGTCAGTAATGCAGTTGATGCCACACAGAAACTAAAAACACTTTCTTCGATAGGAGAAATGAAAGGGGATGTTGGAGAGTTGAGAATTGATATTACTATTGATAAGGATAAAAAAACATTAAGTATTGCAGATAGAGGTATTGGGATGACTGAAGAAGAGGTTGATAAATATTTGAACCAGGTGGCATTTAGTGGTGCTGAAGAATTCCTGGAGAAATATAAAGGTCAAAATGAAGCCAATATTATTGGTCATTTCGGACTTGGTTTCTATAGCTCATTTATGGTGAGTAGTAAAGTAGAAGTAATAACAAAAAGTTTTAAAGAAGATACAAAGGCTGTAAAGTGGGAGTGTGATGGCAGCCCTGAATTTGTATTAGAAGAGACCTCTAAAGAAGACAGAGGCACCACAATTGTAATGCATCTTAATGAAGAAAGTCTTGAATTTTTAGAAGCAGATAGAGTGAGGACAGTATTGGAAAAGTTTTGTAAATTCTTACCTGTACCTATCTTTTTTGAAGATAAACAAATTAATAATCCTGTTCCGGCCTGGACTAAAAAGCCATCCGAATTAACAATAGAAGATTACCAGTCTTTTTACAAAGAACTTTATCCATTTGGAGAAGCGCCGTTGTTTTGGATTCACCTCAATGTAGATTATCCATTTAATCTTACAGGTGTTTTATACTTTCCTAAAATCAAACAGAGCCACGAAATACAAAAAGATAAAATTCAATTGTATTGCAACCAGGTATTTGTAACTGATGAGGTAAAAGGTATTGTTCCTGAATTTTTAATGTTACTACACGGCGTAATTGACAGTCCGGATATTCCGTTAAATGTCAGCAGAAGTTATTTGCAAGGTGATCCAAATGTCAAAAAAATAAATGCCCACATCACTAAAAAAGTTGCAGATAAATTAGAAGAGATTTTTAATAATGACAGAAAATCATTTGAAGAGAAATGGGAAAGTCTGGGGTTGTTTGTGAAGTACGGTATGATGACTGATGATAAGTTTTTGGATAAGGCGAATAAGTTTTTTGTAATGGAAGATTCCGCTGGTAAATTTTATACCATGGATGAATACAAAATGGCAACAGAAACTTTGCAAAAAAACAAAGAAGGCAAGCAGATTGTTTTGTATACTACTAATCCTGTTCAACAAGATGCCTTTATTCAACAGGCTACTGCACGGGGTTATGTTGTCGTGAAGATGGAAACACTTGTAGATGCTGCCTTTATCAATAACGTAGAAATGAAGTGGGAGAATTCGCAATTCGTAAGAGTGGATTCGGATATCGTGGATAATCTGATTGATAAATCGGAGTCAAATGAAAGTGTTTTAACAAAGGAAGAGACAGAAAAAATAAAAACATTGTTTGATAAGCCATTAGATGGGTTGCAATTGCATGTGGAAATAAAAGGATTGAGTCAGGATACCGTACCTGTTACGGCTACACGACCAGAGTTGATGAGAAGAATGAAAGATATGGCATCGATGGGTGGTGGAATGGGCTCTTGGTATGCACAAATGCCTGATGAGGTTAATTTAACGATTAATGGGAATCATCCTATTTTGAAGACCATTCTAGCTGAGCAAGATGCAGCAAAGCAGGAAAAATTAGCGAAGAATTTATCTGATTTGGCGTTGTTGTCGCAAGGGTTATTAACTGGGAATAATTTGACAAGCTTTATTTCGAGAAGTGTAGATTTGATGTTAGTATAATGCTTTAAGATGGGGTAAAATATTTTACTTTGAGGCCTTAAAAAAAATCAAATTAAAATGTTTCACCTCATCATTATTCGCTAACTCTACAATCTATCACCATTAATTGTAGTTTTTTATTACCATTCCATTCATTTTCATCAAGTGTGAAAACGATATCAAAGGGTTGTTTTGATTTTACAACATGAAATTTTTCAAGCATATTGAATGCGATGCCTGAAATAGAATAATTTCCTTGACGGATGCTGAACTTAATATGTTTGTCTTTTAATAAAGCGGAATAGCCAGAGTCTACGACATTTTTCAACATAAATACCGGCCTCATATTATCTGGTCCGAAAGGTTCCATCTGACAAAGTATATTATAAAAACTTTCTGTCAGCTCCTTCAATTCGACAACAGTATCAATTACGATTTCAGGTGTGAGTAAATCATCTGTAATAATAGAGCTGACTACCTCTTCAAATTTATTGGTGAATGCTTCTACATTTTCCGGTAACATAGAAAGTCCTGCTGCGGCAAAGTGCCCGCCAAATACTGTGAGTAAAGATTTACATTCATAAATGGCTTCATACAAATTAAATCCTTTTACACTTCTCGCACTTCCTGTAACAATGCCATCACTTTTTGTAAGTACAATTGTTGGCTTATAATAATGCTCGATAACTCTTGATGCTACAATGCCCACCACTCCTTTATGCCAGTTCTCCCGATAAAGAACGTTTGATTTTTTATTTTTCAATTCCTCGCTTTCGTTTATGATAGCCAGTGCTTCCTCAGTAATACTACTATCCGCTTCTTTTCGATCTGTATTATCTGATTGAAGTTGTTCTCCAAGCAGCAGTGATGTTTCTTCGTCTTGTTCAATAAATAATTGAACCGCTTTTTTGGCATCATCCATTCTTCCCGCAGCGTTGACTCTTGGGGCTATTACAAAGACAACATTATGGATGGTTAATTTCTTTTCAAGGCTTCCAAGTTTTATAAGGGTTTTAATTCCCAAAGATGGATTACTGTTTATTTTCTCTAGTCCGAAGTAAGCTAGGATTCTATTTTCTCCACTCATGGAGACAATGTCTGCTGCAATTGCAATGGCTACCAGATCCAGATATTGCAAATAATAGGACTCATCGAGACCAAGTTCTTCGGTAAGCGCCATCATTAATTTAAAACCTATACCACATCCACATAAATCTTTGAAAGGGTAATTGCAATCTGATTGTTTAGGATTCAATATAGCACTTGCGTCGGGCAATATATTCCCTGGAAGATGATGGTCGCAGATAACAAAGTCAATGCCTAACGATTTCGCGTAGCCGATAAGTTCTACAGATTTGATTCCGCAATCCAAACAAACAATCAAGGTGAAATTATTTGCTGCAGCAAAATCAATTCCTATTTTACTCACACCGTAACCTTCTTTGTATCTGTGTGGGATATAAAAATCCAGGAAATCTTTATCGTAAATGCTTGAAAGAAATTGATAAAAAGAAGCAACGGAAGTAGTGCCATCAACGTCGTAATCTCCGAAGACGAGTATTTTTTCTTTATTGGTAGTAGCAGCTATTATTCTTGATACAGCTTTTTCCATATCCTTCATCAGCCAGGGACTATGGAGCGCTTGCAATGATGGCCTGAAGAAATTTTTCGCTAAATCAAAATTCGAAAACCCTCTCTGAGCAAGAATGGTACAAAGAGGGGCGCTGATTTTTAAAGAGTCAATTAATTGTGCAGTTTCCAGCTTTTGTTCGGGTAAAATAGTCCATCTTTTTTCCACTATCAGTATTTTCGGTCGGTAGTAAATCTCACTAATTCCTCCAGCGCTTTTCTTACAGGGGAATCATTGAATTGGTTAAGTATTGAAATTGCTTCATCTCTGTATTGGTTCATTTTGATTACGGCATACTCAATGCCACCATTTTCTTCAACACACTTCAATACAAAATTAACGGATACGGTTTTTTTGTTTTCATTTTTGATGATGTAAATCAACTTCCTTTTAGTTGTTTTATCAACTTTATTTAAGGTGTAAATCAACGGAAGTGTTAATTTTTTTTCCTTGATATCGTTTCCGGTTGGCTTGCCAATTTTATCCTTACCATAGTCAAATAAATCATCTTTGATTTGAAATGCAATCCCTACTTTTTCACCAAATATTTTCATTTGTGCTGTAATATTCGAATCATTACTTGTGCTGTAGGCACCAACTGCGCAAGCTGAAGAAAGTAAAGAAGCCGTTTTGTTTTTTACAATTTCAAAATAAATCTCTTCGCTTAAATTTAACTTCCTTGATTTTTCCATTTGAAGCAATTCGCCTTCACTCATTTGCTTTACAGCTTCAGAAAGAATGTGAAGATGTTGAAAGTCATTATTAGAGGTAGATAACAAAAGTCCTTTAGATAATAAATAATCACCGACCAAAACAGCGATTTTGTTTTTCCAGATAGCATTTATTGAAAAAAAACCTCTTCGTTCTAAAGATTCATCCACGACATCATCGTGCACAAGTGTTGCTGTATGAAGCAATTCAACTAATGAAGCAGCTCTGTAGGTACTTTCATTGACTTCGCCGTGAAGTTTTGCACAAAGAAAAATAAACATCGGGCGAATTTGCTTTCCTTTCCTTTTTATAATGTATTTCATAACGAGGTCGAGCAATGGAGTCTGGCTTTTCATGGACTCCGCAAATTTTTTCTCAAAGATGCTTAATTCCTCAGCTATGCAGGTTGTATTTAGTTTCATATTACAATTGGCAAGATAACGAAGCTTACAAACCAATCAAAGAAATAATTATAGCCCTATTCGGGGCGTATTTAATTAAGGGTTTCTTATTTCAATCATAAATCGGCTAGATTATTTTAAAAACACTGGTTTATTAGTGTTTTTTTTAAATAAAAGGCCTTTTTTTTGGTGATTGCGTATTTCTTGAATAGATTTGCGATGCGGAATTTTTTATATTTAGAAAACTATTAACCATTAAATATATGCAAAGTAAAAAGTACAGTCTATTACTAGTCTTAATTATCACAGTTTTGGGTTCAACATTCGCACAACAATCCAATAGTGGTTACAGTGTTTATGACTCTTCTGTTGTTACACGTAAGGGAAGACCACAACATAATGAATTCCTAAACAATTCTTATAATTTCCCTGCTAAACCACGCAATATGTGGGAAATTGGGGTTTCTGGAGGTATGTTTAATGTTTCAGGTGATGTTTCTACTGTTTTACCAACTTTCGGGTTTTCTGCACATGTAAGAAAAGCTATCGGTTATGTTGTTTCTTTAAGATTACAATATTTATATGGAACTGCAAAAGGATTGAATTGGAATGCTGCTGAAAACTTCGGTAACAATACAGCATTAAATCAATATTATAGTGCCCCTTCAAATAATTTTCCAGGTGGCACCACAATTCCAGGTCAAGCAGCTGAGTTAGTGTATTATAATTACAAAAACAAAACTCAAGATTTGAGTCTACAAGGTATTTTTACATTAAACAACATTAGATTTCACAAGAACAAAACTAAATTTGTTTTCTATGGTGGTGCAGGAATTGGTGCAACCGCTTACGAGACTAAAATAAACGCATATAATGAGTCAACAGGGGAAACCTATTCTAAGTTGTATGCTGATGTGTTTACAAATGAGGGGAATAAATATAAAAATAGAAAAGCCATTGTAAAGGCTTTAAAAGCGGGTATGGATAATACATACGAAACTGATGCACAAAATAATGGAGAACGCAGAGCTAAATTAGGTAGTCAAACCTTACAATTCTCTACAACAGTATTATTTGGGGCTAGTTACAAATTGGCAAAAAGAATCAATATATCACTTGAGAATCGTCACACTTTCATAAAAGATGATTTGCTTGATGGTCAACAATGGCAAGAACATCCTATGGGTGATGCAGCGATGACTAGCAATTGGGATTCGTATAATTACTTATCATTAGGATTGAATTTCAATTTAGGATCAAAAGCAATTGAACCATTATGGTGGATTAATCCTTTGGATTATGTTTACGGAGAATTGAACAATCCTAGACATACGAAATTCCCTAAACCGGTTTATGAAGATGCTGATGGCGATGGCGTTCTTGATCAATTAGATCGTGAGCCGGGTACTCCTGCAGGTGCTTCAGTTGATACTCATGGAGTATCAAGAGATACTGATGGTGATGGTGTTCCTGATTATATGGATAAGCAATTAATAACGCCTTCTGAGTGTCAGCCAGTTAATGCAGATGGTGTTGGGAAATGTCCTGATCCTGAATGTTGTAAAAACATGAAGCCTTCAGAACTTGCAAATCCTTGCCCAGCAGATTACCCAAGTTTATCATTCGGTGGAAGCAATTCAAGATTAACTAAGGATTTAAAAACAATGCTTAATGCAGTTGCAACTAAAATGAAAGCTCATCCTACTTGTACGATTGTAATTAATGGTTATCCTGAGGCTTCAAAAGGGTCACAAGCATTATGTCAGCAAAGAGTAGATGCAGTTAAAATGCAATTGGTTCAAAAAGAAGGCATTAGTGCGGATAGAATAACGACTAAATGTGAAGTAGGTGCTGGAGACAAAAATACAGTAGATATAAAATCTAACTAGTAATTTTTAAGATATAACTTTAAATAAGCCCTCCAAAATGGAGGGTTTATTTTTTTTAATTAGTATAATCTAAATAATTTCAATGCAATTACATTGAATAGTCAGCAGTTGTAAATATTTGTAATCTCCAAACTGCCTCTTCAAATAAATACTCCCAAATCTTATACTTATTTATTGGTACGAACCTATTCCTAAAGCATATCTCCAATGATATATCGGGAATTGTACTATCTGAAAAGTGATTTAACGGTTATTACAATAGGTTTTTAACAAATTCATTTGGACTAAAATCTAAATCAATCTGTTATTATTTGAGAAAAATCCATTAGTTTTGCGACTCTTTATGCGGTACTTAATAATAATATTTACTTTTTTGATTGTATGGGTTACTACAATTTCATGCAATAAGTTCAGTAAAATTCAAAAAAGTAAAGATTTTGAGTATAAACTGGTAAAAGCAGACGAATATTTTAGTGAAAAAAAGTATAAGTTTTCACAACAATTATACGAAGAGTTATTCCCTGTATTCAAAGGGACGGCTAAATTTGAAGATTTGTATTATAAATATGCTTATTGTTTTTTTTACGATGGGTTATATAAAGATGCCGAGAATCTATTTAAGGGATATTTGGAAGTTTTTCCCAATAGTAAGAAAACAGAAGAGCTGGATTTCATGAGAGGAGTTTGTTATTTCAAGCAATCGCCAAAATTGGAATTGGATCAAACCACTACTTTAAAGGCGATGAATATGATGCAGACTTTCATTAATATACATCCTGGTTCTGCACGTATAAAAGAAGCAACAGAAATTATAGATAAATCAAGAGCTAAATTAGAGTCGAAAGAATTTAAAACTGCTCAGTTATACTATAATTTAGGTGAATATAGGGCATCAGCAATAGCGTTTTCAATGTTGATGAATAACTACCCGGAATCTCTGTCAGGTGAAAATTATAAACTGATGGTAGTTAAGTCTTATTTCAAGTTTGCCAAAATGAGCATTTTTGAAAAGCAAGAGGAGCGTTATTTGAAAGTAATAGCAGAGTATGAAGATTTCATTGATAGATATCCCGAAAGTAAAATATTAAAAGTAGCAGAAACATATAGTATATTAAGTCAAAATCAATTA
Source organism: uncultured Bacteroidota bacterium (assembly GCA_903831575.1). Classification (GTDB taxonomy): domain Bacteria; phylum Bacteroidota; class Bacteroidia; order Chitinophagales; family Chitinophagaceae; genus Ferruginibacter. Next base: position 72,726 of record CAIKYB010000046.1, on the reverse strand, counting down.
AAAATCATAAAAAATGAGCAAACTTCGTCGTCATCTAAGCGGTAATACAAGTAGTTCTGTTGAACCAAAGAAACTAGCTGATTTGAAAGAAAAATCCGGCAATTTATATGAGTCTATTGCTGTAATCGCAAAAAGAGCTAATCAAATAAACATTACTATTAAAGAAGAACTTCATAATAAACTGGAAGAATTTGCAAGCCATACAGATAGTTTAGAAGAAATTCATGAAAATAAGGAGCAGATTGAAATTTCAAGAGCATACGAGAGAATGCCCAATCCTTCTTTGTTGGCAACTACTGAGTTCCTGGAAGACAAGGTTTACTTTCGCAGGAATGATGAAAATTTATTTAGTTAATTCTATCTTAGGACGAATTTTACGCTTTGATATAGAATACTTGTTATAATTTTACCCCGCACAACTGCGGGGTCTTTTTTTTATGTTAAAAGGGAAAAAAATATTAATAGGAATTACAGCAAGTATTGCGGCTTATAAGTCTGCAGTATTGGTGAGACTATTAAAAAAAGCTGGCGCAGATGTAAAGGTTATCATGACGCCTGCTTCTCTTGATTTCATTTCCTCCTTAACACTTTCCACTCTTTCAAAAAATCCAGTACTTTCGGCTTTGTTTGATAATGAAACTTGGTCCAATCATGTTTCTTTAGGAAGATGGGCAGATGTAATGTTGATTGCACCACTCAGTTGTAATTCCCTTGCTAAAATGGCAAATGGAAATTGCGACAACTTATTGATGGCTGTTTATTTATCTGCAACCTGTCCTGTAGTGGTGGCGCCTGCAATGGATGAGGATATGTGGATGCATCCTTCAACACAAGAAAATTTACTCAAAATAAAATCTTATGGAAATCACCTGATACCTGTTGAACATGGTGAATTAGCAAGTGGTTTAATTGGTCCCGGAAGAATGGCAGAGCCGGAAAATATTATTGATTGGCTCAAGAATTATTTTGAAGAAGGGCTTCAACTTAAAGGGAAAAATGTTTTAATCACGGCAGGTCCAACATATGAACCTATAGACGCTGTAAGGTTTATAGGAAATCACTCTTCTGGTAAAATGGGAATTGCATTGGCTGTAGAATGTAAAAGAAGAGGTGCAAATGTTACGCTTGTTTGCGGACCTACAGCTATTTCTATTCCAACAAATATCTCACTAATCAAAGTGACTACTGCTGCAGAAATGTACAATGCCTGTACAGATAATTTCGACAAAATGGATATTGCTATTATGAGTGCTGCTGTAGCCGACTATAGTATTGCTACTCCTGCAGCAAATAAAATAAAAAAAGCTTCCGATGATTTAGATATTCATTTAACAAAAACAAAAGACATCTTGAAATCATTAGGTGAAAAAAAAGGCAGCCATCAAATAGTAGTTGGATTTGCATTGGAAACGGATCATGAAAAAGAAAATGCACTATCAAAATTGCATTCAAAACATGCTGATTTTATCGTTTTGAATTCGTTAAATGATGCTGGCGCTGGCTTTGGACTAGATACCAATAAAGTTGCTATTTTTGATAAATCAGGCCGCGAATTTACTTTTGACATGAAATCTAAAAAAGAAGTAGCTTTCGATATTATCAACACCATCCTTAACCATTCTTATGCGTAAATTATTTATTCTATTTATCTCATTAGTTTTATCGGATTCACTTATTGCACAGGAATTGAAAGCAAATGTCAATATCGTTTCTTCAAAAGTCGGGTCTAATGTCAGTAAGAATACTTTTCAAACATTACAAACCTCTTTAGTGAATTTTTTAAATAACAGAAAATGGACGAATGAGACATTTACTCAAAATGAAAGGATAGAATGTAATTTCCTATTAACATTGGAGCCCACGGATGAGACTAATGTTTATTCAGCTTCATTAATTATTCAAGCAGCAAGGCCTGTATTCAACTCTTCTTATCTCGCCCCAATCGTAAATTACAAGGATGATAAAATAAAGTTTAAATATCAGGAATTTCAACAGTTGGATTTTAATGAGAATCGTGTTTCGGGTAATGACGGTCTTGTTTCAAATCTTACTGCAGTTGTGGCTTATTATGTTTATATGATTATAGGCTTTGATGCAGCCTCTTTTTCTAAGAACGGAGGCGATGTGTATTTTCAAAAAGCTCAGAATATTGTAAATAATGCACCAGATGGTAATGACATTACGGGATGGAAGCCATTTGATGGAGTAAGGAACAGGTATTGGCTTGTTGAAAATATCCTCAATTCCCGTTATGCGGCATTTAATGAAATTTATTATGATTACTATAGATCGGTGATGGATAAATTATATGATGATGAGAAAGTTGCAAGAGCCACATTATTTAATGTATTGGAAAAGTTAAATACGTTTAATGTTGAAAATCCGAATACGATGATTAATCAGTTTTTCTTTCAAGGAAAATCTAATGAGTTGGTAAAAATATTATCGAAAGCAACTCCTCCTGAAAAAGCAAAAGCTATCGAAATTTTATCAAAGCTTGATATTACCAATTTATCAAAATATAAAGATGAACTAAAATGAGAATCGTCTTTACATTGCTGATTTCTTTTTTCTTTTTTGCTTGCAATCAAAAGGACCAAGTTCCGAAAAACTTGATTGAGCCTAAAAAGATGCAATCCATAATGCTTGATTATATCAATGCTGAAGTTTACTCTAGTCAGATACTTAAGTATGACAGCACTAAGAATGATACCATTGAAAATATAAAATTGCAAAATAAAATTTTCAAAAAATACAGCATATCAAAAACAGATTTCTATGAAAGTTTTGATTATTATAATACACATGGAGAGATGATGACGGGTATTTTGGATAGTTTATCTGTACAGCAAAACAGCGTAAGGTTTAATAAAAAGCGTAAACTTAATATTTTCAGAAATAATGAATAAGTTATTTAACAATGCTACACATGCAGTAGAAGATGTCCAGGACGGCGCTGTTATCATGTTTGGCGGCTTTGGATTGTGCGGCATTCCGGAGAATTGCATTACTGCATTGGTTGAAAAAAAAGTAATGAATCTGACTTGCATTTCAAATAATGCAGGAGTTGATGATTTTGGAATTGGCTTGATGCTTCACCAAAAGCAGGTAAAAAAAATGATATCCTCCTATGTTGGGGAAAATGCTGAATTTGAAAGGCAATTATTGAGCGGAGAGTTAGATGTAGAGTTGATTCCACAAGGGACATTGGCGACTCGTTGTATGGCAGCAGGGTATGGATTACCTGCTATCTTTACGCCTGCAGGTGTAGGTACAGAAGTGGCTGAAGGAAAAGAAGTGAGGAATTTTAATGGGAAAGATTATTTATTGGAAATGGCATTTGATGCTGATTTTGCATTTGTAAAAGCATGGAAGGGCGATATGATGGGTAATCTTATTTTCAAAGGAACCGCACGTAATTTTAACCCACTTATGGCAATGGCGGGAAAGATTACGATTGCTGAGGTAGAAGAATTATTGCCTGCTGGTGAGCTTGACCCTAATGAAATCCATACTCCCGGAATTTATGTGAATCGTATTTTTAAAGGAGCAAATTATCAAAAGAGAATCGAGAATCTTACTGTAAGGAAGTAGTTGGGTTTTATTTTTATTTATTATAAATTACCAAATGGCTTTAGATAAATTTCAAATAGCGAAACGTATTGCAAAGGAATTAAAAGATGGCTATTATGTTAATCTTGGCATTGGCATCCCTACTTTAGTGGCTAATTATATTCCGGAAGGGGTTAATGTTGTTTTGCAAAGTGAAAATGGGTTATTAGGAATGGGACCATTCCCAATAGCAGGGCAGGAAGATCCCGATTTGATTAATGCAGGGAAACAAACTATTACAACTGTCCCAGGTTCAGCTTTTTTTGATAGTGCTATGAGTTTTGGAATGATCAGATCCGGGAAGGTTAATTTGACAGTTTTGGGCGCTATGGAAGTAAGTGAAAATGGAGATATTGCCAATTGGAAAATCCCCGGAAAAATGGTTAAGGGAATGGGCGGCGCCATGGATCTTGTCGCTAGTGCAAAAAATATTATTGTGGCTATGATGCACACTAATCCAAAAGGGGAGAGTAAATTATTGAAAACATGTTCGTTGCCATTAACGGGCGTAGGCTGTGTGAAAAAAGTCGTAACTGATCTTGCTGTAATGGACGTGACGGATCAAGGATTTAAATTGCTGGAGCGAGCTCCTGGAGTATCTGTAGAAGAAATTGCAGCTAAAACATCAGGCAAGTTGATTATTGAGGGAGAGATTCCGGAAATGATTTTTTGATAGCTCCTTAATCTTAAAATCAACCATCTTCAACCACCCTTCAACCAATCAACACTTAGGTGCTGCATTTATAGTTTCCTCATTCACACCAGCTGCATATTTTTCGAAATTCTTTACAAATTGTTTGGCTAATTCAACGGCTTTATTATCGTAAGCATTTTTATCTGCCCAGGTATTTCTTGGATTTAAAATATCAGCCGGTACATCAGGACAAGTTGTAGGCATCATCATTCCAAACACTTCATGCGCTTCATAACTAACATGGTCTAATTTTCCTTCCAATGCTGCTGTAATCATCGCTCTAGTATAAGGCAAGTTCATGCGATGACCAATTCCATAAGGTCCTCCGCTCCATCCTGTATTTATCATCCATACGTTAACGTTATGTTCCTTCATTTTCTTTCCGAGCATTTCTGCATAATATCCGGGATGAAGGGGAAGGAATGGAGCGCCAAAACAAGCGCTGAAAGTAGACTTAGGTTCAATGATACCCGCTTCAGTTCCCGCCACTTTTGCAGTATAGCCACTGATGAATTGATACATGGCCTGACCTGCTGTTAATTTGCTAATAGGAGGAAGAATGCCATATGCATCTGCAGTTAAAAAGAAAATATTTTTGGGTGTTTTACCTATTGATGGCTCAAGGGCATTGCTGATAAAAGAGAGCGGATAACTAACCCTGGTATTTTCTGTTATTTCCTTACTCGAAAAATCAATCTTATTAGTACCTGGAAAAAAAGTTACATTTTCAACTAATGCGCCCGGTTTTATGGCATGAAATATTTCGGGTTCTTTCTCTTCACTTAAGTCAATAGTTTTGGCATAGCATCCTCCTTCAAAATTAAATACACTAGTGTTCGTCCATCCATGCTCGTCATCACCAATCAGACTTCTATGTGGATCAGCGCTTAAAGTTGTTTTGCCTGTACCGCTTAGGCCAAAGAAAATGGCCGTATCTCCATCTTTGCCCATATTAGCGGAGCAATGCATACTCAATACCTGCTTTTCAAATGGCAGAATGTAATTTAATATGGTAAAGATGCCTTTTTTCATTTCTCCAGTGTATCCCGTACCACCTATTAAAATCATCTTCTTAGTGAAATTCACAATTGCAAAGTTATGCTGACGTGTTCCATCAGTTTTTGGATCTGCATTAAAACTGGGAGCTTGAATGATATGCCAGTCTGGAGTAAAATTGTATAATTCATTTTCAGCGGGTCTTAAAAACATGTTATAGGCAAACAAGTTACTCCATGGATTTTCATTGATAACTCTAATGCGTAAACGATAATTATTGTCCGAGCATGCATAAGCATCTCTTACCCATAATTCTTCTTTAGAAAGATGAGCCATCATTTTTTTATAAATGCTGTCAAAATGTGCTGCATCTATAGGAAGATTAAAATCATTCCAGAATACACTATTTGCGGTAATTTCATCTTTTACGATGAATTTATCCTTCGGACTTCTTCCAGTGAATTCTCCAGTTTTAATTACAAGTGCACCAGTATCATTTAATAAACCTTCTTTTCTTGCAATGGTTTGTTGTGTTAATTCTTCGGGGAGTAGTTGATAATGAATTTCATTATTTGTATTCAATCCAATCGATGATAAAGCTATGCTTGGCGCTTTACTTCTTGTAAGTGTTGACATAATATTCAAGTTGTGGTGGCCAAAAATAGCGTTTCGTTTTTTATAGGAAACAAATTAATATCAGTAAAAATTAAAAAATATCTAATTAGAAGTCTTTAATTTTAGTATTGTTTGAAAAATATTTAAAAAATGGTTGTTTGGGTTTATCAAAATACTTGTAAACTTGAATGCAGATTATTTTTGAAATATTTATCTAGTATTCTTCCTTCAATTTTCAGTATTTGATAATGCCGTATATTGTAATCCGTTTCGAAAAATACATGTCAATTAAATTTAATTAATTAAACATCTATAATATTGTCTTACTGTCGATCAAGAATAATCATAAAGACTATAACAGGTGACCAAAACATAAAACTAACTTACTTATGAAATATCATACTTTAAACCCTAAGATTTTTGTAAATAACCGTAAGCGATTTCTAGATAAAATGGGCAGTCATGCTATCGCCATTTTTAATAGTAATGATGAGTTGCCTACTAACGGCGATCAATTGTATAAATTCAAACAGAATTCAGATTTATTATGGTTGACAGGTATTGAACAGGAAGATTCCATGTTGATTTTATTTCCTGATAATCCAGATCCGAAGTATAGAGAGGTGCTTGTTTTAGTGAGACCTAATGAAAATAAAGAGAAATGGGATGGACGTCGTTTAAGAAAGCAAGAGGCGCAAAATATTTCTGGCATACAAACCATTATTTGGTTAGATATGCTTGATGGAATGTTACAGCCATGGGTTCATCTGGCCAATACTATTTATCTCAACACAAATGAAAATGATAGAAAATCAAATGATATTGCAGTAAGAGATTATAGATATGCTCAAATGATGAGAGAAAGGTATCCACTTCATTGTTATGAAAGAAGTGCAAGGATTTTAAAAGAGTTAAGAGCCATCAAAACTCCGGAAGAAATCGAAGTAATGCAAAAGGCCATTGACATCACAGATATTACTTTTAGAAGGTTGTTGAAATTTATTAAGCCAGGTGTAATGGAGCATGAAATCGAAGCTGAAATATGGCATTCTTTCTTGTCGCAACGTGCTACTGGTCCTGCTTATGGATCTATTATCGCTTCAGGAGATAACGCAAGAACATTGCATTATGTTGAAAATAATAAAGAGTGCAAAAACGGCGATTTATTGCTGATGGATTTTGGTGCTGAATATGGCAATTATTGCGCAGATTTAACAAGAACAATCCCTGTTAACGGAAAGTTTACCAGCAGACAAAAAATTGTTTATAATGCTTGTTTGCATTTGCATCATTACGCAGCAAGTATTTTAAAGCCTGGTATCAGTATTGTTGATTATACAAAGAAAATAGGAGATGAGGCAACGATTGTATTTCATAAAATTGGGCTGATTAAAAAATCGGATATTAAAAATGAAGATCCGGATAACAGAGCGTATACGCAATATTTATATCATGGTATTTCTCATCATCTAGGAATTGATGTACATGATTTGGGTACTCGTACTTCATCCATAAAAGCTGGAATGGTGTTTACAATTGAGCCTGGCATTTATATTGAAGAAGAACAAATGGGTATTCGTATCGAAAATAATTTTTGGATCACAAAAAATGGAAACAAAGATCTGATGAAAAATATTCCTATTACTGTAGAGGAAATCGAAGCCATGATGAAAAGATAATTTTTGATTAATCTAAAACAAGTCAGTCTAAAAAAATAAAACTGCTATTAAATGAAGCAAATCCCGAATCTTTTTACTTTACTGAATCTTGTTTTTGGTTGTATGGCTATTGTGTTTGTGTTGCAAAATGGAATTACCATTCAATACAATGCAGAAGGAAGTCAAATAATAGATATTCCTGAAAAAATCTGGATGGCATCACTATTCATAGGGCTTTCAGCAGTAGTAGATTTTCTTGATGGTTTTGTGGCAAGGCTATTTAATGCAACTTCAGGAATGGGAGAACAACTGGATTCACTGGCTGATGTGGTTAGTTTTGGTGTAGCTCCTTCAATGATTTTATTTCAGTTTTTGAGGATGAGTTTTGCTTCAGCAGAAGATGGTATTACGACCTCAATACTACTCCTGTCTCCAGCTTTTTTAATTGTAGCAGCTGCAGCATATAGATTGGCAAAATTTAATTTAGATACCACACAACGGGTAAATTTTAAAGGTGTTCCAACTCCGGCAATAGGTTTGTTGGTAGCGTCGTTCCCGCTTATTTATTGGTATGGTCATTATGATGTTGTATACCAGTTATTGGCTAGTAAGTGGTTCTTGTATGGATTGATAGTGCTATTGAGCTTTCTTATGGTGAGTAACTTGCCTATGATGTCATTTAAGGTTAAGTCTAAAAATCTCAAAGATAATGTGCATCTGCTTTTGTTTGTAGGACTTTCAATGGTATTGATGATCTTGTTTCAATGGGTAGCCATCCCAATGATTTTTATGCTCTACGTTATTGTTTCTCTCATTTTTAAAAGAAGGTTATCCTAAAAAAAATCAGGAAATTGTAGACCTCCTGTTTTATTATTTTATCTCATTCAATTATGCTTTATCTTATTCCTTCGCCGATTGGAAATCTTTCAGACATAACCATCAGGGCTATTGAAGTATTAAAATCAGTGGATTTGATTCTGGCAGAAGATACACGAACCTCTTCTGTATTGCTGAATCATTATGCTATCAACAAACCCTTATCCTCATATCACCAACACAATGAACATAAAATTGTAGCTCATTTGATAGATCAGTTGTCTGCAGGGAAATCTATGGCATTACTCACAGATGCAGGAACTCCTGGCATTAGCGATCCTGCTTATTTATTAGTAAAAGCTTGTACGGAAAATAATATCGAAGTGAATTGTTTGCCTGGCGCAACGGCTTTTGTTCCGGCTTTGGTGAATAGCGGCTTGCCTACAAACAGTTTTTGTTTTGAAGGTTTTTTGCCATTGAAAAAAGGTCGGCAAACATTTTTGAAGAGAATGGCATTAGAAGAAAGGACGATGATTTTTTATGAAAGTCCAATGAGATTGGTTAAAACCTTGAATAATTTTATCGAGTATTTTGGTCCGGATAGAAAGTGTTGTGTGAGTAGAGAACTGACTAAAAAATTCGAGGAAAATAAAAGAGGGACGCTACACGAAGTGCACGATTATTTTAATGCAAAAACTGTTAAAGGGGAAATTGTAATTGTGGTTGAAGGGTTGAAGGGTTGATTGGTTGATTGGTTGATTGGTTGATTGGTTGATTGGTTGATTGGTTGAAAAAATAAGGCAGTAAATTATAAAGGTTAATGTTTAATTGTTACATATGAGAATAATATTTTTACTTTTCACTTTTTACTTTTCACTTTTTATAAAAGTGGAAGCCCAATCTGAAAAATGGCAACAAGCTGTCAAATACACCATGGTAATTGACGTTGATACTTTTTCTAATAAAATAAAAGGAAGTCAGCAACTGATTTATCAAAATAATTCATCAGATAAATTAGACAGAGTTTTTTATCATTTATATTGGAATGCCTTTCAGCCCAATAGCAGCATGGATGTGCGAAGCAGAGAATTGGGCAAGCAATTGATTAATGGCAGGCAAGATTGGGATGGAAGGGTTAGAGACAGGATCCTGCATTTGAAAGAAAATGAAATTGGGTATCAAAAAATAATATCACTAAAAATTAATGGAGTTGCTCAGCCCTTTAAATACCATGAAACGATTGTAGAAGTTAATCTTACGCAAGCTATTCTCCCAAAAACTGCTGTGGAAATTGACATGGAATTCGAAGCACAGATTCCTTTACAAGTAAGAAGGAGTGGAAGGGATAATCCGCAAACTGGAGTTCGTTACAGCATGAGTCAATGGTATCCAAAAATCTGCGAGTATGATAATGAGGGCTGGCATCCTACGCCGTATGTTGCAAGAGAATTCTATGGTGTTTGGGGAGATTATGATGTCACTATAAATATTGATAAATCCTATAAATTAGGAGGAACAGGAGTGTTGATAAATGCTGCGGACATTGGTTGGGGCTATGATAAACCAAATACAGCATTGAAGTATTGTCTTACATCTAAAAGAACATGGCATTTCAAAGGAGAGCGAATCCATGATTTTGTATGGGCAGCAGATCCTGATTATAAACATCTTGTTAGAAATGTGGCAAATGGTCCTGTATTACATGTTATTTATAATGAATTACCTGGGAATGCTTATAACGATACAGCATGGACGAAAGTTGCAAATGCAGCAGTTAAAGTTTTGCCTTTTATGGAGAAAAATTTTGGAAAATATACTTATCCTCAATACTCTTTTATTCAGGGCGGGGATGGCGGAATGGAATATCCTATGGCTACTCTTATCAGCGGACCTTCAGTAGGCACGGTTTTTCATGAATGGATGCACAGTTGGTACCAGATGATGCTAGCAACGAATGAAAGCATGTATGCCTGGATGGATGAAGGGTTTACTAGTTTTGCCGAGGATTTAGTTAGTAAGTTTTATAACAATGCATCTTCCATTCAAGAGTATAAAGATGCTCTTAAAACCGATCCTAATAATAGCCGACTTAAAGACTTATTGGCTTCATTGCCAGAAGATCATGCAGGCTCTTATGCAAGTTATTTTTCTTTGGTAAAAAGTGGTTTAGAAGAACCGATGTCAACTCATGCAGATCATTACAATAATAATTTTTCGTATAGCGTGGATGCTTATTCTAAAGGCGAAATATTCATGGAGCAATTGGGGTATATTATTGGGGCATCAACAAGAGATAAAGTTTTACTTGATTACTACAAGGTTTGGAAATTCAAGCATCCCAATGCACAGGACTTTATCAATATTGCTGAAAAAAGAAGCGGCATTAAATTAGATTGGTATAAAGAATACTGGACCCAAACCACTAAAACAATTGATTACAGTATAGACAGTCTATGGGAAGAAAATGGGGTGTCTAAAATACGATTGAAAAGAATCGGTCAAATGCCGATGCCGATTGATTTACAATTAACTTTCAAAGATGGGTCAACAGAAATGCATAATATTCCTTTAAATCTAATGTTTGGCAATAAGTCTCAGGAAGACCTGTCTGCAAAAACTATTGTTGACGAAGAATGGCGCTGGACACACCCTACATTTACCATTAGCTTCAATAAAAAACTTTCCGAATTGCTTAAAGCCGAAATAGATCCGTCAAAACGAATGGCAGATGTACAGAGAAGTAATAATAGTATAGAATTGAAATGGTAATAAAGTCACTATTTAAATGGCTGGTATAGTAAAAACTTGTCTTTGAAATGGGCCTCAGGGAAAATTTTATCAATCTCCCAGACATAAGGTTTGCAACTACTCTCCTGTATTTCATTAGTAAGGTCACCGCCTTTTAAGCAGATAAGTCCATTTGGGGTTTGTTCATTTTTGAGTGGACTTTTTTTAAGCAATGGTTTGCTCCAATGCCAAAGGTCTTTTAAAGGGGCAACTGCTCTTGAAATTACAGTATCGAATTTTCTGTTTTTTATTTCTTCTGCGCGGCTATGCTGTACCGCTATATTATTTAATCCTGCAGCTGCTGCGATTTCCTTTACCACTAATAATTTTTTATTTATACTATCCACCAAATGGAATTGTGTTTCAGGAAATAAAATGGCCAAAGGGATGCCTGGAAATCCACCGCCACAGCCAAGATCCATAATGGAAGTATTGGGCTGGAATTCAAATTGAGTAGCAATTGTTAAGGAGTGCAACACATGATGAATGTAAAAGTTGTCCATGTCTTTTCTGCTGATGACATTTATTTTTCCATTCCAGTCATTATACAATTCTTTCAGCATGCCGAATTGCTGAAGTTGAGTTGCTGTAAAATCTGTAAAGTATTTTTCTAAAATTTCCATGGATTGGTTGATTGGTTTGTAAAATTGGGAATTCTGTATTTAGCACATTTTCAAATTGCCAAATCATTGTATTTACTTCCAGGATGGTTTTGGCTTCCTTAATAATGCCGGAGCAAAGATCAGGTAGTAAAAAAACATCCATACATCGAAAAGTAAAAACAAAGGTAAGAGGTCTTTCTCATTGAGTTTCTTCAACGTTATAGAGTATACAATGAATTGTATAATAAATCGCACTCCAAAAATAATCAATCCGTATTTCCAGTTATAGAACCAACAGCTTGTTATTAATAAAGGGTAAAATAAAAAGTGTGACATTGAATAAGTTCCCAGTAAGAATTGGTGAATTTTCTTATAATATTTTCCTGTTGTATAATGTCTTCTTTTTTGATTGAGCCATTGCTTCCAAGTATTGACTGGCCTGCTTAAGGTGAAAGCTTCCTGATCAATATTAATTGTAGTGTTTTTTTTATTCGCGGCCATATTAATAAACAGATCATCATCTCCACCAGGAATATTATGATGAGAGGAAAAGCCTTTATGTCTGAAGAAGACCGCTTTTTTATAACTCAAATTTCTGCCTACGCCCATGTATGGAATTCCTGCGAGTGCATAACTTAAGTATTGTAGTGCAGAATGAAAAGTTTCCCAACGAATAAGCTTATTCAGTAAGCTTTTCTTTTTGTGGTAAGGGCTGTAGCCCAATACGATTTCTGTATTGTCGTTTTCGTAACTACTTTGCATGCTTTGAATCCAGAATTCGCTCGCAGGAATACAATCTGCATCTGTCAGCAAAATGATTTCGTGTTTTGTGGATTTGATGCCCACTCCCAAGGGAAATTTTTTCCCTGGAATCATTTTTGCCTCTTGCTTTAATTCAATCACTTGTAATTGACGAAATGATTTTTTAAGTTCTTCCAGTAAATATTTGCTGTCGTCATAAGAATTGTCATTTACAACAATCACTTCATGCGTTGTTTGGTAATCTTGAACAAGTACACCTGGAAGATGATCAGCCAGATTAGCAGCCTCGTCTCTTGCACATATGACCACACTTACGGGATGGGTTTGGCTAGATGATTCGGCTTTTGCTTTATATAAAGCCAATCTGCTAAAAAAGAAGAGGTAATAAAAGATTTGGATGCCGGCGATTGCAGAAAAAAATACAAATAAAACTAACTTCCAATGTTCAAGTAATAAATTGATGTTCATTCCTGCAAAAATAGGATATAGCTTGTATGCACTTTTAAAAATTTATATTTGCACTAATTAAATTTAATTTTTTTATGGCATTGTTGAAATTCGCAGTAGAAAATACTGATGTTCATTCAAAGGCAAGGGCTGGGAAAATAGTTACGGATCATGGTGAAATCGAAACGCCGATTTTTATGCCTGTAGGAACGGTAGGCAGTGTGAAAGCAGTTTCTCAACAACAATTAAAAGAAGAAGTGGGTGCTCAGATTATTTTAGGAAATACCTATCATTTATACCTCAGGCCGGGATTGAAAATTTTAGAAGCGGCAGGAGGCTTGCATAAATTTAATGGGTGGGATAGGCCTATATTAACAGACAGTGGCGGGTTTCAGGTTTTTTCATTGGCAAAAAGCAGGAAGATTACGGAAGAAGGGGTGGTGTTCCAATCGCATATTGATGGGAGTAAACATTTGTTCACGCCCGAAAATGTTATGGATACACAGCGCATTATTGGTGGTGATATTATTATGGCATTCGATGAATGTCCGCCCGGGGGAAGTGAATATGCATATGCAAAAAAATCAATGGAATTAACTCACCGTTGGTTAGATCGTTGTGTTGATAGATTTAATAGTACAGGGGATAAATATGGCTATACACAAAATCTTTTTCCAATTGTTCAGGGAGGCATCCATCATGATTTGCGTAAGGCATCTTGCGAACACATCTCAAGTCAAAATGCACCCGGCAATGCCATTGGAGGTTTAAGTGTTGGCGAGCCGATTGATAAAATGTATGAAATCTGTGCTTTATGTTGCGACCATTTACCTAAAGACAAACCAAGGTATTTAATGGGAGTGGGCACGCCATGGAATATTTTAGAATGTATAGAAATGGGAATCGATATGTTTGATTGTGTGATGCCTACCCGTAATGGAAGAAATGCGATGCTATTTACGGCGAATGGCATTATTAATATAGATAATAAAAAATGGGAAAATGATTTCTCTCCAATTGACGAAACTATTGGTTGTGACATGAGCGCTTATTATTCCAAAGCTTATTTGAAACATTTATTAAAAGCAAAGGAATTTTTAGGATTAACGATTGCAAGTGTTCACAATCTGGCTTTTTATTTATGGTTGGTAAAAGAAGCAAGAAAGCATATAATAGCTGGAGATTTTGTGTCCTGGAAAAATACAATGGTCTTACAAATGCAACAAAAGTTATAAATTGCATCATAAAAAATAATAAAAAATGAAATCGGTAAAGTTCTCTATTGTAATTTGTTTTTTCTTAAACCTTTTTTCGATTACTCAAGCACAAACATCAAATGGCAATTCTCCAAAAGATGCTAAAGTTGATGTAACAATGCTTGATTTCAAGTCGGTTCCCGTAGCTCACGAGATCATGATTTTCAAGGGCAAGAATTTTCATAAAGAATACCAGGGATTGTCTGACTCAATGGGTAAGTTTACGTTGAGATTACCCGCTGGAGATGTTTACCAATATTATACTTTGAATACATTAGATTCTACTCAATATAAAGAGTTGGACATTCCTGCATTAAAAGAAAATTTCTCTTATAAAGCACCTTTTATTCTTTCTTATTATTTGGAACCTCCTAAGAATTTTATTTTGGAAGGGTTGAATTTCGATAATGGTAAATTTACTTTTCAGGAATCGGCATATCCTGTTTTAGATAATCTGGTTGAATACATGAAAAGAAAAGATGACGATAGAATTGAAATCGGAGGACATACTGATAATGTGGGTAATGCAAAAAGTAATTTGAAGCTTTCTGAAGAAAGAGCTAATGCAGTCAGAGAATATTTGATTACAAATGGGATTGATTCAGCGAGATTAATAATTAAAGGATATGGAAGTACAAAGCCTTTGGAGTCAAATAGTACCGTCGCAGGAAGGGCGGAGAATAGAAGGACGGAAGTTACAATATTGGAATAAAAAAAAGAGCGAGATTTTCTCGCTCTTTTTTTTATTGATAATTTTTTAAGGAATTAATGAACATTTGAGTTTAACAAAGTCGTTGTCCTATTAGTATTTATCAAACTAATTGAATCTGGTAGTGTAGTTATTAAAGCGCTTAAGCTTCTGAGATTTGCTGTTGCATTTATTGCATAATTTCTTTGTACTTCCCCAACTCTTGGAGCATAAAAAGTGTGTATGTCTTGGGCAATATCTATAGGAAGATTAATTGTTGTTGCAGGAAAAGGGGCTGGCAGAAGTTGAATCTGGCTTGATGCAGTTGCATTTAATATTTCAGTTTTCAATTTGATGACACTATCATATGAAGTGCCATTTACTACTATTGATGTATTAGTTTGTTCAATGGTTTGTCTGATTTTTGCGGTGAGATTAAAGTTATAAGTCAATATGGGGATTATTGCATTTATTGTCGTGTCCCAATAAGTATTTGCTGGGGCATTGGTTACAAGATATTTCAAGTCAAGAGTAGGCAATAGGTTTGTTAGACTAACCAATTGATAATAATTGTTTCCATTTGCATTATAATACTCTTCTGTAATAGTAGTCCCATCATAAGATTCGAATATGTGAAATTGTTTGGAAGGTATAGAAGGGAAAGTAGTGTCTTTGTTTGTAGAAGTAAGTGTAAACAGTGACAGTGTTAAATTTGCCGAATCGGTTTTATAATCCCAATAATCACCACTATTAAAACTGAAAAATAATGGAGTAGCACCTGAATTATTTCCGCCATTACCTGAGTTGTTAGCGTTGGAGTCGTCTTTTTTGCAAGAAATAACAAAAATGCTGATAAAAAGTCCTAAAAAGAGTGTTTTTTTCATGATTTTAAAGTTTTAAAAAGTAATATTACTAAATTTTCTTTAAAAAGTAATTTATTTCTCCTATCTTCGCGCTCCTAAATTTATGGCTAAGCAAGCATTAATAAAACAAGATGGTTCGATAGTAGAGGCGCTGAGCAATGCTATGTTCAAGGTTAAATTAGAAAATGGTCATGAAATATTGGCTACGATTTCTGGTAAAATGAGGATGCATTATATCCGTATTCTACCAGGAGACAAAGTAGGTGTAGAGATGAGTCCATACGATTTGACAAGGGGTCGAATCATATTTAGATACAAATAAAAAAGCTGAATAATCAGCAATTATCAAATAGATAAAACTAAAAAAAGATGAAGGTTAGAGCTTCAATTAAAAAACGCAGCGTTGATTGCAAAATCGTGAGAAGAAAAGGACGTTTATATGTAATCAACAAAAAGAATCCTCGTTTTAAGCAAAAACAAGGGTAATCAACTAATTTTAAAACTAAAAATAAAACACTTCTATGGCACGTATTGCCGGTATAGATTTACCAAAGAACAAAAGAGGAGAAATCGGTCTTACCTATATTTATGGTATTGGTCGCTCTACTGCTCAATACATTTTAACCAAGTCTGGAATAGATTTGAATAAAAAAGTAAACCAGTGGAATGATGACGAACAAACCGCTATTCGTAATGTTATCAACAACGAATTCAAAACAGAAGGAGCTTTACGTAGTGAAACTCAAATGAATATTAAGCGTTTGCTTGATATCGCTTGTTATCGTGGGTTGCGCCATCGTAAAGGATTGCCTGTTCGTGGTCAACGTACTCGTACTAACAGTCGTACAAGAAAAGGAAAGCGTAAGACAGTAGCAGGTAAGAAAAAAGTAACGAAGTAATTAATGTTCCTTAACGGAGTATAAAGTATATCGACTTATTTTTTTGAATCAACGCCGGATAGCTTTTTAAGTCAGCAGGAGGGTTGGTTCAGCCTCGGGCAACCGAGTAATTTTTTTAAGATCACCTATTTAATTAAAAAATGGCAAAGGCACAACAAAAAGCGCAAAGCGCAAAAGCTGCAGCAAAAAAGCGTGTAGTAAAAGTAGACAGCTATGGGGATGCTCATATCTCTGCTACATTCAACAACATTATTATCAGTTTAACCAACAAAAATGGTCAGGTAATTTCTTGGTCATCTGCTGGTAAAATGGGTTTCAAAGGAAGTAAGAAAAATACACCTTATGCAGCTCAGATGGCTGGTGCTGATGCGGCAAAAACTGCTATTGATGCAGGATTGAAAAGAGTTGACGTATTTGTAAAAGGCCCTGGTAGCGGACGTGAAGGAGCTATTCGTTCACTTTCTCAAAGTGGATTGGAAGTATCAATGATTAAAGATATTACTCCAATGCCTCACAATGGTTGTCGCCCTCCAAAGAAAAGAAGAGTATAATTTATAACACTATTTATTAACGGGTGCATCATTTATTTTAAAGACCTTACTGATGATGCATCGACACTAAAAGGTCACCAACAACATTATGGCACGTTATACAGGCCCCAAAACAAAAATCTCCCGCCGATTTGGAGAACCTATTACAGGAAACGGCAAGTGGTTAACTAAAAACAGTAATCCTCCAGGACAGCATGGCGGCACTAAAAAGCGTAAAACTTTAAGTGAGTATGGTGTTCAGTTGAAAGAAAAGCAAAAAGCGAAGTACACTTATGGCTTGTTAGAAAAACAATTCCGTAAAACTTTCGAAGAAGCTGCTCGCAGAAAAGGGGTAACTGGTGAAAACTTAATCAAATTATTAGAAGCTCGTTTGGATAATACTGTTTTCAGAATGGGTATTGCACCAAGTCGTCAAGCTGCTCGTCAGATGGTAAGTCACAAGCATGTAACTGTTAATGGAGATATCCTTAACATTCCTTCTTATAGCTGCAAACCAGGTGATGTAGTTGGATTGAAAAACAAAAGTGCTGCAAATGTTGCTATCACAGGAAGCGTTCGCGGCAAGAATCCTAAATTCAGTTGGTTGGATTGGAGCGAATCAGAATTGAAAGGTACATTTATTGCTTATCCTGAAAGAGAAAGTGTTCCTGAAAATATTAAGGAGCAATTGATTGTGGAATTGTACAGTAAGTAATCTTGATTCTTATTCTACTTTTTTAATAAATAAACGTCGGGATAAACGACATATTTTAAACACTAAATTAAAACAACAAAATACAGATGGCTATTTTTAATTTTGTTAAACCAGATAAAATTGTACTACAAAAAGCAAATGATTTTGAAGCACAATTCGAATTTCGTCCTTTAGAGCCAGGATATGGCGTAACAATTGGCAATGCTCTTCGCAGAGTATTACTTAATTCTTTGGAAGGACATGCAATCATCGGAATCAACATCGTAGGAGCGGATCATGAATTTGCTACACTTAAAGGTGTAACTGAAGATGTAACTGAAATGATTTTGAATTTAAAGCAAGTACGTTTTAAATCTATAGTTGATCATGATGTAACTACCGAAAAGATTTCCCTTTCTATAAAAAACAAGACCGAATTTAATGCAGGAATGATTGGAGAAGCTACTCCATCTTTCGAAGTAATGAATCCGGAATTGATGATTTGTACTTTAGATAACAGTGCAAAATTGGATATAGAAATCACTATTGGAAAAGGTCGTGGTTACGTTCCAGCTGAAGAGCAAAAAGAAAAGAGCTCTCATTTTGGGTACATTCCTGTTGATGCTATTTATACTCCAATCAAAAATGTTAAGTATTTGATTGAGAATACAAGGGTAGAACAACGTACAGACTTCGAAAAATTAATAATGGAAGTTATTACTGATGGAACTATTCATCCTGAAGAAGCGGTTAAACAAGCTAGCCGTATTTTGATCCAGCATTTGATGATCATTACTGATGAAAATATCACTTTCGATACAAAAGAAGATAAGAAAGAAGATTTAGTTGACGAGCAAACCTTACAACTTCGTAAGATGTTGAAAACGCCGCTTGAAGACTTAGATTTATCTGTTCGTGCATTCAATTGTTTGAAAGCAGCTAAAATTAATTCATTGAGTGAGTTGGTTCAATATGAGCAAGAAGATTTGATGAAATTCAGAAACTTCGGACAAAAATCATTGAGTGAAATCGATCAGGTTCTTCACGAAAGAGGCTTGAGCTTTGGAATGGATTTAAGCAAATTAAAATTAGATGACGAGTAATTGATTTGAAGAGGAGTTGATTTGTCCATTTAAAGATGTCAATAGCATTCAAATCATCAAATCATCAAATCATCAAATCACTAAATCGGAAAGAATTTTTATAAACAAACTCTGTAATTCCTGACACGGTACAGGGTATAAAACAAAAAGTCATGCGTCACGGAAACAAAAAAAACAATTTAAGTAGAACTGCTTCTCACAGAAAAGCACTACTTATGAATCTAAGCTGCCAGTTGATTACTTACAAAAGAATCACTACAACTGTAGCAAAAGCTAAGGCACTTCGTACTTTTATTGAGCCATTGATTACTAAAACAAAGGCTAATTCGAGCAAAGAAGCGATTATGCATAACCATCGTATTGTGTTTAGTTACTTAAACGATAAAGAAGCTGTAAAAGAATTATTTACAGTGGTTGCACCTAAAGTTGCTGATCGTCCAGGAGGATATACACGTATCATTAAATTAGGTGCTCGTATTGGTGATAATGCTGAAATGGCTATGATTGAATTGGTAGATTTTAATGAAATTTACGGCAAAGGAATTGGTCAAGCTACAGAAACAGTTAAGAAAACACGTCGTGCTGGTGGCAGCAAGAAAAAAGCTGATGCAGAAGCAGCAACAGATGATGCAATTACAGAAGCAGAAGTGGTAGAAGAAACACCAGAAGCTTAATTCATAAACGAATTACATTTTACTAACCCTTCTCCTAATAGAGAAGGGTTTTGTTTTATTATTACTTTCTTATGAATATGCTCGCTTGCCGTGGTATTGCCATGGTACGAACCAGGTATGAACCACATTGTTGGGCATTTGCTTATGAAATCCAATGCCATGGCGAGAATCAGAAATTCATCGTTTGGTGTGAACTACCGACTTAATACGATGGTACGAACCAGGTACGAACCACGGCAATGAAAATGCAATTGAATTTTACATCAAATAAAAATCCCTTTACTTTGCTTTTTCAAATTTATTTTAAAATGAATAAGCCGATTTTCACCATACTTTTATTATTAATCTTTTGTTCTGAACTAGATGCTCAGAAATTATATGGCGTTGTTCGCGATGACAATGGGAGTTTACTTCCTTATGCCTCAATCGTTATTAAAGGAACTTCTTCAGGTGTTACCGCCAATAATAAAGCTGACTATTCCTTTTTCTTACCACCGGGTAAATACATTTTGGTTTGTCAGCATGTTGGTTATGAATCTATTGAAAAGAGTGTAGAATTGTCCGCTGATATGGAATTGAATTTTACGCTCCATAAACAACAACTATTATTGAAAGAACTTATTATAAAAAGTGGCGAAGATAATCCCGCATATGAAATCATCAGACAAGCGATTAAAAAAAGAAATTATTATAATAATCTGGTAAAGTCTTTTGATTGCGATTTGTATAGTAAAGATTTAATCAAATTAAGAAATTTGCCTAATAAAATTATGGGTAAAAAGATGCCGGAAGAAGACAGAAAAACAATGGGTTTGGATTCATCCGGGAAGGGGATTATTTATTTGTCTGAAGCGATTTCAAAAGTCTATGTGCAGCAACCTGATAAATTCAAGCTGGATGTTAAAAGCAGCAGAGTGAGTGGCAGTAATAGTTTCGGATTTACTTTTCCTGCTTTTATTAATTTGTATGAAAATAATGTAAGTATTTTCAATGGCAGCTTTGGTACCAGAGGATATGTTTCGCCAATTGCAGATGGGGCTTTGCGGTTTTATAAATACAAGATTTTAGGCACGTTTATGGAAAACGGAAAAGTAGTTAATGCTATTAAAGTGATACCGCGTAGAAATTATGAACCACTTTTTTCAGGCATCATCAATATTACAGATGAAGATTGGCGGATTCAAAGTTTTGATCTGACCTTAACCAAACAGTCGCAACTTGAATTCTTGGATACGTTGAAAATAACACAGTTGCACATTCCCGTTAGTAATGATATCTGGAGAGTGAAAGATCAACTGCTTTATTTTAATTTCAACATGTTTAAAATAGATGTGATTGGTCATTTTCTTACAGTTTATTCCAATTATAACATCAACAGGAATTTTGATAAAAAGTTTTTTGATCGTATTGTAATAAAATATGACACAGGAGTTAATAAAAAAATGAGGCAATATTGGGATTCTGTAAGGCCTGTCCCGCTTGAGTTAGAGGAAAAGGATGATTATAGAATTAAGGACAGTTTATTCGTTTTAAGATCAGATTCAAATTCTGTTTATAATAATATTGATTCACTTAAAAAAAAGCAGGGAAAATTTAAAATTCAAAAAATCTTCCTTTCAAATATCAATAGAAATCATTTCAGTAAAACCAATCCTTATCAATGGGGAATAGAATCTTTAATCGGAAATCTGCAATATAATACAGCTGAAGGTGTGGTAGGACAATTGGGAGGTTATTACGAACAAAATAATCCCAAACGCAAATACAAATTATTTGTTCAGCCCAATATCAGGTATGGTTTTGCGAATACACATTTGAATAGCTGGGTAGATATTGCTATAAGGCCCAATGGTAAAAATAAAATGCATCAAAACAAACATATTGCATGGTTTTTATCTGGCGGTAAACGTGTATCGCAGTATAATAATGAAAATCCTGTGGAGCCCTTATTGAATTCCTTCAGTACTTTATTTAGTGGTAAAAATGTAATGAAGACCTATGAAAAATATTATGGCGGACTTGCTTTTAGAAAACGTTATGAATCGGGGTTAAGTTTTACCCTAAAAGCTACGTTTGAAGATCGTGCACCACTTTTCAATTCAAGCACTTACACTTTTAAAAAAGCAGACAGCATAAAGCTTACAGAAAATTATCCTGTTGACAGAGTTTCATTGAACGAAGTATTTCATCATCAGGCACTTTTAGCCAATATTGAAATTAGTTTTAGGCCTGGTCAACGTTACATTCAATTCCCCGATCAAAGAATGCCTTTAGGTTCAAAATATCCACTATTTACTTTGAATTATACAAAAGGTATTGCAACCGTTTTGGGCAGTGATGCTGATTTTGATAAATGGAATCTAGATATTAAGGATGATATGAATTTTAAATTGGGCGGACTATTTAAATATAAATTATCTGTCGGAGGATTTTTGAATGCGAATAAAGTTTTCATTCAGGATTATACCCATTTTTTTGGAAATCCATTAAAGGCATCTTTGGACAATGAAACGAGTTTTCAACTAATGGGTTCTTACCTTAATTCTAATACAGACAAATTGTATTTATCATGTCATGTGGAGCACCATTTTAATGGATTCATTACTAATAAAATCCCATTAATAAAGAAATGGAATTGGGGTTTAATAACGGGCATGCATTCTTATTATATCAGTAATGCTAATCATTACGAAGAGTTATATGTTGGTCTCGAAAATATATTTAAATTAATGAGAGTTGATTTTGTAAGTGCTTATCAAAATGGCCGGTATGTCAATTCTGCATTAGTTTTCGGCGCTGGAGGTGTTTTAAGCGGAGGGCTAAATAATAGGGGAAATGGCCTTTCAAGAAAGCGTTCCATTGGAATTAATTTTTGAGTAAACGTATAAAACTCTACTTTTGCTATGACAATTTGGTTTGCCCTGCAAGCATCCAATCTTTTTTAGATTCTCCATTCATTTGGAGTCAAATATTTTACTATGGCAGTATTACACAATCGCGTTTCACAGGCGGAGCTTAAAAATCGCTTGTATGAAGAAACATTCTACAGAATCACCATTTCCTTTTATCAATATTTTTTTATTGAAAATCCACAAGAGTTCAGAGATGAATTTTATAAAGGGTTAGCAGAGTTGAATGTGTTTGGTAGGATTTATATTGCTACTGAAGGCATCAATGCACAGGTAAGTGTTCCTGAAGAAAATTTCGAAGCATTTAAAAGTTATTTATATAATTATCCAACATTAAATGGACTTCGTCTAAACATTGCCGTTGATAATGATGGGAAATCTTTCTGGGTACTTAAAGTGAAATTGAGAGATAAAATCGTTGCTGATGGGATTAAAGATCCCGAATTCAGTATGGCGAATAAAGGACAATATGTAAATGCTGATGAATTTAATAAGTTAACCGAAGATCCCGATACGGTTGTTGTTGATATGCGCAACCATTACGAATATGAAGTTGGTCATTTCGAAAATGCCATAGAGGTTCCAAGTGATACCTTCAGAGAGCAATTGCCTATGGCTGCTAAGCTATTGGGTGATCAAAAAGACAAGAACATCATCATGTATTGCACCGGAGGCATCAGATGTGAAAAAGCAAGTGCGTATATGCTGCATCGTGGATTTAAAAATGTATTTCATTTAGAAGGGGGGATTATTCATTATGCCAACAAGGTTAAGGAACAACAACTTTCCAATAAATTTCATGGAAAAAATTTCGTTTTTGATGACAGACTAGGAGAGCGGATTACAGACGAAATTATCGCTAAGTGCCATCAGTGTGGTAATCCAGCTGATACACATACTAATTGTAAAAATGAAGGTTGCCATTTGCTTTTTATTCAATGCGAAACCTGTGCAAAACAATTTAATGGCACTTGTAGTAATGAATGTCATGATATCATTAATCTTCCCGAAGAAGAACAAAAGCAACTCAGAAAAGGAATTGACAAAGGGATGATGGTTTTTAATAAGTCGAGAAGAAGAAGGCCGAATCTTGGTTGATTAGGGAATAGGTTGAAAAGGTTGAATAGGTTGGATTTGATATTATGTGGTTACGCTAAACATTTTGAACTCATTAAACTAGCGCAGCGATTGAAACCTTTGAAACGCCTTAAGGTTTATTTATCACCGCAGAGAAATAAGAACGCTAAGATTCGCTTAATTCTGTTTTAAAATTAGTTTTGATGAATTTGATTTAAACGTTTTGAACTCATTAAACAAGCGCAGCGATTTGAAACCTCTGAAACCTCCTCATGACTATACATTAAACCTAAAATGCATCACATCGCCATCATGAACTAAGTATTCTTTTCCTTCTATACGCAATCTGCCGTTGTCTCTGCATGCCGCTTCTGATCCATAATGCACAAAGTCATCATAGGCGATTACTTCAGCTTTGATGAATCCTTTTTCAAAATCTGTATGGATGACACTTGCTGCCTGAGGAGCTTTCCATCCTTGTTGAATCGTCCAGGCTCTTACTTCCTGAACTCCAGCGGTAAAGTATGTCGATAAGTTTAATAATTTATAAGTAGAGTGAATCAACCTGTCTAATGCAGGTTCCACCATTTTATACTCTTCCATGAACATGTGTTTGTCATCTTCATTATCAAATTCTGCAATCTGCGCCTCGATGGCATTGGTCATTACAATAACTTCATTGCCTTCATTTCTAACAGCTTCAATTAAAGCGTTAGAAAATTTATTGCCTGTATGCATAGAAGCTTCATCAACATTTGCCACATACAAAATAGGCTTATCCGTTAGTAAGAAAATATCAGCAATAGCAGATTTGTCATCTTTGCTTAACCCAAGAGATAAAATATTCTTTCCTTTATCAAGGTGTTCTTTGCATGCTTTCAGTACCTCGTATTCGGCTTTTAATTTAGCGTCACCTTGTTTTAATAGTTTTTCTGTACGTTGTATTTTTTTCTCTACACTTTCCAGATCTTTTAATTGCAATTCTGTTTCGATAATTTCTTTGTCACCAACAGGATTTATAGGCCCTTCATCTCTTAAAATATTATCATCTTCAAAACAGCGGATTACATGAATGATGGCGTCAACTTCTCTGATATTAGCAAGAAATTTATTTCCCAAACCTTCCCCTTTACTAGCACCTCTTACAAGGCCGGCTATATCTACAATTTCTATCTGCGTAGGTACCGTACGATTGGGCTTAACCAATTCTTCTAATTTGTTTAGTCTTGGATCGGGCACATTCACCAAACCAGTATTGGGTTCTATCGTGCAGAATCTGTAATTGCTCGCCTGTGCTTTTGCACTGCTGCTCACTGCGTTAAAAAGAGTTGATTTTCCTACGTTGGGTAATCCCACAATTCCTGCTTGTAATGCCATTTTTTTGATTTTTTAAACGAGTGCAAATATAAGTTGATTAGTTGAAAAGTTGATTGGTTGAATGGTTTAATATGGTTGAAAAGTTGTTGAAAGTTGTTGAAGGGTTGAAAGGTGTCTAAAGGGTTGAATGTGGTTGAAAGGTTGATTAGTTGAATGGTTTGTTGATTTTTTCTTATTTTCATCCATTATAAAAACTATTTCATCATGGTATTAAGTCGTATTTGGTCAGCATTTATCATCATAGCTATTTTAACTGCAAGTATTAAGCTGGCGGTGTCTACGGAAAGCCGTACTATATTTTCTAATATGGTTACGGGGAAATCTGGAGATACAATTAAATTAAAAACTATAAATGTCTTAGAAGCTGACAAGCAAATGGTGGCGGAAATTGACAGCAATAAAATTTATGTAAATGGAGATCGAAAAACGATTCGCAGCAGCGACAATCAATTCACAACTTTCAAAATATCGAACGCTGATGGTGTGATTGAAACTTGTCAAACTGCAGTAGCGCTTTGTTTGAAATTAATTGGCTTCCTGGCTTTGTTTATGGGGTTTTTGTCGATTGCAGAGAA
This sequence comes from uncultured Bacteroidota bacterium, assembly GCA_903831575.1. GTDB lineage: Bacteria > Bacteroidota > Bacteroidia > Chitinophagales > Chitinophagaceae > Ferruginibacter. The sequence goes on along the minus strand of CAIKYB010000046.1, from coordinate 47,092 downwards.
AGCGGGCGGGATAAGATTTTTATCAAGAATTATAGGGCCGTTTTTTTCTAAAATATTCCCCGATGTTCCGAAAGGGCATCCTGCTATTGGACACATGATGATGAACTTCTCTGCAAATTTATTAGGATTGGATAATGCGGCAACGCCATTTGGATTGAAAGCCATGGAGAGTTTACAGGAAATTAATCCCGATAAGTCGACAGCTTCGAATCCACAAATTATGTTCCTGTGTTTGCACGCATCAGGCATGACGATGATACCAGTGAGTATTATTGCATTGCGCTCTGCTGCGAAGTCTGCTAATCCGATGGATATTTTCATTCCTTGTATGATCGCAACTTTTATTGCAACAGTGGCATCCATGTTGATTGTAAGTTTCAAACAAAAGATCAATGTTTTCCAGCCTGTAATTCTTGCATGGATTTTAGGCATTTCTGCGTTGATCGCATCGATTGTATTATATATTCATTCACTTGAACCAGATGCTGTACAAATTTTTTCCAGCTCCTTAAGCAGTGGATTGATTTTATTTATTTTTATTGCTATCGTCTTGGGTGGCTTGTATAAAAAGGTGGATGTTTTTGATTCTTTTATAGAAGGGGCAAGAGGTGGATTTGAAACCGCGGTTCGTATCATTCCTTATTTAGTTGGGATGTTAGTTGCGATTAGTTTGCTTCGTACAAGTGGCACTTTCGATACATTTATTGGAGGCATCAAAAGTATTTTCGCCATGTTTGGTGCTGATACGAGATTTGTCGATGGGTTGCCAACGGCATTAATTAAACCATTTAGTGGAGGAGGTGCAAGAGGCATGATGGTAGATACGATGAGAACATTTGGTGCAGATTCTTTTCCGGGTAGACTGGCTTGTATTTTACAGGGATCTTCAGATACTACTTTATATGTAATAGCTGTATATTTTGGCGCAGTATCTATTAAGAATACCCGCTACGCAGTTTGGTCTATGTTATTGGCTGATCTGGTGGGAATTATTACGTCAATATTGCTTACATATTTGTTCTTTGGATAAAGAGTAATGTTGATCTTATTCCTCTTCATCTTCAGTCGAATTTAATTGGCTGAAGAGACCGATGAGTTCCTTTGCTTTGTAGATATTTCTATTGTACTTATTTCCAATTACAATGATGGTGGCATCTTCTTTGATCATTCTGATAAACACTGCATTGCTTCCATGCCACCAGCCGTTGTGATAAATGATTTTGTAGTCGTTAGGGAAATTATACATCCTCCATCCTAAACCATAATTTCTAATTCCGGCCTTTTCATTACTGTAAGGCTTATACGCTTCTTCTAATGTGACTTTTGATAAATACTGGTTGCTTGAAAGCAGTAGATCCCATTTTAATAAATCTTGAGGTGTGGAATAGATGTTTTTATCTCCATAAACCAATTCTAGATTTGAATTGCCTATCTCCATTCCTTTCCAGTCATAGCTTGGGATTGCCCTTGCCACTTCCTGTGGCGTAAATACAAAAGTATGGGTCATGCCCGCCGGCTCAAAAATGCTTCTTTTAAGATATTCAGGATAAGGGGTTTTGGTTATTTTTTCAATCAATAATGCTAATAGTGCAAAGTTGGTATTGCAATACGAAAAATGCCGGTTGGAGGGGTTGATGTTTTTTATTTCATTTTTTCTGCTGATTAAACAATTCAAAACATCTTGATTTGTGACTGGGGATTTCCTGTCAAATCCCAATTCATCAATAAAATAAACATAGTTGGGTAATCCACTTCTGTGATTGAGTAATGTTTTGATGGTCACACCCGGGTAATCAAATCCTGGGAAATACTTTGACAGCTCATCGTCAATATTCAATAGATGATCTTGCCATAATTTCAAAACAGCCATGGCGGTAAACGTTTTGCTGACAGAGGCAATGTGAAGCGGTGTGCTGGAATTTATGGAATCTGTTGAACGGAAATGCGCTACTCCATTGTATTTTTCAAAAATAATATTCCCATTTTTTGCTACTAATATTCCTCCATTAAAGCCTGATCTTTTTAAGAAACTTTCGTACCAGAAATTAGTGATTTTATTAATGGTGTCGATGTATGCTGAAGGCAGTTTTTCAGGAATGGGTAATTCGTATTTTATTAAAGCGGTTGTTTTTTTTGTATGAGATTTACATTGACATAAGGTCAGTACTACTATTGTTAATATGATGCCGGATTTTAAAAAGTACTTCTCAAAATACGCTGTAATCCCACATTTAAAGGGGCTTTTTATGGTATTTAATCCTGAGCCTATATTTTGAACAAACTGTTCCGTATGTTTTTTTTTCATCTATATTATTACTTATGGAATATATTTGTGCAAAATAAGGTGATAATATCATGGCAGAGAAAAAAAATACCAGTTATCCTAAAGAAAAAATCAATATTCTTTTTTTAGAAAATATCAGTGACGCAGCAATTGCACAATTTGTAGGCGCTGGATATGCTAATGTGAAGAAGTTGACAGGAGCCTTAAGTGAAGAAGAACTAATAAAGGAAATTAAAAGCGTACATATTCTTGGAATCAGAAGTAAAACAATGATTACAAAAAAAGTATTAGATGCTGCGCCAAAACTTCAGGCCATTGGTTGTTTTTGTATTGGAGTTAATCAGATAGATTTGAAAGCGGCTACACAAGCAGGCGTTGCTGTATTTAATGCACCTTACAGTAATACAAGAAGTGTTGCGGAATTGGTTATTGGTTCTTCGATTATGTTGGTCAGAAAAATTATTGATAAAAATAAAGCAGCGCATGAAGGTTCATGGATGAAGGATGCAAAAGGAAGTCATGAATTAAGAGGCAAAACTTTAGGAATCATCGGATATGGCAATATTGGAAGTCAGGTGAGTGTACTGGCTGAAGCATTAGGAATGAAAGTTGTTTTTTATGATGTAGAAACAAAGTTGCCGCTTGGAAATGCTTCTGATAGTAAGTCATTGAAAGAATTATTAAAACAAAGTGATGTAGTAACCCTTCATGTTCCAGAATTAAGCAGCACAAAAAATGTAATCAATAAAATAACGTTGAGGTTTTTTAAACAAGGTGCTGTATTGATTAATTATGCAAGAGGAGAAGTGGTGGATATTAATGCATTAAAACAAGCTTTGGAATCTGGTCATTTAGGTGGTGCGGCAATAGATGTATTCCCTGTTGAGCCCGAAAAGAATGGAGATGTTTTCAAGTCGCCATTACAAGGTTTATCCAATGTATTACTCACTCCTCATATTGGGGGAAGCACACAAGAAGCTCAAAATAATATAGGATTAGATGTCAGCTCTAAGTTATTTAATTATCTTGAAAAAGGTATCAGCACTGGATCTCATTCGATTCCTGCATTGGCATTACCTCCTCAGGAAGGTGCTCATCGTATTTTGCATATTCATGAAAATGTGCCAGGTGTAATGAGTCAGATCAATGCTACCTTAAGTAAAAATAACATCAACATACTAGGACAATACTTGAAAACCAATGAACGTATCGGTTATGTAGTATTAGATATTGATAAGAGCATTAGTAAAAATGCAGTGGAGCTGCTTCGTAAAGTGAAGCATTCTATTAAAGTAAGAATTTTGTATTAAGAGTTGGATTTTATTTCAGCTAATTTATTCATTATTAGTTTTACTTCTTTCTCATCAAGGGTTACTTTTTTCAGTGCTTCAATCATTTCAGGTTGATGAAAGGTCATTTCGGACTCAACGAATGTTCTAGAGGAACTGTGAAATTCAGTTGCTTTTGTTTTGTTTGCAATTTCAATAATATTATCAGATTTAATACCACTGCCGGGCATGATGATGATGCGGTTATTTGATGTTGTTATTAATTCACTAATCAATTTTAATCCTTCCATTGCAGTTGGTTTTTGTCCGCTGGTAAGAATTCTTTCGCATCCAATTTCAATGAGATCTTCTAATGCAATAAACGGATTATTGGTTCGGTCAAATGCCCGATGAAACGTTACACTCATAGGGTAGGCTAAGCTCACGAGTAGAGCTGTCCTTTTTTTGTCTATTGTGCCATCTTGATTTAAAATGCCCGTCACTACTCCGTCACAGCCTAGATTCTTGCAAGTGAGTACATCAGTTTTCATAATCTCAAATTCATCTGTTGAATATAAAAAGTCTCCGCCTCTTGGTCGAATAATAGGGAATAAATCAAGGGAAGTTTTAGCTCTTGCCAGTTTAATAAGTCCATAAGAAGGTGTCGTTCCGCCTTCATTTTGATTGTCGCATAATTCTATTCGATTTGCTCCGCTTGAGCTTGCAGCAATACAACTTTCGATATTGAATGCAATTACTTCTAATTTGAAATTCATATATTTTTGGGATGGTCATTAAAAGTATGAATGTACAAACTTATTATTTGTGGTTTGATAAATGGCTGATACTTTCGGAACAAATGGCATTTGCATACATTCCAAAAGCGCCAGTAAAAATGCCTTTTATTTTTCCATCTTTACTGGCTAATGCATAAACGATATCTTCATCTGATGGGTTTGTATCGCCTTCAAATCGGTACGTTTCTATTATTTCGAATTTGGCTGGGTCCAAACAATTTCCATTTTCACTACATATCTTGGCATCGAAAGAAATATTTAAATCTATTGAGAATCCATTTTTTTTCAATTCATTGATGGCCTCTACTACAGTATCGAAAGTTTTCATTTTTTGTGTTTAAATTATATTCATTTTGCAACGATATATAAGCCTTGGGTCATGAATTTATATGATATCTATAAATCCTTAAAATGCGATTTGTTTGTCTTAAGATTTACTTAATGGCATAATTTTATGGTATGTTTAAAAGATTGATTAAATTAATGGGGTACATCAAGATTGTATTCGCCTAAAAACAAATAGATTACGTACATTGCATATAGTAAAAAAGTACAGCATGAGCAGTACTGAAAAATGGCATTTGCACTAAAAATATATTATGAGTAAAAAGGAGAAAGTTGGGATGAAGAAATCTTCTCAGGTTCAATTGTTGAAAGGGAAGCTTGAAATCAGCAGGAGTGGTATGGGGTTTGTTATTGTTGAACATCAAGAGAAAGATATATTGGTAAAACCAAATGATTTTGGCAAAGCTTTTAATGGTGATATTGTTAGAGTTCAGGTAGCAAAAGGAGGCTCTACTATAAAAAGGGCAGAAGGTAAAATTGTAGATGTTGTAGAAAGGAAGCAAACTACTTTTGTTGGAAATGTTCAGGTTAAAAATAATGTTGCTTTTTTTGTAGTTTCTGGTGATAAGCCTATTCCTGATTTTTATATTCCTATAGAAAAATTAAATGGTGCGCAAGATGGTGATCGTGTTATAGCTAAACTGGTGAAATGGGATAAAGATGACAGAAAGCCACAAGGGGAAATTGAATCTGTAATTACTGCACAAGATGATGCAGATATGGCCATGAAAGAAATCCTGATTGAAGCTGGATTTTCGTTAGGCTTTGATGCCGATGTGATGAAAGAAGCAGAACAACTATCGGGGAAGATTACACGAGAAGAAACATCTAAGCGCAAAGACTGCAGAGATATTCTTACTTTTACTATTGATCCTGTAGATGCTAAAGATTTTGATGATGCTATTTCAATCAGAAATCTTGATAATGGCAATTATGAAATAGGTGTTCATATTGCAGACGTTAGTCACTTTTTGAAACCTAACTCATTGCTGGACAAATCAGCGTATGCAAGAGCTACCAGCGTTTATCTTCCTGACAGAGTAAATCCAATGCTTCCAGAAAAAATATCCAATGAATTGTGTTCACTAAGGCCGAATGAAGACAAATATACCTTCTCTGTTATCTTTCAAATCACCAACAGAGCAGAGATTAAACACAAATGGATTGGGAAAACATTGATTCACAGTAACCATCGTTTTACTTACGAAGAAGTTCAGCAAACTATTGAAACAAAAGACGGACTTCAAAATAAAGCCATTTTATTGTTGAATAATCTGGCTCAGCAATTCCGTAAAAAAAGATTCGATAATGGAGCAATTAATTTTTCTTCCACTGAGGTAAGATTCAAATTGGACGAAAAAGGAAAGCCAATTGGCATTGTAGTGAAAGAAAGTAAAGAAGCCCATAAATTAATTGAAGAGTTTATGCTTTTGGCTAACCAAGCCGTTGCAGAACATGTTTCAAAAATAAAAATCAATAAAGAAGCTATCCCATTCCCTTATCGCATTCATGATAAGCCTAATGAGGAAAAATTAAAACCATTTGCTGCTTTCGCAAAAAAATTCGGGTATACATTTGATGTGAATAATGAAAAAGAAGTGGCATCTTCTTTCAATCAATTGCTAAATGATGTGAATGGAAAACCAGAACAGCATGTGCTGGAGCAGTTGGGTATCAGAACAATGGCCAAGGCAATTTATACCTCAAAAAATATTGGGCACTACGGATTAGGATTTGAAAATTATTGTCATTTCACATCGCCTATTAGAAGGTATCCTGATGTGATGGTTCACCGGATTCTTCAGGAGTGTTTGGAAAAAAATCTGAAGCCCGAAAAGAAAATGGAAGAACGCTGTAAGCACTGCAGTGACAGGGAAAGAGGTGCAATGGAAGCGGAAAGAGCTGGGAATAAATACAAGCAAGTGGAATTTATGAAGCAGTATTTAGGAGATGAATTTAAAGGGATTATTTCTGGTGTAGCAGCTTTTGGTTTTTGGGTGGAAACTGTAGATCACAAATGTGAAGGGCTTATCAGTATCAAAGATTTGAATACCTACGATGAATTCTGGCACGATGAATCGGATTATTCATTAGTTGGTAATCGTACTAAGAAGAAATTTAGAATGGGCGATAAAATAAATATCAGAGTTGTTGCTGCAAATCTTACGAAGCGTCAATTAGATTATGAATGGGTGATGGAAGAGGGGGTTAATTCAAAAGTGAAAAGTAAAAATTCAAAAGTGAAGAAGAAGTAATTGGCGGTTAGTTTGATTAGATGATTTTGAATTTTACATTTTTAATTAATTTATTTTAAAAATTTACATAACACATGCATTCCTTTGCTGAATTATCTGCTAAGTTTGAAACTTATTTCAACAAAAGACATTTCCCAGATACTCCTGCAACATTATATGATGCGGCTCAATATATTTTAAGAATTGGCGGTAAAAGAGTCAGGCCTGTTAGTGTACTTATGGCCAATGAGTTATTTGGCGAAATTACAGCAGATGCTTATTCTGTTGCTCTTGCTATTGAGTTGTTTCATAATTTTAGTTTGATTCATGATGATATTATGGATAAAGCTCCCTTACGAAGAGGGATGGAAACTGTTCATACAAAATATGGAGATGCTACAGCTTTGTTAGCAGGAGATGTGATGCTTGTAGCGGCTTATGAACAATTGAATAATATTAGCCATTCCAAACTTCACGACATACTTAAATTATTTAGTAAAACGGCAAGAGAGGTTTGTGAAGGACAGCAATTGGATATGGATTTCGAAAAGCAAGAGAGCGTAATTTTTGATGATTATCTGCAAATGATTACGCTGAAAACATCTGTATTATTGGCAGCAAGTTTTAAATTAGGCGCCATCCTCGGTGGAGCAAGCGCTGGCAATCAAGATCATTTATATGAAGTAGGAAAGTATCTTGGCATTGCATTTCAAGTGCAGGATGATTATCTGGACGCTTTTGGTGATCCGGAAAAATTTGGCAAACAAATAGGTGGTGATATTTTGGCAAACAAAAAAACCTTTTTATTAATTCATGCTTTATCTGTAGTAGATGAAGCGCAAAAAAAAGAATTGACTTTATTGTTGAATGGCAATAGTGAAGATAAGATAGAACGAGTATTAAAAATATATTCAGCTTGTAAAGTAGGAGAATGGGCGTCAACTTTAAAGCAAACCTGTTTGGATAAGGCAATAAAACACCTTGAAGAGACTGCTGTTTTGCATTCCAGAAAAGTGGAAATAGAAAACTTGGCAAGATATTTATTACAAAGAGAATCCTAATTTCTTCAAAATCGAATTGTACAATTTTATCCAATAATTAAACTAGATATCATGAGTAATCCATTATTCAGAAAAAAAAATATCGACAAGATTATTACAGAAGCATCTGATGGTACACATGGCGTAGGTTTAAAAAGAGTATTGACTGTAAAGGACCTCACTTTTTTTGGTATAGCTGCTATTCTTGGAGCTGGGAGTTTTAGTAGTTTGGGAGGTGCTGTATTTAGCGGTGGTCCTGGTGTTATTGTTTTGTTTATTATCACAGGTATTGCCTGCGCGTTTACTGCTTTTTGTTATTCTGATTTCGCAAGTCGTATACCAGTTGCCGGTAGTGCGTATACTTATGCGTATGCCAGTTTTGGAGAATTGTTTGCCTGGATTATTGGCTGGGCATTAATTATGGAATACTCTATAGGTAATATTTATGTAGCCTATAGTTGGAGTGATTATTTTACTTCTTTTATGGAAAGGATGAATGTGCACATTCCTGCTTATTTATCTACAAGTTATATGGAAGCAAAACATGCCATTGCTGCTGGTACAAAAAATGAAGAACTAATTTCGGCCTGGAATAGTTCTCCCGTTTTTGCTGGAGTTAGATTTATAATAGATTTGCCTGCTTTGGTTATTAATATCATGATTACTTATCTGGTGTATAGAGGTGTAAAGGAGAGTAAGAACTTTAGTAATATCATGGTGATTTTAAAATTAGGGGTTGTTTTATTAATACTAATTGTGGGGGGCTATCTCGTAATGCATAATGGTCTTACGTCGAATTGGTTGCCTGAAAATCCTGAAGGTGTTAAGTCATTTATGCCTAATGGATTTAAAGGAGTAATGGCAGCAGTTGCCGGTGTATTCTTTGCCTATATTGGATTTGATGCTGTTAGTGTATTGGCTGAGGAAAGTAAAAATCCTCAAAGAGATTTACCTCGCGGCATGATTTATTCCTTAGTGATTTGTACAGTGATTTATATTTTATTGACCTTGGTTTTAACTGGCGCTGTTCATTATCAGAAGTTTGAAAATGTAGGAGATCCCCTTGCCTTTATTTTTGAAAAACAAAATTTAAATGTTGCTTGGATGCAATTGCTCGTTGCAGTTTGTGCTGTTGTAGCTATGACAAGTGTATTGCTGGTTTTTCAAATGGGCCAACCAAGAATATGGATGAGCATGAGCAGAGATGGTTTATTGCCATCGGTTTTTCAAAAAATTCATCCCAGATTTCAAACACCATCTTTTTCTACAATTGTAACAGGATTAGTTGTCGGCGTTCCAATTTTATTTACGGATAAAACTTTTGTACTCGACTTTACAAGTATAGCAACCTTATTCGCATTTGTGCTAGTGTGTGGTGGCGTATTGTTATTACCCCGGATTGCTAAAGAAAAGGGGAAGTTTCATCTGCCTTTCGTCTCTTCGAAATATATTTTCCCTTCGTTGATTATTCTGTCAATAGTATTATTGAGTGTCTTTACAGAAAATTATTTTTCTGGGTTATTACATTTTGATGTCGATGCAACAGCCTTAACTTATAATGTATCTGCGTTGTTGTTTTGGTCAATTTGCATCTTGCTTTCAATAGGAGCGTTTATAAAGAACTGGTCATTGATTCCATTGATGGGATTGACAACTTGCCTATATCTGCTTACAGGAATGACTGCGATGAATTGGGCTTGGTTTGGGGGGTGGCTTTTAATAGGGTTAATTATTTATCTGCTTTACGGGTATAAAAAAAGCAATTTAGCATAATTCGGAATTTATAAAGTGATGGTATCAATATGAAGTATGAGATAGGCGATAAGATTATTGTGTTGCATTCTGATGAAGAAGGTAAAGTGATAGAAATTATCAATGATAAAATGGTTCTGATTGAAGTAAGAGGTGTAAAGTTTCCGGCCTACATGGATCAGATCGATTTTCCGTACTTTAAAATGTTTACTCAAAAAAAGGTTGTAGAAAAAAAGAAAATTTATATTGATGAAGTCAGAAAAGAAAAGCCAATAACAAAGAAAAAAATAGCAGACGGTGTTTTTTTAAATTTTATACCCATTTTTGATAAAGATATTTTTGATGATGATGTTGTAGAAAAGGTTAAAGTTTTTCTCATTAATTATAATGAGGAAGATTATACCTTCAAATACAAATTAGTTTTTGATAACCATACTCATTTTGACTTAAACAGTGAGTTGAGAGGGCTTAGCGATTTTTATTTGCATGATATCATCTTTGAGGATTTGAGTGATGCTCCATCTTTTGAGTTTGAATTTTCCTTGTCTAAAGAAGATAAAAAGAAAGCCCCCTATTATGAAAGGGCTTTCAAATTAAGGGGCAAGCAATTATTTAAAAAAATTGAGGAATTGCAATCTAGGAACCAGCCCTCATTTTCATTCGAGCTTTTTTTAATTTATCCCGATAAAATTGAAGAAGCAGAAAAGGTTGATTTGTCTAAATTAGGTAATGCTGGATTCCGTTTGTATGAAGCCTCGCGTGCTAAAGAACATTTGCCGCCAGCAAGGTCTGTAGTTGATTTACATATTGAAAAACTGACTGATACACCCGAATATTTATCAAGCTATGAAATGTTGGATTTACAACTTAATACTTTTGAAAAATATTTCGAACTTTCTGTTTTAAATAAGGCCAATACTTTAATTGTGATTCACGGAATAGGAGAGGGGAAACTGAGAACTGAAATTCATGAGCGATTAAAGCAAAAGTCAAATGTCAAATCTTTTGTGAACCAGTTCCATTCTTTGTATGGGTATGGGGCTACGGAGATTTATTTTAGTTATTGATACACTTTGTCCTAGGGAAAAATTACTGTCATGAAAAGATTCCATTACTTTAAAATTACTTTTTTGTCTGTGTCGGCAGGTCTTTTTGCAGGGATAGTAGTATACAGATTATTTGATGCGGATTTTTCAAACAAAGATGCAATGATCCGTATGATATTAAAGTCTTTGGCAACTGCAGTTATTACAGGAGCTATCTTGGGCTTGCTGAACATGTTTTTTAAAATAGATAAAATTCAGAAATAAACACAAATCGATATACATTAGAGAAACTTAAAATCAAAAAAATGAAAAATTCATTCGTTTATTATCTGACCATTTTTATACCACTGATTATTTTATACAATCTTTTACAATCAGACAGCATAGATGCAACATGGTTTGTAATCTCCATATTCGCATATGCTTTTATTTACAGAATGATAACAGATTATTACAGACTTTTAAGTAGAAATGCCATTGAAAAAAAGGACTTCTGGAAATTATTAATACCCGGAGCAAGGTTTAAATATTTCAAAAGTTTGTATTCTTTTTAGTATGAATAATAAAGAGTGTTTTATTTTAATCAATTCCTTTTAAGAATAAATCTCAATACACCCAATCCTAAAATCGCCGCAATGGCAGAGGCAGTCAGTATCGCCATTTTTCCGATGTTGATTTGATCAGCCTGATTGTAAGCAAGCATCGTAATGAAAATACTCATCGTAAAACCTATACCGGCTAATAACCCCGCTCCGAAAATATGTTTCCATTTGAGTGGATGAGGTAATACACAAAAGCCCAATAGTACAGCAATGCCACTGAAAAGTAAAATACCCAAAGGTTTACCAATAACTAATCCGATAATAATTCCAATCGCTTCACGAGAGAGCAAGCTGTGTTGCCAGTTGTTACTAAATAAAATACAGGTGTTGGCTAAAGCAAATAAAGGAACGATTATAAAAGCAACTGGTTTGTGAAGATGATGTTGCAGTTGGTATGAAATCGAATTTTCTTCTCCTTTTTGAAAAGGTATAGCAAACGCCAGAAGCACGCCCGAAAGGGTAGCGTGCACTCCTGAATGCAACATGAAATACCACATCAAAATTCCTCCAATAATATAAGGAGTTAGCACATTTACTTTCAGTTTATTTAATATTAGCAATATCACAAAAATGCCGAGCGATAAACTCAGATACATAAATGAAATGCTGCTGGTATAAAACAATGCGATAATGATAATAGCACATAAATCATCAATCACAGCCAATGCGGTTAAAAATATTTTTAATGAAGGCGGAACTCTTTTTCCTAAAAGCGCCAGCATGCCAATTGCAAAAGCAATATCCGTTGCCATGGGAATTCCTGCTCCTGATTGTTCCGGTGTATTGTAATTAAAAAATAAAAATATACAGGCGGGAACAATTACTCCACCAAAAGCACTTAAAACCGGGAACAATGCATTTTTGAAATTCGACAATTCTCCCACATAAACTTCACGCTCCAGTTCTAAGCCTATCAACAAAAAAAAGATTGCCATCAATCCATCGTTGATCCAATGGGTTAATGAGTGCCCCTGAAATGGGGTTTCCCAAAAGTTGATATATCCGATTCCAAAACTGCTGTTGGAAAGTAGCAATGATAAAGCTGTGCAAAATATCAGTATGAATCCACCTGTTTTTTCGCTGTTGAAGAAGTCTTTGAACAATTTGCTAACCATTAGTAAGCTACTTTTATGAGTTTAAAAATAATCATTCATACTCATATTTTTAACCGAGTTATTAAAACCCAATAAATAAGATTAATTTTGCAGCCTATCAGCCGGCTATCGCTTCATTCAATTGAAGAGGAAAGTCCGGACAGCAAAGGGCGACACACCGGTTAATTTCCGGCTTCTTTGAGTAGTCAGAGAAAGAGAAAGTGCCACAGAAAATAACTGCCTCGAGAAATCGTGGTGAGGGTGAAAATGTGAGGTAAGAGCTCACGGGAATGGTTAGTAATAATCATTATGGGTAAACCTTGTGTGCTGTAATGCCACGTAAATCAATGTTTGAGGGCGGCTCGTCCGAATCAGATTTATCTGATGCATTGAAGGGTAGGCAGCAAGATTGTGCTAGTAATAGTACAGCCAGATAAATGATGGCCGCTGTTATGGAAACATAATGGTTACAGAATCCGGCTTATGGCTGATAGTTTTTTTCTTTTAAATGCTGTTGCAGCAATTTTATCAATGGGAAAAGTGAGTGACTCTGCTGAAAATTCTTCCCATTTTATAAATCTAAATGACTCTGTTTGTCCGCTTAACTCATGCGTTCGTAGTTGTTCATCACTAAAATCAAATGGATTTTGTTTGATAGGAATGCTTATTTCATGTAAAGCTTTTACTTCGTAATAAATGGAGATCAATTGATGTTCAGGATTAAAGGCACTCTTCTGGTAAATATCTGTAGTATACAAATGCTCAATAATATCCACTTCTAGATTCATTTCTTCCATGAATTCTCGCTTTAAACAATCGATAGTACCTTCGCCATGCTCTAATCCGCCTCCACAAAACTTTGTAAAATACTTTCCCTTGACAAGTTCATCACTCACTAATACCTCGTTGTTTATATTGAGGAGCAATCCATATACTCTGATATTAAACATCATTATTTTTTTATTCTTCTCAAATAATTATACAATGCAAATCCAAGGATTAAAAAACAAATTAAAACAGGAATCCAAAATGCATATGGAGAATGCTGAAAGGGGAGCGGAACATTCATACCATAAATGCTGGCAATTAAAACTGGGATGCTTAAAAATATAGTAAGTGTCGTTAACCTTTTTAATACTTCATTCTGATTATTGCTAATAATGCTAGCGAAGGCATCCAATGTACTGCTTAAGATATTCGTGTAAGTATTTGCAGTTTCAAGTGCTTGAGACGTTTCAATAACTAAATCATCCAGGAAATCTTTTTCCTCTTCATTTAAATTTAAAAAATTAGTCCGAGCCATTTTCATCATCAAAAGTTCATTGCTTCTAAGTGCGGTAACAAAATAAACTAGACTTTTTTGAATTCGCATCAATTGAAGTAGTTCTTCATTTCTGTTAGCATCATATAGTTTCTGTTCCAATGCATTTCTTCTGTGATTGATTTCTTTTAGATATTCCTGAAAATTGGTAGTTATTTTTTCAAATATCTTCAGCACCATCATATTTTTTTTATCAGGGTGACGATTTTGAAAGCTATTTAGGAATTTTTTTATGGCTTCATTTTCAAAGGAGTTTACTGTTACAATTTGACCATCTGTTAAGATAATACAAATAGGAATTGTTATATAAAACGCATCACTTTCATTAAACGAATTGTTTTCTGTTGGTGTTTTGATTACAATTAATTTTACATCATTTTCAGTTTCGTATCTACTTCTTTCATCTATATCCAGAGAGTCTTTCAGGAAATCAATGGGAATATTAAGTATACTGCTCAATTCCGAAAATTCTTCCTGTTTTAGTGGAGGCAATATATTTACCCATGAGCCCACAATTGGTTTGTCTATGGCAATAGTTTGCTGGTCTACTATTTTGAAATATTGAATCAAGTTTTAAATGGTTTTAAGGTTTTAAATTTTTGGTTAAATCAACTAACCAATCATCAAATCAACTAGTCAATCAACTCGACTTCTCCTTTAAAGACTAGCTCTGCAGGACCACATAACCAAATGTTATCAAATGCTGTGTCACTAATTTTATTGTACTCTACGCTTAAGTTTCCACCAAGTGTTTTAACCTCAACACGATTGAATCCTTTTTCATTATGTGCCGCTATTAGTGCTGAGGCAGTTACACCTGTACCACAACTAAGCGTTTCATCTTCTACACCACGCTCGTAGGTTCTTACAAAGATGGTGTCATTATCAACCGACTCAACGAAATTTACATTGATGCCTTCTTTTGCAAAAGAGTCACTTTCTCTGATTTCTCTTCCGGTTTCAACAACGTCTACTTTCATGATGTCCGTAACATGTTTAACAAAATGCGGAGATCCTGTATTCAAAATCGCATAACCATTATTCAATTCAATATTTTTTACATCATTCATTTTCAGTCGTATCAAATTCTGGTTGTCAATTTCTGCTTCATGCTCTCCATCAACTGCAATAAAATGATAAGTGTATTTATGAATCCCCATGTGAAATGCAAATTTAATCATACATCGGCCACCATTTCCGCACATCGAGCTTGCATGGCCGTCGGCATTGAAATATTTCATTTCAAAATCATAACCCTCTTTTTTGTTCATCAACATCAGCCCATCCGCGCCTATGCCAAACTTTCTGTCGCAAAATTTTTGAATCTGTTTGGAGTTGATGTTGTCAAATTTATTGTCTCTGTTGTCTATGATGATAAAGTCGTTTCCAGTGCCTTGATATTTGTAAAAAAATAGGGTCATGTCTTAATAATTATTGTTACCTTTTTTCAGCTCTACCTTCCTGAATCTTTATTCCTGATTGGTTTTTTGATATTTATATTAGCAATTTATTATAATGAAGCCGCTATATTTTCTAAAGTGATTAATATTAATTTCTCTACCGCTGCATTTCCATCCGAACTGAATTCTTTTGTAATTCTATTTGCAACGATTGCACTAAGTGATAAACAATGGTGGCCAAGTATTTTCCCCATCCCATAAATTGCAGAGGTCTCCATTTCGAAGTTGCTGATTCGGTGTTGTCCAAAACTAAAACTAGTTAGTTGGTCAATAAGGTTTGGCTGAGCAAGCCCCATTCTCAATACACGTCCCTGTGGTCCATAGAAGCCCGGGCAAGTAACGGTGATGCCATGATGAAAGTCTTCTACAAATTCTTTGAGTAATTTTGAACTCGCTCCATTTACGTATGGAACAATAGAGGCTTCATTTAATTGTGTATGGTTATTGAAAGCATGAAGAAGCTGCGAATCTTCATGTGTGGGTTGAGTACTGTAAAAATGCATTAGGTTATCTAAACCTAAGCCGTGGGTGCTTGCCACAAAACTATCTACAGGAATTTCTTTTTGTAAAGATCCACAAGTTCCAACTCTAATGATGTTCAACGACGTGATATTTTCCTTGACAGTTCTAGATTCAAGATCGATATTTACCAATGCATCAAGTTCATTGATTACAATATCAATATTGTCTGGCCCAATTCCTGTACTCGTTACAGAGATTCTTTTTTTGCCAATATAGCCTGTATGGGTATTGAATTCACGATGATGATTTTTGAATTCTATTCGATCAAAATATTTGCTCACTTCCTTTACTCTGTCGGGATCGCCTACTGTAATTATGGTATCTGCAATTTCTTCTGGGCGACAATTTACATGGTAAACAGCTCCGCGATTATTGATAATTAGTTCAGAAGCTTCAATCGTTCTCATTTATTATTTTTTTTAGATGAATAAAATGAAAATTTGGATTTTATATTATCAATAAAAATACCTTATTTTGTGACAATAATTATAACATTTATAGAATGTTGTAAAAAAAGGTCCTTTGGCCGAGTGGCTTAGGCAAAGCTCTGCAAAAGCTTCCACAGCGGTTCGAATCCGCTAGGGACCTCTAAAATATAGGCCTGTTTGGATAACCAGACAGGCTTTTTTAATAAATGGTCTTCTGGTTTATGAAATAGCGCTACGATTTGGCTCATTTCAACTTGTAAAGGACTATAAGATGTTGCCAAACTAAAAAAATATTAACAGATGAAATACAGTAAATGGATTGGATTAGGAATATATGTCGGATTGATTATTGTTTGCTTTCTGCCTTGGACATACCATGCTGATGTGAATAAATATTTCACTGGTTTTTTTTCTGAGAAAGATGTTTATGGAAAGCCAGGAAAGTTTTTTATTATTTTTTCACTGGTTTGTATAACGATGTTATTTGTAGATAAAGTATGGGCGAAATTTGTTCATATTTTTTTTGCAGGTATTATTCTTGCCTATGCTTTAAAAACGTATCATTTGTTTACATCCTCTTACAATGCCTACACTCCTGAAAAACAAGCAGGGATTTATTTTTTACTCCTGCTCTCCATACTTTCTTTTGCAAATGCACTATTCCCAGATTTGAAATTGAAAAAATGAGTATTGATTTGCATAGATCGTACTGAACTAGCTAGCGTTCTTCTATAAGAGTAGTAAAAGTATAGCCGCAGAGAACAGGATAAAATGGAGTTACGCTAAGACATCAGACAATCAACTAATCAACCTCAAATCAATTAAATCTTCATCTTACCCCATGCATCTTTCAAAGTAACGGTTCTGTTGAAAACAAGCTTATCTGCGGTAGCATCTTTATCTAAGCAGAAATATCCTTTTCTAATAAATTGGAAGCGATCATCTTTGGCTGCTTTTTCCAAAGAAGGCTCTATAAAGGCTTGAGAAATTATTTCTAATGAATTAGGGTTAATATATTCTTTAAAATCTCCTTCTTCGGCTGAGGGATTTTCTACCTGAAATAATCGATCGTAAAGTCTGACTTCTGCAGTTTTAGCATGAGCAACACTTACCCAATGTATGGTTCCTTTTACAGCAATACCGCTGGTATCGTTACCACTCTTGCTATCAGGGAAATAGCTACAATGGATAGAAATTATTTTTCCAAAATCATCTTTTTCAAAAGACTCACACTTAACGATATACGCACTTTTTAATCTTACTGCAGCACCAGGAGCCAATCTGAACCATTTTTTAGCAGGCTCCTCCATGAAATCTTCTCTTTCAATCCATAACTCGCGGCCAAATGGAAGGGCTCTGCTTCCCATGGTTTCATCAGGGCCATTCTCGCTATGTAGTTCTTCTGTTTTGCCCTCCTCGTAATTGGTAATGATTAATTTTATAGGATCTAATACAACCATCACTCTTTTTGCAGTTTCATTTAAATCTTCGCGAACGCAAAATTCCAATAAACTTAAGTCTATTAAATTCTCTCTTTTAGCCACTCCGATTTTTTCGCAGAAATTCCTGATACTTAATGGAGTGTATCCTTTTCTTCTAAAACCACAGATGGTAGGCATTCTTGGGTCATCCCATCCTGATACATGCTCTTCGTTTACTAACTGTAAAAGTTTTCGTTTACTCATTACCGTATAGGTCATATTTAATCTGGCAAATTCATATTGATGGGAAGGGAATGTCTCTAATTGATAAATTAGCCAATCGTATAATTCACGATGTGGGATGAATTCCAACGTGCAAATAGAATGCGTAATATTTTCAATGCTATCACTTTGCCCGTGAGCAAAATCGTACATAGGATAGATACACCATTTGTCTCCTGTACGGTGGTGGTGTGCATGCTTGATGCGATAAATGATGGGGTCACGCATCAGCATATTGGTGTGTGACATGTCTATTTTAGCACGTAAAACTTTCTCCCCATCTTTGTATTTGCCTTCTTTCATTTCATTAAACAAAACGATATTTTCAGCAATAGAACGAGAACGATAAGTGCTGTCTTTACCTACTTCTGTGGGCGTTCCTTTAAGTCTGGCTATTTCTTCAGCACTGCTGTCATCTACATAAGCCAGGCCTTTATTGATAAGGGTTACAGCATGTATAAAAAGCTGATCAAAATAATCAGAGGCGTAAAATTCATTTGACCAATCAAAGCCTAGCCAGTTGATATCTTCCTTAATACTCTCTACATATTCGGTATCCTCAGTTACAGGATTGGTATCATCAAAACGTAAATTGGTGCGTCCGCCATAGTCTTTGGCTAGACCGAAATTCAAACAAATACTTTTAGCATGTCCAATATGCAAATAGCCATTTGGCTCCGGAGGGAATCTGGTAATGATGGATTTGTATTTGCCATTCTTTAAATCTGTCTCAACGATTTCTTCCAGAAAGTTTAAGCTTTTCTCTTCACTCATATAATTAGTTGTGGGGTCAAATTTACAACATTCGGGTTTTAATAGCGGCTATTCGTTGCACTATTTCAGATTAGAGGGTAAGAGATAGAAATTAAAACTGGTGAGTAAGGCCTATTCCAACGTTATTATCTTTGTAAAAAGGCATAAATAAGGTGTTGGATTTGTTTCTCTTTCCGAATAATTTTGGCTCTAGTTTTGAATATATATATTCCGCTAATCTGGTAGACAGTATGCCAATTCCAGCGCCTGCAGCAACATCACTAAACCAATGTTTGTTATTATACATTCTCAAATATCCAGTCATACACGCCATAGAATATCCGAGAACTCCATACCAAATTGATTTGTCCTGATACTCCATGCGTAAAAATTCTGCAGAAGCAAAAGCTTCAGCGGTATGACCTGAAGGGAAGGAGGAATAAGATAATTCATTAGGTCTTAACTCATGAGAAATTTGTTTTGTTGGAATGGTTACTACATTTAAAAAGATATTGGACATAGCGTAAATCATTGCAGCTCCTGCCAGGTTATGCTTGCCTCTTACACCACATGTATTTAAGCCCAATGCAATTACTGCAGGAGCAAATTGAAGATAATTGTCAAGATGAATCTGTTGAGTTAAATCAGTTGGAGTTACGCCTATTTGAATGTCTTGGTTTACCTTTTTTAATTCATTATTTTTTACGGCGATTCCTCCATATATGATCATTGCTGCTGGAATAATAACAGTATGGTAACGAAGGTTAGATGGTTGTTTTTGTATTTGATGTGCTGTGCTGTCTTGGCAAAAAGAAATATTGCTGAAAAGAGTTACTATAGTGGCTAAAAAAAAGTGTATTTTTTTCAATTGATGATTTTTATAAATGAAATGAGAGCACAGTGGAAGGAATAGTTCGAAGACTGCTTAATAATCTTGGGTTATTAAAATAAAATGCATCTCTTTTTTTTGATAAAGAAGAGTAATACTGACAGGAGGAAATGACGGATATTGCGATAAAAAGAGCAATAGGAGTAGACTTTCTTTTTAAAAAGCGACTTATTTATCAATCGCAATGTCATGTTAAACTAAGCATCATTTTAAATAGCAACTGCAGTCAATTAAGCAGCACCCATTTTCTTTAAATGTAAAGTGTGAGAAATAATAGCATCTCTCATTCTTTTATACTCAATGTATTTCACATCAAATTCCTCGCATGTATTTTTGATAATCTTACTGATTTCGGGATAATGGATGTGAGAAATTTTAGGGAAGAGATGATGCTCTATCTGGAAATTCAATCCCCCCACCAACCATGAAATTAATTTATTCTTGGTGGCGAAATTTGCGGTTGTTTCAATTTGATGAATAGCCCATTCATTTTCAATATTATTATTGTCAAGTGGAACGGGGAATGCGGTTTCTTCAACTGTATGTGCCAATTGGAAAACAATACTCAAGACGAATCCTGCAAACATACTCAGGATTAAAAATCCAATCATCCAATTCATAAATCCAACTAGATAAATAGGTAATACAATCATCATCGAATAGTATCCTATTTTTGCAATCCAGAAAGCGAAATGATCAAATGCACTTAATTTTTTAATTGGAACAATGCCGATTTTCTTTCTGAAATATTTTTGATAATCGGTAAGAAATACCCAAATGATTAACAAGAAGCTGTACAAAAACCAAACGTAAAAATGTTGAAAGCGGTGTACGGTATATTTTTTTTGTGTTGGACACATTCTAAGTAGTGGCTTGATTTCAATGTCATCGTCAACGCCATCAATATTCGTATAAGTATGGTGAATGATATTGTGTTTGTTATTCCACATCAACATGCTTGCGCCTAAACCATTTACAGAGAAAGCTGCAATTTTATTCCAGAATTTACTATTACTAAAACTGCCATGTCCGCCATCGTGCATCACATTGAATCCGATTCCTGCTGTTAATCCTCCCATTATCAGACATTCTAAAGCAGCAATCCATGATACAGGCGTGAAGAATACTAAATGAACGTATAAAGCGATGTAAACAGTCCAAAGTAAAATAGCTTTAAAATATAAAGAGAAATTGCCTGTTTGGTCAATTTTATTTTCTGTGAAATATTCCTGAACCCTCTTTTTTAATTCCTGGTGAAAAGTGGATCCTTTGATGTTTTTAAATTTAGGAGTTGTCATATTCATGTAGATTTTATTAAGTATTTTTTTGAATTAATGCATCCAGACTTCTTAATCCGATTTTTTTAGTGCTGGTATATCCTTCTGCAAATGCAACCCCGATTTTTTTCCCATTTATCTTATTGCCACTAATAAGTTGTTCTAAAAATTCAGGTGTTGAAATATAAGTTTCAGGTCCTTGAAATCCGGGGTTGTGAAATTGTGTTTTATATGCCTTTATAGAAGCTAATTTTTTTTCAAAAACATCGGAAATGTCAATCAGGAAATCTGGTTCAATATATCTGTCCTGTGTGTAGTGGAAAACATATTTAGGCCTCCAAGGTTCTTGAACGGTATTGTTGTCTTTTGTTTCTACTTTAATTAATCCAGCTAAAAAACATGCATCTGAAACTAATTGTGCTGCTTTGCCATGATCTGGATGTCTGTCTGAAGTAGCATTACATAAAACGATTTCAGGTCTGTATTTTCGAATCAGAGCAATGACTTTCAACTGGTTTTCTTGGTCGTTTTTGAAGAAGCCGTCTTGTAATTTCAGGTTTTCTCTTACATCTAATCCTAGTATTATACTTGCATCTTCAGCCTCTTTGTATCTTGTTGCAACATCACCTCTAGAACCTAATTCACCTTCTGTTAAGTCTACTGCTCCAATTTTTTTTCCTTGAGATTTCTCCACTAATAGAAGCCCCGAACAACTTAATTCGATATCATCTGGATGTGCACCAAAAGCGAGGACGTCTAATTTCATTTAGGTTTATTATTTAATAGGCATTGCAAGTTAACTCAAAACTGTTAGAAAATGGGTCGATGTGGAATATATGTGGATTATAGGGGGGTGCAAGTCTCTTTTATAGGTTTTGAGATTTAGAAATCTCCGCATAACCATACAATCGCTGCACTTCACGAACGATTTGTTCAATCACACGATCCTGATCTTTGGATTCGTATGGCTGTTTTAAATTGCTGTTAAAAAAGAAAGCAATGGTTTGATAAAGTCTTGCAGTTAACCCTCCCTGGTATTCTTTGATGATTTCATAACAATTGTTACCCGTTTCTCTGTTAATTAATTTCATCAATACTTTTCCTTGGTAAATAGACAGATTTGTAAGGGGAGTAGTGAATTCTTTTTTTAATTCGCGTTCTCTTGAGTTGATATATTTTCTTCTATTAGGTTTGTCCGAAATGAAAGACAGTTTTTGATTAATATCATTTAGTACAATTCCCGCTTTTCTGGCATAAGGGTAAGTAACATAAACTGCATTTCTCAACCGGTTGTAATTCGCTCTGGCTTGTTTTTGTGATGTGGTAAGTTGATTGTAAACATAAATATTTGATAATACAGAAAGCGGAATAGTGTCTCCTTGATAAATAATCGCTTGAATACGCATGGTATCTTGAAAGCTGGTTTGTCCAAAAGAAAGTTTCATACACAGCAGCAAGAATAATAGAATCGTATGACGTAAATAAATAGGTGTGTGGACTTCAGGAAATTTCATCTTTGTAAATTTACAAAATTCAATTGTAGTTTAATACTTCAGATTGAGAATAGTAACCTGTAAAATAATTTGATTTTGGGTTATATTATGTTAAAATAATTTAAAACTAGTTTGCCAACAGAAACATATAAATCAAGCCGGCAGAAACCAATGTCAATATTATAGAAGCGAGTTTTGGATTTATTTCAGCTCGTTTCAGACTACTCATCATTATACCAAAAGCCATGATTACTAATCCGAGCCAAACTAAATTGATATAAGGAAAGATATAGGATTTAACCGTTACAAAATCAATCAGGCTATCAGATTCTTTGATGCCTATTTTTATTTTGTGATGGTCACTTACGCCTACGAATTTTACAAATAAATTCTGCGCATAAACGGTATCGTCATATTGCAAAATTCCCATGCTGTCGGCTTCAACTAGCGGCGTTGATCTATATCTCATACTGTCTCTGCTCACGAATGTGATGTCGGCCATTAACGCAATACTATTCGGATTGTAATGGTATTTTTCATTGTTCGGATTTTTGACAACCTTATTAAGAATGTAATATCCATTTCTATAAAAGCCTGTATCACCTTCGCCGATTTCCACGACTTTAAATTGAGCGGTGTCTGCATTTCTCTCTTTATTCATAGCAAAAGAAATGTACGTGAACACATCTTTTGTCAAGAATGATTTTGTGTCAGGATTGCTGCTCATGTTGTTGTCTTTCATTAAGTAGACATCAGGTTGCAATTTGAAACTTTCATCAATTTTTTTATTATTTTTTTCTTTTTTCTCAAACTGCAAAGCATAGAAACTTCTGCCTTTTTCATTGCCCATAGAGTCCTTTAAATAAGTGACCTCATAGTCACCCATTCGTGTAGGCATTTGTCTGATTAAAGTAAGGTTTTCAGTTGGGTTATCTTGTTTTTTAGCCATAGCATCATTACTCAAGGGTAGAGTGATGCCGTTCACTTTGCTGTCACTGATGACTTGCTTATTACTACTGGAGATCAGCATTCCTGCAATCATTAAAGAAAATCCAATATGGGAAATAGAAGCACTGGCACTTTTGAAATTATTTTTCAATACCAATGGAATATACATGGCATTGGCAACAACTGCATAAACCGAACAGAAAAATGCAATATAAATGGCGACTAAAAATCCAGCGCCATGTTTGTGAAAAGTAAATGGATAAAGGATAGAAATTGAAATACAAAGGATGATAGCAATTATCAAAGGGTATTTAATATTTTTTATAAGGTATGCACTAGGTGTGGCTTTGTATTTTAAATATTGAGTCGTTGCTGTGATAAAGCCTAGGATAATAGCCACCATGATCATTACTTTATTGTAAATAAACTCAGCGTCTTCAGGCATTGCCAATGGCCCGTTGTGGATTTTAATAATGAGATCTTTTAAAAATGGCGTTTTACTGTATACCGGAATAGAGGTGATGATGATGATGAACAAGGAAGAAATAAATAAGATCAAAGAGCCCATAAACATCCAGAATTCTCTTGATGAAGTTTCTTCTTCTTTGATTATGGCTGGAATTTTTTTATAGTGAATAAAAAACAGCGAAAGCATAGGTAATGCAAATGAGAGGACCAATAATCCAATCATTACATTAATGGCTTTTCCAGCTTCTGTGAATGCATGAACGGATGTATCTCCAAGTATACCCGTTCGCGTTAGAAACGTTGAATAGAGTACAAATACAAAAGTGAGTATGGAGAAAAAATAACTTGCTCTTAAAGAATGTCCTGTTGCTTTGTAGATTAGCATGGTGTGAACGCCAGCTATAAGAATTAACCAGGGAACTAAAGAAGCATTTTCTACAGGATCCCATGCCCAGTATCCACCGAAGCTCAACGATTCATAAGCCCATTTTCCGCCCATCATGATGCCTACACCCAAAACACATGCGCTAAATAAGGCCCAAGGTAATACGGGCTTTATCCATTCACCATATTTTTTAGTTTGTATGCCTGCATAAGCAAACGCAAAGGGTACAATGGTTGATGCAAAACCCAGAAATAAAATAGGAGGATGAATGACCATCCAATAGTTTCTCAACAAGACATTTAACCCCATGCCATCTTTGAGGAAAGTAAGATAGTTGGTTTGAGAAAAAATAGGAGCGGGGATTTCGTTTCTTGTTAGGGTGAAAGGACTATTTCCAATTCTGATATCGAAAAAATAAATCCCTAATATCATGAGCATCAAAAAGAATTGAGCCATACTGATAACGGTCAATACCGGAGCTTGCCAGGTGTTTTTATAATCTTTGTTTTTTATGGAGATAATGAATACGCCCAGTAAGGAATGCCAGATCGCCCAAAGTAAAAAGCTTCCTTCTTGCCCTTCCCAAATACATGCAAGTAAAAATTTGGGTTCTAATTCTTTCGACGCATGCTTGTAGGCATACATGTACTCATAATAGTGATGGAAGCAAATAAAAAATATGGTAGAGAAAATAGCAATGATGCTAAACGCTTGAATGAAGAAATTTATTCTGGCAAATTTCAACCATTGATTTTTCTCTTCAATCTGATCAATGCGACTTGCATTGAAAAATGAGATCAATGAAATTAAGGACGTCACCAGAGCAAGAATCACGAAAAAATGTCCAAGTTGTCCTGGTAATAAATGTTCGCCTTCGAATTTTATCATCTTGTTTTTTTAAATAGTATTAATTACTTGCTGTTTGTTCTTTCATGCTTTTTTCTAAAACCTTCTTGTCGTCTTTGTATTTACTTGGACATTTAAGCAAGATGTCTTTGCAGTCAAAATAGTCTTTTCCCATTTTTCCTTTTAATACAATTCTTTCACTCTTTTCTAAATCACCTGGCTTGCTATTATGGTAAACAACTTTTGATTTCTCACCTAAACTATCTACTATGTAAAAACTTAAAAAATTGGGATTGTTGATGGGGTCATAAGTAATCGATTGTGTTTTATCTAATTTGGCAATGAGATGAACAAATTTTCCCTCTTTTTTTCTTGCAGAAGCAATAGTGTCATAAGTAGAGAAGTCTACAGAAAAGAGTAATAGGCTTACAATTAAGGCTGCAATTCCGATAAGTATTATAATACTAGTTTTTTTCATATGAGTAATTTATGCTCAAAGGTAATTCAAAACAATTGTAGAGTAGAGATATCCCTATTTTTTTAGCAGATAAAATCAATCTTCAATTATCTTTGTTGCCTAATTATAAATTCCCCCATGGCTGATCTTTCCAATTTCGACCCTAATTCAGTAGGGAACCCCAATAATAATATTTTTGGTCTCCCATTTACAGAAAATGAAGCACGGTTAGTAATTCTTCCTATTCCATGGGAAGTGACGGTTAGCTACAATGCAGGTACAGCAAGAGCCCCAGATCATATTTTTACCGCAAGTCTTCAAGTTGATCTTTATGACCCTGAATATACGGATGCATGGAAACAAGGTTTTTTTATGCAAACTCCTGATAAGAAAATTCTCATGAAAAGTGATTATCTAAGAAAAGAAGCGGAATTGTATATTAATTATATCTCTCAGGGGGAGTCTGTGAACAGCAATAAATTCATGACAAAATCTTTAAAAGAAATTAACCAGGGTGGTCTTTTTTTAAATGATTGGGTATATGAACAAACTACTGAACTGATTAAAAAAGGGAAGCTTGTTGGCTTATTGGGAGGAGATCACAGTACGCCATTTGGTTATTTCCGAGCCATTGCTGATCAATATCCTGATTTTGGCATTCTTCAAATTGATGCACATTGTGATTTGAGAAATGCGTATGAAGGATTTGATTTTTCTCATGCATCAATAATGTTCAACGCGCTGGAGAAAATTCCTGCTTTGTCGAAGCTTGTACAAGTTGGCATAAGAGATTATTGTGAAGAGGAGTTAGATTATATTAAGAATAGCAATGGGAGAGTCGTTACCTATTTCGACCGAGATATCAAACATCGTTTATACGAAGGCGATAGTTGGAAAAAAATTGTTGATGAAATAGTGAGTCATCTTCCACAACATGTTTTTGTAAGTTTTGATATTGATGGATTGGATCCTAAATTATGTCCACATACTGGAACGCCTGTGCAGGGCGGTTTTGAGACAGAACAAATATTTTATCTGTTGAATAAAGTTCATCAGGCAGGCAAAAAAATTGTCGGATTCGATTTGAATGAAGTAGGAGTTAGTCATGATGAATGGGATGAGAATGTAGGAGCCAGAGTGTTGTATAAATTATGTAATCTATTAACCGCTAGCAATCCTGTAAATGGATAAATTTTCAATCATATTACCTAACGAAAAGAAAGGGACGTATAAAATTTTAACCATTTTAATTTCCGTTATTAATATTGTTGGATTTACGTACTTATCAACCCGTGTTGCTGCAGATAGTAGTGTTCATACCTTGTCATCAATAGGAGGAGCTATAATATTTACCCCACTTATCTCGTATTTTTTTTACAATAAAGGCAGAGAAACTAATTTCTTTCATATTGTATTTAGTTTCTTTTTAGCTTCAATTTTTTGGATGCTAGTTGGGTTTTATTTGATAGGCTTTTTACTTTTAGTTTTTTCGATTATGGGTTACATTACTATGAGGAAATTGAAAATTGATTTTTGTGTAGATTTTATTTCTTATCCTTCATTACCCCGAAAAAAAATGGAATGGAATGAAGTATCTAATTTGATTTTGAAAGACAATATTCTTACAATCGATTTTAAAAACAATAAATTGATTCAGCATACCATCAATGAAAATGAAAATAAAGGTTTAGATGAAACAGCATTCAATACTTTTGTTCAACAACAATTAAACAACATCACGCAATCTTAATTTTAACCTGCATGAGCATTTTAAATGAATCTCCTTATCTGATGTACTCTGATGGTAATGGTAATATTTTTGAAGATACAAGCTTATATGTTGTAGGCAGAAGCGGGTGGGATGCATTTCCCATTGCTGTGGAAGATTGGATTGAATTGCCAGAGGGCGGACAATTATATGAATTGCCAGGCAGAAGAGGTATTGGTATTGATGTGGAAACAGGGGATATGCGTTTGTGCGAAAAGGGTTGGGCGGTTGCAGCTTTTATTCCTCCTGCACACACAGGTTTGTATATGGCTGCTTATGAAACTTTGCCTGATGCGCCTACATTGCCTTTGTTTTGTTACACTGCAGCAGGTTGGTTTAATGACCAGTTATTTGTTCCTGCAGTAAGAATTGAAATCGATATTCGTCAAGAAGCTGCAGGATATGATGATGACCAAATTGAAAAAGGGCATGATCATTTATTAGCGGCGTTTCCCCATAACCGTTTGGTTAAACATTTAATGGAAAATTGCTGTATGACTTATACTTGTCCTGCTGCAAGAAATCTGGCTTTGGGCAGATGGGAATGTCCTGTTCCGGTATCACCTGCATGTAACGCCAATTGTATTGGTTGTATTTCCTTTCAGCCTGAAGAAGAAACTATTTTCAGTACACAAGATCGACTAACGTTTAAGCCTACTGCAGAAGAAATCGTCGAGTTTACAGTGCCCCATCTGGAATCAGCTCCTTTTCCTATTATCAGTTATGGACAAGGTTGTGAAGGAGAACCCTTGTTGATGTGGGAAACGATTAAAGCCTCCATCATTGAGATCAGAAAACATACACAAAAAGGAAGTATTAATATTAATACCAATGGCAGTAAGCCCGATGCAGTAAAAGCTTTATGTGAAGTAGGCTTGAACAGTATCCGTGTAAGCACGAACTCTGCAAGAAAAGAGATTTATACAGCTTATTACAAGCCTAATAATTATGTATTTGAAGATTTGACGGAGAGTTTAAAAATTGCCCGTAGTTATGGCGCATGGACAAGCATAAACTATTTTGTTTTTCCTGGAATGACAGACAGTATTGAAGAGTATGAAGCTTTAAGAAAACTCATCAGAGAAACGGATTTGTGTATGATCCAGTGGCGTAATTTTAATATTGATCCCGATTGGTATTTAGAAAAAATTGATGTTCATGATACCGGAGAATGTATGGGCGTAAAACAACTGATGGAATTAATTCGAGAAGAATTTCCTAATTTAAAATTCGGGTATTTCAATCCATCCATGGAAAGAATCAAAGGGGATTATTATCAGGATTTTGCCCATTAAGCCTGGGGAGGATAATTAGTTGATTAGTTGAAAGGTTGATTGTGTAATTTGAGGATTTGTTGATTTGAAGATTCTCAGTACAACAAACAATAAACCACAAACAATCTTTTAAACATTTTGAACCTCTTGAACATTTCAATCCTCATCATCTAGCATAAAAATATCCTCTACAGATTTACTGAAAACTCGTGCGATTTTAAGAGCCAATACAGTTGAAGGAACATATTTATTGGCTTCCATCGCATTGATCGTTTGCCGACTAACCGATACTTTTTTTGCAAGCTCTTCTTGTGTAAGATTATTTATTGCCCTTTCTACTTTGAGTTTATTTTTCATCTGTGTTGGATTTTAAACTACGATACAAAACAAAATTGAATCTGAAAATAAAAATCAGCAATACAGTAAACATGTTATACAGCATTACATTTAAGAAAGCAGTACCATAGATGAACATAAAGGAAATAAGTAATAAAATATAATTTACAAAAACAGCCCAAAGGAGTGAAGATTGACGAATATTGGCAATAAACTCATCCTCATATTTTTCTTTTGAAAATCCAACTAATATCGCTCCGATGATAAATAAAGAACCAACTATAGTGTTGGTAACATTAGTATTTATGAAAGTGAAAAATTGACTTTCCCCAAATATTTCATCATTGAATACAGCAAATGCCTTTGTGTGGATAGGAATACCCTCAAAGCCCGTAAACATCAATATTATACCAAGGATTGAAGCAATTATTAAAATCACCCACCCTGATTTTTTGTACTTGTTTGGGAATAAAAATTTGAATTGAATCATTATATTTTTTCATAAATGTAAGGTTTTTTTTACATTTAGACAAAATATTTATACAATATGTAATAATTATTTAACTTTTAAACTAGTATAAAGATTTCAACTTCGTGACTTAATGGCAATAATTAGTTGATTTGTTGAGAAGTTGATTGGGTAATTTGATGATTTGAAGATTTGATGATTCGCATAACAACAAACAATAAACAACAAACAATCAACCAATCAACCCTTCAACCAACTCCCTACTTCAACGTTTCCCCTAACCACTTGTAAAACTCATTCTGCCAAACCATTGCATTTTGAGCACTCATCACCCAATGGTTTTCGTCTGGCAGATAAACCAATTTGCTTTTAATGCCTCTTAATTGAGCCGCCTGAAAAGCCTGTAACCCTTGCTCAATAGGAACGCGATAATCTTTTCCTCCCTGATAAATAAGAATAGGGGTATTCCATTTGCTCACCATTTCACTTGGGCTATTTCTGATCATACCTCTTTGTACGTCTATTTTTTCTCTTTCCCAATATCTTCCACCAAATTCCCAGTCTACAAACCAAAGCTCCTCTGTTGTACCAGCCATGCTTCTTAAATCAAAGACGCCATCATGGGCAATGAATGTCTTGAATCGGTTATTATGAATCCCTGCAAGGTAAAAAACAGAGTATCCACCATAACTAGCGCCAACGCATCCGCGCTTTGCCGTATCCACGTATTTTTCTTTACTGATATCATCTATAGCGCTTAAATAATCTCTCATCACCTGACCGCCCCAGTTTTTACTGATAGATTCATTCCACACTGTTCCATGTCCTGGCATTCCTCTTCTATTTGGGGCAATAACAATATAGCCATTAGCTGCCATCAGTTGAAAATTCCAGCGGAAAGAATAGAACTGGGTTAGTGCAGATTGCGGTCCACCCTGACAATACAATAAGGTTGGATATTTTTTGGTGGAATCAAAGTCAGGAGGATAGATCACCCAGGCCAGCATGTCTTTCCCATCAGTAGTTTTAATAAAACGTTTTGAAACGGGACTCATTTTTATTTTGGCATACAGGTCATCATTAACGTGAGTTAATTGTTTCATGTTGCCTGTGGTAATATCAACAGTGTATAATTCAGCAGCATGGTTCATATCTGTTCTGCTTACAATTAATTTGTTAGCAGATTGGCCAATAATGCCGCTGATATCAAAATCTCCTTTAGTAATTTGACGAACTAAAGGCATCATTTTTGTTAGGCCTGGATAATTTACTTCAAACAATTGTAAGGTGCCATCAATAGGTGCGTAGAAATAAATTTTAGACCCATCATCACTCCATTTAAATCCTTCTACATGTATTGCGTCATTTTGTTGTGTTAGATTCATTTTGGTGATGCCATTCCAAACAATGATATCTTGTTTGTCTGCTTCATAACCTTCTCTCTTCATACTTAACCACGCCAGTTGATTTTTTTTATTGAAGGCAGGGTTGATATCATAGCCCATCATGCCTTCAGTAATATTGCTTGTTTTGCTAGAAGCTAAATCGTAAGCATACAAATCTGTATTCGTACTAGTGGCGTATTCAGTGCCATATTTCTTCTTTGTAACGTAGACTACTTGCTTGCCATCTGCACTCCATACATAGTCTTCAGATCCGCCGAATGGCTTGGTAGGACAATCATAAGGTTCTCCGGGAAGTATATCTTTTTTAATAGCAGGGTTTTTTATTTCGGTTAAAAATACATGATCGAATTTCCCGTCTTCCCAGGTGTCCCAATGTCTGTTGTTGAGATTGTCGAATATATATACATTCGATTTTTTTAACGAAGGATAATAGTCTTCCCCTTTTATATTTTTTAATTTAACAGCATCATCACTAAGCTGGTATTTTCCATCAGGGGATATAGTGGCATCAGCAACTAAACTATCTATATTTGAAATAGAAAGCACTTTGCCATCTTCTATTGAAACAAAATATTTTTTTGATGAACTTTTATTTTCTTCAACATTTGGCGTGCTTACATTATAAACAACATATTTTTTGTCTTTGGAAATTCCAATCCCCGAAACGCGATTTAGTTTCCATAATAATTCGGGAGTTAGATTTTGTTGTGCGTTAGTTTTAAAAATTACTAATAATAATGCTATTAATACAATGGTAAGTTTCTTCATTTTATGTATTTAAGTAAAAAATAAAAATTTTAAATTCAAAAGTTCGCTAATCTTCAAATATTCAAATCATCTAATTGTTTTCACGCAAAGTTCGCAAGGGAGCAAAGATGAAATTCAAAACGAAGGAATCCACTAACCAACCTCTCAACCAATCCAGCAATGAATCAACCTCTCAACCAACTACCTGTATTCCCCAAAAACACTCCTTAATACATCAGCAATTTCACCCAAAGTACAATTGGTTTCAACAGCTTCTAATACAACAGGCATAAGATTTTCATTTGTTTTTGCTGTAGCGGAAATTTTATTTAAAATGGATTGAACAGCATCATTATCCCTTTTTGATTTCAATAGGTCAATTTTATCACATTGCATTTTTTGAATGCTATCATCGATTCTAAATCCCGGAATTTTTTCATGGTCAGTTGAAATAAATGTATTGACACCTACAATTACTTTTGAATTGTTTTCAATATTGCGTTGATATTCGTAAGCGCTTCTTGCAATTTCATCTTGAATAAAGCCGCTTTCAATAGCAGCAACACTTCCACCCATAGCATCTATAGCGTCAATTAATTTTGTAGCAGCTTCTTCAACTTCATTTGTCAAGGATTCCACAAAGTAGCTTCCAGCAAGCGGATCCACTGTATCAGCGGCACCACTTTCGAAGGCGACAATTTGCTGTGTTCTTAGCGCAATTTTAGCAGCTTCTTCCGTTGGTAAGCTTAGCGCTTCATCATATCCGTTAGTATGTAGAGATTGTGTCCCGCCAAGAACTGCAGCAAGTGTTTGTATGGTTACTCTGCTTATGTTGTTCATCGGTTGTTGAGCGGTGAGCGTACTTCCGCCTGTTTGCGTGTGAAAGCGAAGCATCATAGCTTTTTCGTCAGTGGCTCCCAATTCTTTCATGATATTGGCCCACATTCTTCTTGCTGCTCTGAATTTTGCAACTTCTTCAAAAAGATTATTATGTGCATTAAAAAAGAAAGAAAGTCGTTTCCCAAACACATTAATGTCAAGTCCTTTTTCTATTGCTGCTTTTACATAAGCTTTACCATTACTTAAAGTAAAGGCGATTTCCTGTACCGCTGTACTTCCGGCTTCTCTGATATGATATCCTGAAATTGATATCGTATTCCATTTAGGCAATTCCTTACTACACCATTCGAAAATGTCTGTAATAATGCGCATAGAAGGTTGAGGAGGGTAGATGTACGTACCTCTTGCTGCGTATTCTTTTAGAATATCATTTTGTATCGTTCCTGAAATTTTATTTAAATCAGCACCTTGTTTTTTTGCTAGTGCAACATAAAAGGCGAGTAAGATAAAACCGGTAGCATTAATGGTCATAGATGTAGACACTTCTTCAAGATTGATACCTTCGAAAAGTTTTTCCATATCTTCTAAACTGTCAATGGCAACGCCCACTTTCCCCACTTCTCCGTCTGCCAAGGCGTGGTTGCTGTCGTATCCTATTTGTGTGGGTAAATCAAAGGCCACACTCAATCCGCTAACACCCTGCTTTAATAAATAATGATATCTTTTGTTACTTTCTTCAGCTGTAGAAAAACCTGCATACTGGCGCATTGTCCATAACTTACCTCTGTACATAGATGATTGTACGCCTCTTGTGAAAGGGAATTCGCCGGCATTGGAATGGTCTAGATGATGTAAATCTTTTGCTGAGTAATTTTCTTTTATTTCAATTCCGGAATCGGTTGTTATTTTTTTTTCTGGCATGAGATTTTTTTTAACTCAATATTTTCTTCGCTTCAAATTGAAGGGCATCTAAAACTATTGTATTTAATTCCGCATTGGGTGTAATGCTGTATTCAATAATTAACCTGCTCAAATCCATTGCTGTAGCATGTGGTGGAAGATTTGCGGTGATATGGTTGATGATATAAATATTCTGGTCTTTAAGTCTTGTAATGGCATTCCAAACCTCAGGGCTTACATAGATTTGTTGACTTTGATTGTATTCGAATTCCGCTTTTAAGGTGTCTATT
The DNA here is from genome assembly GCA_903831575.1 of uncultured Bacteroidota bacterium. GTDB lineage: Bacteria > Bacteroidota > Bacteroidia > Chitinophagales > Chitinophagaceae > Ferruginibacter. Next base: position 13,650 of record CAIKYB010000046.1, on the reverse strand, counting down.
AATATATGGTGCAAATCAGCAGTGCTCATGCCCTTATTCCCAATCCTTTCTATAAGATTTTTTAGGCCAGATCTTTCTGCGTATAAAGTGAGTCTTTCCAATGCCTGAAGTTTTAGATTATTGCCTTCGATATTAATTCTTGATTTCTGCACAATTTCTAGCCTTAACTTTTTAAAGCTCGTTAGTAACAATACGATAAATGTTAAACCAATTAGTGTAATGGCCAACGATATATATTGAATATCGATTTCTAATAATGTCATTTTTTTTATTTTAGGTACAAATGTAAATAAGATGCACCAACAAATTCCTCCTTTCGCAAATTGGTGAGGTTATTACAAGTAAAATGGTAGTAAATTTGCATCAAATATAATTACTATGAATTCGGTATTATCTGTTCCTGTTCAGTTTACTGCTTCTGCTGTTCAGGAAATCATCAGATTGATGAATGAACCAGCATTTGAGACTAACAAAAAATTACGTGTTGGGGTCAAAGGTGGTGGATGTAGTGGTATGACTTACATTCTTGAATTTGATGAAATAAAACCAAACGACCAGCTTTTTCAATTAGAAGCTATTTCTTTCATTATGGATAAATCTCATGGTATTTATCTGCAAGACATGGAAGTTAATTGGGAGGGTGGTTTAAATTCACGTGGGTTTACCTTTAAAAATCCTAATGCGAGCAGTACTTGTGGTTGTGGGACTAGTTTTGCCGTATAATCGAATTGTTTTAAGCCTTAAGCTGTGGTACGAACCACAATATTTTTCATAGACCTCCAAAAAATCAGTCTCAAATCCACTGCTATTCTACGATCCACGGCGTTTTCGTTTCTTTTATAAATGTTAGCATATAGTTTAACAACTTACGTTTTTTAGTAGTCAATTCCTCTCTTTACTGCCATGGTACGAACCAGGTACGAACCATGGCAACCCAACTTTTCAAAAACCTCCTAAAACAAAAATCCCGTCTCAATTTCTTGGACGGGATTTTTTAATTCATATTAAAATATATTAAAGCTCAGGCGCTTTGACTTTCTTTTTCTTTTCAGATGCAGCACCAAGAGGTTTGTCTTTTGCAAAATCAACAAGGATAGGAGCTCCTACAAAAATAGAGGAGTAAGTTCCTGTGATAACACCAATCAACATTGCAAATGCGAATCCACGGGTTACTTCGCCTCCGAAGATAAATAGAATTAAGATCGTTAAGAATACTGTTAATGAAGTCATTACTGTACGACTTAAAGTATCATTAATCGCTTTATTGATAATAGTTGTTTTACTTTCTCCTTTCATGTCTCTGCTGTATTCACGTATTCTGTCAAATACAATAACAGTATCATTCATAGAGAAACCAATTACAGTTAATATCGCGGCGATAAAATGCTGATCGATTTCTAAAGGGAAAGGAACGATGTCTTTGAAAAAAGAGAATACTGCTAACGTAACCAATACGTCATGCAACAAGGTTAAGATAGTACCAGCAGAATATCTCCAATCACGGAAACGTGCAAAGATGTACAAGAAGATAATCAACATCGCGAAGATCGTAGCTTTGTAGGCACCACTTTTAATGTCATCTGAAATGCTAGGTTGAACAGTAGTTGAACTTTGTACATTGTTGCTGATGAATTCCTGGTAAGTGATATTAGCAGGTAAAACAGATTTCATTCCTTCCATTAATTTGGCTTGCACCAAACTATCTACATTCTCCTGTCCTTTTAAATAAGCGGTAGTGATGTTGATGTGTTTGCCATCTTCTCCTACAGTTTTAAGCGTGATATTATCTCCATCTAATGCTTTCTTTAAATTATCTCTGAATGCATTAGTTGCTTCTACTTTCTTGTCAAAAACAATAGTGTAACTACGTCCTCCTTTAAATTCTACTCCTTCATGGAAGCCATTAAAGAAAGAAGCGACACCAGCCAAAAGTACAAATGCAGAAATTACGTATGCTACCTTTCTGTATTCAATAAATTTATAGTTAGCATGTTTGAATACTCTTTTAGAAATAGCGGTGAAGTAATTGAAATGGCGTTGTTTGTTAGTCCAAACTTCTGTAATCAATCTCGAGAATAATATTCCACAGAATAAAGATAAAAGGATACCAATAATCTGTGTAGTTGCAAATCCAAGCACTGGTCCTAATCCAAAGTAAGCAAGGATAATAGCGGTTAATAATGAAGTAACGTGAGCATCAATAACGGGAGCGAGTGAACGCTTATAGCCATCATTAACAGATTGTTGGTATGATTTGCCTTTTGATAATTCTTCTTTAATTCTCTCGAAGATAATTACGTTAGTATCCACAGCCATACCGATGGTTAATACCAAGCCAGCAATACCAGCAGCTGTCAATGTAAATCCAAGAGCGGTTAATACTCCAATGGTGAATAGCAAGTTGAATACCAATGCGATGTTAGCCACCCATCCGCCTGTATTATAGTAAACCAGCATCAATAAAAAGATAACAGAGAATGCAATGAGGAAAGCCATGATGCCTCCATGAACCGCTTCTTTTCCAAGTGTAGGTCCAACAACTTGTTCTGCAACAATCTTAGCTGGGGCATCAAGTTTACCTGATTTCAAAATATTAGCTAAATCCTGCGCTTCCTCAACACTGAATTTTCCGGAAATTTCTGAGTTGCCCCCTTCGATAGCTCCATTTACATTTGGTGCACTATAAACGATATCATCCAAAGCAATAGCAATAGGTCTTCCCACGTTTTTCGCAGTCATTTTAGCCCATATTTTTGCTCCGGTATTAGTCATCACCATTTTGATGGCAGGCTTACCTGATTCATCAAAATCTTGTCTTGCTTCCTCAACTCCATCGCCTTCTAATGCAGCTTTTTCAGATCCTAAATTTGTTTTGATGGCATAAAGTGGAAAGTAGCGTAAGTTACCTTTCGCACTTTTTTCTTCAATGCCAAATAAGAATTTCACATTTGCAGGGAGTGCATTTTTTACAACATCGTTATTGATATAGCTAAAAAAAGTTGCTGTATCCTGAAGGGCAATGTTACCAATTGCTGCAGCAAAAAAACTTTTGCCATTGTTGTCTTTTTGAACGTCAATCGGATTGATAACTTTAAAGAAAGGGTTTACATTTTTCTTTGCTAAGCTAGAATCTTTTGCTTTCGCAGAATCTCCTGCAACTACGCCATTTAAATAACTCTGTAAATTTTCATCTGCAACTTTTAAAGAATTGGCTAGTTCATCAATTTGATATACTTCCCAGAATTGAAGATTTGCAGATGACTGAAGAAATTTACGAACTCTTTCAGGATCATTAACCCCAGCAAGTTCTACGTTGATAACACCTTTATTCTCATCTAAATTAATATTAGGTTGAGCTACGCCGAATTTATCAATACGCTTTACAAGAATTTTGTAAGTTTGGTTGATAGCTCCTTTTGCGATTTTTCTTATTACTGCAATAACAACATTATCATTGTCATTTATTTTAACTTCTTTTGAAGGGCCAGCAAAAATGGAAGATAATTTGTTAGCACCGTTTTGTTTAATATAAGCATCACTAAACAAAGTGATATAATCAGATTCGCTGCTTGATTTTTGAGCAGTAGCAGTTCTTAATGCACTCAGTAATTGAGGATCACGAGGATTGTTGCTTAGTGATCTGATCATGCCTTCAAGACTTACATCCATAGTTACACTCATACCGCCTTGTAAATCCAAACCGAGGTTCAATTCGTTTTCTTTACATTTTTGATAGCTTGTTCCAAGATAAATATCTTTATCTCTTGTACTATCAAGTATTCTATTTGTTTTAACTTTAATTAAAGCTTCTTTTTCTTCAGGAGATAAATTGCTGTATTGTTTTTTAACAATTCGTTCTGCTTGAGCTCTGACATCTTTTTCATAGCTACGAACAGCCCAGGTGTAAGATAATTCCCATAGAGAAATCACAATTAATGCAATCGTGAAGAACCAAACTAAGCCTTTAAGTTTCATGTTTTATTTTTTTTCAGTTTAACACATACAATACAACGATAACCAATCAACACCGTCTTTTTATAAATTTTGGCTGTTAGTTAGTCAATAAATTTCAAGGCTGCAAAGATAAGGGAAAATGCCTTTGTTCAAAATCCAATCTTGATTTGATGCTAAAAGGCTCTTAAATTGATCTTTAATAAATAGATACGCATTCAAAAAAAAAGTATTTTAATGAGGTTTTTTAATTGCATAAACCTCATTTTAATATTATATGAAATTAAATCTTGAATTGCTTAATAAACAATGAGTTACTAGAAATTCAATAGTTTAACAAATTATCTATTATTTCACTACTTGAAATCTACTTCTTTTCAAGTTTATAATTATTGTTAGTTTTGCGCATATCAAAGATTAATTTATGGAATTGTCATCATTACTATCCCGTTTCAATGAGCCAGAAACGCTCAAAATGGCGAAATTAGGAAGAGAGTTAAGAGCAAAGGGGGTTGATATTACAGATCTAAGTCTTGGAGAGCCCGATTTTGATACGCCTGACCATATCAAAGAAGCTGCAAAAAAAGCCATTGATGATAATTTTAGTCATTATACACCAGTTCCTGGATACCTGGATTTGCGTCAGGCTGTTTGTGAAAAGTTGTTGAGAGATAATGGGTTATTATACCAGCCCGAGCAAATAGTAGTAAGCACAGGCGCCAAACAAAGTATTGCCAATACGGTTTTAGCTATTGTAGATGCAGGCGATGAAGTCATTATCCCAACACCTTACTGGGTGACCTATAGTGAAATTGTGAAGTTGGCCGGTGGAAAACCTGTTTTGGTTAAAACCAGTTTTGAAAATGATTATAAAATAACTTCTTCGGAACTGGAGAGTACTATTACAGAAAGAACAAAACTGTTTATGTTTTCTTCTCCTTGCAATCCTACCGGTTCTGTGTATACGAAAAATGAGTTGGAAAATCTGGCCGTAGTTTTTGAAAAATATCCCAATATTTTTATCATGAGCGACGAGATTTATGAATATATTAATTATGTAGGAAAGCATGATAGTATAGCTCAATTCGATGCTATAAAAGAAAGAGTAATTGTAATTAATGGATTAAGCAAAGGATACGCAATGACAGGGTGGAGGGTAGGTTATATTGCTGCACCAGTTTTAATTGCAAAAGCATGTGAGAAAATACAGGGACAATTTACCAGCGCCACAAATTCTATTGCACAAAGAGCTGCAATAACTGCATTATTGAGTGATCTCAAACCTACTCGTGAAATGGTCGCAGCTTTTAAATATCGTCGTGAAAAAGTAATGCAGTTGGTAAGAGAAATTCCCCACATTATTTGCAATGAGCCATCAGGAGCATTCTATATATTTCCGGATGTGAAATTTTACTTCGGTAAGAAAACGCCAAGTGGGATAGTGCTAAATAATGCAGATGAACTTTGTATGTATTTGCTAAATGATGCTCATGTGTCAACTGTTACGGGCAGTGCTTTTGGCGAACCTGATTGTATAAGATTGTCATTTGCAAACAGTATTGAAAATATCACAAAAGGAATGGGGAAATTGAAAGCGGCTTTATTGAATTTAAGTTAATTAGTTTTTTCATGAACAGCTTTTTCCATCAGTAAGTGGTGTAATGTTATAACTTGTGGGATCAATAAGTGGGTATCATCATTAATGATGACGTAGTCACATTTTTTAATTTTATCTGCTTCATTCATTTGGCTTTTTATCCGGGCCTCAACTTGTTCTCTTGTAATAGCATCTCTGTTTATAATTCTCTTAATCCTGGTTTCTTCAGGAGCTGTTACCCCAATAATAAAGTCTAGTTTTTTTTCAGCATGGCTTTCGAAAATTAAGGCAGCTTCTTTAACGCAATAAGGAGCGGTTTGCTTATTCATCCATGCAGTAGTATCAGCTATCGTAGAAGGGTGTACGATGCTGTTTAATACATCTCGTTTTGTAGTATCCGAAAATATTTGAGAAGAAATATAGGGTTTATTAAGTAATCTGTTTGAATAGCTATCTTCTCCGAATGCGGCTTTAATGGCAGCAATTAAATTGGTATCCTCATTCATTAATTGCCTGGCCTTTACATCCGCATAATAAACAGGAATTCCCAATACTTCAAATATTGCAGCAACAGTGGATTTCCCACTTCCAATACCTCCAGTTAGACCGATTTTAAGCATACGCTTTGGTTGGGTAGTTGGTTGATTAGTTGATTAGTCAATTGGATAGGCGCCAATCAACTAATCAACCAATTATACTTATTTCTTTTCCTCAGTAGCAACCTTATTTATATTCGCCGTCCATTCCATACTGATGGCGCTTTTTTCGATTTTAATATAGCTTCCAGGGCTGGTTTCCAGGCTTAATGTTGCGTCATCATTTACTTTGTTGATCGTGCCATGAATACCTGCAATAGTTACAATTTTATCGCCTTTTTGTAAGTCAGTAATGAATTGTTTTTGTTGTTTAGCTTTTTTAGCTTGAGGGCGAATCATGAAAAAGTAAAATACTAAAATCATCATCACCATAATGATTAATGTAGAACTGCTTCCGCCTGGTTGTGCTTGTAATAAAATACTTGGGATGTGCATGGTTTGTTTTTTTTAATGAGATGAATTGATTTGAAAAATTATTCAGTTTTACCTATTACGGTTCCTTTTAAAATTAATATTGGAAATTCTGGTTGTGCATTTGATGTTATGGTTATAGATTTATGAGCTTCACCTGGTCTATGATCGCTATTGAATTTCACTTTTATAAATCCTATTTCTCCCGGAGCTATAGGGTGCTCTGGTTTCTCAGGAACAGTACAGCCACAACTGGCAACAGCTTCGTAAATAACTAGAGGGCTTTTCCCGGTGTTTTTAAAGCGATAATTATATTCTACAATTTCACCCTCTTTTACTTTTTTGAAATCATAAGCTGTATCGATAAATGCTGCTATTGTCGGAGAATCAATTCTTTTTTTTACTTCGGTAGCTGATGTTTTAGATAGTGCATCTTTTTTTCTAATATCGCAACTGAATAAAAAAAGGGAAGCGAAAATCGCTGGTAATATTATTCTTTTCATTTTAGCAGGGAATTATAAAGTACTATTTTTAAATGTTTTCTTTTGGATTTTATTTTCTGCCGTTAGTTCTTTATGAATATTGTCTAATAAGCCGTTTACAAATTGTCCACTTTGAGCAGTGCTGTAATCTTTTGCCAAATCAATATATTCATTGATGGTTACCTTAGTTGGGATGGTTTCAAAGTAAAGAAATTCACACACGCCCATTTGTAAAATAATAAGATCTAACGCCGCAATTCGATCAGCATCCCAATTTTTTAATTTTGGTTTAATTAATTCCAGTGTATAAGGTTCTTTTTCCAAAACTGTTTTTAATAAACCGGTTGCGAAATCCCATTTTTCTTTACTCAAAATAGAGATAAAAGCATTGTTGATTGGTTTATTTAAATAATTGGTTACTAATGTCACCATTAATTCAGCATCGTCATCCCAATTGATAAAAAGTTCTTCAAGATGACTTATAAAATCTTCTTTAGGCAACAGTAAATTAGTGAAAATGAATTCTAATATTTTTTTCTCTGATTTTTTTTCTCTTGATTGTTCTTCGATATAATCTTTATACGTTTCCGTTATTACAAGTTCATTGTATGTTTTTTTAAGTAAGTCTTGATTGAGGAGATGTTCCAATTTTGCATCTTGAATACCTTTGGAGAAAGACTTATCTTCAATTAATTTCCATAAAATATCATTACCCGATATTTTTGTATTTATATTTAGGTCTATAGCAGTTGGTAAATGTTTATTTGCTTTTTGAAGCGCATCTTTTTCAGCGAACCTGGCCACCTCTGTTACAAAGTAAATTAAGTAAGTAAAGAGATTTTTACTTTGTACTATTTTAGCATTAAGGATTGCTTCAGCTTCACCTGGTCTAGCATCTCCGCTCATGCTATCAATCGAATACAAAGTTTGCATCACTTTTACCCTAATGTTTCTTCTGCTAATCATTCCCGATGGGCTTTATTTATTGAGCGCAAATTTAAGGATTTATAAGTTGAAAGGTGATTTATTTGTGAATTTATGATTTAGTAGTGTTTGTAACTACTGTTTACTCCCAAAATTCCCCAATCATACAATAAAACAATTAACCAACCAATCAACAATTTAACCCATCATCTAGCCAACCCATCAACTAATAATCCCCTCACCAAATTTCCAAATTAACATTATATTTGCGCCATGACAATAGAACATTTAAAGGCTATGAGAGACCGTGTGTTGGTTTTGAGGAGGTTTCTTTGACGTTGCTAACAGAGAAGCAAAAATAAATAATGACAAACAACTTTCACTTTCACCCGGATTCTGGGATGACAATGTACGCGCTACAGCTATTCTTAAGGAAATAAAAATTAATGAATATTGGAGTAAAATGTTTTACGATGTTCAAGCATCTGTAGAAGACTTTGCTGTATTGTTTGAATTTTGGAAAGAAGGGGAAGCAACTGAGGACGAAGTTAAGGACGCCTATAAAAATGCAAATCTTGCAATTGAAGAAGCAGAATTTAAAAGTACACTTAATGATCCGACAGATGCCTTGCCTGCAGTTTTACAGATCAATAGTGGTGCTGGTGGTACAGAAAGCCAGGATTGGGCGGAGATGCTCGCCCGTATGTATCGTATGTATGGTGAAAAACAAGGTTGGTCTGTATCTGAATTAGACTGGCAATGGGGAGATGGCGCAGGAATAAAGACTTGTACCTTCCAATTTGATGGACCTTTTTCATACGGATTTTTGAAAGCAGAAAGTGGGGTTCACCGCTTGGTTAGAATATCTCCATTTGATAGCAATGCACGCAGACACACTTCTTTTGCCAGCGTTTATGTATACCCGCTAATTGATGATACTATTGAAATCGCCGTAAATCCTGCTGATGTGGAATGGGCTTTTTTCAGGAGTGGAGGAAGTGGGGGCCAAAATGTAAATAAAGTGGAAACTGCAGTTAGACTAACGCATAAGCCTAGTGGTATTATTGTTGAATGTCAACAAGCCCGTACACAAGGAGAGAATAGAGATAAGGCGATGTCGATGTTGAAGAGCAGGTTGTATGAGGAAGAAATGCGAAAAAGACAGGAGGTGTTGGATTCTAAGAATGCATCAAAAAAGAAAATAGAATGGGGTTCGCAAATTCGTTCTTATGTATTTCATCCTTACAAAATGATTAAAGACCATCGAACAGATTTTGAAGTTGGTAATGTTGGTCCAGTTATGGATGGGGAGTTGGATGGTTTTATTAAAGCTTATTTGATGAATGAGAAGGATGCGGGTTAGTTGATTAGTTGATTGGTTGCTTAGTTGGTTGCTTGATTAGTGGAGAGTAGAATCGGGAATTAATTTTGAACTTTTAATTTACAGATTTTTTACCGCTGAGAAATAAGTTCGCTGAGGTTTGCTTTGAAGATTAGATTCTCTCTGCGTTAACTCCTTTTCTTATGTTCTCTGCGGTTTAATTTTAACCAATGAACAATAAATGGATTTGTTTAATGTTTTTTGTATTTTCAATTTTATATTTATGTTTTAAAGACTTAATAAACTACTTAACCAATTAACCAATTAACCAACTAATCACTCAAATCAACCAATATGCAATACGGAGATTTTTACTACCCACAACCAGCAAATGAACCTGTGCTTAATTATGCTCCAGGAAGTAATGAAAGAGCTGCTTTAAAAAAAGCAATTAAAGAATTAAAAAGTGAAAAGCTAGATGTGCCTATGTATATTGGTGCAGAAGAAGTTCGCACAGGGAATAAGATAGAAATGCGTCCTCCGCATGAGCGCAAACATTTATTGGGACACTTTCATATAGGAGAGGCCATGCATGTTACTAAAGCTATCAATGCTGCATTAAAAGTAAAAGATAAATGGTCAAGTATGAGCTGGGAAAACAGGGCCAATATATTTTTAAAAGCTGCTGATTTATTAGCTACAAAATATCGGCCTTATATCAATGCCGCTACGATGCTAGGGCAAAGTAAAAATGTCATTCAAGCTGAATTGGATGCCGCCTGTGAATTGATAGATTTCCTGCGTTTTAATGTTCATTTTTTGAGTGATATTTATCGTCAGCAACCTCTAAGTGGAGCAGGTATGAATAACCGAATGGAATACCGTCCATTAGAAGGGTTTGTATTTGCATTAACACCATTCAACTTTACAGCAATTGGCGGGAACTTACCTACGAGTGCTGCCATGTGTGGTAATGTGGTGGTTTGGAAATGTGCGAATACTCAAGTTTACAGCGCACAATTATTTATGAGAATTTTAAAAGAAGCCGGACTTCCTGATGGGGTTATCAATCTTGTTTTTGTAGATGGCCCAACTATTGGAAAAGTCGTATTTAATCATACCGATTTTGCTGGTATACACTTTACCGGTAGTACAGGTGTTTTTAATAAAATGTGGGAGACGATTGGGGCTAATATGAATAAATATAAATCATATCCTCGCATTGTAGGAGAGACAGGTGGAAAGGATTTTTTAATAGCTCATCAATCAGCAAATCCGGATGTTGTTGTCACAGCATTGGCCAGAGGAGCATTTGAATACCAGGGACAAAAATGCTCTGCAGCATCAAGAGCTTATATCCCATCTAATCTTGCGGCTGAAGTGAAAAAGAAATTAGTGGGAATGGTGAAGACTATGAAAATGGGAACTGTAGAAGATTTTACGAATTTTATTAATGCAGTAATAGATGAAAAAAGTTTTGATAAATTAGAGGGTTATATTAAATCCGCCAAAAAAAGCGGGAGCAATGCTAAGATTTGGGTGGGAGGTAAATGTGATAAAACTAAAGGATACTTTATTGAACCTACTATTATTGAAGCTGCAGACCCTCATTATGTAACTATGTGCGAAGAACTATTTGGCCCCGTACTAACGGTATATGTATATGATGAAAATAAATTTGAAGAAACCTTAAAACTGGTAGACCAAACTTCAGCATACGCTCTAACCGGAGCCATTATTGCTCAAGATAGATATGCGGTAGAATTGGCTACAGATAAATTGAGAAACAGCGCAGGTAATTTTTATATCAATGATAAACCTACAGGAGCAGTAGTAGGTCAACAGCCATTTGGCGGAGCAAGAGCAAGTGGCACAAATGATAAAGCTGGTTCTATCTTAAATCTATATCGTTGGTTAAGCGCCAGAACAATAAAAGAAACTTTCAATCCTCCTACGGATTATAAGTACCCTTTTATGCAAGAGAAATAATTATACAAATTTACTACTATGCAAAGAATAGGACTTTTTCCTGGAACTTTTGATCCTGTAACACTTGGTCATACTGATATTATTGACAGGGCCTTACCATTATTTGATAAATTATTTATTGGAATTGGAAGGAATACCAATAAACAACCCATGTTTAGTGAGCAACAAAGACAGGATTGGTTAGAATTAATCTATAAAGGGAATAATAAAATTGAGATTGTGATATATGATGGACTGACCGTTGATTGTTGTAAAAAAATCGGAGCCGGTTTTATCCTCAGAGGGATTAGATATGTGAATGATTTTGAGTACGAAAAAGCAATCGCTGACATGAACCGGAGCATTGCTAATATCGAAACAATATTCCTGACTTGTTTGCCTCAATATACTTCAGTAGCATCTACACTTGTTCGTGATGTATTGAAATATGGGGGAGATGTTTCTCAGTTTCTGCCTGATGTGGTTAATAAGAGGATTGGGGGTTAGGTTGAAGAAGGTTGAAGAAGGTTGAAGAAGGTTGAAGATGGTTGAAGATGGTTGAAGATGGTTGAAGATAGTAGAAGATGGTTGAAGATGGTTGAAGATGGTTGAAGATGGCGTGTCTTTCTATATGAATGAATAATAAGGGTTTCAATCAACTAATCAACCAACTAACCAACCAACCAATCAACTAACCAACCAATCACCAAAAAGATACTTTATCGACTCATAGGTATTGCCTAAAGGAATTGCCAAGGCATTTTTTGCAAACCATCTAATAGCTGTAATGTCTTCTTCTATTTGTGGGATTAAAATTGGCGTATCATCAATAGAAAAATGAAACCAGTAACTGATTTTTAGTATTTCAATTTCTTTTTCTTTATAGATATGATAGGTTTCTTTCAATTCACTTCGCAGCGTTAAATTTCCTACACCTGTTTCTTCTTTAATTTCTCTTTCAGCAGCCATTTCAATAGATTCCTTAGGTTCAATCTTTCCTTTTGGAAGATCCCATTTCCCGCGTCTGAATATCATCAGCACTTCATCATTGGCATTGGTGATGATTCCTCCAGCAGCCTCAATTATCTGGTATTGACTCCTGATATCTGATAATAATGATTGAATATTACTTGTTTCAATAATTAAGGAGTCAATTAACCCTTGTTGTAGTCCCGCTATTCCTGATAAATAGGCGTCTTTTGAGAATTCTTTTATCCATACTGCTTTTGGATAGTTATTTATATCTATTTCTTCATCAGTTAAAAGAATGGGCAACTCGCCATAAAATACTTTAATGATCATTTTCGTACTTCGTTTAAGATTGTAAATATACTTTGATTAACTTCCTATATTTGTTGATTATAAAAAAACTGCGATGAAAAATTCGATTCTATTGGTGTTTTCCCTGATGTCTTTCTCGATTTCAAGTGTAGCACAGCAAAAGAAAGCCATAATCAATACGCCAGGTGTACATTGTGAGATTTGTAAAAATAGAATTGAAGCCTATCTTAAAAGACAGGATGGGATTATTTCAGCAACAGTAGATGTAAAGAAAAAAGTTACAACGGTAATTTGGATCGCTGATCGTACCAATATTGAGGAAATTAAAGCCCATATTGCCAATACGGGCTACGACGCTGACGATGTAACAGCGGAAGAGTTTACCTACAAACGACTGCCTAAACAATGTCAAACTAAAATTGCAGTTGATTCCCTAAAGTAATAAATTAGGTTTTTTGTCAAAATAACGAGAGTTTTTTGCTGGTAGAGTAGTCTATCGGGAATGACTTTTTAATCATGCCTTTCCCAACGGTAAGTTTCCCAATCACCCTTATTTTTACCTCATTTCCCAATAATCCCGCAGCTAGGTTTTTCAGCATGTTTTTCATATTTACTTCCAATTTCAAGGATACTCTAAACTCTTCCTTTCTATTAATTTTTACACTTTCATTCTGAATGGAATGTCCGCAAAGATTATCATTTAAATAGATGTCTACATCAGACTGGATTAATTCAAGACCAAAAGGGTTAGGATTAAAACATAGCAATTCGGCATTCAAAGTGGAATTCGAAAGACCTATTTTTTCCAATTGAGCATTTTCAATATTTCGATATTCTATACTTTTTATGGAATGGCAAGAAGAGAAACTTGCCTCAAGAAATAATAGAGAAAAGAATAATAGGAGTGTACGCGTTTCCATTTTAGGTAATTATTTTATGTTACAGGTGTTTTAATGATGATGGGGGTGGGCTATTTCAATTATCAATAATTCTTCATGTGAATTTACTTATAAAAGTATTAAAAAAAAGAGAAGAGATAAAATTGTTTTCAAATTATATAATTTATTAAGATAAAAAATTTAGTAATTGACTGGTTTAAGCGTTCATAAAGTCTATTTT
>CAIKYB010000045.1 GCA_903831575.1 uncultured Bacteroidota bacterium | reverse complement strand
TTTAAGGCATATCATCTTTTGAAGTAATTAAGATCATTTTCTAGAACTAAGCACACCTATACTTTTACAACAGGTTTTTTATATAGGATATTGGATAAATAACGAGCTGGATTTCTATCCGGCTCATTTTTTTGCAATAAAGTTCCTTTAAGGCATATCATCTTTTGAAGTAATTAAGATCATTTTCTAAAACTAAGCACACCTATACTTTTACAACAGGTTTTTCATATAGGATATTGGATAAACAACGAGCTGGATTTCTATCCGGCTCATTTTTTTGCAATAAAGTTCCTTTAAGGCATATCATCTTTTGAAGTAATTAAGATCATTTTCTAGAACTAAGCACACCTATACTTTTACAACAGGTTTTTCATATAGGATATTGGATAAATAACGAGCTGGATTTCTATCCGGCTCATTTTAAATTGATATGAAATCAAAAATACTGACCATAACAATGAATCCTTCAATCGACAAAAGCACTTCCGTCGATTGTTTATTAGCAGAAAAAAAACTAAAATGCAGCGAACCAAAATCAGAACCCGGAGGAGGAGGAATAAATGTATCCAGAGTAATTAAAAGATTAGGAAATGATACAATTGCAGCCTACTTGTCTGGAGGATATAATGGAAAACTACTCAAGCAATTACTTATTAAAGAAAATATTAAAACAAAAGCAATCACTTGCTTTAACAATACAAGGGAAAATCTAAATGTTTTTGATCAGAAAAATAAGTTGCAGTATAGATTCCTCATGCCTAGCGCAACAATATTTGAAAATGAATGGAAGAAATTAATAAGTGAAATAGAACGGGTTAGCAATATAGAATACCTAGTATGTAGCGGAAGTATCCCAATTGGCATACCTGATGACATTTTAAGAACAATATACTCAATTGCAAAAATGAAAAAAATAAAATTGATTGTAGACAGTTCTGGGAATCCATTAAAAGAAATAATAAAAGACAGCGTATACTTACTAAAACCAAATATCAATGAATTGAGTTCCTTAATCGGCAAAGAAACATTAAGTACTAATGACGCAACCTCACTGGCAAAATCATTCGTTTCAAAAGGCATTTGCGAAATCATGGTCATTTCTTTGGGAGAAGAAGGCGCATTACTAATAGAAAAAGAAAGTGTTCATAAAATAAGCCCTCCGTCAATTATCAAGCTTAGTACCGTTGGAGCGGGCGACAGTATGGTGGCGGGAATTGTAAGTAAATTAGCAGACAAGAAAGAAATATTAGAAGCGGTAAAATATGGAGTTGCATGCGGCACTGCTGCTGCTATGAATCAAGGAACTGAATTATGTTATAAAGCAGATGCTGATCAATTATTTTTAAATATTTCTTCCACAGAAATTGTTTGATTGTTATCATTATAATAGCCAAGAATCATCATTTCTTTTCATCATAATTACTTTTATTTTCGTTTCATTCTATAAACAATTTGTCAAATTTTAAAAATTCAAAAAATGGAAAATTACACAAAAATCGCAATTGGTGTAGTAGCTGGAATTGCAGTTGGAAGCATACTAGGCGTACTATTCGCTCCAAATAAAGGAGCAGAAACGAGAACTAAAATAAAAAATGCAGGGGCCAAATTAAACGAGAATGTCCAAGATAAAATAAATAAAGGAAAGCAAAGTCTATACGCAATGAAACAAAATATTTTGGAAAGCCTTGATAATATAGAAGAAAAAACAGGAGACTATATTTAATCTTATCTGATACCTATTAATACAAATGTGATGGAAGATACTTTCAAGAAGTCCGATGAACTATTTAGAGATTTAAAAGAATATATATCAAAAAGACTTTTGTTATTTGAATTGAATTTGGCAGATAAGCTATCAAAAATCATTAGCAAATGGATTGTCAGCATTTTAATCGTTACAATGTTTTTCTTCGGCTTAGTTTTCATAAGTGCTTCCGTAGCGTTTTTTATTGGAAAATTAATGGGTGATGTATTTTACGGATTTTTAATTGTCGGGATTTCCTATTGGATAGCAGCGGTTACCCTATGGAAAACGAAAAGGAGAAAGATGCAGAAGTCTATATTGAATAGCATTTTAGAAAATTTTATTAGCTATGAGTAAATGTAAAAAATCTGCCTTTCAAAGTCTAGAAGCTTTTGAAATTAAAAAAAAAATCTTGAAAATGAGTGTCTTCAATTAGAGACAACCATTCAAAAAGATTGGCTTTATTTAAAACATAGCTTAAGGCCTCAAAATATATCAGCTCAGATTATTTCAAAAATTATTGAAAAAAATGAATTGAATAAAATATCCGGCCTGCTAAACTCAAAAAAAATAGCACTTTATTTATTGAAATCCGCAAAACCAATTTCAGAAAAATTAAAATCATACTTTTCTAGGAAGTAAAAAAAGAATACTTGAATAAACAGCACATACTTTTATTAACAAAATATTTTAACCTAAAAAGAACACCATGAGCATAGTTAAAGTCTTAGAAGTAATGTCAAACTCTACAAAGAGTTGGGAAGATGCGGCACAGAATGCCATCAATCATGCATCTAAAACTTTGCATAATATTCGTTCTATTTGGATTCAAGAACAAAGTGCAAGTGTATTAAACAATAAAATAATCGAATACAGAGTCACAGTAAAATTGAGTTTTGAAATTGATCTTATAGAAAAGGGTAAATCCAAAAAATAATCAAGCGGATTATTATAAATAGTTCATGAAGAATAATATAAATAATCATGTTAATTAAATACATCAGGCCCACTCTCTGGATAATATTAATTACTAGTTGTTATACTTCAGTAATTACAAATTCATGGAAAAGCCAAGCACTTCCGGCAAAACCATATAGTAAAATCCTCGTCGTTGCTTTAGTTAAAAAAGAAGATAGATTCTTAAGAGAAAGTATAGAAAATCATTTAGTTGGAGATTTGAGCGAAAGAGGATTTACAGCCATCTCTTCATTGAAAGAATATGGACCTACTTCTTTCGAAGGACTTACGGAATCGAGTGTATTAAATAAGATAGAAAAGTCCGGAATTGATGCGGTACTTACTATTGTTTTATTGAATAAAGAAAAGGAGAAATACTATGTTCCCGGAAGAGTTTATTACACTCCGTATACTATTTACCATCGAAGATTCTGGGGGTATTACAGCACCGTATATGACAGAATTTATGAACCAGGGTACTATTCAGTAGATACAAAATATTTTTGGGAAAGTAATTTCTATAACATGGATAGCAAGGAATTGATCTATTCCGTACAAACAAAATCTTTTAACCCAAGTTCGACTCAATCTCTTTCACATGAATATGGGAAAATGATTTGTGCAGATATGGTTTCCAACGGAATTATTAAATAAAGATGGGATGAGCGAACTATTATCAATTCTTATTTTTTTTGACTCTCTCTTTAAATAGCTTTTCGAATTTTTCAAGCTTTGGCTGAATGACCAATTTGCAATAGGGTTTGTTTTTATTTATTGCATAATAGTCTTGATGATAATCTTCTGCTTTGTAAAAAGTTTTAAATGGATTAAGTTGAGTTATTACTGGATTAGGATAAACTTTATTTTTGTTTAAATCATCGATAATAGCCTTAGCAACATCATACTGCTGTTGATTTCTGTAAAATATCACCGAACGATACTGCTCTCCTTCATCTGCTCCTTGTCTGTTATAAGTTGTGGGATCATGTACAGTAAAAAACACTTTGAATATTTCTTCTATAGAAGTTTTTCTCTGATCAAATATAATTTGTACCACTTCCGCATGACCGGTATTGCCCATGCAAACCTCACGATAGGAAGGGTTCTCTACTTTTCCGCCTGAGTAACCAGATTCTACAGTTTTTACGCCATCAAGCATTTCATAAACCGCTTCAACACACCAATAGCAGCCACCACCTAATGTTATTGTATCGATATTGGAATTTTGATTCAATTGTACAGATGCCTTGTCTTGCAAATCTTGTATAGGCTGAAATTCTAGAGAAAGTGAATTCACGCAATAGCGTTTACCCGTTTCGGTTGGTCCGTCATCAAACAAATGACCTAAATGTCCTCCACATTTAGAACATATAATCTCAGTTCGATGCATGCCAAGTGAATTATCCACCTGTGTTTTTATTTTTCCTCCGGCAATTTCTCTGTCAAAACTTGGCCATCCACAATGAGAATCAAATTTCATCTCATCGGCAAACAATTCGTTGCCACAAGCAGCACATTTATAAACACCCTTCTCTTTATTCAACAATAATTTTCCGGAATAAGGAGCTTCTGTTCCTTTTTGACGCAAAACATAATATTGGTCTTTTGAAAGTTGCTTTTTCCATTCAGCATCTGATTTATTAATAATAGTAGAATCTGAATGATCAATCTTATTGTTTGATTGCCCACATGCTGTAAAAGAGATCAAAAAAATACAAAGTAATAATCGAAAATTATAACTGACAAGATGTTTCATAAAAAATAATTTAAAAATGAATAGCTGCATTACTATACATAAACAAAGAAATATCAGTAATGTTCTGTCAATTTCAATTAATTGAACATTAGATTATGGTCATTTTCCCAACATTCCCATTCCTGGCATTTTGCCCATTGGCATTTTATTCATCGTCTTCATCATGCCTTTCATTTGTTCGAATTGTTTGATAAATTGATTCAATTCAACCAAATCTTTTCCACTACCGCGGGCGATTCTTTGCTTACGACTTGGGTTGATCATATCGGGATTACGTCTTTCTTCCATTGTCATTGAATTGATCATTGCTTCTATGCCAACAAACGCATTGTCATTCACATCTAAATCCTTGACTTGTTTTCCTATCCCAGGAATCATTCCCATCAGATCTTTTAAATTACCCATTTTTTTTATTTGCTGTAATTGCGTTTTAAAATCTTCGAAATCGAATTGATTTTTTCTGATTTTCTTTTCCAATTTTGCCGCTTCTACTTCATCAAATTGTTCTTGCGCACGCTCCACTAGACTCACAATATCACCCATGCCTAAAATTCGCTGTGCCATACGGTCTGGATAGAACACATCAAGTGTTTCCATTTTCTCTCCGTTACTACTAAATTTTATAGGCTTATTGACCGTGTATTTAATAGACAATGCAGCCCCTCCTCTTGTATCGCCATCCAATTTCGTCAACACTACCCCGCTGAAATCAAGTCTTTCATTAAAGGCTGCAGCAGTATTAACAGCATCTTGACCAGTCATACTATCCACTACAAATAAAATCTCCTGTGGAGTAATAGCTGATTTAATATTAGCTACTTCAGTCATCATCACTTCGTCTACTGCCAATCGGCCGGCGGTATCAATAATGATTACATTTTTATTTTTTAATTTGGCTGCCGCTATTGCATTTTGGGCAATTGAAACAGCATTCTTATTTTCTCTTTCACTGTATACTTCTACACCAATTTGAGAACCCAACACTTCTAATTGATCTATTGCTGCCGGGCGATAAATATCACATGCAACCAAAAGTGGCGATTTACCTTTTTTTGTTTTCAGATAATGGGCAAGCTTCCCGCTAAAGGTTGTTTTCCCACTTCCTTGCAAACCGGCGACTAATATAATTGCAGGATTACCCGATATGTTAAATTCACTTTCTTTACCCCCCATTAAATCGGTAAGCTCATCTTGGACAATTTTAACCATCTGTTGTCCAGGATTAACGGATAGTAACACTTTAGCACCCAATGCCTTTTCCTTTACTTTATCCGTAAATTCTTTTGCGATTTTGTAATTAACATCGGCATCTACTAATGCTCTGCGTATATCCTTAACCGTATTAGCAATATTAAGATCCGTTATTCTTGCTTGCCCTTTAATATTTTTAAACGCGCTTTCAAGGCGTTCACTCAAATTTTGAAACATATTCTACCCTTACTTAATTGTGAATAATTGATTACATACTAAAAGCAGCATTTAGGATTTCCGCCTGCTCTTTTGCATGAATTTTTGCATAACCCGTCGCAGTAGCCGCACTGGCCTGTCTGCTTATCATATAAAAATTAATGTTCTTCAAATTCATTCGCAAATATGTTGCTGCGCCCATGTTGAGAGGCTCTTCCTGCACCCAATACCAAATTGCTTTTGAATATTTTTTGTATAAAGCATCCAATTGATTTTGAGGCAAGGGATACAATTGCTCTATCCTAACGATTGCGATATCTTTTCTATTTTCTTTTTGACGCTTTTCTTCTAAGTCGAAATAAATTTTACCGCTACACATCAATACTTTTTTAACAGAGGTAGCATCTTTGATTTCGATATCATCAATAACTTCTTTAAATCCGCCTTCCGTAAATTCCGAAACATCGCTATAGCTGCCTGAATGGCGCAAGTTGGCTTTAGGAGAAAAATTAATTAATGGCTTTCTGAAATCCCATGCCAACTGCCTGCGTAAAGCATGAAACAGATTAGAGGCGGAAGTAATGTTTGTAACGACCATATTTAATTCAGCACATTGTTGTAAGAACCTTTCTAATCTTGCGCTACTATGCTCTGGCCCTTGACCTTCGTAACCATGCGGCAATAACATCACTAACCCATTCATCGTTTGCCATTTCGTTTCAGCTGCAGAAATAAATTGATCAATAATAATTTGCGCCCCATTCACAAAATCTCCGAATTGGGCTTCCCATAAAACTAACGCATTAGGATTTGCTAAGGCATACCCGTATTCGAAACCTAGGACAGCATACTCGCTTAACAACGAATTGAAAATCCTGAATTGAGCATGGTCTTTAGCTGCCGATTGCAATCGGCTAAACTGTTCATTTGTTTTTTCATCAAAAAGAATAGCATGCCTATGACTAAAAGTGCCGCGTTTTACATCTTGACCACTCATCCTGACATCCTTTCCTTCATTTACAATAGTTGCATAAGCTAACAACTCAGCACTTGCCCAGTCTATTTTTTGTTGATCCTGAAATAATTTAATTTTATCCTGCACCAACTTTTCAACTTTTTTCAGCGGTTTGAATTCGCTTGGCCATTTCATTAATCCATCAAAAAGCGAGTTTAATAATTCCGCTTTTATTGCTGTTATAGGGGATGAATTAAAATCTTCCTGATTTGCCTTTCTTAAGGTTCGCCACCACAATTCTGGCTTCTGATAACTGTAAGGAAGTGGGCGCTGCTTAACTTCGTCTAGCCGATCCTGTAACTCTTTAAGAAAGGTCTGTTCCATTTCCTTTGCTAACTCCTTTGCATCGGGCTCTCCATTTTCAATCAGGTATTGGGTGTATACTTCTCTTGGATTTAAGTGTTTATCAATGAGGGCATAAAGTTGAGGCTGTGTAAACTTCGGTTCATCGCCTTCGTTATGTCCATGTCTGCGATAACAGACCATGTCGATAAACACATCCGAATTGAATTCCAAGCGATACCTTGTTGCAATTTCTGCGGCTTTCACAACAGCTTCAGGATCATCGCCATTTACATGAAATACAGGTGCATCAACCAAAGCCGCTATTGATGTGGAATAATTAGAACTTCGGGCATCATCAAAATCAGTAGTAAACCCAATTTGGTTATTGATGACGAAGTGTATGGTACCACCAGTTCTATACCCTTTCAAATTACTCATCTGTAATACTTCATAAACAATACCTTGTCCAGCAACAGACGCATCTCCATGAATTAATATAGGTAAAATCTTATCATATTTACTTTCATACATTACATCTGCCTTACTTCTTGAATATCCAATTACCAGAGGATTGACCGCTTCCAAATGAGAAGGGTTTGGACAAAGTTTTAAATGTATTTTATTCCCACTAGTCGTATCCACGTCGCTACTGAATCCGAGATGGTATTTCACATCGCCAGTACCCATTGTTGTATCAGGCATAGCGTTTCCTTCGAATTCATTAAATATTTCTTCGTATGTTTTTCCTAAAATATTTGCCAGAACATTTAATCTACCCCGATGAGCCATTCCTATAACCACCTCCTTAATATTATTTTCTGCAGCAATATTTAAAATTGCGTCAAGAGCAGCAATAGTAGTTTCACCACCTTCTAAACTGAACCGCTTCTGTCCGATATACTTTGTATGAAGAAACTTTTCAAACATCACACCTTCATTCAATTTCTGAAGAATTCTTTTTTTCTTATCAATAGCAATTGGACTGTGTATTTTTTTTTCAGCTGCATCGATTAGCCAAGCTATTTTTTTCGTATCGGTAATATGACCAAATTCGATTCCGACATGATGAGTATAAGACTTTTGCAAATATTCCAAAATGCTTTTCAAAGACGTTTTCCCAAGTCCAACAAATTGGCCTGCATCAAATAATGAACTCATATCTGTTTCGGAAAGTCCAAAGAAATTCAATTCAAGGTTCGCATTTCGGTTTCTTCTTTCTCTAATTGGATTTGTATTGGCGACCAAATGACCTTTTTTTCTGTACGCATCTATCAATTGATAAACTGCAAATTCTTTACTTAATGCAGCCGTTGGAACAACATTTTTGAGATTTTCAACTCCAGAAGATGACTGGTTGGCGCTTATAGCAAAGTCAAAACCTTCAAAAAACTTACGCATGTCGATATCCACACTTTCGGGATTCTTTAAAAAGTCTTGATAAAGATTTTCTATATAACTGGGATGTGAATTGGTAATATATTGAAAGTCCTTCATTTTTATAGCAATAATTGATTTTGAGTGTGTTAATACGTATAATTCGAGTGCAAATATCGGCTTAAAACTTAATAAAAAAAGACAGTATTTTTAAAAAATCTAATGATGATTATTCCAACCGTTACAAATTTTCTTAAAAAAGTTTTAAAAAAGTCGGATTTATAAAAGTCATTCATTATCTTTGCGACCCAAAAAAAGAATAAATGGCAAATCATTCAGCTACCAAAAAAGATGTACGTCAAAGTGCAAAACGCAACGAGCGTAATCGTTATTATGGTAAAACCACACGTAATGCAATTCGTGATATTAAAGTAATAGAAGAAAAGAAAACCGCTTCGGATAAACTACCAGAAGTATCTTCTATGATAGACAAATTGGCTAAACGTGGTACAATACACAAGAACAAAGCGTCAAATTTGAAAAGAAAACTAGCTTTAAAAGTTAATGCTTTAACAAAGTAGTTTTTAATACTAAAATTAATTTTAGCCTGCTTAAACAGCAGGCTTTTTTTATTGTATTCAAAGTCGATACAAGGATAAATGTTCAATTTTAAAAAAATAATGCCTATTTCAGAATAAAACACCTTTTTTATTCTTATTTGTAGCAGTTTTAACTTACCTTCGCACCCCCGAAATAAAATTCGGGAATTAACAAATTTAATCATTTAAAAAACAGGGAAATGAGCAACTACGAATTGATGGTGATTTTTACCCCTGTGCTTTCTGAGGAGGACTATAAAGCCGCTCAGAAAAAATACGAAACGTTGGTTACAGATAACGGCGGAGTAGTAATGCACACCAAACCATGGGGACTAAAATCACTGGCGTATCCAATTGCTAAAAAGACTACAGGTCTTTATTGGGTAATGGAATACAGCGCGCCAACCAGCTTCAATGAAAAGTTGAAAATTCAACTTTTGCGTGACGAATCAGCAATGCGTCACATGTTCACTGTACTCGATAAATACGCCGTTGAGTACAATGTTAAAAAGAGAAGTGGTGTACATTCTTCAACATCATCAAAAGCGGGGGTATAATCATGGCAAAAGCTAATGAAATTAAGTACTTAACGGCTATCAAAGCCGAAAAGCGTCCGAAGAAATATTGTCGCTTTAAGAAAATGGGGCTCCATTATATTGATTATAAGGATGCTGATTTCTTGAAAAAATTCTTGAATGAGCAAGGTAAATTATTGCCTCGTCGTCTTACTGGAAACTCTTTGAAGTTTCAACGTAAAGTAAGTGAAGCAGTAAAGAAAGCTCGTCAAATGGCGATTCTTCCATACGTTACAGATCTTTTAAAATAGAACTTTTTTTTCACCACCCTAACCCTGAGTAATCGGGGGAAAGTCTTCCACAATGTGGGATTGGGTAAAAATGCAAAAATTATGCAGGTAATTTTAATTCAAGATGTAAATAATCTTGGCGGCGCCAATGAGTTGGTAACCGTAAAAAATGGTTATGGTCGCAACTTTCTAATTCCAAGTAAATTGGCAGTTGAAGCGAGCCCAAGCAATTTGAAGCAACTGAATGAGAAGCTGAAGCAGCAAGCAAAGAAAGAAGCTAAGTTATTAGCTGAAATTAACAATGTAATTGCTGTTTTGAAAGAAGGTGCTTTGAAAATTGGAGCTAAGACTGGTACTAGCGGCAAGATTTTCGGTAGCGTTACTTCGGTTCAGATAGCTCGTGCTATTAAAGATCAGAAAGGCTACGAAATCGATCGTCGTCGCATTACTATTATTGACGATGTGAAAGAATTAGGTTCATATAAAGCTAAAATTGATTTTGGCAACGGCAACGAAACTGAAGTTGAATTCGAAGTTGTATCAGAATAATATGAAGCCTTTTTATTATAAATTTGAAGCCACCTATTCGGGTGGCTTTTTTTGCGCTATTTAATTTATTCCTAATAATTGATTTTCGAATGAATATTCCCTTATCTTTACGTCGAATTAATGATTTTTAGCTTTAAATTCATTTGAAAGTAGACTAAAATACTTTTCAGATTTGTAGAAAAACTAGATCATTTGTATTTTTAAAATTTTTAAACAGTTTCTCACAATGAACATTTATGTTGGAAATCTTAGTTGGTCAATGACGGACGAAGATTTAACGAATCTATTCACTCAGTACGGTACCGTAACCAGTGGCAAAATCTTAAAAGACAAAATGAATGGCCGTAGTAAAGGCTTTGGTTTTGTTGAAATGGAAGATGATGAAGCAGCAAAAACTGCTATCGCAAACCTTAACGAAACAGAAGTTCAAGGTCGTAAATTAATCGTAAACGAATCTCAACCACGTGAGGAAGGCGAATACAAGAAGCGTCCTAGTGGTGGTGGTGGCTACGGTGGCGGAAGTCGCGGTGGTGGCGGCGGAAGTCGTGGCGGTTATGGCGGCGGCGGCGGAAGTCGTGGTGGCGGTTACGGCGGTGGTGGAAATCGCAGCGGTGGCGGCGGTGGATATAACAGAGATTTTTAATTTCGATTTATATTAAAAACCATATTTGATCCTTCAACGAAAGTTGAGGGATTTTTTTATTTCTTTTTTGGGGGATTCTCCAAATCGATATTGTTAATACTTGAAAAAACAAGATGATTTAAAAAAGCAATAACATCTGATGTTGATTTTGACTTTCCAAAATCTGTAAGAGAAGGTAGATTTTGCATGAAAAAATTTTGCAGATGAGCCATTTCGATTATTGTTGATGCTAATGATCTTGAATACTTGTATTTTGAATTATATTCTAAAATAATATCGCCAATCAACTTGCATAAGTCCTTGTAAGGCTTGAAAAAATGATGCTTGTTATCACTCTCTACTTGTTTGGTCAAATATACTTTTGATCCTTCGGATATAACAATTTGATGCAATAATGCTTCATTAACATGTGCTGTACTTAAATCATCTTCTATTTTCGTTGATAATAACTTAATTATCTTTTTTAATTTAACAATTGGATCATCTATATTATTCGTCAAAAAAACAATTTGAAATTCAAGCCAACCCCAATACCATGATATAATATACAATAACAACTTGTGCTTGTTTTCAAAATATCGATACACTCCGGCTTCTGTTGTTCCAATGGCTTCTGCCAGTTTTTTGAAAGTAAATACTTCAAAACCTTGTTTATTGATGAATTCAATACTGTACTTGATGATGTTCTTTCCCAGTTCAGACTGTTCAGGATTTCTGAGAAAAAGCGAGTCATTCATTTTAATATGTAAAACATGCTTCATGATAAATTGTATTAAAAAGGATTACCTCAATAAAAATAAAGTACAAATGTAGGAAAGAATTATTTTACATTTATTTTTGATAGTTTTACTATCTTTTGAAATATTATTACTACTTTTACAAAAAGCAACTAATTATGACTCAAACTAAACTATTTAAACACTTCAAAAGTGATTTGCCAGCAAGCATTATTGTATTCTTTGTAGCTGTGCCTCTTTGTCTTGGTATTGCCCTAGCTTCAGGGGCTCCATTATTTTCGGGAATTATTGCAGGTATTATTGGAGGTATTATTGTTGGATTTGCAAGTGGCTCTCCATTAGGTGTGAGTGGTCCGGCAGCAGGCCTGGCTGTTATTGTATTAACATCGATTCAAACTCTTGGAGGATCCTGGAATATGTTCCTTCTTGCAGTAGTACTAGCAGGAATAATTCAAATTACGCTTGGATTCTTTAAAGCTGGATTTATCGCCTACTTTTTCCCTACATCCGTAATTAAAGGAATGCTCACCGGTATAGGATTGCTTATTATTTTGAAACAAATTCCTCATGCCTTGGGTTGGGATAAAGATGCTGAAGGTGATGATTTATTTTTACAAGCTGATGGTCAAAATACCATCTCTGAAATAACAAAAGCTTTAGATTTTATTACACCTGGGGCATTAATTATTGCTGCGATTTCTATTGGAATTCTAATTTTGTGGGATGTTGTTTTAATTAAAAGAAATAAGATATTTCAAATTATTCAAGGACCGATTGTAGTAGTATTTGTTGGCATTTTAATAAATATTGCATTTCAAAAAGGACTAATCCCGTTGAGTTTAGATGAGAATCAAATTGTATCATTACCAGTACCAAATTCAATCCATGATTTTCTCGGGCAATTTACATTTCCAGACTTTTCAGCGATAAGTAATTTTGAAATTTGGAAAATTGCTTTTGTTATTGCAATAGTAGCCAGTATTGAAACATTACTTTGTGTTGAGGCCACAGACAAGCTTGATCCAGAGAAAAGAATCACACCCACAAATCGGGAATTAAAAGCACAAGGATTGGGGAATGTAGTATCCGGATTAATTGGAGGACTGCCTATAACTCAGGTGATTGTCAGAAGCTCTGCAAACATAAGTTTTGGAGGGAAAACTAAAATTGCAGCTATTTTACATGGTGTATTTTTATTAGTCAGTGCTATATTTATTGCGCCTCTGTTAAATTTAATTCCACTCGCCTCATTGGCAGCAATTCTTATTATGGTTGGATACAAATTAGCTAAACCAAGCTTATTTAAGCAAATGTATAAACTAGGGTGGGAACAATTTGTTCCTTTTATAGCAACCATTATTGCTATTTTGTTAACTGATTTACTTAGAGGTATTACAATTGGCACTTTATTTGGAATATTCTACACACTCAGACATAGTTATAGGAATTCTCATCATCTGAAAGATATTCAAACATCCGAAGATGGCCTTGATGTTCATCGTCTTGTATTGGCAGAGGAAGTTTCATTTTTTAATAAAGCGAGTGTATTGAAAACTCTAAATGAAATTCCTAGTAATTCTAAAGTAATAATTGACTGTAGTAATTCAAAAGCAATTGCACATGATGTTATTGAAATAATCAATGATTTCGAAAGCAATGCCATTACTAGAAATATTTTAGTAGAAAAAGTGAACTTTAAAAGTTCTACGTATGAAAAATAGGATTTTTATAGTATGCTGCTCTATCCTTTTGTTTTGGAGTAGTAAAGCTGTTTATAGTCAAAATAATAACATTGGAAGTTGGCTAGCCTACATGGGGAATCAGAAAATTAATAGCAAGTGGAATTTTCATAATGAAATCCAATTGAGGAATTACAATTTCATTGGAGACCAAAACCAGTTATTAATCAGACTAGGAATAGGGCGTACTATTTCAATGAATAACAATATTCTATTGGGATATGCACATTTCACAACAAGTTTATACGAGGACAACTCAGGCAATAAAACAAGCATTATTGAACACAGAATATTTCAACAATTTTTAAATAAAACAAAATACAAGGGATGTATTATCTCTAATAGAATTAGACTTGAAGAGAGATTTTTTAAAAATGATTTTAAATTAAGATTGAGATACTACTTTTTATTCAATAAAGCATTGAACAAAAAAGAGATCACTAAAAATGCACTCTATTTTTCATCGTACAATGAAATCTTTCTAAATACCAAAAATAATATTTTTGACAGAAACAGAATTTATGCAGGGTTGGGATATGCTATAAATAATAGTATAAAATTCGAAACCGGTTACATGATTCAAACTTTATCTGAAAGAAATCAAAAGCAATTTCAATTTATTTTATTCAATAATTTATCATTTTAAACTAAAACAAATGAAAACACTAACTAAAGAGATGCAGTCATCAATTAGCCCATCAATGGCTCTTGAATTATTAAAAGAAGGTAATAGACGATTTGTAAACAACCTAAAAATAAATCGCAACCTTTTACAACAAGCCAATGAAACATCTGATGGGCAACACCCATTTGCAGTTATTTTAAGTTGTATAGATAGTAGAACATCGGCTGAACTTATTTTTGATCAAGGGCTTGGCGATATTTTCAGCATTAGAATCGCAGGAAATATCATGAATGAAGATATTTTGGGAAGTATGGAATTTGGATGTAAGATTGCGGGAGCTAAAATAATTATTGTATTGGGACACACTAAATGCGGCGCGATAAAAGGAGCTTGTGATAATGTGGAGATGGGAAATCTCACCGCATTGGTAAATAAAATCAAGCCGGCAGTAGATGCCGAAAAAACAACTCTTGAAGACAGACATTCAGGGAATTCAAATTTTGTTGAAAATGTAGCTTCATTAAATGTACAAAAAACAATGAAGAGAATTACAACAGAAAGTAATATCCTGCGTGAGCTGGTTGCTGAAAATAAAATTGAAATCGTTGGTGGTATTCATGATATTACAACAGGACAAGTAATATTTATTTAGTAAAGAAATTTCCATTACTCAAAAAAGTAGTAGTTGAGCTACTTAAACAACTACAAATCAAATGAAAAATCCTTTAATTTTTTTTAAGGGATTTTTTATTTGAATAAAGGAGATTATTGGCAATATGTTTAAAAAAAATCCAGATATGATAGGATAATTTTTATAGGGAGATTAAGTACTGTTCTTTATAAACAAAGTATTAATGTGAAAACACCTGTATTAGTCGTTAAATAACATTTCATCCGCAACAATACACCACGTATTTTTACATAGGATTTGACTAAGAAAATAAATTCTATAAAATAACTTCATGCAATTTTCAGATTCATTTCAATTGGCCTCAGATTTTGTCAATTACACCCATTCAAATATATTTCTCACAGGTAAAGCTGGAACAGGCAAAACGACTTTTTTAAAACACTGTAAAGAGAATGGAATGAAAAACGCTGCGATTGTTGCTCCAACAGGTGTAGCAGCGATGAATGCGGGGGGGGCTACGATTCATTCCTTCTTTCAACTTCCATTTACTCCATACATCCCTAGCTCAAGGGGATTTAATGGGAATGACACAATAAATGACAAACAAAGTTTGATTAGCCGACTGCGCTTAACAACTGAAAGAAGAGAGGTCATGCAGCAATTGGAATTATTGATTATTGATGAAATCAGTATGGTTCGCTGTGACGTACTTGATGCCATTGATATCGTATTAAGGCATGTACGCAACAGACATTCCCAATCATTTGGTGGCGTGCAGGTTTTATTGATAGGCGACATGTATCAATTACCCCCTGTTGTAAAAGATGAGGAATGGCAGTTACTTTCACCGTATTATAAAAGTCAATACTTTTTTGATAGTCAAGTCATGGAAAGTCACCCCCCAGTATATGTCGCACTTGATAAAATATATCGACAAAATGATCCTTCATTTGTAACAGTTTTAAATAAAATAAGAAACAATGAAATGGATCAAGAAGCATTTGAATTATTGGAAAGAAGGTATATGCCAAACTTTAAACCAAGTAAACAAGAAAAATATATAATACTAACCACCCATAATAATAAAGCGGACAGCATTAATTTTTCGGCATTAAATGAAATTAAATTAAAACAAGAGAATTTTGAAGCTGCAATAGAAGGCGAATTTAATGAAAAGTCATACCCTGCGGACCTTGATTTGAAAATAAAAGTTGGTGCACAGGTGATGTTTATTAAAAATGATACGGAAAAACACAGGAGATATTTCAATGGTAAAATTGGATTTGTACAAACTATTGAAAATGATAAAATCTTTATTTCATGTGATGGGGAAGATTTTCCTATAGAAGTAAAAAAAGAGAAATGGAAAAACATAAAATATTCAGTTGATAAAACAACAAATAATATAGAAGAAAATGAAATTGGATCTTTTACTCAGTTTCCATTAAGATTAGCATGGGCTATTACAATACATAAAAGTCAGGGACTTACATTTGAAAAAGCAATTATCGATGCAGGTGGTGCATTTGCGCCAGGACAAGTTTATGTTGCGTTGAGCCGTTGCACAAATTTGGAAGGAATGGTTTTACATAGCCGAATTTTGAACCAAAGTTTAAAAAGCGATATTAGAATTAAGAAATTTTCTTCCAACCAAAAAACAAGTGTCGAGCAAATGCAATTGTTGACTATAGCTAAACAACAATTTCAAACAGAACTCATTATACATTTATTTGACTTTATGCCAATAAAATCAGAATTATCTGTTTTATTGGCATTTGTAAAAGAGCATACTAAGTCGTTCAGCAACGATACTTTGTCGTCAGTTGAAGTAAATATTGCCTGTTTTGATGAACAAGTAGTTACGAGTCAGAAATTCTTTCCTCAATTAAATGAATTATTGAGTCAGGAACTAATTCCAGAAAAAAACGAACAGTTACAATTAAGAATAATTGCGGCATCAAATCATTTTCGTAAAGAGCTGATTAAAATCAAAATAGAAATAGAAAAAAACAAATCGGAAACAGACAGCAAAAATTTAGCAACAGATTTTTATAAAATATTAAGCCATATTTATGATGAAGTTTGCAACAAAATCCATTTGTTAGAAGGCATTAAGAATGGATTTAGTATTGATGCTTACCTAGAACATAAAAGAAAGTACATTAAGCAATTTCTTAAGGTAAACATTTACTCCGGAAAATCAGTATCTATAAAGTCAGCTATTCAAAACCCTGAATTATATAACTTACTTCGTAAAAAAAGAGATGAGTTATGTGATAAAAAAGATACCCCAGTTTACCTAATTGCAGGTAGTAAAACTTTGGAGGAGATGACATTATATCTGCCGAAAACAGTAGAAGAACTTGGCATGATAAGTGGATTTGGACCTATTAAAGTCCGACAGTACGGCAATATTTTTCTAGAAATCATCAGGGATTATTGTGATAAATACGATTTACGATCAAATGTAAATTTAAAAGAGAAGAAGGCAAGGAAAGCAAAAAAGTCTGGGACAATAAAAGAAGATACAAAGCAAGTAAGTCTAAATTATTTTTTAGAAGGGAAAAACATAAGCGAAATCGCTACAGAAAGAAAAATGACAGAAGGTACAATTGAAACGCATTTAACTTATTTTATAGAAAAAAAGATCATAAACGTTCAGGATATCATCACTGCAAGTAAAATAAAAATTATAAAGGCTGGGTCTGTTAAATATGGAAGTGATAAAATAAAAACCATAAAAGAGAACTTATCAGAAATGGTTACTTATGGAGAAATCAAAATGGTTTTAGCTTCATTAAAGAAATAAGTTTGATTAATTGATATTTGTCATAACAACATTGATAGAAAGAAACCAAAAAAAAGCATAGCCTTTATGATGGGAGAATTATAATAGGTCCCTTTCGAAAATTAAGGACTTGTGATTATTGTAATCAAAAAAAAATGCCTTTCATTTCTGAAAGGCATTTTTAATAAATATGGCAGCTACCTACTCTCCCGCATTTTTGTGCAGTACCATCGGCCATGAGGGGCTTAACTTCTCTGTTCGGTATGGGAAGAGGTGAACACCCTCGGAAAAACCACCATAAGACGTTTGGAAGGTTTAAAAGGTTGAAGATGTTTAAATTGCTCAATAGGTTTTTAACCTTTTAAACTTTTTAAACTTTTTGTACCTATTAAACTTACCTTAATAAGTTAACATATTGGAATAAGTTATAAAACAGAGTAAATATTTAACCGAAGTTAAAAATAAAAAATAAAGCTTACGGGCAATTAGTACTACTCGGCTTTGATGTTACCACCTTTATACCTATAGCCTATCAACGTCATAGTCTCTGACGACCCTTAAAAGTAAACTCATCTTGAGGAAGGTTTCGCGCTTAGATGCTTTCAGCGCTTATCCTGTCTGTACATAGCTACTCTGCACTGCCCCTGGCGGAACAACAGATACACCAGCGGTAC
>CAIKYB010000044.1 GCA_903831575.1 uncultured Bacteroidota bacterium | reverse complement strand
CCTGACTGTTTTTTTCTAAAATTTCTTCTACAAATTGAAGCTTTTCCTGATTACTGCCGCTAACATTTAAATACGATTGGATAATTTGAATTTGAACGTCGTTTATCCCTTTTTGTTGTAATTCAATTATTACTTTTTCAAGTCCAATCTTGTCCAATTTATCAATGGCTATCGTGATCGTTGTAAGCAAATCAATGCTGCCACATTGCTCTGCCAGAGCCGCTAATATTTTTCTGCTATTTATTTTTAACCTGTAATCACCGAGTCCCAGTTTGGAAAAAACTTCGTGATAAATATTTGCCAATTCAATTTCATTCATCAAAGCCGTACTTCCAACAACGTCAGCGTCACATTGTGTAAACTCTCTGTACCTTCCTTTCTGAGGCCTGTCAGCACGCCATACAGGTTGAATCTGATAACGTTTGTACGGAAACGTTAGTTGTCCGTGATTCATCGCTACATATCTTGCAAACGGAATCGTTAGGTCGTACTTCAGCGCTCGTTCCGTAAGCAAGCTGCTATTTTTCCCTTCCAATAATTTCTCGAATCCTTCTTTTGCTTTGTCTTGATTTTTGGGATCATTCAAGCCATTGTTCAATATTTTAAAAATAAGCCTGTCCCCTTCTTCGCCATACTTCCCCATCAATGTTTCAAGATTTTCCATGGCAGGAGTTTCCAATGGCTGAAATCCATATAATTCAAAAACATGCTTTATTTTTCCTAAAATATAATTACGTTTCCTAACCGTTTCGGCAGAAAAATCTCTTGTTCCCTGAGGGATGCTTGGTTTAGACATGAAGTCTTTTATTTTATTTATTTTCTGAATACTTTTTAATAATTACATCACAAGTTCGGTCGATTAAATCAAATACTGTAACATAACCATCTTCCTTGCCATACCATGGATCTGGAACATCTCGAAATTCCCCCGGATATAATTCATCTAAAAATAAGGAAGTCTTTGTTTCATCATAATCTTTTCCTCCAATTTCTTTCATATAAGCCAATACATCATTTGCCATCGCATAAATTCTATCGAATTGATGAAAATCAATTTTTGTTAATTGTCGCGATTTTTGACCACTAATGTCAATGCCGTTTGATAAAGATACCTTTTGACTCAAATGATGAGGTGCTTCCCCATTATAAAACCCGTTTGTACCTGCACTTTCTACAACCCATTCAAGTCCAGCCAATTGAGCTTTATACTTCAAAACACCTTCTGCAATGGGACTTCTGCAAATATTACCTAAGCAAACCATTAAAATTTTCATTCGTTTATTTTTATTTCGCGGTTGATGCCTATTAGTATTGAGCTAATCGCTATGACTATTTCATCCTGCAAATATAAATATTAGTTTAACCCTAAATGTTAACTCAAGGAGTTTGTTATAGAATAAAATATATTACTAAAATCAGGTTGAATATTGCACGATAAAAGAAAAATCGACCAATAATCTTGTTAAATTGCATTCGAAAATAAATACAAAGTATGCCAACATCAAATAATGATCATGATTCTTTAAGCCGTCGCGACAAAGGATTCATTCGTATGCGAAGTATTATGGATTATGGTATGGGCTTAATGTGGACGGGCATGGGCATATTTCTTGTCTTTATAAAATTATTTAATAGCGGACTAGAATCAAGATTTGATGATCCAGCTATGAAAACTTTTGGAGGTATTTGTATTTTATACGGAGCATTCAGAATTTACAGAGGTTATAAAAAAAATTATTGGAGAGAAAGATGAGAATTGAAAAATTAATTACAGCATTTTTTATATTGGTTTTGTTCCTTACTTCAGGATGTAAATCAAGTAAAACAAAAGTCAGTGATACACCCACTAAGGGTACTATTTATATTAGTGTGGATGAATCCTTCAGACCTGTGATTGAGGAGCAAATAAAAATGTACGAGCAGTCATATCCTAATACTCATATCATTGCTTCTTATAAATCTGAAGTAGCTTGTTTCAGAGATTTTTTCAAAGACAGTACAACTCGACTTGTTATTGTTGGGCGTGGATTAAATTCAAAAGAAGAGCATTTTATGATTGATGCCCTTGGTTACAATCCAAGTTGCAATGCCATTGCTTCGGATGCCGTTACACTTATTCTTAATAATAAAAATTTAGACACCCTTTTCACTTTAGCCGATTTAAAGAAGCAGTTACAAGGTAAAGGCAATCATAACAAAGTGTTCGTTTTTGATGGATTAAATGCTACAAGTACAATCCGATATATCAAGGACTCTATTTTACACGATCAGCCTTACGATACTACTTTGGTAAAAGCGGCAAAAAATAGCAGGGAAGTCATCGACTATGTTTCTACTCATGAAAATGCCATTGGATTTGTTGGAATTAGCTGGATTGGAAATCCTGAAGACTCTTCACAAGTTAGACTATTAAAACAAGTAAAAATGGGTTATGTGAGATGTGATGTTTGTGAAGATGCTCCTTATGTAAAACCAATGCAACAAAGTATGCTCACTAGAAGGTACCCATTAGTAAGAGGATTATATTATATCCTTAAAGAAAATTATATGGGATTAGGAAGTGGATTTGTCTCTTTTTTAAAATTCGAAAGAGGACAATTAATTTTCAAACGAGCTTATCTTGGTCCGGTTATGGATTTTAATACCAGAAATGTACAGATTAATCAAAGATTACCTAAAAATTAAGCAAAGCATTAACGCTTTATTATCTATTTTTATGGTTTAAAAAAAGCAAGAAAATAAAATATTGAATATGATTACATTATTAAGAATATCGTTAGTGATTATAGGATTAACCACAATCACAAGCATGAACGCTCAAACCATTGATCAAGGAAAGCGATTTTTATATTACGAAAGATACAAGAGCGCAAAAGACGTTTTTCAAAAAGTATTAGCTACTGATGCCAACAATGACGAGGCTGCATATTGGCTAGGTCAAGCCATGATTTTGCCAGATGATAGAACTTCAAAAGATATTGCAGATGCGAAAGCATTGTATCAATCTAAACTTGCCAGTTCAAATAGTAATTTATTAGTAGCAGGTATTGGTCATATTGAATTGCTAGAAGGTAACATTCGAGATGCAAGAAATCATTTTGAAGCAGCTATTTCTTTAAGTCAGGGGAAAAGTATTCCCGTATTGAATGCGATAGGATTTGCAAATGGAAATCCAGATGCTAAAAATGGGGACCCTGTTTATGCAATCGAAAAATTAAAACAAGCAACACAAATAAAGAAATTCAATGATCTAGATGTATTGGTTAATCTCGGGGATGCTTATAGAAAAAATGGAGATGGGGGTAATGCGATATTGTCTTACCAGGCAGCTTTAACTATAAATCCTAAATATGCAAGAGCTAATTATAGAATTGGTCGTATTTATCAATCACAAGGAAGGGCGCAAGAATCTATTTTTATGGAATATTATAATAACGCCATTGCTTCGGATCCTTTATATGCTCCAGTTTATCTGACACTATTTACATTCAATTATGAAACGAATGTGCCTGTGGCTGCAGAATATTTTAACAAATGGCTCAGCAATTCTGATGAGGATGAAAAAACATGTTTTTACCGAGCTTCTATGAAATATGCTGAAGGATTATTTATGGAAACAATTAATAAATGTAACGAATGCATTTCTGCTGGTGGAGAAAGCCCATACCCCAATTTATTCGGATTAAAAGCAAATGCCTATAACAAACTAAAAGACTCTATCAAAGTAATTGAATCTTATACTGAATATTTTAAGCATCAGAGTATTGATAAAATTGTATCAGCCGATTACGTTGAGTATGCAAAAAACTTATTGAAAATACCGGGAAATGAAACACAGGCAGGATTATTTATAGATAAAGCTGTAGCATTAGATTCTATTGAATCCAACAAAGTATCTTATATCAAATCTATTGCGACTATTTATGAGAGTCAGAAGAAATATAATGATGCTGCACAATGGTACATGAAAATTATTTTAATCAAAAGAAATTCAGGAAAACTAGATTTATATAATGCCGGCTACAATTATTTTAGAAGTGCGGGTTACGATTCTGCGATATTAGTATTCAATATGTACGCACAAAAATTTCCAGAAGATATTTTTGGTAACTACATGATCGCAAAATCAAATGCGGCTATTGATACAACTGGAAACTTAGGACTTGCTGTTCCTTTTTATTTAAAAGCAATTGAAATTGGAGAAAAAGAAGCAGATAAAACTAAAGTCAAAGATAAATTGATGGGCTCTTATCAATATTTGATTGAGTATTATTACAACAAAATGAAAGACCAGGAAAATGCACTTATCTATGTAGACAAAGCCATGGCATTAGATCCTACTGATACACAAATGATTACCAATAAGGATTTTATTATGAAAAACGATCCGAAAAATCCTCCTAAAAAAGTTCCAGCAACAAAACAACCAACAAAACCTTAACAAAAAATATCAGTACTTGAATACATAAAAAATGGCTACTCAAACGAGCAGCCATTTTTTGTATTTTAATGAATTTTACCATTGTTGGTATTAAGACCAACAATGAGTTATAAAGGATCTAGAGTAAATCTTTCTTATTACCGTTGGTAACAACAACAATGGCCAATGAATCAGCTCTGATTATGGGAATATCCCAAGTTCCAAATAACTGGTCGCAACTTTATTAATCGCGCTTACATAAGCGGCAGTACGCATATCAGGTATTTCCGGATTTTCTTTCCAGATATCCATAATTTCTCTTGTAGCACTGATCATTGTTTCTTCCAAACCACTATGAACCAAATCCTGTTCATCCGGACCATGCATGATAAATTTACGCTCATGGTCTTCTACCCTTTTACCTGTCAATTCTTCAATCTGACCAAGAATATGAGTGTTCAAATTTTCTGTGAAACGTTTTTCCATACGACCATAACGTACATGGCTAAGGTTTTTCAACCACTCAAAATAACTTACGGTAACACCTCCTGCATTCAGATACATATCAGGCACACACAATATTCCTTTTTGTGTAAACACTTCATCAGCTTCAGGTGTACACGGACCGTTCGCAGCTTCCCCAATTATTTTTGCTTTAACCCTTGGCGCATTTTCTCCATTGATTACATTCTCTAATGCAGCAGGAATTAAAATATCACATTCCAATTCCAGCGCATCGGAATTTTTTGCCAAATTGGTGGCTCCAGGAAAATTTAAAATTGATCCTGTTTTTTTTCTGTGTTGAAAAACTTCATCTTCATTTAATCCATCAGCATTATATATA
This sequence comes from uncultured Bacteroidota bacterium, assembly GCA_903831575.1. Lineage (GTDB taxonomy): Bacteria > Bacteroidota > Bacteroidia > Chitinophagales > Chitinophagaceae > Ferruginibacter. Next base: position 62,976 of record CAIKYB010000044.1, on the reverse strand, counting down.
GCCCCTTCAAATTCAGCAAGAGCAATAACTTTCGCACCTGCTTCTCTGAAAAATTTTGCAGAATGATAGCCCACATTTCCTAATCCTTGAACCACAACAGTCTTTTCTTTTATTCCAACAGCCAGACCTAGCTTTTTCATAATGTCTTCCATATTACACACTTCACGAATACCGAAAAACACACCTAAACCAGTTGCTTCCGTTCTGCCACGAACACCACCTTGTGTTACCGGCTTTCCAGTTACACAACCAGCGGCATCAATTTCTCCTGGTTTCAATGAAGCATAGGTATCTACAATCCAAGCCATTTCTCTTGGGCCTGTTCCATAATCCGGAGCGGGTACATCAATACCAGGACCAATAAAATTTTTCTTCACCAACTCTGCGGTATAACGACGTGTGATTTTTTCCAATTCATAAGTAGAATAGTTACGTGGATTAATTTTAATCCCGCCTTTACCACCCCCGAAAGGAACATTTACAATGGCGCATTTATAAGTCATTAAAGAAGCCAATGCCATCACTTCATCCTGATTAACTTCGTCACTAAAACGAATACCTCCTTTGCAAGGAGATTTATGCTGACTATGTTGAACACGATACGCTTCGATAACTTCAATCTTTCCATTATCGAGTTTTACTGGGAAACGCATTTGATAAACGCTATTACAAGCTTTTATTTGTTCTAAAATGCCGAGATCCCATTTTGTAAATTTTGATGCTTTGTCGAAGCTTTTTTCTACACTTTGAAAAAAACTGTAGTGTTGATTTGTTGACATATTTTAGGTTTTTATTTTAACAAGGGCAATACTTACTTAATAGAATGTTCTTTTTCTAATTTATTTATCTTTCTATCAATCATAAAAACATAAATGAATAAGCCGGTTAGGATAGTTAAACAAACAGCTACCACCGTGTAAATTTTTCCATTGCTGCGCATAACATCTGCCATTTCTATTTTGTCTTGAGCAGAAGCTATAAATGAACAACACAATCCAACTATTATAAGTAATAATCTATTCATTGATTATATTTTTATTTTTAATTAAATCTATTCTGATTTTTAAAGTGGCGATCCAAACACCCAGTAAAGTCCAACCTATTATGGCAGGATAAAAAACCATTCTCATGGCGCCATCTAAATCTTTTCTGTCCAAAGCAGGATTCCCGCTATCACTTCCCGGGGCGCCGGGATGCAGGCTTCCTACAATTCTTGGTATAATCCATATGCTGGGAAATAGCATAGCAAAAGCAAAAATATTATACACCGCACTTACCCTTGCTCTTTTATCGATGTCTGTAAAAGATCCTCTCAATACAAAATAGGCGCCATAAATAAGCAGTGCAATTGCGGCTCCAATTAATTTAGGTTCTTTCAATACACTACCTAAAGATTGTCTCTGATCAGTGAGCCAAGTAACGTTAACCCATAACACCCCTGTGAGATAACCAAGAATGCCGAACAAACAGCCAACTGCAGCAAAGTTCGTAGCATAAACATCATGTCGGTAATTGAAGTCTTTTAAGTATTTAACGCTGTAAACAAAACTTATGATGAATAAGATCATCATGCCAAACCACATGCAAACATGAAAGTATAAGTTGCGGATCGTTTCATTTAAAATGGGCAGTTTTGGAACATCAAGCAATAAGCCTGCAGTTATGGTATAGACCAATAATAAAAAGGATAATATTTTCCACCAGTTTTTATACACCAATCGGGGTATTTATTTAAGTGGCGCAAAGTTAAGGAGAAGTGTGCCACACAATAAAAAATAATATTCAAATTGGGGATCTATTTGTCAATTTAATCTTTCCACAAATAGGGGAACAATACAATAGCGAGAACAACAACCAAAACATCCATAAGGGCAGTCAGCCCTACTAATTGGGTAATAGCACCATCCCTAAACACCTCGGCAAATGCTGCTTTGCTCAATTTTATTAACAACATCAATTGAGGGAGAATGACAGGAAACCCCAGAATAGCAATCAGGGCAGCATTTTGTTGAGCTTTTGCTGCAATAGCACTCATTAATGTAAATACGAGACTTATACCAGTTCCTCCTAGGAGGACAATTCCCAGGAATTGCAAAGTATTGATAGTTGGGTTACCAAGAAAGACAAAAAAGAGGACCAAGCTAATGGCACTCATAAACAACATTAAAAACACATTAAATATCAATTTTCCAAGAATAAATTGAACGGGGCTTGAAATCGAATAAAAATAAAGCATTCTTCCTTTATTTTCCTGCAAAAAGCTCTTTGCTACAGCATTTACACAAACAAACAATTGAATTACCCAGAAAAGACTATTCCATACTTGTGCATCCGGACTTTCAGGTAAAGAGAGATAAATTAGAAAAATGGTAGATGCTATATATAATATTATCCCATAAAAAGTATGTTTCTGCCTGAATTCAAGCAAAATATCTTTTTTCAACAAAGCGAGGACTTGATCATTCATTTCTGCAAAGTAATGAAAATCGGGAATAAATTTTCATTCTATAAATTAGAGTACCCCGTAGTTGCAATTTAAATTGTTTTTATCTATGTTAAATCGATTCAACATTTTCATTAATAACGATTAGTTCAATTCCAATTACTGTTTATATCTATTATTAATGTGGTTTAAATAATCTATGATGCCTAATCCCATGATATTTATTTTTCTCATTCGGAAAAAATAAATTCCTATTGTAAAAAAAACATATGAGGTAAGAAATTCAAATATTTCAACAGCACTTGCATAATAATTCTCACTTTTCCCTGCTGGAAGATATTTAAGAAGTATTTCAAGAACAATCCAACTTACTAAAAAAAATATTCCTAAGGATATCGGAGGAATAGGGATTTTAGTTTTGTAAAGTAGATTTTTTGCCCAGGTATTGTGAGCTACTGAAAAGGGTAAAACAATTCCAAAAAACATAATAAAAATTCGAAAAAGAAAATTTATTTCCAATAACCTATGCCAACCCTTTTTATGAGTAAGATCGAAATTATTGGTGTTAAATATTTCTATATTATGTAAGTTGAATTCTTTCTGTACATTAATTTTACTTAATTCTACAGGAGTTTTAAATCCTAGTAAATTTTGTCCCCAACTTAATTCTTCTCCAGCTCCAAAAAACAATAAAATAGATAAAAGCAATAGAAAAATATTTTTATTGTATAGGTATGACTTTAAAAATAATATTGACGTTAATAAAAATAAAAAAGAAGTGCCTAATTCGAAAAATTGATTCTCATCTTTCATTTTTTCAATAATAACATCTCCGCAAAAAAAATAAATAGCATAGCTAAAAAATATTACGAAAGGAATAGTAATAATATAAAATTTCAAGTGCTTTATTTCTGCAGCATACTTCTTTATCATCGCTATATTTGATTACTCATTAATAAAAGACAAGTCTAAATGACAACACAGAGGCATAAAAAAGCGAAAATAAATTGTTCCTTTTTTTAACAATATGATATGCCTTTTTAGAGCGGATGATTAAAGTCATCAACAAAAATAAATTGATATGCAGCGCGTTTTCTCTTCATTAGTTTTAATAACAAATAAGAGCAAGAAGTGGGTTTTGAAGCAGGCGAATTACTTTCAGCGACGATACACGAATAGAGCACAAGAATAAAAAGTGAAGTCTAATTTGTGAGAGATTGAATTGTTGAAAGGGATCGATTTTGTCCTAATTCAACTAATCAACTTTAAAAATATTTATAAAAAATTACATGTAAATTCTGCTACTCAATCAGTTTCAAAATTCAATTCAGAAAATCGATAAAATAGTTTTCACTTTTACTACTAAAGTCAATTTACATTAATACAAACTAATATAAATAAAACATAGAAGTTACGGATATTGCCCTAGCTCATATAGTATTTCTTTCTGTGCCATTACTGAGAAAAGTCTTTTACAAAAAAAACTTGAATCTGCCAAATGATTAATGTCATTAAAATAAAAGATAAAAAAGTCTTATTATCTTTAAATTAATTTTGTAGTTTTGTAAAATAAATCGATTGTTATGTTGTCAATATCATGTTTTTGTAATTCTAAGCATAAAAACAATCAAGCAATTAGGCTGATTAAATCAACCAAAACTTATGCAATTAATCACTCATGATCTTTGAGAATGATCATCAATTATATATTGAAACATATTTAATTTAAAAATATATTTCTCACCAAAACACTTTCATATGAAAATTTTAAAAACAAACCTCTCTTTGATCACAATTACTTTTCTTTTAGCTATTGGCTATGTAGTTAGTTGTACGAAAGATGATCAAATTTTAGATGTAGCTCAGACAGACAATTCAACAGATTTAATCGCAAGTAAAGCTAGTACAGCACCTGTCATAGATGGCACAATAGATGCTGCATGGCAAAATGCTACAACATTAAATTTCCAACCAACAGTTCCTGATCCAGGCAACGGCCTTTTCTCCGGATATATTGGTGATGTTTATAAAGCATCACTTCGTTGTATGTACGACGATCAATATGTTTATTTTTTAGCAGAATATAATGATAATACCAAAAACACAAATGTAACGCCATGGTATTTTGATTCAACTACTAAACGTTGGAATCAAGAAGGGTCAAGTAAAACCTATGATGTAAACGGAGCATTAACAAGAGTAGGATTTGGGGAAGATAAAATGGCCATGCTTTGGAATATTGATAAGTCTACTCCCAAATTTATAAGTCAAACTTGTTATGCAAGTTGTCATGTATTCTCACCTTATATGGACTATTCAGTAACACCTTCTGTATATAAATCTAATTCCAATAGCGGTAACCACTATACGAATGGAGCAAATGAAAAAATAGATATGTGGTGGGGACATTTGAGCAAAGATTTAGTTTTTAATCAGATGGATGATAATTATCAGGATTGGGCAGGAGGTCCTGGCATTACAAACTTAACAGGTGGAAACGCTAATGGAAGACACGTAGATGACATTACTGTAACAAGTAATTCAGCAACTTGGCCATACAGACCCGTCTATTCAACAACAGCAACTCAGGGAAGTTCTAACAATAGACAATCATTGAAATTGGATGGCACCGGAGCAACAGTAACTGTACCATTATGGATTAAAGTAAATGCAACTAATTACAATTACATTTTAGCTACGGATACACTTTCTGCTGCTAATGTGGTAAAAATAACCGGAGTATCATCAACAGGTATTTTGTATTATGGTGTTAATGATTCAATAAATCCGAATTTAGGAAACGATTATCTTAGAACAGGCAACTCTGTTACGGGTAGTGTAGGTTCAAAATGTTTTCCTAGTTTCATTGCTTCTCCTCTAATAAATGGAAGAGCAGATATTACTTGCGCAGCTGTTCATACAGGCTCTGGATGGATTGTAGAATATAAAAGATTAATAAAAACTAGTGATGTTTTAAAACAAGATGTTGACTTTACAAGTAAAGAGGATTTCCCATTTGGATTTGCAATTTGGGATGGTTCTAATAATCAACATGCCATTCAGCCAAACTTAGTTTTGAAGTTTAAATAATCAATGGTCTTGTATTTAAGTCATTCATTTTAAAACATCAAATTATGTTACATATTAAAATCAAAACTCCGCTGTTAATTTTACTGAGTAGTTTTGCTTTCTTGTCTGGCTGTTATAAAGACAGAACAGTTATTTTGGAATCCGGTCCTGAAATAACAAGAACAGTTAGCTTCTCAAACGATATCATCCCTATTTTCAATAAGAGTTGTAACCTAAGTGGTTGTCATGCTAAAAGTGGACAAGTGCCTGATTTGACACCTGCTAATGCTTTCAAATCATTAACTATTGGAAATTATATAGATCATAACAATGCAATAAATAGTTTATTGTATTTAAAACTTACTGGGAAAAAAGGAACTCCAATGCCAGTAACGGGAATTAATAAAGATTATAATTCACTTGTAATTGCATGGATAAAACAAGGCGCCAAAAATAATTGACAAGAACAGAAATGATATTCTGTGGCTACACTTTGTTATTAAAAAATTAAAAAAAATATTATGAAAAAATATATAAAATACTTGTTTTTAATTGTTGCTCACTTATTGATTCTTGTTCTTATTAATAATAATTTATTTGCTCAGGATTCTTCAACAGTAATGGCGCCAACTTTGAAAGTAAAGCCGGTTAAAAATACTTTTGAAAGTGTTTGGTTAATGGATAATCAAACTGTAATGGTGCCGATAAAAGGAACCTTAGAATTTGATATCCAACATAGATTTGGGACAGTAAATAATGGAGTAAAGGATTTGTATGGATTGTTTGGTCCATCCAATATCAGACTTGGCATTAACTATGCTCCAATTAAAAATTTATTTGCGGGAATTGGCATTACAAAAGAAAGAATGCAATTTGATATTAATGCCAAGTATGCTATTTTAAAACAGGCTCCAAAAAAAATACCTGTAAGTGTTACCTATTTTACTAACATGGTTATTGATTGCAGAGATAAATCAAACTTTACTTACAATGCACATCGTTTTTCATATTTTAATCAATTAATTGTTGCAAGAAAAATAAATAAAAAGTTTTCTGCTGAAGCAAGTACAAGCTTTTCATGGTTTAATAATATTGAAGGATATGTAAATAGCAAAGGTGAGATCAGTAACAAAATGAATAATGGACATCTTGCATTTTCATTACTTGGTAGATATAAAGTCTCAGCGAAATCTGCTGTAATTCTTGGTTATGATCAGCCTCTTACTCAACATCCAACAAACAACCCACACCCAAATATTTGCTTTGGATTTGAAACAAATACCAGTTCTCATGCGTTCCAGGTTTTCGCTGGCAATTACGGAAATATAGTCCCACAAAGCAATAATATGTTTAATCAAAATGATTTTACTAAAAGTCAATACGTAATAGGATTTAACATCACACGACTTTGGAATTTTTAATACATTTATTTAATAACTATAAAACAAAAAAGATGAAAGTAAATAGAATAATAATTGCGTTGATTTCAGGTTTATTAATCATGGGATTCACTATCAAAATGCAAGACCGAAAACCTTGGCCGGTTCCAGATGCCGCAAAAAATAAAAAAAATGCTGTTGCAAATAATACAGAGTCTATCGCTGCAGGTAAAATATTATGGGGAACACACTGTAAATCTTGTCATGGGACTAAAGGATTGGGAGATGGCACCAAAGCCGCTCAATTGAAAACAGAGCCTGGTGATTTTTCAAAAGCAGATGTACAAGCACAAACAGATGGGGCATTGTTTTATAAACTTTCTGAAGGCCGTGATGATATGCCAAGTTTTAAAAAGAAAATAGCTGACGAAGAAGATCGTTGGGATCTGGTATGTTATATCAGGACATTAAAAAAATAAGCATGGGGTATATTTGATTGGACGAAGTTATTTTCTCTCCATTCAAATATTGTAATTGATTACGGCTAATTAATAATATAAAAATGGACTCTTATAAAAATAATACTTCAAGAAAAACATTTCTGCTCTGGGGGACGATTGCCATAGCTTCTGCAACATTTTTTAAATTTTTGAAAAACAAAAAAAATAGCGAGGATGATAAAAAAGTAAAAATGCTTGCTCAGGATGGAACCCTGGTTGAAATAGATGCAGCTCATTTAAATATGTATTCTGCTAAGAAGATTTCAGATGAAGAATTGAAAAAATGGGTTAAGAAAAAATAGTCCGTACCCTTTAAATTAACATTCAATGAGTTTAAATAATAATGAAAATAATAATTCCAGACGTAATTTTCTATTCGGTGGAATTGCAGCAACAACAGCTGTACTTACCGGATGTCTTGACAACAGCCACCCATTCCATACGGAAGAATCTATTGCCCTCACTGGAGAAAAAGTAAAATTACTTTCTGTTAATGGTGATGTTATTGAAATTGATCGTGCTTTTCTAAAACCAGTTCCCGATTTGCCTACATTGACTAATGATGAAGAACGGAAAGGAATTGCTGGAAAGAAATTTGTAATGGTTATTGATCTGGCTCGTTGCAAAAATCTTCGTAAATGTCAGAGCGCCTGTAATCATATGCATCAGGTACATCCAGGACAAAATTGGATAAAAGTTTTAGGAATGGAAGACAGCATTCATTCTGCTCCTTATTGGCAGCCCACAACTTGTATGCATTGCGACGAACCGCCTTGTGTAAAAGTTTGTCCGGTCGATGCCACTTTTAAAAGACAGGATGGGATTGTATTAATTGATAGTGACCGTTGCATTGGATGCAGATTTTGTATGGCAGCATGTCCATATTCAACAAGGGTATTTAATTGGGAAGAACCACAATTAGATCCTCAGGTTGCAGAACAGCATTATTCCTGCGAATCCAGTATGCCTCAAAAAAAAGGAACTGTTGGTAAATGTGATTTTTGTCCTGATATGAGTAGAAAAGGAGAACTGCCACATTGTGTTCAGGCTTGCCCTAATGGTGTTTTTATGTTTGGCGATTTAAATGAAGATTCTGTTACAAATGGTTCTGAGACCTTTCGATTCAGTGATTTAATAAAAGATAAAGCAGGGTATAGATTGATGGAAGATCTCGGAACAAAACCAAGTGTATATTATCTGCCTCCTGTCAATAGAAACTTTCCTTATGAATCTGGTTTGGAAAATCAAACCAAGGAAACCAAATAAATATTATAACGTGGAAAACAATAATCCAATTTCAAGAGATCGTATTATTAACGACCTTGTTCCAAAAAGATTCGGGAAACGAGGCATGATCTGGACTTCAATTTTAATTATCTTTTGTTTGGCTGGAGCATATGCTTATTACAGACAACTAACACAAGGCTTGGTTGTAACCAATATGAGAGATTATGTTTCGTGGGGTATTTATATTTCTAATTTTGTGTTTTTTGTTGCAATAAGTTTAGTGGGGTCTTTAATAACGGCAATACTTAGACTTGCAGATGTACATTGGAGCACTCCACTTACCAGAATCGCAGAAATTATTGCTGTATCTGCAATTGTATTCGCATCATTAATTATTATTGTAGATATGGGAAGGCCAGAGAGGTTCATGAATTTATTTTTACATGGGAGATTACAGTCACCCATTATTTGGGATGTTACCGTTATCAGCACATATTTTCTCATTAGCTTATTCCTTCTATATTTGCCCTTGCTTCCCGATCTGAAAATATTGATATTACACAGAAAACCTTCCGTAAATAAATTTCATAAACTATATGTTTTTTTAGGCTCCTTCTGGAAAGGACACAAAGATCAATTTCGAATAAATGACAAGTCGATAAATATTCTTTGCGTGATGATTATTCCTGTAGCTTTTTGTATACATACAGTTACTTCATGGCTTTTTGCTACCACATACAGACCAGGTTGGGACAGCACAAACTTTGGAGCTTATTTTATTTCTGGTGCATTTCTAGTTGGAGCAGGCGCTGTTGTTGTAGCAATGTATGTATTCAGGAGATACTACAAATTAGAAAAATACATTACTGAATTACATTTCGAAAAAATGGGCAAAATTGTTGTAATGCTTGGTTTACTTTATTTGTATTTTAACATCAATGAATATTTAATTCCTGCATTTAAAATGAAGAAAGCAGAAGAGGAACATTTAAGAGAACTGTTTTCGGGTTCATATGCTATCATGTTTTGGTTCGCCATTTTTGTAGGCATGTTAATTCCTATTTTTATTCTCATTACAAAAAAAGGAAGAAAGCCATTACCCATGTTTATTGCGGGAATAATGGTTGTTGTTGGCGCCTGGTTTAAAAGATATCTCATTGTAACACCCACATTATTACACCCTTTTTTACCAATGCAGAATGTGCCAGAAAGCTATAAACATTATTTTCCAAGTTGGGAAGAATGGGCAATAGCAATCGGATCTTTAGCTGGCGCGCTATTGATTATAACATTTTTTGTGAGAATTCTACCAATCATTCCAATCTATGAAACAATAATTGAACAAAATGAAGAAAGCCAAAAAGACCATTCGCTATAGTTTATTGCTTGTTTTAGTAATAAGCATATTAATGCCAAATATTGTTGACGCACAAGATGCATCGGATGGAACACCTATTTTAAAACTCCAATACTTTAATATAAATAATAGTGTTCAATATTTATTACTCGAAAGTTCTACTAAGAAAAACAAAGTATTCCTTGCACAAAAAAACATTTCATATAAAGTCTATTTGGATAGCGTAAGCTCCGGAAATTTTATTTCTGAAGTAAAAACCAATGAGTCTGGAAAAGCTAAAATGTTTATTCCACCCAATTTAAAATCAATTTGGGATAAGTCCTCCACTCATTTATTTATTGTAATGAAGGGAGACGAGCAAGTGTCATCTGATTATTCTATTACAAAAGCACGACTCGAAATTGACACGGCTACGATTGACGACATTAAAAATATTAGTGTAAAAATTTTTAAAGACGATAACGGGAAATTAATTGCAGCGCCTGATATTGAAATGAAAGTTGGAATAAAACGTCTTGTCGGAATTCTTTCTGGTGGAGACGAAGAAACATATACATCGGATTCCACGGGGTTGGTTACTGTGCCGTTTACAAAAATCAATATGCCTGGAGATAGTTTGGGGAATCTCATTCTTATTGCAAAAATTGAGGATAACGAAATCCTAGGAAATATTATTGTAGAAAAAAAAGCTAGCTGGGGAGTTCCTACAGTAGCAGGCGAAGATTTTTTTAGTAAAAGAGAACTGTGGTCAACAAGATTTAGAAGCCCCTACTGGCTTCTTTTTATGGCTTATGCAATTATTATTGGCGTTTATAGCACCCTTATTTATTTGATATTGCAATTAATTAAAACAATAAAAATAGGAAAATAGAGAAGACCGCAGCCTCCTTCACTTTGTAATATTTTTAAGTACTTCTTTTATAGTAATTTATTAAATCGGTTCAACTATAAACGGTTTTTTATTGTAATTTCTCTAATTGATTTGCAGCAAAAATTTTGATTACTTTCCGATACAAAACTTCGAAAAAATATAATCCAACTTATCCTCGTTCGTTATCTCTCCTGTAATTTCTCCCAAATGAAACAAGCAGGTTCTTATTTCTATGGATAACAAATCGCCAGAAATATTATTATCCAAAGCGGATTTTATGGAGACCAGTGAAGTGCTGATTTGTAGCAGCGCTTGTAAATGTCTGGAGTTAGTGACTATAGTATTGTCTGTATTTACTGATTTATTAACAGTTGATTGATATAATGCTTCTTTTAGTTCCTCAATGCCTATATTTCCTTTCGCTGAAATCGACAATATTACATCATCTTTATCTGTTGAAAAAGAATTACTTAGATCAGCTTTATTTCCAACCAATAAATATTTGATTGCGGCATCTTCAAATAATTTTATCTGAGTTGATAACTCTTCCGCAGATGTTGTATTCTTATCAAAAATATACAAGACAATATCAGCGCTATTCATTTTCTCAAGACTCTTCTCTATCCCAAGATTTTCAATAATATCCTTGCTCTGTGTTCTAATACCGGCCGTATCAATTAATCGAAAAAGTATGCCATTAATGTTAATCGTTTCTTCTATTGTATCTCTTGTTGTTCCCGCAATCTCACTGACGATGGCCCTTTCTTCATTTAGTAAGCAATTTAATAAGGTAGATTTCCCCGCATTGGGTTTGCCAATAATGGCTACACTTACTCCATTTTTAATCACATTTCCCAATTGAAAAGAAGTGATGAGTTGTTGTGTTGAATTTTCTATCTCATTAATCAAAGCATAAAACTTGGTACGATCGGCAAACTCTACATCCTCAGTTGCAAAGTCCAGCTCCAACTCTATCAAAGAAGCAAATTGAATAAGCTGTTCTCTCATGCTTTTTAACTCATGAGAAAATCCTCCTCTAATATTATGTAACGCTGTTTTTTGCGATGCTTTTGTATTAGATGCAATTAAATCAGCTACTGCTTCTGCTTGTGTAAGATCAAGTTTTGCATTTAAAAAAGCACGTTGGGTAAACTCTCCTGGCTTCGCCAATCTTGCACCATATTTTATACAGGTATTAATAATTTGCTCCTGAATATATGGACTACCGTGACCGCTAATTTCTATCGTGTCCTCACCAGTATAACTTTTGGGCCCTCTGAATAAAGACAAAACAACTTCATCAATAACCTCGTGATTATCTTTTAATAACCCTACATGAATAGTATGTGATTGTTGAACCGTGATATTTTTAGAGGGGAAAATTTTGGAGACGATTTCAAAAGTGTTTTTGCCACTTAATCTAATTACACCAATAGCAGCAATGCCAGGGGCAGTAGCCAAAGCAACAATAGTATCATCCCATCCCGATAGTTTATTGTTCATTTGTCAAAGATATAAATGATAAATACAGCATAGTAAATTATTATGAAATAAATGACAATGGCCACAAAACTAAATGAAACCTATTCAACTTTTGAAACAATTTTAAACTTGCAAAAACAAAAAACCTCCCATTTAATTGAGAGGTTTCTTTTGAAAGTTTTTAAAAAGTTATTCCTGCACAACCCAAGTAATGGGCTGGCGTTTGTAGGCAGTGACGTTACGACCATTTTGTATTGCTGGTGTCCACTTACCTGATCTTTTTATTACTCTGATTGATTCCTGTTCCATTCCATAACCATGAGAAGTTTCGGCAACCACATCACTTACAGATCCATCTTTCGCAACTACAAATCGAATCACAACAGTATAAGTACCTGCAGGAGCTCCATTATTCCCAGGTGTTTCGCTATCTAAATTATTTGACAGGTATCTTCTCCAAGAACCTTCACCGCCCGGATATGCAGCATCTACTTCTACTTTTGTAAAAATTTTATTTTCATCATCATCTCTAGGTAAGTCACTATTAGTAGACTCTACTGGCGCCTGCACAATTTGATCTTTATTGTCACTCTCTACCGTCTTGGTACTAATAACCTGATCTTCCTTAATTTCTTCTATTTTTTCGTCAGGTTTTACCTCTTCATCTTTTACGATTTTTGGAGGGGTGAATTTTACCTGATTTACTTCTGGTGGTGGTGGTGGTGTTGGTGGTGGTGGCGGTGGTGGCGGTGGTGGTTCGTCTTTTTTAATTTCCGCCATTTGTGTATCTACCACATCTATGGTGCTTTTGTTTTTGTACTTATCAATAATGTTTGCAAATACTGCTCCAAGAAATATCAATAGCAATAATGCGCCAGTAAAAATCAACGCTTTTTTTAATCTTAAATTATAGTTTCTCCTTAAATCATAAGCTCCGTATGATTTATTCCTGCCATCAAAAATGATATCAAGTAAATCGGCGTTTAAAATTTTATTTACATCCATAATAATCTGTTTGTTTGTTTAGATCGGAATTTTAAATAATTATTTCTCAAATTATTTTATACCATTCGCTTCCTCTGTTTTTCTAATTAACAACTCTTCTGTTGCAGTCATATCTACTTCTGCATAATGACCAGGAGGAACTGCACAAATACTCATCTCATCAAGAATATCGATAGCATTTTTGAAGGTTGATTGCTTATCAGATTTGATAATATACATCAAGTCGTCAATGTTGGTAGCCTTCTTTTTTGTAACGATTAAATCTCTGATTTGTTTGAATGTGGTGCTCTTGAATTGCTCACTGAGTTTATCTACTTCCAACTGACCATAATAATAATATACTTGATCTCCTTTGCCCAATAAGATAGTCATCGCACCAGAGTTCTTTACTTTCATTACCTGAGTGGAATCATCTTTTGGTTCATTCATATTCATAGCCGTAGACTGGCTCATTGTTGTAGTGAATACAAAGAACGTAATAAGCAGAAATCCCAAATCAACCATTGGAGTTAAATCAACTCTGGTAGATAATTTCTTTGCTTTTTTTACGCCGGGTCCTTTCTTATGATGTCCGCCACCCGACGAAGTATCCATTTCTGCCATATCGGTATGTTTATTTTAATTAATTAATTGGCTTTCGGTGGATTTAAATACAATTCAGAACCAACAGGAACAGCTTCGCCATTCGTAACAATTCTAAATTTATAAATCTCATTTTTCTTGAAAGCTTGTTTGATATTTTTAAATGTAGGATAAAGCGCTTCATTATCTCCTTTAACAAGCAGCATTTCCTGCAACTTACGTTGATCAGTACCCGCATATACATTAGATATACTTTTCACCCAATCAATCATTTCATTTCTTGAACTGTCTGTAGGAATCCCCGGCATTTTATTAGCAGGGATTTCTGATATTAATGATAATGAACTTTTTATTTGATTCAATGGCAATCCAATGAAAGGCGATTTTTCCCATTTCTTTAATTCTGCAGGAGAAAGATTCAAGCCCTTTGTCAAGTTGATATTACTGAGAATATCTGCTTTTTTTGTCTCATCTCCCAACATGATAAAAGCTCTGCCATCTTTAGTCAATGTGATTAATATTGATTTGTCTGGAGCCGCTTTAGCAGAAATAGAACTCGGTGGTGCAACCGAAAGCACTTCTGGTGGTTTTTGTTTTGTTGCCAGAATGAAAAAAGACAACAATAAAAACGCCACATCACACATCGCAGTCATATCGATAGTCGTGCTCTTCCGTGGTATTTTTACTTTAGGCATATGATGAAATTATTTTTTTGATGTTACTTTAAAATACTTATTTCGTTCGCTTACAAAGATTATTTGTATTGAGAAGCAAATGATTGTGTTAAAGTAAATCCTGACTCATCAATACCATAAGTAATCCCATCAATCTTAGTGGTGAAAATATTATAAAATACAATAGCAAATGCTGAAGTACCAATTCCCAAAGCTGTATTATACAAAGCCTCAGAAATCCCAACAGAAAGTTTACTTGCTGCTGCACCGCCACCGCTATCTTCTCCTAAAGCCGAGAAAGAACGAATCATCCCTAATACAGTTCCTAATAACCCCATTAACGTAGCAATAGAAGCAATTGTAGACAAGAAAACTAAGTTCTTCTCCAGCATGGGCAACTCCAATGAAGTAGCTTCTTCCACTTCTTTTTGAATAGCCATAACTTTTTGTTCTGTGCTTAATTGATTATCAGTAATCATTTCTTTGTAGCGACGTAATCCTGCTTTCATTACATTCCCAACAGAACCTTTTTGTTTGTCGCATTCTGCCAAAGCAGCATCAACATTTTTATTAGCTAAATGAAATTGTACTTTACGAACAAAATCAGCATTGCTTCCTGTTCCATTTGCTTTTTTGATCGTCATGTATCTTTCAACAACAAAAGTGATCATGGTTAAAAAAGTTCCAATTAGAATCGGTACAATAATACCTCCTAAATACATTTTACTCAAAGCAGTTTTTGGCCCTTCTCTTTCAGGCCAGAATCCACTATTTTCACTTCCTACGTTAAAATTGGACCCTGCGCCCAAAATAAATCTCCAAATGATGTAACCAGCTAGTACACATACAATTGGTGCTAGCAATGAAATCATGCTATTGAGTTTGTTTTCTTGTACTGAATTTGCAGTTGATTTTGTTTCTGCCATAACAATCTGATTTTAATGAGTTAAGTTTTAATTTTTATTGATAATGAAATTGCAAATTAATGACCTGAGTCATAGGTTTTTACAACGAGGCAACAAGTTAATAAAAAAAACTTAGCTATGAATAGTTTAACTTAAATTTTCAATTTGTTAACACTAAATGAGGGCTTTTTGAGGAAAAAATTATTCATAACGCAAGGCGACAATCGGATCCAGTTTTGAAGCTTTGTATGCAGGGTAAGAACCCGCCAGTAATCCAACCACAAAACAAACGAAAATGCCTGCAATCACCCAGGCCCATGGGATTACAAATCCTGTATGTAGTAAAATAGCAACCAGATTACCCAATAATACACCAGAAATAATGCCTGCAACAGCTCCCATTAGGCTAATGATGATGGATTCAAACAGAAATTGTGCCCGAATGGTTTTCCGGGTAGCTCCTAATGCTTTCGCTAATCCAATCTCTTTCGTTCGTTCATTCACTGCCACTAACATAATATTCATTAAGCCAATCGCTGCGCCTATTAATGTAATAAATGCGATCCCAATGGTACCCTTTTCAAGAAAACCTAAATTGGTGAGTAAACTCTCCGCGATACTGTCACTTTTGTCTATAAAAAAATTATCCGCATCTTTTATGGATAATTGTCTGACTGGCCTAAACACCGCAGTAGCCTCTCCCACCGCTACATCCATTTTCTTTAAATCATCAACTTGAACGGCTATATTATAAGTGCTGTTTTGTGATGCAAATAATCTTCGCACATTATTATATGGCGTAATAACCACTTTGCTTGTATTGAAAAAAGCGCTAGACCCTTTATCTGCAAGAACAGTAATAACACGATAAGGAATATGGTCTACACTCACAAGTGCATCAATGGCTTTTGCATTATTATCTGGAAACAACTTGCTGGCAACTCCACTTCCAATCATGCATACATTTATACCCGACTCAATCTCAGTTTTAGTGAAATTTCTGCCATAAGAAATATTGTAGCCATTCAATTCTAAATAATTTTCGTCGCCACCATAAACATTTACCTCAGGATTGGTCTTTAATCTATTTGTATTAACTACAATGCCCGATGGACCACGTAACGCAATACTAACTCTCGATCCGGGGAAATCAAATCTGTCTCTGAACATTTTGGCATCATTCAAACTTATAGGAATACCAAGATTGGATTTCCTTTCATTTAATGTTTTTTTATTCGTCTTAATGGTATTCGCGCGTCTTCTGTGACCAAAGCCAACACTTCGTTCTTTATACCTGATACTAAAAGAATTGGATCCCATCGTAGAAAAACTTGCCGTTAGGCTGTTGCTCGCAGCTTGTATCGCAGTAATGATGAGTATGAGGGCAAAGATTCCCAAAGCGATGATAATAACAGTAATAGAGGTACGCAGTTTGTTTCCTGTAATATTTTTCCACGATAAGGCAAGAGAATCTCTGTAAGTCATAGCTCAATAATTAGCTCAAATATAGCTCAGGAAAATTGCTTTTATGTCAATAGTGTGAAGAATCAGCTGGTATTAACGATACATCCATCCAATAATAATCTCAGGGTAAATTCCGATAATAAGAATCAGGGCAACAATGACAACTAACATGATTTTAAATGGTGTAGTTACCGAATTGGCTTGAGTAACGGGTTGCGTTGCTTCTTTAAAATATATAGCCTGAATGACTCTGAAATAATAATACGCACTTATTGCAGCAAATAATACAGCAGCAATGACAAGCCAGAATTGATGCCCATTTTGAACAGCAGCCATCAACATAAAAAACTTACTTTGAAAACCTGCCGTAAGCGGAATACCTGTAAGGGATAATAAAAAAATTGTAGCAGCAAAACCCAGCAAGGGCTGCTCTTTTGCCAAACCATTAAATCCGTCAATGGTATAGTCTTCCATTTTTGTAAGAATACCAAAGAAGCCAATTGTAGCCAAACTATATGCAGCTGAATATAATAAGATCCCCTCTTTAGCTTTGTCATTCAAAGCAAACAATGCTAATAACATGAAGCCCGCCTGAGCAATACTGGAATAAGCCATCATTCTTTTTACACTTTGCTGAAAAACGGCAGTAATGTTTCCTATGAGCAAAGTTGCGATAGTAATAACCACAATCAATCGTTGCCATTGATCTTGAATAACTCCGAATGAATATTCAAACAAACGTATGAATGCGAAAAATCCGGCTACTTTTACAATAGTACTCATAAAAGAAGTAAACACTGTTGGTGCTCCGTCATAAACATCCGGCGTCCAAAAATGAAAAGGCGCTGCCGATACTTTGAAAGACATAGCAACTAAAATAAACAAAAGGCCAACTGCAATCATAACAGGCATCTCTCCCATGCCTATCTGGATTTTATCAATATAAAAAGAGGCATTGGGATTTCCTCCATATATAAAAGCAATACCCATAAGCAAAATGCCAGTGGAAAAAGCTCCCATTAAAAAGTATTTTAAAGCGGCTTCATTACTTTTTAAATTTCGTTTGTCACTACCCGTTAGTATATACAATGGGATGGAAATAATTTCGATACCAATGAATAGCATGAGTAAAGTATTGAATGTTGCAGCAATAGCAACACCACAAAGCACAAAAAAGATTAAAGCAAAATATTCGCCGACATGCGGGCCGACCTTTTCAATCTCTGATCCACTCAATAAAAAATAAATCAAGGTACATCCTAATGCAATAGTAATAAATAAAAGATTAAAAGAATTGGTACGAATCATATCGTTAGTCTGGAAATGGAAGCACGAATTCCCACTGATCAATTCAATGATATTGACAATAATAATGATGCTCAACCCTGCGACAGCAATATATTTAGGCAATGATTTGCTTTTAATAAAAACGCCACAGAACATCATAACCACTCCCCAAACTGCTGATAATATTATTGCATTCATAATTTAATTCTAGCTATTTAATAAAAACTATTTAATTCTTAAAAGCAAATTGTTCACTGCATCTTTTGTTAGATCAATTAATGGCTGCGGATATATTCCTATAAAAAATATCAGACAGACAATAATAATCAAAGCCATTTTTTCATTCAGGGAAACATCATTTACTTCTTTTGTAACTGCATTAACACTGCCATAAAAAACCTTCTGTACCATATTTAGTGTGTACACAGCAGAAATAATAATGCCGATTCCGGCAATTGCAGCCATCCACTTGTTGTAATTGTATAATCCACTAAACATTAAAAACTCGCCCGTAAAAGCATTCGTCAAAGGAAGTGCAATGTTTGCAAAAGCAATGATTAAAAACAATATGGTCAGCACCGGCGCTGAAGCTGCAAGTCCACTAAGTTGAGAAATCTTTTTGGCTCCGGTTTTTCTTTCTATAATATCAACTACAATCCACATTCCAATAATATTGATGCCATGATTAAACATTTGCAGCATTACACCTTGGATACTAATCTGATCCATTGCAAAAATAGCTGCACACATCAGACCAATATGCGCAATGGAAGAATAGGCAACCAAACGTTTTATATTATCCTGCATCATGGCGACACAACTAGCATAGACAATACTAATAACTGATAAGAAAATTACACCGTTTTTCAGCTCAGGAGAAACTGCGGGAAAGATTGGAATTAACCATCGAATGACACCAAACAATCCCATTTTAACCATAATTCCACTTAGTACCATTGTTACTGCCGTGGGAGATTGATCATATGCCTCAGGCTGCCAGGTGTGGAAGGGGAATATTGGCATCTTAATGGCAAATGCCAAAAAGAACAATACAAACAACCCATTTTGTTCATCAGGAGAAAGTGAAGCCGAATAAAATGAACTTAAAGAAAAAGAATGAGCAGAAATAGTTCCATCTCCGAAGACCCTTGCATCTGTATGTAAATACACATAAATAATTCCAATTAACATTAATAAAGATCCGGCAAAGGTGTAAACGAAAAATTTGAAAGTTGCTTGTATTCTTTTTTCTCCGCCCCATTGGCTCGACAAGAAATAAACTGGTATTAATGCCAATTCCCAAAAGAAATAAAATGTCAATGCATCAAAGGCCATGAAAACACCCATTAAACCGGCTTGTGTCAACATCATTAACCCATAAAATTTTGCAGGATTTTTAAAATTACTTTTTGAAGTGGCAAGAAAAATTAAGGGGAACCCTAAAGCAGAGAGTAATGTTAATAGTCTTCCTAGACCATCCAACCCAATGAAATAATTCGCACCTAAATATTTAAGCCACACATAATTTACATAATTGTAATTGATGTACTTCGTATCATTTGCAAAAAACAAAGTGGATACCGACACAGCAAGTATTACAAGTGAAAACAACATTGCGGTTGTCTTCGCATTTTTCTCTGTTTTCGCAATAAAGCAAAAAACGGCAGCCAATAAAGGCAACCAAATCAACAAGTCCGGAAATGTAAAATAATTACCCAAAATTTTCTATTTTTTATAAAAACAATTGAATGAAAAATAATAAAAGCATCCCAATAACCATCAGTAATACATAAGCTCCGACTTGTCCACTTTGCAACCAACGTAGTTGTCTGCTGCTATAGTTGACCAATTTTCCAATGCCATTTACTGAGCCATCAATAACTTTTGATTCTATAGTATGATTAAAAAATGCTGATACTGATTTAAATGGGTTCACCACCAAAGTCTGGTACAATTCATCGACATACCATTTGTTTTGCAAAAATTTACCCAGACCCTTTTCTTCTCCTTCAATTTTATAATTTTTAAATTTAATCCATGCAAATAAAATTGTCGCGAGCACTAATATTGTAGACAAACCCATCAGCATGTATTCTGTGCCGTGAGTAAGATGATGTTCTGCGGATTTTACGACCGGAGAAAGATATGCAGCTAGTTCATGATATCCTCCTAAAGCCTCAGGTACACCGATATAACCACCAATAACGCTTAATATCGCTAAAATGATTAAAGGGAATGTCATCGCTTTTGGACTTTCATGTAAGTGGTGCTTCTGATCAAGTGTCCCACGAAACTCCCCTCTAAAAGTGATAAAGTACAACCTGAACATATAAAAAGCGGTCAAAAGTGCAGTAAACAAGGCAATGGAATAAAGCAATACACTATGTCCAAAAGCTCCTGCCAGTATTTCGTCTTTAGAGAAAAATCCAGATAGCCCTGGAATACCTGCAATGGCCAAACATCCAATCAAGAAAGTAATGCTGGTGATTTTCATGTGTTTGTGCAATCCTCCCATTTTACGAATATCTTGTTCGCCACCCATTGCATGGATAACGCTACCACTTCCCAAGAACATTAAGGCTTTAAAAAAGGCATGCGTCAAAACGTGAAAAACTGCTGCAACATAATTACCCGTTCCCAAAGCCAAAAACATAAATCCAAGCTGACTAACGGTAGAGTATGCCAGCACTTTTTTGATATCATTTTGCTTAATGGCAATCGAAGCAGCCAATAAAGCAGTAGCCAAGCCTACAATTGTAATGATTGTTTGCGTTTGAGGTGCTAAGGAGAACAATGCGTTACTTCTTGCAATCATGTAAATACCAGCAGTAACCATTGTAGCAGCATGTATCAACGCACTCACCGGAGTTGGACCCGCCATCGCATCAGGCAGCCAGGTAAACAATGGAATTTGTGCACTCTTTCCAGTAGCACCAACAAACATCAATAAGGTAATTCCTGTAAGATCCGTTGGAGAAAGTTTAGCCAAATTAGCTATGGTAAATACTTCGTCATATTGAACGGTACCAATCTTAGAGATCAGCCAGAATAAAGCCAATAAAAATCCCAGATCTCCAATTCTATTCATCACAAATGCTTTCTTTGCAGCATCTGTATAATCAGTATTTCTAAACCAATAGCCAATCAATAAATAAGAACAAAGCCCAACACCTTCCCAACCAATAAACATAATTACATAATTACCTCCCATTACCAACAACAACATGGAAAACACAAACAAATTGAGATAAGCAAAATACTTAGCAAAATCCTTGCCGTCTTCATCATGCATATACGCAGTGGAATAAACATGAATTAGAAAACCAACGCCTGTAATAATCAATAAAAACAACGTTGACAACTGGTCTATTTTAAAATCAAATGCAATGTTTAAGGAATCGAGATGGATAAAATTAAAAAGATGGATGGTAGCGGTATTGCCATTCTTTACTTGCAGAAAAACAAGTAAACTTAATACAAATGACAATAAAATAACTGCACTTCCTACAAACCCTGATGCTGATTTAGACAACAACTTACGTCCCAGACCATTAATAAGAAACCCTACCAATGGCAAGACAGGAATCAACCAAACTAATTTTAAAATATTATTCATAACGAATTGAAAAATTGCGCAACTTTATTTACGCTGATTTTTATTTTAATTTTTTAATCTATTCAAAAAGTTTACATCAACCGTATGTACATTTCTATACATCATTACAATAATAGCCAAGCCTACACTCACTTCAGCAGCTGCAACAACCATAATAAAGAACACAAAAATTTGCGCGTCACTTGCATAGGTTAAAGAAGCTTTTGCTATAGGACTCAGTGCATGCATTTTTGAAAATCCCACTAATAACAAGTTCACTGCATTAAGCATTAACTCTACGCACATAAAAATAATGATGGCATTTCTGCGTACCAAAACGCCAATGATCCCGATTGTAAATAAGGTAAGCGATAGCGCTATGTATGCTTTTATATCCATGTTTATTTTTTCAATTTTTTAATTAGTCTTTTTTTCCAATGACCACTGCGCCAATTATTGCACTTAAAAATAGCACACTGCTGATTTCAAAAGGCAATACATAATTCTTGAACAGATTCATACCTAAAGATTTAATCAATCCTTCATCACCGACTTTCATCTGCACTAACTGTTGAGCATCAATTTTCATTATTGCTGAAATAATAAGTAACAAAAGTGCTCCTCCTGCAACAATGCCTATTAATTGTAAACGATAATTTTTTACAGGTTCTGTTTCTTTATTTAAATTCATCAACATCACCACAAACAAAAACAACACCATGATTGCACCTGCGTAAACTATGATATTTACTATCGCCAAAAATTGAGCATTCAATAAAATATAATGTCCAGATATAGTAAAGAATACAACAATCAGCCACAATACACTGTTTACAGGACTTTTGCTCGTAATCATCATGATAGCGCTTCCTACGGCTAATACCGACAATAAAATAAAAACAAGTGTAGTAATATTCATCTTATAAATTAATTAACTGATTCTCTTTTTGGTCTATTACCTAATGCCTTACTATAAGCATCTGGATTTTCTTTTGGATGCGGAATGAGCAAATCATTTTTATCATAAATAAATTGTTTGCGCTGGTAATCTGCAGGCGTAAATGTTTCACTTAAATAAATGGCATCTTTAGGACAAGCATCTTCACACAATCCACAAAAAATACAACGAAGCATATTAATTTCATACTTAGCTGCATATTTTTCTTCTTTATATAAATGTTCTTCCCCTACTTGTCTTTCTGCTGCTTCCATAGTAATGGCTTCTGCAGGACAAGCAACGGCGCACAATCCACAAGCTGTACAATTCTCTCTACCCTCTTCATCTCTGTTCAATATCTGTAACCCACGAAATACAGGACTAAATGGTCGCTTCTTCTCGGGATAATTTATTGTAGGCTTCTTTTTAAAAATATGACTGAATGTAATCATCATGCCTTTAAAAATAGCGGGCAAGTACATACGTTCCATGAAACTCATGGGCTTTCTGCTAACTTGTTTTGCCTTATTTGTTAATGCTTGCATTTTTATTTATCAAATTAAAAATTCAAAAGTCAAAATTTTAAATCAAAAATGACTTCTAGAAAAAATTACTTTTTACTTACTAAAATATAAAATCACTCCTCCAGTTGCCAGCATATTAAACAATGCCAGCGGAATTAAAATTCTCCAACCCAAATGCATCAGCTGGTCATATCTGAATCTTGGTATTGTCCAGCGTACCCACATAAATAAAAATATAAAACAAATCACTTTAGCCATTAATGCAGCAATACCAACCAATGCGGCAATATTAGGAGAAAGGTTTACTTCATTTACAAAGGGCATATCATAACCACCGAAAAATAAGGTAGCCATAATTACACTGCTGATAAACATATTGATGTATTCAGAAAAAAGATAGAACCCTAATTTCATGGACGAATACTCTGTATGATATCCTCCAATCAATTCATTTTCAGCTTCAGGCAAATCAAATGGGGTTCTGTTACATTCTGCAAATGCACAAATAAGAAATATTAAAAAGCCCAGTGGCTGATAAATTACATTCCAATGTCCCGCTTGTTGCTGCACCACCATTTCTTTTAGACTAAGCGTCCCCGTTACCATCAGTAATGCAATCAAAGATATTCCCATTGCCAGTTCATAACTGATAATCTGTGAGGCCGCTCTCAAGCCTCCAAGAAGCGAGAATTTATTATTACTTGCCCAGGCTCCAATCATAATACCATAAACACCCAAACTCACCACACCAAATACATATAAAATTCCAATATTAATATCTGCAATTTGAAGATTAATATTTCTGCCAAACAATTCTACATGATCTCCCCAGGGAATCACTGCACTTGTCATCACCGCAGTGATCATAGCTAATGCGGGGCCAAGAATAAATAATGTTTTTGAAGAAAAAGCTGGAATAATTTCTTCTTTGAAAAACAATTTCAATCCATCAGCCAAAGGTTGTAATAATCCAAAGGGGCCTGCACGATTGGGGCCTCTTCTGTCTTGTAAAATGGCTGCAACTTTTCTTTCTGCGAAAGTAGTATACATCGCTATGACCAAAGAAGCGGATACCACCACTACTATTAAAATCAATTTTTCAATAACCATTCCTAAATCTATTGCTAGTAACATCATTTTAATTTTTAAAATCACTTGATTTTGCCGGTCCTTCAATTTCGCTTAAATGCAGCTTTGGATTATTGACGCCACTTACGCTGTGAATATCCATCAACAATTTAGGTTCAATGCCATTCATCACTTCTTTCACTGTTTCTTTTGGCATTTCCAGTGTTTGATATTTATTTAATCCAATAACAGAGTGACGGCTAATTTTCGTTACTCCTTCTATTGTCCACGACTCCGTTTTTTTAGTTTCAAATCTGCAAGTATTGCAAATCCATCCTGGCTTACCATCATAACTCTGCACTTCTCCCCACTCATCTTTTCTTGCAGTAACCCTGAATACTTCTTCGCCTCTTAACCATAATGTTGCTTTTCCACAACAACCAGGAGTGGTACAATTGCGATGGGCATCTACCGGCTTTGTAAACCAAACCCTATTTTTAAATCGGAAAGTTTTATCTGTTAAAGCACCAACCGGACAAACATCAATCATATTTCCACTAAAATCATTGTCGATGGCTTTTGAAATATATGTTGATATGGCAGCGTGGTCGCCTCTATCAATGATACCGTGTACACGCTTATCTGTAATTTGATCGGCTACATACGTACAACGATAACAAAGAATACATCTTGTCATGTGTAACTGTATATAAGGTCCAATATCTTCTTTCTTAAAAGTTCTGCGGGCAAACTGGTAACGAGTTCCTTCTTTACCATGTTCGTAACCTAAATCTTGCAAATGACATTCGCCAGCCTGATCACAAATAGGACAATCCAATGGATGATTTAATAATAAAAATTCCACCACGCCATTTCTTGCATCAGTCACTTTTTCGCTGGTAATATTTTTTACAACCATTCCATCCATCACACCTGTGCGGCAACTTGCAACCAATTTTGGCATTGGACGAGGATCAGCCGTTGAACCAGCAGCTACTTCCACCAAACAAGTACGGCATTTGCCGCCACTTCCTTCAAGCTTGCTGTAATAGCACATAGCCGGAGGCGTTACATCTCCTCCTATTTGCCTCGCGGCATTAAGGATAGTTGTACCAGGTGCAACATCAATAGTGATGTTGTCGATGGTTACTTTAATTGTGTTTATTTCAACTTCCATTATTGTGTTTTCTTATCAATTTTTCACGCAAAGCTCGCAATGAAGCAATGACGCTATAATTTATTTATTATGTCGTGAATGTCAACTTTTAAAAATCACGACATTTTTATGTACTCTTATCAATTTTTCACGCAAAGCTCGCAACGAAGCAATGGCGCTATAATTTATTTGCAATTCTATGAATGCCATCTTTCAACAATGACACATTGAAATTAATTAGCAAACCCAATTTCAAATCAGTCAGTTTTAAATAAGTCAACAGTTGTTTATGATGAAGCGGTGACAAAACTTCAACTGACTTCAACTCAAGTATAACTTTATTTTCAATAATCACATCTGCTCTGAATCCTACATCCATTTTTATCTCTTCATGTATCAGCGGTATTCCTTGCTGACGAGTAAAAGAAATATCTAGTTTATGCAACTCAAAACAGATAATTTCCTCATAAACACTTTCAAATAAACCTGGGCCATACTTTTTATGAATCATCAAACACAACTCAAATACTATTTTCGAAATCTCGTTCTCTCTCATACTTAGCATTTACAAAACTTAATCAACTTTGCTCCTTGCATGAAATCAAATCAATACAATAAACTTTGCTCCTTTGCGTACCTAGCGTGAAACTACACCGGCACATGAATCGCATCCGCATAATGCCTCAAACCAAAATTTTCTGTCAAACACTTTTCAGGATTATTCACATGCCATTCAAACTCATCACGGAAATGTCTAATTGCAGCTGCCACCGGCCAAGCCGCAGCATCTCCCAATGGGCAAATCGTATTCCCTTCAATCTTTCTTTGAATATCCCAAAGCAAATCAATATCACTCAACTTCCCCTTTCCCTTTTCAATACTTAATAATATTTTTTCCATCCAGCCGGTTCCTTCTCTGCAAGGACTACATTGTCCGCAACTCTCATGACGATAAAATCTCGCCAAAGTATAGGTATGTCTTACAATACACTGGTCTTCATCCAAAACGATAAATCCACCAGAACCCATCATACTTCCTGAGGCAAATCCGCCATCGCTTAAACTCTCATAATTCATTAATCTCTTTTCCCCTTTGGCTGTAGTCAATAATAAATTAGCTGGCAAAATTGGAACAGATGATCCTCCAGGAATACAAGCTTTTAATTTCTTTCCATTTGGAATGCCGCCACAATATTCATCACTATAAATAAACTCTTCCACAGAAATAGTCATGTCTATTTCATAGATACCTGGTTTATTAATATTTCCACATGCAGAAATCAATTTGGTACCAGTTGATTTACCCACGCCAATTTTTGCATATTCTTCAGCACCTTCATTAATAATAGGAACTACTGCAGCTAAGGTTTCTACATTATTCACTACTGTTGGACATCCCCATAATCCTTTAATAGCTGGGAATGGAGGTTTAATCCTGGGGTTGCCTCTTTTTCCTTCCAATGATTCCAATAAAGCTGTTTCTTCTCCACAGATATAAGCACCTGCTCCACGCTGAACATACATTTCGCAATCAAATCCACTTCCTTGTATATTTTTTCCTAACCAGCCATTTTGTTTGGCTTCAGCAATTGCCTGATCTAAAATATCAGTAATCCAATCATATTCACCGCGGATATAAATGTAACTAACGTTGCTGCCTAACGCATATGATGCCACAATCATTCCTTCAATTAAAATATGTGGAATGAATTCCATTAAATACCTGTCTTTAAAAGTACCTGGTTCACTTTCATCTGCATTGCAAACTAAATAACGGGGAACGCCATCAGGCTTTGCTAAAAAACTCCACTTCATACCAGTTGGGAATCCAGCACCACCACGACCTCTTAAGCCGCTTTTTTTCACTTCCTCCACTATGTCATTTGGTTGCATCTTCAATGCCTTCTCCACACTACGATAACCGCCTTCACGGCGATACACATCGTAATGACGAATACCTTCTACATGTTGTTTTTCTAATAATAATTTTCTTCCCATTATATTAATTCGCTTTTGCTCTACACTCTTCAATAATAGTATCTACTTTTTGTTTGGTTAAATGTTCGCGATACGTTTTTCCAAACTGCATCAAAGGTGCATAACCGCAAGCACCCAAACATTCTACTGTTTTCAAAGTAAATAATCCATCAGCAGTTGTTTCGCCAACTCCAATGCTTAATTTTTGTTTGATGTAATCAATAATATCATCGCTGCCGTTAAGCATACAAGGACCTGTTTGACAAACTTCGAATACAAATTTTCCAACAGGCTTTAAATTGTACATGCTGTAAAAACTTGCAACCTCATACACTTCGATTGGCTCAATATTCAGCAAGCCAGCAACATAATCCATTACAGGAACATCTAACCATCCGTCAAATTCAACTTGCGCTAAATGCAGAACGGGCAATAAGGCACTCTTTTGTTTACCACTCGGATAACGAGCAATAATCTCTTTCACTTTTGCCAGACTTGTTTCTTTAAACTGTACCATGTTTTTATAATTCAAAAGTCAAAAGTTTAAATTCAAAATTTCGACTTTTACTTTTTAATTTTTAATTGTCCTTACGCATCCAATTCTCCTGCAATCAAATTCAAACTACTCATTGTAATCACAGCATCACTCAACATTCCTCCTTCGATTAATTCCGGATAGGCCTGGTAATAAATAAAGCAAGGTCGGCGGAAATGCAATCTGTACGGCGTTCTTCCTCCATCACTGATTAAATAATAACCCAACTCTCCGTTTGCGCCTTCAATGGAATGGTATACCTCACCAGCAGGCATAGCTGTTTCTCCCATGATGATTTTGAAATGGTAAATCAACGCTTCCATCTTGGTATAAACATCTTTCTTTTCAGGAAGATAATAAGCAGGCACATCAGCATGATACACTTCAGCTTCCGCACCTTTAAACTCCTGTACTTTTTGATAGGCTTGTCTGAGAATACTCAAGCTTTGCCACATCTCTTGATTACGTACCAAGAAGCGATCATAACAGTCACCCGTAGTGCCTACCGGAACAGTAAAATCAAAATCCTGATAACTGCTATATGGCGTATGCACTCTTACATCATAATCAACACCTGCTGCACGAAGATTTGGACCAGTAAATCCATAGTTCATGGCTCTTTCGGCAGTAATTGGACCACAACCAATTGTACGATCCATAAAAATCCTGTTCCTTGCGAATAAATTTTCAAACTCTTTTAACTGTGCCGGATAGCCGCTTTTCTCATCAAGAAATTTTTCTAACTTTTCAAATGCTGCATTAGTGAAGTTTCTTTCAAAACCGCCGATACGGCCAATATTTGTAGTTAATCTTGATCCGCAAATTTCTTCATAGATTTCATAAATCAATTCTCTGAATTGCATTACATACAAAAATCCAGAGTACGCGCCACTATCCACACCCACAATTGAATTGCAAATCAAGTGATCAGAAATACGCGCCAATTCCATGATGATGATTCTTAAATAATCAACTCGTTTAGGAGTGGAAACACCCAACAACTTTTCGCAAGTTAAATGCCATCCAATATTATTTAGCGGCGAAGAACAATAATTTAAACGATCAGTAAGTGGTGTGATTTGATAAAGATTTCTCCTTTCTGCAATTTTTTCAAAGGCACGATGGATATAACCTACTGTAGAAGTAGCTTTCATGATGCGCTCTCCATCCAATTCCAAAATATTTTGAAAAACACCATGCGTAGCCGGATGCGTAGGACCCAGATTTAATGTGGTCGTTTGCTTTTCAATACTTCCTTCCGGTAATAATATGTGATCACTCATAATTTCAATTTGTTCATTTTGCAATTCGATATTAATTCTCAAATTTGCAGCTCTTCAAATCAACTCATCATCTGCCAAACATATCATCATCCTTATCAATTCTTGTTTGATCTTCCAATGGAAATTCTTTTCTCATCGGAAAATAATCCATTTCATCAACGTTAAGGATTCTGATTAAGTTGGGATGCCCTACAAAATTTACCCCGTAAAAATCATAGGTTTCTCTTTCCATAAAATTTGCCGATTGGTACAATGCCGTTGCACTGTAAACGTCGGGTTGATTAATATCGGCATACACTTTAAAACGAATGCGTACATTATCTGTCCAGTTGTGCAGATGGTAAACAACAGCAAGTTCAGCGCCTTTGTTATCAGGATAATGAACCGCTTGTAAATCAGTTAAAAAATTAAATTTAAATTCAGCATCATCAAATAAAAACTGCAGCACTTTTAAATTAATTTCTTTTACTGCTGTAAATGTAAGCATGCCATAAGGCTCTTGCCAATCCGTTAATTGCTCGCCGAATTTCTCAGTTAATTTTTGTTTTATAATTTCGTTTGTCAACATTTCTTTTTTGTTTCAAGTGTTTAAAAAGTTCAAGATGTTTAAAAGGTTATTCAGAGTGTATATTTAACCTATTGAACTTATTCAACCTTTTCAACTTATTAAACAGTTATTGTATTCCATAACTATTCATCAACTCTTTATACTGGTCACTATGTCTTCTTCTCAATCCTTCTGCATTTACCAATTCCTGTATTTTCATAAACCCATCCAAAATAGCTTCTGGTCTTGGTGGGCAACCTGGCACATAAACATCAACCGGAATAACCTGATCTATTCCTTGTAAAACAGAATAAGTATCAAAAATTCCGCCACTGCTTGCACATGCTCCAACAGCAATTACCCAACGGGGTTCCGCCATTTGTACATAAACTTGTTTTAAAACCGGTCCCATTTTTTTTGAAATCGTACCCATCACCATTAATAAATCACATTGACGAGGAGAAAATCCAACTCTTTCAGAACCAAAGCGAGCTAAATCATAATGACTCCCCATTGTTGCCATGAATTCAATCCCACAGCAACTTGTAGCAAAAGGTAAAGGCCAAATAGAATTTTTTCGAGCAAGGCTCACCACTTTTTCAAAGTTAGTTGCCATGAATCCCTCACCCATGTAGCCCTCAGGAATGCCTTCGAATTTTATAGTATTATTAAATTGTACTGGACGAGACATATTTTTTAATTAATCAATTTTAAAATTTTCAAGTGTTCAATTGTTCAAATCAAATTAGTCTTCCCACTTCATTGCTCCTTTCTTAAAGATGTATATAAACCCAGCTAAAAAAGAAGCAACAAAAAATATTACCGCAATAAAACCATCCCATCCCAATTCACAAAAATTGACTGCATAAGGATAGAAAAAAATCACCTCC
Organism: uncultured Bacteroidota bacterium; assembly: GCA_903831575.1. Taxonomy (GTDB): domain Bacteria; phylum Bacteroidota; class Bacteroidia; order Chitinophagales; family Chitinophagaceae; genus Ferruginibacter. Next base: position 32,219 of record CAIKYB010000044.1, on the reverse strand, counting down.
ACATCAAACAATACAAACAAAATTGCAATAAGGAAATATTTTATAGCCATTGGCTGGCGTGCATTCTCTTTGATTTCAATTCCGCTTTCGAAATTTTGTAATTTATCTGAAGTGACTCTTTTTGGACCTAATAAATTTGATCCCCAAATAATGGTGAAAACCAACCCTAAGGCAAAAATAATCTGGATTACAATGGGTAAGTAATTGGCTGCACTATTAGAATTTGCCTGTAGTAAATAGAAGGGCATGATGTAATGCTTAAATTTTGGTATGCAAAAATAAGGTAGCCACCTTAATATACAATGCTGAAAATCATAAATTAAGAAATAAAAAAAGCCGACTCTACATGTAGAGCCGGCTTTTTGAAATGAATTAACGGTACAGAGGTATTATTCTGCTGTTTTAGTTTCTTCTTCAGTTGTTGGTGTTTCCACTACAGGTGCTTCAACTTCTGGTGCTTCAACTTCTGGTGTTTCAGCAGCAGCTTCTACCGGTGTTTCCACTTTAGCTTCTACTTTCTTAACAACAGGAACGTCTCTGCGATCCATACGTGCTTTTTTATGAGCACTCTGACGATTTGAAACAAGAGCATCATGCTCTACACTCCACTTTGTAAATTTTTCCATTGCCGCTGCTTCATCAAATAAGCCCATGCTTACTCCACGAAGTAGATGCTTTAGATACAATACTCCTTTGAAAGAAAGGATACGACGTACAGTATCAGTGGGTTGAGCACCTTTTTGTAGCCAATCCAATGCCTTCTGACGATCAACCTGAATTGTAGCAGGAACAGTCAAAGGATTGTAAGTACCTAATTTTTGAATGAATTTTCCGTCGCGAGGACTACGTCCGTCAGCAATAACGATGAAATAGAATGGTCTCTTTTTTGAACCATGTCTTTGTAATCTCATTTTAACAGCCATAAAAAATAGAAATTTTCTTGGTTGTGAACAATAGGGTTTATCCCCTTTAAAAAGGGATGACAAATATAAAGCGGATTTACAAGTTGACCAAAAAAAATAAAAAAAAGAATCTTTACTATTGAAATGCCACCAATTCATGAATTTCTTCTATATGACTCCCCTTGTTTTCAAAACCAATGGTATGAAGCCCATTGGTAATGATAATATACTGAGACTGGAAACTACTATGGTAATTCAATGCCTGCTGTAAAACTGAAGGGGTTAAGTTGATGTCCATTTCCTTGCATTCTATCAAAATGATGGGTAATGCGCAGTTGTCAAATACTACGATATCAAACCGCTTTTTTACTTCCCCTACAGAAATCTGTTTTTCAACTGCAATCAAAGAAATCGGATATTTTAATATTTCTATTAAGTACAATAAAAAATTTTGTCTAACCCACTCTTCAGGAGTCAGCACCAACCATTTTTTTCTGCTTAAACAAAAGATCTTTTCTGTACCATCTTTAATAGCAATCGAAGGTTTCTTATCAGGATATTTTACTGCAATCATATTTTAACAACTATTACAAAAAACGAAATCGAGCTAATTCAGCTATTGAATCAAAACTACAAATTATAGCAGTTGGATTGATGATTTTGTCTAAATGATTTTGAACTGCTGCGGATTTAGCTATTGGGGCCTGTTTTTATGCGTATTCGCAATATTGCAATATCTAAAATCGGAAACGCTTAGCTTAGCTAAAATGCCATCAACTGCCATGGTTTTATTCATCAAATCGTTATTTAAACTGAATCACAGCTATTTTTTGTATTTTTACGAAATTTAATAATTCAAAATGAAGACAAAAGAAGAAATCGTTTCCAATTGGTTGCCAAGATATACAGGTGAAATAATAACCAACTTCGGTCAATATATTTTATTGACAAACTTTTCCAATTATGTGAAATTGTTCGCAGAATGGAATAAGGTAGAAATTGTTGGAGCAGAAAGACCAATGCAATGCGCCACTGCTAATAATATAACCATCATCAATTTTGGCATGGGCAGTCCAGGTTCCGCAACAATTATGGATTTGCTTACTGCCATTAATCCTAAAGCAGTCTTGTTTCTTGGCAAATGTGGTGGACTTAAAAAAAGAAATAAAATCGGGGATTTAATTTTACCCATAGCTGCAATACGAGGAGAAGGAACCAGTAATGATTACTTTCCACCTGAAGTTCCAGCTTTACCTGCGTTTGCACTTCAAAAGGCGATTTCCACAACTATACGAGATTATGAATGCGACTATTGGACGGGCGTGTGTTATACCACCAACAGAAGAGTGTGGGAACATGATGAAATCTTTAAAGACTATCTTCAAAAAGTAAGAGCTCATGCTATAGACATGGAAACTGCTACCATTTTTTCAGTTGGTTTTTACAATAAAATTCCTACTGGAGCTTTATTATTAGTAAGCGATTCTCCAATGGTTCCGGAAGGTGTAAAAACCGAAGCCAGTGATCTTGGAGTGACTGCAAAATATGTAGAAACTCATCTGAAAATTGGAATAGATTCCTTAAAACAATTGATCAATGACGGACAAACAGTTAGACATTTGAAATTCTAATCTTACCATCTATTTTTCTTGATTCCATAATTTTTCTGAGCGCTTAAGAAATATTTCCCTTTTTTTAAGCTAACTTCGCCACCTTAAAATCATGCCGTAACATGATATGTGCCTCACCAATTGGCAGGGCTTTCCTCGGGTAACTGACATTTTCTTTGTACTACGGCATGTAAATAATTAAACTTAAACAGTAATTATACACATGAAATTATCTCAATTCCGTTTTGATCTGCCGCTAAATCTCATTGCACAAAATCCAACTAAAAAAAGAGAAGAAAGCAGATTGATGGTTATCCATCGTCGCACAGGCCAGATCGAAAGCAAACAATTCTCCGACATCATGGAATACTTCGATGACAAGGATGTTTTTGTAGTAAACAATACCAAAGTTTTTCCTGCGAGAATGTATGGCCGTAAAGAAAAAACTGGTGCTAAGATTGAAGTTTTTTTATTAAGAGAACTCAATAAAACCAACAGATTGTGGGATGTAATTGTAGATCCTGCCCGTAAAATCAGGGTTGGTAATAAATTATATTTTGGAGAAAATGATGAATTGGTTGCAGAAGTAATTGACAACACGACCAGCAGAGGTCGTACGATTCGTTTCCTTTGGGACAGTAGTGAGGAAGATTTCAGAAAAATGCTCGACTTCATGGGAGAAACACCTTTGCCTAAATACATCAAGCGCAAACCAGATGAAGAAGATAAAGAAAGATACCAGACCGTTTATGCAAAGCATGAAGGAGCTGTTGCAGCACCAACTGCAGGTCTTCATTTTAGCAAAGAATTGATTAAGCGTTTGGAAATCCAAGGAATACGATTTGCTGAAGTAACCCTTCATACTGGTTTAGGAACATTTCGCCCTATTGAAGTAGAAGATTTAAGTAAACACAAAATGGATGCAGAATACTATAAAGTTGACGAAACAGCCTGCGCCATTGTAAATAAAGCAAAAGAAGGACATCGCAGAATTTGCTCTATCGGAACTACAACAATGAGAGCTATGGAAACATCTTACACCGCTCAAAAATTATTAAAACCATCTGAAGGCTGGACCAATCATTTTATTCATCCTCCCTATAATTTTAATATTGCAGATGCGTTGGTTACAAACTTCCATTTACCCAAAACAAGTTTGATGATTATGGCTTGTGCATTTGCAGGATATGATTTAATGATTGAAGCTTACCAAAAAGCCATTAAAGATAAATACCGTTTTTTCAGTTATGGAGATGCGATGCTGATTATCTAATCGAACAGATATTTTAAATACATTAAGGCACTGATCTTTATCGGTGCTTTTTTATGTCCATTTGCAAAGAGGTAAGGTCATAAAATAAAAAAGGGGCTATGATAGAAATCGCAGCCCGTATTAATCCAATATCCTATGAAAAACCATTTGTAAAACGCACACTATGAATGATTTATTGCATAAAAGGATTTTATTTTTTTAAAACGAAGCTAATCGCTATGGTTCGTACCAAAGCATACTCTACTCCTGTTGCTTTCATCACCAAAAAAGGCAAAAAAAAGGACCGTGATAGAAATCGCAGTCCGAATTAATCCAATATCCTATGAAAAACCAAAGCTGAAACGCAATCTTTTTGGTTTTATTGTGTTGAGGAGCAATTATTTTTAAAAATAAAATCTTCTAGTTACAACATGACAGCAAATTTATTTCCCAAGGCAATCAAATCTTCTGCGACATCAGCTAAAAGTTCTATCCCATTTTCCAAACGGTATTTTTCTATTTCTCTTTCAGGATCTCCAGGCACAACAACTGGTTGATCAACTGAGGCAGGTGTTGCAGATCTGAATCTCCTTATCCATTGATCCATATTTTTTTTGAAATCTTCTGCAGGTCTGAAAGCATCTATACGCATGGCACCAAAGAAATGGCCAATTCCTTTTCCAGGTAAATTTTCTGGCATTGGAACATAAGCAGGAAATGGAGGAACCCAAGGGCCGAAATTTGCCCCACTTAAAACTCCTGAAAAAATATCTACTATTGAACCCAGCATATACCCTTTGTGACTGCTGTGTTCTCTATCGCCACCAAGTGGAAGTAAGGACCCACCTTTTTTTAATTCATGTGCGTCATTGCTCGATAATCCCTCTTTATCCTGAACCCATCCATCTGGTACCTGCTCATTTTTTCTTTGTAATATTTCCAGCTTTCCATTAGCAGCAGTAGTAGTAGCAAAATCTGCAACAAAGGCTGGCTCCGCTCCCGCAGGAACGGCAACAGCTATTGGGTTGGTTCCCAGCATTCTTTCTTTTGAAAAAGTTGGTGCTACTAAAGCCGAGGCATTGGTCATGGCTATCCCAATCATATCATGCTCCAATGCCATCATCGCAAACTGTCCGGCAATACCAAAATGATTACTGTTTTGTACGCTTATCCATCCCGAACCAACTTGGTTCGCTTTTTCTATCGCCACATTCATAGCAAATGGAGCCACTACCAATCCCAATCCACTATCGCCATCAACAACACCAGTGCTGGGCGTTTCATGAATTATTTTTATTGATGGGCTTGCATTTATCCTGCCAACTTCCCAAAGCCTAACATACCCACTCAGGCGAGCAACGCCATGACTATCGACTCCCCTCAAATCTGCAATCAACAATGATTTAGCCGCAATTTCAGCATCGGCTTCACTACAGCCCATTTTCAAAAAAACAGCTTGGGCAAAAGATAATAATTGATGATAAGAATATGTTGTTCCCATTTTGCGAAGATAATGCAGCGAAATTTCAGAAAATAAATCTTTAAGAATAGACAAAAAAATCATTTCCGTACATTTGCCCACTGCAAATCAAATCAAAATACCATGGGAAGGATATTTGAAGTTCGTAAAAGTGCCATGTTTGCCCGCTGGGATAAAATGGCAAAAAATTTTACCCGTATTGGAAAGGAAATAGCGATTGCTGTAAAGGCTGCGGGTCCTGAGCCCGACAATAATCCTGCGTTGAGAAGGTGTTACCTGAATGCAAAGGCATGTAATATGCCAAAAGACAGAGTGGAAGCTGCTATAAAAAGAGCGATGGGCAAAGACACCACCAATTATGAAGAAATTGTTTATGAAGGATATGCCCCGCATGGTGTTGCATTGCTTGTAGAAACTGCAACAGATAACTCAACAAGAACTGTAGCCAACGTACGTATGCACTTTACAAAAAGTGGCGGCACTTTAGGAACAAGTGGAAGTGTAGCTTTTGGTTTTACCAGAATGGGCGAATTTAAAGTAAAGAATAATGGATTAGTTATAGAGGATCTTGAACTGGAATTAATTGATTTTGGGCTGGAAGAAATCGGAGAAGACAGCGAAGGAAACATTATCATTCGTACTGCCTTCAATGAATTCGGTAATATGAATAAAGCTCTTGAAGAAAGAGGAATAGAAGCCATAACGGCAGAGCTTACACGCATCCCAACGAACACAGTAGATTTAAGCGAAGAAGGCGCTCAGGATGTTTTAAAACTCGTAGACAAATTAGAACAGGATGAAGATGTACAAAAAGTATATCACAATTTAAAGTAAGATTGTCTATTATTCTGCCATCATTTCTTTCACTACTCTAATCACATCTTCGGTATTTGGTTTGGAGAAATAATCTCCATCACTGCCATAACTTGGTCGATGGGCTTTTGCATGTAAAGTTCTTGGACCTACATCAAGCAAACGATACCCATTTTGCTCTTCCATTACTTTGTTATACATGTATGCGGCACCGCCTCCAGGCACATCTTCATCAACAAATAAGATACGATTGGTTTTACTTAATGATGTTGAGATAAGATGGTTGATATCAAAAGGAAGTAAGGTTTGCACATCTACCACTTCACAGGATATTCCTATTAATGCTAGTTTTTCTGCCGCTTCCTGAACAATACGAAGTGTAGAACCATAGCTGACAATAGTAATATCCTCTCCTTCCTGAACGATTTCGGGTACACCTAACGCTACTGTATATGCTAATAAATTAGAAGGTAATTTTTCTTTGAGACGATACCCATTCAAACACTCAATTACCAATCCAGGATCATTACTTTGAAGCAATGTATTATACATCCCAACTGCCTGGGTCATATTTCTAGGAACGCAAACATACATCCCCCTTAATGCATTTACAATAACGCCCATCGGTGACCCACTATGCCAAATGCCTTCAAGTCTGTGGCCTCGCGTTCTTACAATGAGCGGACAACTTTGCTGACCGAAAGTTCTGAAATGTGTAGTCGCGACATCATCACTTAAAGGTTGCAAACCATAAAGTAAATAATCAAGATATTGTATTTCTGCAATTGGCCTCAATCCCCTTAATGCCATGCCTATTCCTTGTCCCATAATAGTCAGCTCTCTAATACCGGTATCGAATATACGCTGAATGCCATACTTTTCCTGAAGCCCACTAAATCCTTGATTAACATCACCGATATGACCCAGGTCTTCTCCAAATGCAACAACGCTGGGATTAGCTTCAAATAATTGATCGAAATAATTATTTAATACCTCATACCCATTTAAAATTAGGCTTTCATTTTCATAATAAGCAGGTATTGGAACAACTTTAAGTGCTGACTTTGGGCCTTCATTATAAAGAAAGGAATCGTACTTCAATTCTCCGTCTTGCTTAAGTTTATGATAATAATTTTTGATTAATGCTACATTTGAATCTCTGGCATTTTCCAGCAAATCAATGATTGTAGCCAATGCCTTCATCACATCTCTTAGCATAGGTTCACGAATCAACACCAATTCATCAACAATCACTGAAATACTGCTATGGCTATTTTTTACTTCTTTTAATAACTGAACCGTTTCAGCTACCAATTGTTTTAATGGCTGGTGGTATTTATTCCATGCTGTTTGTTTGCTTTCTTTTACAAAATCAATTGCTGTTTGTTCTATTTTATTCAACTCCCCTTCTTCCGCCAATCCATTTTTTAAAACCCACTCGCGCATTTGTTTAAGACAATCCCATTCCTTTTCCCAATTCAGCCTGTCTTCTCCTTTATAACGTTCATGGCTACCTGAAGTGGAATGTCCCTGAGGCTGTGTAAGTTCTTCTACATGAAAAAGTGCTGGCGTATGAGTGTCTCTTATTTTTTGAATAGCATGTTCAAGCACTTCGCACATCCCTGCATAATCCCATCCTTTTAATTTGTAAATATCTATACCATTGGAATCCTCATTTTTTTGCATACCGCTTAACGCTTCTGAAATAGACCCTTTTGTAGTCTGGTATTTTTTAGGCACCGAAATGCCATATCCATCATCCCAAACAAACACTGCTAGAGGGACCTGAAGCACACCTGCCGCATTCATCGTTTCCCAAAAATGACCTTCACTCGTGGAAGCATCACCGATAGTACAAAAACAAATTTCATTACCCTTATCGCTTAACTCCTTAAGATGATGTAATTGTTCAATATTTCTAAATATTTTTGAAGCTGAAGCCAATCCAAGCGCTCGCACCATTTGTCCTGCTGTTGGGGAGATATCGCTTGAAACATTTTTTAAATTTGCAAGATCAAGCCATTTGCCCTTCTCATCTACGAATTTTGATGCGAAATGAGCATTCATTTGCCTACCAGCACTAAATGGATCATTGTTCACATCAGAATCGGCATATAATTGAGAAAAAAATTGTTCAATAGTCGACAAACCACTTGAAAACATAAAGGTTTGATCTCGATAATAGCCTGCCCTGAAATCACCAGGCTTAAAAAATTTAGACATAGCGACCTGAGCAACTTCTTTGCCATCACCAAAAATTCCAAACTTTGCCTTGCCCGTGAGTACTTCTTTGCGGCCTAAAAGACTCGTTTCCCTGCTTTCACAACTAGTTTGATAATCTAATAAAACAGCTTGCCTAAAATTATCAAAACTGAGTTTTTCCTGCTCATCGATTTCGTTTATCATTGGATCCATAAAAAAAATATTACTCAAAAATATGATTTTAGTAGCTGATTGTTAAAAAACTGTGAACTAGTTGCAAAAATAATTGTTTAAAAAAGGATTTTGTATATTTACCTCCGTTTTATGGAAGGAATTCATATGAAAAACTTAATTGCTACAGCATTTGCTTTATTTTTGATTACCGCATCTTTCGCTCAAAAGCAAAGTGCTGGTAATGTTTCAAAAATTGACACCCTTGCAAAAAACAATGCTGCACCAGTATTGACATTGAAAGAAGAAATGTTTAATTTCGGAAAAATTCCACAAGGCAAACCTGTTCATCACAATTTTGAAATTCAAAATTCTGGCAATACAAGTTTTAAACTAATCAATGTTCAAGCTAGCTGTGGCTGTACTACTCCTGAATGGGAAAGAGAAAAAGAAATCTCACCTGGAGAAACAAGTACGATAACAGTTGGATATAACGCCGCCGCTGAGGGTGTTTTTACAAAAAATATTACCATTACTTATGGTGAGGATTTAAATAAACAAATAGTAATTAAAGGTGAAGTATGGAAAACTCCTGCAGCAAGTGCTCCGGCAAATTCAGGAACCAATGAATTAAAAGATTAAACAAACAATTATACACTTAAACTAAAAAAAATAAAAAAATGAAAAAACTACTCTTATCAATTACAGCTCTAGCTTTAACAACTGGAATTTTTGCTCAGGAAAAAACTGCTGAAGCTCCGAAAAAAACTACTGAAGATGTTGCCAAATTCAAATCTGAAACTTTAGATCTTGGTAAAATCATGCAAGATAATCCTTCTGCTGGAGTTTTTGAAGTAACTAACATTAGTAAAGAACCCTTATTGATTGAACAAGCTAACCCAACGTGTGGTTGTACCATTAGTGATTACACGAAAGAGCCAATAGCTCCAGGTCAATCAGGTACCATCAAAGCTACTTATAATGCAAAAAATGTAGGGATGTTTGAAAAACACCTTACTGTTAAATTTGCCGGCATTGAAGGAATGAAAAGCATTACTATCAAAGGAGAAGTAATAAAAAAAGAAGAAACTCCTGCTGCAGCTGAAGCTACAGCTCCTGCTGCTGTTGTAGCTGAACCCAAAAAAGAAGTAGTAGCTGAAAAAGCAACAACTACGCCAGTAAAAAAAGCTGCTCCTGCTAAAAAAGCCGCTCCAACAAAAAAACCATAATATAAGTACAACCATAATTTTAATAAAACCCTGCCATTTTGCAGGGTTTTATTTTTTGTATGCATCAGAGATTCTCTTCTCGTAAGCCTTCTTGAGTAAATACATAATGCTATATTTGCGGGATGTTATCAATAAGCAAAAGAGGACTGGACATGCCCGCCTCACCTATTCGAAAATTGGTGCCCTTCGCAGAAGCGGCAAAGAAAAAAGGCGTCCATGTTTATCATTTAAATATTGGGCAACCAGATATAGAAACGCCAAAAGCTTGTTTGGACGCAGTTAGAAATGCCCACTTCAACGTACTTGAATATAGCCACAGCGCAGGAAATGAATCTTATCGAAAAAAACTAACTGAATATTATGCCAAAAATAATATTCAAGTTTCCCCTAATGAAATCATCGTAACTACCGGAGGCAGTGAAGCCATCTTATTCGGTTTCATGGCTTGTCTGGATGCAGGAGACGAAGTGATTATACCTGAACCATTTTATGCCAATTATAATGGGTTTGCGATTCAATCAGATGTAAAAGTGGTACCCATCGGAAGTAAAATCAAAACGGGTTTTTCCCTGCCGCCTATAGAGGATTTCGAAAAAGCTATAACTGCAAAAACAAAAGCAATTGTAGTCTGCAACCCAAATAATCCAACAGGCTATTTGTATAGTGCAACAGAAATGGAAACTTTAATGCAGATTGTCATCAAACATAATTTATTTCTTTTTGCAGATGAAGCATATAGAGAGTTTTGCTATGAGGGAAAACATACCAGCGCCATGCACCTAAAAGGAGCTGAACAACATGTTGTTTTAATGGACACCATCAGTAAAAGATACAGTGCTTGTGGTGGAAGAATTGGAGCTTTTGTTACAAAAAACAAGCAAGTGCTCGACACCGCAATGAAATTTGCACAAGCAAGATTAAGTCCTCCATACTATGCACAAGTATTAGGAGAGGCTGCAGTCGATTTGCCTGATGATTATTTTGATGTCACAAAAAAGGAATACAAATTAAGAAGAGATACTATCGTAAAGAGACTCAATAATATACCAGGTGTTTTTTGTCCTAATCCGGGGGGAGCATTCTATGCAATGGCACGTTTACCCATAGACGACAGTGATAAATTTTGCCAGTGGCTATTAGAATCATTTTCTCACAATGGCGCAACTATAATGCTTGCTCCAGCAACAGGATTTTACAGTACGAAAGGACTTGGTATAAATGAAGTTCGTCTTGCCTATGTATTGAATGCAGAAGCTATTAATCAAGCAATGGATTGCCTGGAAGCTGCATTGAAAGTATATCCTGGCAGGTGTTAATTATCTCGCTCCAGGAGGACAATTTGTTCTGATATAGCTGGAGTAAAGCGTTGACAAATGCTTCGACGTACCCTCACCTTCTGATATATTGTGTGTTCGATTAGGGTATTCCATCAATTGAAATTGTTTATTGTATTTGACCAACTCATTTACCAAAGCTTCTGTATTGCTGTAATGCACATTATCATCTCCGCTTCCGTGAATCAGCAATAAATTTCCCTGCAGATTCTTCGCAAAATTCAATGCAGAGCCTTTTATAAAATCATCCATATTCGCTTCTGGCAATCCCATATATCTTTCTGTATAAATATTATCATAGAATAACAGATTTGAAATAGGTGCGATAGAAACTCCTGTTTTAAATAAATCAGGAAATTGAAATAACAAATGAAGTGTTGATGAACCTCCGCCACTCCATCCCCAAACGGCTACTCGATCTTTGTCTATATAGGACGCTTCTAATACCTTTCGTACGCCCATTGCCATATCTCTAATATTAATCTGACCATCTCTTCTATATATTGATTTTCGCCATGCTGCACCTCTTAATGAAGGAGTTCCGCGATTATCAAGAGCCAACTGAATGTAGCCTTCCTCACTCATATCTCCATTAAATAAAAAATTATCATGGCTCCCATAAACATCATCAACCGTAGTCGCTCCAGGGTCTCCATAAACATAAACTACCAAAGGATATTTTTTCGTTGGGTCAAAATTATTAGGCTTGCGTATCCATGCATCTAAAATAATATTATCGACTGTTTGGATTTTTAGATATTCTACATTGATACTTGGATCCGTCTTGATGTTCTTGGTAATGACATTATCTTTATTTAAAGGCAAATTTTCAGGAAAGCTCATCCATTCTGAAACTTCAGGTGTGTTATGATTACTAAACTGATGAAGGGCGATTTTTGCATTTGGAGAAATAGTATAATGGTGTGTACCTATCAAGTTGGCAGCACTTAATAATTCAGCTGGTTCTTCTTTGGCTGATTTTATTAAATTATTAATATGAACTCTTGATAAATAGAGCTGGGTAGCACTTGAAGGTGAAGTAGTGGAAAAATAAATATAATTATTGACTTCATCTATGGCTTTTATTTGAGCAATATCATAATCACCTTTTGTCAGATTGGTAACAGTTTTTCCATCTCTGCTGATTTTGTAAATATGTCGCCAGCCATCTTTTTCACTCACCCAAAGAAAATCTTGTTTATTGTTAATCCAATTCCATCCAGAAGGATCTTCCGCATTTAAATCTACCCATGCAAGATCATTTTCTGCCCAAAAAGTATGACAATTTGCATCTAAGGTATTGCAATAAATCAACCTGCTTTCTTGTTGTTTTCTATCCAATTGCTGAACAATTAACTCATCATTATTACTCCACTCCATTCGTGGTAAATAATGTTGACGTGCATCTCCTTCAATCCTCATCCACTTTGTAAATAAATTTACCAGAGATACTACACCAATTCTCACCGATGAAGGAGACTCACCAACTTTAGGATATTCTACTGGAATAATTTTGGAATAAACTGAATCTGTGCTATTCAACATATAATAGTCTCTTGTTTTTGTGGCATCTACTTGCCAATAGGCGATTTGTCTGCTGTCTGGCGACCATCTGAATCCATCTCTACAACCAAATTCTTCTTCATAAACCCAATCAAAAGTTCCATTAATTAATTTACGTGTACCATCAACCGTTAGTTTTTTGATATTGCCGGTTTCAAGATCTTCCGCATAAATATTGTGTTCACTTACATAAGCAACAAGCTTGCTGTTTGGGGAAAATTTGGCAAACATCAATGATTGAGAAGGCAACCCTTTTCCTATTTGACGAAGTTGATTTTTGGCCACATCAAAAATCCAATAATCTCCTCTGGTATTATACCTCCAGACCTTCGCCGTATTTACAAAAAGAAGCAACTTTCCATTGTCAGTGCTAAAGGAATAGGACTTTGGATTTAAGGGCTTGCTTGTACTATTCGGTGTCAATTGCTCTTTTTTAATTAAAATAGTCTGGGCTTCTTTTTTGGGATCTATTTTTACCAAGTTGCCATCAAGCATCTTCGTATATCCTAAGCCATCTGAGGTCCAGACAAAATTATTTCGTTGTGCAACGCCTTGTTGAACAATTATGAAGGCAATTATTAATACTATGCTTTTACAATATCTCATAACGCAATATTTGATGTTAATATTAATTGCTAAAGTAAGAAATAGTATTTCTTAAACACCGATTAACTATAAAAAGAAACTTATTTTTGTCAAGCTACAGTAAAATGGAAAAAGTAAAACTTCGTTTAGATAAATATTTATGGTCAATCCGCTTGTTTAAAAGCAGAACAATAGCTTCAGAAGCCTGTGAAAAAGGAAGAGTGAAATTAAAAGAAGAAAGTTGTAAGGCATCGAGAAATGTTGCAGTTGGAGATGAATATGAAGTCAGAACACCAAATAAAAAATGGGTAATAAAAGTAAATGGACTTTTACACAATAGGGTTCAGTATGCTGAAGCCGTTAATTTCTATACAGATTTGACTCCTATTGAAGAACTGAACAGAATAAAATTTGAGGCTGCAGTATTTCATACAGGAAAACGATTGAGCAAATCAGGCAGACCAACAAAAAAGAACAAAAGAGATTTAGATGATTTTTTGGAGATTTGACAAGATGATTATTTATAAATCATCAAACTATTTCAACCTAAAAAAATAAAAATGACAATTGATATCATCACCGTTGTTCCTGATTTATTGAGTGGGCCATTTTCTCATTCTATTATGAAACGTGCTCAGGACAAAGAGTTGCTTAAAGTAAATGTGATAAATCTCAGAGCATACACGACCTACCCACGCGCTCAGGTGGATGATTATCAATTTGGTGGAGGAGCAGGAATGGTAATGATGGTGGAACCTTTGGTAAATGCTGTTGAAGCTTTACAAAGTAAAAACAAGTATGATGAAATTATTTTTTTGACCCCTGATGGTGAAACTTTCAATCAAAAAATGGCCAACCATCTTTCCTTAAAGAATAACCTGCTTCTAATTTGCGGGCATTATAAAGGTGTTGATCAACGTTTTAGAGACCATTTTGTAACAAAAGAAATTTCAATTGGTGATTATGTATTAAGTGGCGGAGAATTGGCAGCGGCGGTACTAACGGATGCGATTGGACGATTAATTCCAGGCGTCTTAAATGATGAAAGTTCTGCATTAAGTGATTCCTTTCAGGATAATTTATTAGCGCCGCCAGTATTCACCAGACCGGAAGTATTCAGAGAGTGGAAAGTGCCGGAAGTATTGATGAGTGGCAATCATAAAATCATTGAAGAATGGCGCTATGAACAATCTGTGCTGCGCACAAAACAAAGAAGACCTGATTTACTCGATTAGTTTTTACGAACCCATACATATTCCGCAAATCCTAAAAGATCCCAGAAAATATTTCCTTGTAGTTTTTTCCCTCTAAACATATGGCTAATGATTCTAAAAGGCATGGCCATCATGAACCAAATATTTCTTCTTATTCCTCCCTTTATTACTTTGCAATTATTTTTTTCAAATAATTCAGTGAGTTCTTTCACCGAATAAACCCTTACATGAGTATCATCATCCTTAAAATTCAACGTGCCATGCATCGAAGGTAATGTTGTACTCTTTATGCCAGGATATTCAATATATAAAAAACCCCCTGAAACTAACTTTGGCAAAAGCGCTTCAATTACTTTGTCTCCATTATACAAATGCTCAATGACATGAACCATCCAGATGCCATCAAAATAATTATCAGGTATAGAAGACATGTCGAGCTTGGTTAAATCCATTTCGTAAAATCCAGTCATTAACGCAAAGTCAGCGTCGTTGTTATTGTAATTACGTTCTAGATCCACTCCATGGTATTCGCAATTCGAAAAAACACTTTTTATTTTTGTAGCAGAATGATTTCCGGCTCCAATATCCAATAATCTAAATGATTTGCCGCCAAATGACTTTTGGAGAAAAGAAATTTTGGATACAAATGTTGATGCAAAAGCCTTTAGTTTCATTTTTCAGGAGTATTGAAGCCATTATTATGACTTTGTTAATGGCAAATATAATTATTCAAGAAACAATTATACTGGTTCAGCAATATTTTTCATAAAGTAAATGCGAAAATCAATTAACATTGTATTTATAAAAAAACAAACCATGACTACCTTTTCAATTCAAGGCAATATTGTAGATATCAAATCCAAAACGATTTTTTGGGGGACTGTACAAGTCGCTGATGGCATAATTGTTTCGATTTCAAAAGAAGGAGAAGAAAAAAAAGAAGAACATTTTATTCTGCCTGGCTTTATAGACAGCCATGTTCACATTGAAAGTTCCATGCTCGTACCTTCTGAATTTGCAAGACTTGCAGTTGTACATGGCACAGTAGGAACAATCAGTGATCCTCACGAAATAGCGAATGTATGCGGTATGGAAGGCGTACGTTACATGATTGAAAACAGTAAAACTGTTCCTTTCAAATGTACTTTTGGCGCTCCTAGTTGTGTACCTGCAACTGTTTTTGAAACTGCAGGTGCGACAATTGATACTGAAGATATTGATACGCTTTTGCAAATGCCGGAAATAAAATACCTGAGTGAAATGATGAACTTCCCTGGTGTGCTGCATGATGACGAAGTGGTTATGAAAAAAATTGCTAGCGCGAAAAAATACAATAAGCCTGTAGATGGCCATGCTCCTGGATTAAGAGGCGATGCTGCTAAAAAATATATCAGCGCAGGAATTAGCACCGACCATGAATGTTTTACGGCAGAAGAAGCTTTGGATAAATTAAAATATGGTATGAAAATTCTCATCA
The DNA here is from genome assembly GCA_903831575.1 of uncultured Bacteroidota bacterium. Classification (GTDB taxonomy): domain Bacteria; phylum Bacteroidota; class Bacteroidia; order Chitinophagales; family Chitinophagaceae; genus Ferruginibacter. The sequence continues at coordinate 16,387 of CAIKYB010000044.1, read as the reverse complement.
GAGAAGGAAGTGCCGCTAAAAACTTTGAAGCCTTAATTGATTTGATGAACGAATATTCAGATGTAATGATGTTTTGCAGCGATGACAAACATCCTGACAGTCTTGCTGCTGGACATATCAATCAGCTTTGTGCAAGAGCCATAAAAAAAGGAATCAATGTTTTTAAAGTTTTAAAAGCTGCTTGCATCAATCCAGTGGAACATTACAAAATGGAGGTCGGTCTTTTACAACCCAATGATCCCGCTGATTTTATTGTAATCAAAAATCTTACGGATTTTGAAGTAAAGAAAACTTTCATCAATGGAATACTGGTTGCTGAAAATGGCACTTCATTCCTTAATCCAGAAGCAGCTAGCATCATCAATCAATTTGATTGCAATGAAAAAGAAATAACTGATTTCGAAATACCCTATAATGGCGAAAAAGAAATACCTGTAATTGAAGCGTTGGATGGTCAACTCATTACCAACAAATTAATGGTCAAACCTAAAGTAATTAATGATTTTATTGTGTCGGATATTGAACATGATATTTTAAAAATAGTGGTAGTGAATCGATACCATAATGCTCCTGTCGCTAAGGCTTTTATAAAAAATATTGGAATAAAAAAGGGCGCGTTGGCCTCCTCTGTTGCGCATGACAGTCATAATATTGTGGCGGTAGGAGCAGATGATGAAAGTCTTTGCAAAGCTATAAATGCAGTGATAAAATGTGGTGGTGGTGTGAGTGCTGTTGACAACCATTCAGAAAAAGTATTAGGATTGCCAGTCGCAGGGCTAATGAGCACAGATAATGGGTATGATGTTGCCGCAGCTTATACCGCCATTGATGAGTTTTCTAAAAAAGAGCTGGGAAGTCAATTGAGTGCTCCTTTTATGACATTATCTTTTATGGCTTTATTGGTAATCCCTCATTTAAAATTAAGCGATAAGGGATTATTTAATGGAGATGAGTTTTGTTTTATATAATCATATAGTTCTTATAGACTGTTTTAGCCCTGATTATCGTATTTGATTTGTTGCACGTATTCACTCAAGGCTATTTCAGCTAAAATAATTTCTGAAAAAAGGAATCAAAATTGAAAATACTAACTTATTTATTTTAGATTTGTTTGTTGATTTATACCCTCTTAAAGCATTTACAATATAGTCATGTGTTAATATAGTTTTTAAAGTTTAGTCACATGTTATAGCCTTTTTTATCGTTCTATGTTGGCAGGAGCCAACTCCGATGGCTATTTCGTGTGATAACATTCAACGAATCATAATTGATCGCTAAAACTCTAATTACACAAATAAATAGTCAACTAAGTAAATCATAAATAATGATCATAAATTTAAGCGCTCAGCATTCATTGGTAAGTAATTGGGTAAGTGAGTTAAGAGATGTTGAAGTTCAACATGACAGACTTCGTTTTAGAAGAAACCTGGAAAGAATTGCAGAAGTGATTGGATACGAAATCAGTAAAAAACTGGAATCTACCGAAAAGATTGTCAAGACACCCTTAGGAGAAAATAAATCAAAAATTATTAAGCAACAGCCCGTTTTGGCTACTATTTTAAGAGCAGGATTGGCGATGCACAACGGATTACTTAATTATTTCGATAAAGCAGATAATGCTTTTTTGAGTGCTTACAGAAAACATAATCCAGATGGAAGCTTTGATATCAGTCTGGAATATTTAAGTTGCCCTAATCTGGAAAACAGGGTTATTATTATAAGTGACCCAATGTTAGCTACAGGTGCCTCACTTGTAAAATCAATTCAACATTTGAAAGAAGTCGGTCAATTTAAAGAACTCCATATTGCCTGTGCCATCGCATGTACAGTGGGCATTGAACACGTTCAAAAATCTTTCCCTGAGGCGATTATCTGGTGTGGAGATATAGATGAGGAGCTTACTTCCAAAGGCTATATTGTACCAGGATTGGGTGATGCAGGGGATTTGGCCTATGGAAGTAAAATTCAACAATAAATAGTACCATGCCATGGTTCGTACCTGGTTCGTACCATAACAATAGACTTTACATCCAAATTTCCATTAATATGCTATAGATTTAAGGCTATTTGACTATCTTTACTGACTTGATTTTTTAAGACAATGAAAAAACTATTACAACTATTTTGTTTCAGCTTGCTTTCTATTAGCGCATCGGCTCAGGATCCACACTTTTCTCAATTCTTTGCCTCACCTTTAACTCTGAATCCTGCATTCACCGGTAAGTTTGATGGACTATGGAGATTAGCTGCCAATCATAGAGATCAATGGCCTTCTATACCAAAAGCATATGTAACCACAAGTGCATCAATTGATTTTCCCATTATGCAAAAAATGTTGCCTCAGGGAGATATTTTTGGAGTAGGTGTTTCCGGATTATCTGATGCTAGTGCCAATAATGCACTAAAGCTCAACTATGGTTCGCTTTCCCTTTCTTATCATAAAGCTCTTGATGAAGATGGATGGAATACCATTGGAGCAGGATTCCAGGCCTCTTACTCTAGCATGTCACTGGATATCACAAAACTTACTTTTGAAGATGAATTGCAGCAAAATGGATTTGCTCAGGGAACTTCAGGAGAATATATCGGTGTAAATCCACTGACTGGAAAGAACAGAAGCTATGTGGATGTAAATGCGGGCCTTTTATATTCTGGTTCCAGCAATGGAGAAAATAATTTCTACTTTGGATTTTCTATGTACCATATCAACAAACCTAAAGTAAGTTTTAAAGATAATAATTGGAACTTGTCGAGTCGTGTAACCGTTCATGGTGGTGGTACTTTCCCTCTTTCAGACGCCTTAGATTTGAATGTTTCCGTAATTCATCAATCTCAAAGTAAATCAAGTGAGACTGTTTTAGGTGGTGCAATAGCTTACAATGTCAATTCAAAATCAGAAACACCAACAAGTGTTTATTTAGGATCTTGGATGAGATTAAAAGATGCCATCATTCCTTATGTTGGCCTTGAAATTGGCGGATTAAGAATAGGTGCAACCTATGACATCAATACCAGTGGTTTAAAATCAGCATCATTATCAAAAGGTGGTACTGAATTCTCCATCATTTACATCCAACGACCTCCCGATAATAAAGGCATCCCTTGTCCTAAATTTTAACTGTTGAGAAACTAATTGAGATATACAGTTGGTCTTCTGTATGGCAGAACCAGTATTCTTTTAAACAACGATTCATGCTGAAAGAAATCATAATAGCTGTACAATCTTACTTTGATGCACATCAATTTATCAAAAAACACAAATTGTGGAAATGGATTTTGATTCCCGGATTAATTTATACGTTTTTATTTATCACAGGAATATCTTTCTTTTGGACATCCAGCAATTCAGCAATAGAATGGATGTTGATTAACTCCGGCGCAAAATCCTGGCTTGAAAAAATGCAAGACACCTGGCTGAGTTTCTTTTTTATTGTCGGACAAATTTTTATTCGATTGCTGCTCTTGTTTTTCTACTTCTCTCTTTTTAAATTTATTTTCTTAATTATTGGTTCGCCTGTATTTGCTTATTTAAGTGAAAAAACGGAAAGCATCATTGAAAATAAAACATTCAACCTAGATTATGCTCAACTGCTAAAAGACATCATACGCGGGTCAAAAATGGCATTTCGGAATTTTTCATGGCAAACCGTTTATGTTCTTGCCTTATTTCTTTTTTCATTTATTCCAATCATTGGATGGGCAGCGCCAATGTTTGTGTTGTTTATTGATTGTTTTTATTTAGGATTTTCTATGCTGGATTACAGTATGGAAAGAAATAAATTAAGCGTAGCAAATAGCGTAGATGTAATTAGTCACCACCGTGGATTAGCTATTGGAAATGGAGTCGTGTTTTATTTGTTTCATGCATTACCCTTTATTGGTTGGGTATTCGCACCAAGCTATGCAGTAATTGCTGCTACACTTAGTTTGCATCATGCCAAGAAAAATAAAATCATTGCATTATAACATGTCTAGCGTATATCTCATACCTACTTTTTTAGCTGAACAGGCCATTGAAACCATTCCTGCCTATGTTATGGATGCTGTAAAAAATTGCACCGTAATCTTTGCTGAAAATGAAAGAACTGCAAGAAGATTTTTAAAATCAATGGACAAGTCTATCATCATTGATTCCTTTGAATGGCATACTATTCATAAAGTTGAAGGGGAACAAATTACGAATTTCAAATCCGCGATTGCAGCCAATAAAAACATTGCTATCATGAGTGAGGCAGGATGTCCAGGCGTTGCCGATCCTGGTCAGGAGTTGGTGGCAATAGCACAGCAATTAAATTGTAGCATAAAACCACTTGTAGGACCAAGTTCTATTTTGCTTGCCTTGATGGCTTCTGGAATGAACGGGCAACAATTTGAATTCATTGGCTATATCCCTATCGATAACAGTGAGCGAATAAAAAAAATAAAGGAACTGGAAACTAGTTCAATGAAAAACAACAGCACTAAGATCTTCATTGAAACACCTTATCGAAATAACCAACTCCTCGAAAGTCTTATCAATCATTGCAACAATACAACACAATTATGCATTGCCTTTAACCTCACTTCTTCAAACGAAACTATTAAAACCAAATCGATTGCAGAGTGGAAACAAAAAAAACCTGAATTACCGAAAGAACCTGCCATCTTTTTAATTTATGCAGGAAAATAAACCATCAATGCTGAACAATTTTTATGCCGTGAACAGTATTAATGAGTTTGTATTTATTATCAGTAAATTGCACAACACAATTAATTGGCAAGTATGAATATTGCAATCGTTTGTTACCCAACATTTGGAGGAAGTGGTGTATTAGCTACAGAACTTGGAAAAGCTTTAGCAGAAAAAGGGCATAATATACATTTTATTACCTACCAGCAACCCGTTCGATTAAGTGGATTTCATGCCAATATTTTTTATCATGAAGTAAGGGTGCCGACCTATCCCCTTTTTGATTTTCCTCCTTACGAAACAGCATTAGCTAGTGCAATGGTAGATGTTGTGAACAATAATAATATTGATTTACTTCATGTACATTATGCCATTCCTCATGCCTCAGCCGCTTACATGGCAAAACAAATTTTAGCCAAGCAAGGAAAAAAACTCCCTGTCATAACGACTCTTCACGGAACAGATATTACTTTAGTAGGAAGAGATAAAACTTATAGCCCCGTAGTTACTTTTTCTATGGAAGAAAGTGATGTGCTAACTGCTGTATCCGAAAACCTCAAAGAAGAAACTTACCGAAACTTCAAGATCACTAAGCCCATTGAAGTGATACATAATTTTGTAGACATCCATAGATTTAACAAAAAACCGGTTGCTGCATTCAAGAAATTAATTGCACCCAACCATGAAAAAATAATTGTGCATGCTTCAAATTTCAGGAAACTAAAAAGGGTAAAAGATGTGGTAGAGATTTTTATGTTGTTAAATAAAAAAATTCCTTCCAAACTTTTATTAATTGGAGATGGCCCTGAGAGATCAGAAATTGAAGCGTTTACTCGTTCTTGTGATGATTGTGGAGAAATTAAATTTTTAGGAAAGCAAGAGCAAATAGAAGACATTCTTCCTATTGCAGACTTATTTCTTTTGCCCAGTGAATATGAAAGTTTCGGACTCGCGGCTCTTGAAGCTATGGCGGCTGAAGTTCCCGTCATTTCTACAAATGCTGGAGGGTTGCCGGAAATTAATATCAATGGCGTTACTGGCTATATGAGTAATGTTGGAGATGTTCATGAAATGAGTGAAAATGCAGTCCGAATATTATCTGATGAATCAACCTATCTGACTTTCAAGTCTAATGCCTTAGCACAAGCAAAAAAGTTTGGTATTAATAAAATAGTGCCGAAATATGAAGCCCTGTATAAAAGTTTAATAGTTTAAATCGCTTCACTGGTTTAATGAGTTAAGTTTTAATTACTCTCCACTCTCCTAACCAACTAATCAACCAATCAACCAACCAACCAACCCATCACCTTCTCCTCAACCATTTCTCCGGATCGTAATTACTCGACTCATTGCTGATGTAAAAATCAATTGCACCGATTCCATCAAAATTGGAAGCGACTCTTCCCAAAGTTTGACCTGTTCTAATATCCTGTCCTTTTTTAACAGTAACGCCAGTCAAATTGCTATAAGTGGTAAAATATCGACCATGCTGAATAATCACCACTATCATGTCTTCTACCGGCTGAACAGCACTTACTGTTCCATCAAATACCGCTTTTACTGATGTGCCAATGTCAGAAGATATGGTTACTGAGGTGACGTCCATAATAGTGCCGCTTGGCAAGGAGTTGGTGCCATAATGCATCAGCACAATGCCTCTGTCTAACGGCCATGGCAAGGAGCCGCGATTTTTTTCAAAGCTTGCATTGAGTGCAATGTTATCAGCATTCAACAATACACTCTCAGATCTTGCAGGGGCAGTTGTTTTTACAGGAGTTATTGGCACAGATTTTACTGGTGTATTGGGCTTATCTCCAGTGGAAGATTTCTCCGCTTTTTCAGCTTCTTTTCTTAATCTTTCTTTCTCTGCTGCAGCTTTTGCTATGGCTTCTTTTTTGGCTTCTTCCTGAGCACGTTTAATGGCTGACGCTATAGCAGTATTTACCTTCTGCATTTGTTTCTGCTTGGCTGCAATTTGCTTGTTCAATTGTTTGCCCTGTTTTTTTAAATCCGCTATGATTCGATCTTTTTCTTTTTGCTGGGTTTGAAGAATGGCCATTTCTTTACTCTGTACATCCAGAACTTGATTCTTCTCTTGTTTAGTTTCACCTAGATCAACGATTCTGTTTTTTCTTAATTCCTGAGTTCGGGTAATGTTATCCCCTTGCATTTCTCGATAGGTTCGATAGCTTTTTAAATAAGTAATCCGCTTGATGGCATCATTAAAATTAGAAGCAGAGAAAATGAAATTTAAAAAATCATAACTACTTCTATTCTTGTAAGCATAAATCATACTTTTAGCATACTCTTGTTTCAAGGTGTCTAAAAGACGATTGTACCGATGAATGTCTTTAGAAATCACAAACATGCTATTATCAAGCCTGTCAAGGTCTCTGTTGATATTGTCAATAACCCGGTCTTGTAAATTAACTTTTCGCGAAATAAGGTTGAATTGAAGTAAATTTTCTTTGGTCTTGACCTTATTGCTATTTAGAAGATTTTCGGTTTCTTCTATTTCTTTTTTCAACTGTAATCGTTGCTTTTCAAGCTCTTCCCTGGTTTGGGGCTGAGCAAAAGTAGTAAGCGAAACTGTCATAAAAAGAAAAGTAACGAGAATAAGTCTTGTCATGTATAGGATTTAAGAACAGGTTGATTTATATTTTTAGTCTAACTGATTTTGTTATAATAGGCAGACAAAAATACAACCCCCACCTGAATTATAACTCACAATTATTTTCTTTTGTAATTTTTGGGGAGATTAAATCCCATCGACACCTCTTTATTGAAATCGTATTGTTTGTAATTAAGCTTGACATTCAATTTATTTTTTTCCGCAACATCAATTTCTCGATACGTTGAAAATAGAAAGCCATTGTAATTTTGATAATCGCCGTAAGCGATTTGTGCTGTTCGGCTTCTCGCAGCATCTACATCGTCCATCTTGCTATGCAGCATTAATTTGTTATCAGAAGAAAGAGTAAGTAAATTTTTAAAGAATTTGTCTATAGTAGAAATGGCAATATAATTCTCAAAAGTCTTGTATGAGGAAATACTATCACTTACAAAAATTGGATTACCCACAATTAAATTCTCTACTGTTTTATAATCAAAAGGGATTTCGGTTACTTCTTGCAAATAATCCAGCGAACGAAGTTGAATTTCTTTTTCCTGTTTGTTGATTAAAAAAACACTGTCTTTGGTAATCAACACCCTGAATACTTCTACATTCAAAAATGTTGCGGATAATGAAATCCAGATGGCAGAATCTTTTATGATTTTTACAACGGCAGTGATATCGGGATTTTTTCCATTCTTACCCGATGATTCTACTTTTATTTTCGCATTGAAAGTAGAAAAATTAATTTCATGCTTTCTGAATTCAGTATAGGCATCTTTAATTATTCTTATAGAATCTGCCGCATTTTTTTGAGCAACTAGAGAACTATTGGGTTTAGTTGAAATGGCTTTATTTATTTTTTTTGTAGTAGTGCATCCAATTGTCAACAATATGATGATCAAGCTGCCTCCTATAAATATTTTGTTTCCCATAGTAATATTGATATTCTATTTTATTTTCCAGTGTGACCAAATCCTCCGGCTCCACGTTTGGTTTCATCAATTTTGTCAACAAGATTAAATAGGGCTTTTTCTGTTTTTGCTACAACCATTTGTGCAATTCGGTCATTATTTTGAATGACTTGATTTTCATTACTTAAATTGATAAGCAACACTTTTATTTCACCTCTGTAGTCGCTGTCGATAGTACCAGGTGTATTCAGACAAGTTATGCCTTGCTTTAATGCCAAACCACTTCTGGGTCTGATTTGTATTTCAAAGTTGTCAGGAAGTTCTACAAATAATCCTGTGGGAATCAAGGCCCTTTCCATTGGCTGGAGTGTTACAGGGTCATTTAAAAACGCTCTGATATCCATTCCAGCAGATCCTACAGTAGCATATGCAGGAAGTTCATTTGCTGAAAGATTAATAATATTAATGCTTATGGCTTCCATTGGTATTTATGATGCTTGTTTTAATAAAACGGTGGCATACGCAACGAGTCCCTCTTCTCTGCCCACAAAACCCATTTTCTCTGTAGTAGTTGCCTTTATTGAAATGTCTGTGATAGCTATTTTTAAAATTGTGGAAATAGCTTGTTGCATTGATGGAATGAAGCCTGCAATCTTAGGCGCCTGCAAACATAAAGTACTATCTATATTTACAACCTCGTATCCTTTTGATTGTATCAATTCGAAAGTACGTTGCAATAATATTTTGCTGTCAATATTTTTATAGTCATTATTGGTATCGGGAAAATGAACGCCAATATCTCCCAAACATAAAGCACCCAAAAGGCCATCGCAAATAGCATGAAGCAATACATCTCCATCGCTATGACCCAGCGATCCTTTGTGGTGAGGTATGCAAACGCCGCCAATCCAAAGACCTCTGCCTTCTGCCAGCTGGTGAAAATCTACTCCGGAACCAATTCTGTATGACATGGTATTTAAGGTTTAATAGGTTGAATCTGTTCAATAGGTTTAAAAGGTTATTTTTATATTAGCCCACGGTTTAAACCGTGGGCTAATAATATTTGGTACATATTGAACCTTTGAAATAACATTTACGTTGCAAAAATAAAAAAGCGTTTCCGGTTAAAGAAACGCTTTTTCATAATGTTATTAAAAATTATTTAGCCAAATCAAACACTAAACTGAAACGCATTGTATTTGAAAGTGGATTACGACTTACTCCAGAACCTGAAGGCAATAGGTAAGAGAAGTTTAATCCATAAGTGTTATATTTTAAACCAGCACCTAAAGTAAAGAATCTACGATCTCCTTTTTGCTTATTTTCATTGAAATATCCAGCTCTGAAAGCAAACTGGTCTTTGTACCAATATTCAGCACCAACAGCAACAGCAATTTCTTTCATGTCATCACCATCACCTAGAGAGCTGAACCAGCTAGATACTACGCTCTTGGTATGATAAGAAACCATTGCTAAAGAATCTCCAGAACTTGGAGGTGTTGGCACCAATAATTTATTCAAATCCAATGCAAAAGTAATTTTACTATCTGCATCAAAAACTTTGTTGTAAGCTACACCTAAACCAAGGTTAGCAGGAATATAATCTTTTTGATTGGCGTTACTTGTGTAAGATATTTTAGATCCCAAGTTACTTAATGTAGCACCATAATCAAAACCGTTGCCACTTGCATTGGTTCCTTTGTAGTAGAAATGAACATCTCCTGCTACTGAAGTTCCAGCTTTGTATGTTGTTGTTCCAATCGCTCCTGAAGCTAAACTCGAATTTATATAACGTAAAGCTATACCTAATCCCATTTTTTTAGATAGTTTTCTAGAATATCCTGCATCAAATGCAAACTCGCGTGGTCTGTAACTTCCAAGAGGACTCGCATTTGCGTCTGTGAATTCAATATTTCCCAAACTAAAATATCTCAATGAAGCAGATATAGCTTGTGTTTCATCTAATTGATGGTAACCTGCTAATGCTACAAAATAAACATCATTTAATTTTAAGTCGCTCAACCATGGAGTATACGATAATGATATACTCGTTTTTTGGCTTGCAAAAGGCGTTTTTGCTAAATTCCAAAATCCCGCATTTGCATCTGCAGCTGTTGCGATACCTACATCTCCCATAGCCCCAGCTCTTGCGTCTGGAGAAATACGTAAAAATGGCACTGCTGTTGTAACAACATTAATTGTTTGTGCCTGGCTCGCAGTAATAGATCCTGCTAATAATAAAACTAAAGCAGTTAGCTTCAAAGTTGCTTGTTTCATGCTAATTTAATTGTCTTGGTTAGGTAGAGTTTTTCTCTATAGTTGAATACTTTTTAATTAAACAGGGTGTAAAAATAGCTGATTTATCGAAATCACCAAGATTTTTTTAAAACTTCCTTTAAAAACTTGAAATTACTCTTTAATTATCTATTTTACCAGTTAAGGCTTCCAAAACGGTAGGTTACAATTTATATTGCCTGTTTGGTGTAAAAAACTTAAATGTCTTCGTTAAGACAAGAATACAAATAAAAAAGTTGCATGTTAATAAAATAATAAAACATGCTTATTTTTTTTGCAAAATTGAGGTTGGTTCAAAGTAAAGTTTATATATTCGCGGATATTGTGAGCCAACTGTTTACAATAAACTATAAAAGCTTTCGTTAACCAATTTGCAAAAAGGATGCACATGCAGAAAACAATGAGTTTCAAGAACATTTTAATCGTATCGTTAACTACCGTAATCTTAATCTCCTGTTCTGGGGGTAAGAAAAAGGCGCAATCGTCTGTAACCGGATGGAATTACGATGACAAGAACATGGGGAATTTCCATGTTACCAAAATTAAATACCCTAAAGCTGGTCCTGGGCTTGTTTTTGTTCAGGGCGGCTCATTTGTAATGGGTGCAAAAGAAGAAGATGTTATGGGTGATTGGAACAATACTCCACGCAGAGTAACCGTTCCTTCATTTTTTATAGATGAAACAGAAGTAGCAAATGTACATTACAGAGAATATTTGTATTGGCTGGAAAACACTTTCAATAACGATACTGCAATCGTTAGAAAAGCTTTGCCAGATTCACTTTGCTGGAGAGAAGAGTTAGCTTACAATGAACCATATGTAGAGTTTTATTTCAGGTATCCATCTTACAACTATTACCCAGTTGTAGGTGTTAGCTGGCAGCAAGCGCATGATTTTTGTATTTGGAGAACAGATCGCGTTAACGAACTTACTCTTATTAAGAAAGGATATTTGAAAAAAGATGCTGCAAAAAAAGAGATGAAAGGTGCTGGTGCAGATGGTTCCTTTAATACAGATGCTTATTTATCTAATCCTGAAATGATTCAGGGAAAAGCAAAACCAAAAAAATCAGTTCTTAAGGACATCAACAATAAACCAAGAAGTACGGTTCGTATGGATGATGGCGTTCTTGGTATGAGCTATCGTTTACCAACAGAAGCAGAGTGGGAATATGCTGCATATGGTTTGGTTGATCAGAATCCTTCTCCCCGTAAAAGCGAAAGTAAAAGTGGAGAGGAATTACGTTCAAATCAGTTGTTATATTCTTGGAGTAAAAACATCAATGGTTTAAGAGATAACAGACATGGTACATTCCAGGGGAAATTCTTAGCTAACTTCAAGCGTACTAGTGGAGATAATATGGGTGTTGCAGGAGGCTTGAATGATCGTGCGGCGATACCTGGAAATGTGAAAGCTTTTTATCCTAATGCGTTTGGCTTATATAATATGTGTGGTAATGTGAGTGAGTGGGTTGGTGATGTTTACAGACCTTTAACTCCTGTTGATGGACAAGATTTCAACTATTTCCGTGGTAACAGATTCCAGAAGTTTTACAAAAACAGTAGTGGAGAATATGAAAGAGACAGCATGGGCCGTTTAAAGAAAGTTGACATCTCTGATGAAGAGGTTAAAAACAGAACCAATTACCAACGTAATAATGTTATCAACTATTTAGATGGAGATTCAGCTAGTGGTGCTTCATATGGCTATGGTTCAACTACACTGATCAACGATAAATCAAGAGTAATAAAAGGCGGTAGTTGGAATGACAGAGCTTATTGGTTAACTCCAGGTTCTCGTCGTTACATGCAAGAAGATCAAGGTGCGAGTACAGTAGGTTTCAGATGTGCCCAAAGTTATCTTGGACCACCTGAAGGACCTGGATTCCAAGAAGGTAATATCTTTGGAAAAAGAAAACAGAAGAGCAAATCAAAAAGAAAATAAAATAACTTATAAAAAACCTCCGAAGTATCGGAGGTTTTTTATTTAGGGCAATATCCTTACTTTAATTGAATAGCAGTACATACAAAAAAATGTTACGTATGTCCGCATGAATCACGTGAAATACAATCAGAGTGATTCTATCCTTTCGTTCAAACTTCAAATTATTCGCAAATTGAACAGGGTAAAATATCTACTATGGGTACCTAAAAAAAATTATGGTATTCATTCTCGTTAAACCTTGGTTAATTGACTTAGAAAAAAAATTGGGTTCGTCTACCAATGCCTTATTATTAGCGGGGAATTTTATATGTGGTTCGTAACACAACAACGGAGCCTCTTTCCAAGCAACCTAAAACTAGCTTTGGCGGTTTTGTTGGTAACTGATGGTACAAACCACAACGACGAGATAACTCCTGTTGTATAAGAATAAAAAATGCCCGCTATAAAAGCAGGCATTCTAAGTAATTAAGTTTGATGAGATACTTATTTTTTCACCGTAAATACTCTAGATAAATTAAATCCAAAACTTATTTCTCCTTTACCCCAGCTATGTGTTGTATTGGTGATAAATGCTTTTTCATTCATCCCATTGGAATTAGAGAAATGCAATTGGAAAACGTGCCCCCCTGTTTCAATATCAAATCCAATGGCTAATGGATTTTTCATCAGGTCAAATTGTGTTTGGTCTTTCCCTGATTTAATAAGATAGTGATAGTCTACTACAAAGGCTGTACGCTTAGATATTTTATATCTCGCACCTAGGCCTATGGCGAAGAAATCATTAGTATAATCTTTCCCAGAAACTAAATTAACATGTACATGTGTAGGCGCAATTTGAGCACTAAAATTTTCATTGAATTTTCTACCTACAATTACTTCATTGTAATATCCCATTCTGCTGGAAAAATAATTTTTTCTTGAAGGATCAGCCCATTTTGTACCAATGATTGTAGATCCTGTTACCAATACCACCGATACGGGAGAAGGGTGCTTCCCTCCTGTAGTTTGAGGAATAGCTCTGTACTTAATAAATCCATCGTACTCTTTGTCAAATGTACTTCTTCCAATACCTATGGTAAGATCTTTAGTTACGCCGTAATCAAAACCAAAACGCATAGACGCTTGATCTAATCCAAACAAATTCTCAAACCCTGAATTCACATATCCAAAACGATGCAAGATTCTTACATCCAATACACCCTTCCCTATAAATTCCATAGAGTGGCCATTGATTACCCTGCTTGATTTGAAGGCATTAGTCACATATTGTCTAGGTGTTTCTTTATCCATTCCAGCTAACATATCATCTTGTGCAAAAAGTGAAGATGAAACACTTAAAGCAAATGCAAATAAAATTGTCTTAGTTTTTTTAATAGTCATTGTTTTTATTTTGATAAAGTGTAATTACAATTGATTTTTATTTTTGCCGTTTTAGATAATTTATCTTTTACAACACCTGGTATAGCAATTTTATAATCATCCAAAACTACAGTAAATTCTGAAGACGCTGCTATTGACTCTCCTTTTACTTTAAATGTTCCAGTTGTCTCTACGTCTTTTTTCACGCCATGAATTTCAAGTGTACCCTTAACCGTTACTGGATAAGTGCCGTCCTTTGCAATATTGACTTTATCCATATTAGTTACCTTCCCTTTAAAAGTTGATTTAGGAAATTTATCACTCTCCATGTAATTCTCATTAAAATGCTCCATTAACAAAGCACTCCAGAATTCAAACCCTTTAATTAATACAGAGAACTGCATGTCGCCAGTTGCAGGATTGAATGCACTTAATACCGACTTGTTGGTTCCTGTGATGTCTTCCATGCCAGTACCAGCATCAAACCAGGCCTGTCCTGTTTTTGTGGTGTAAATTTTGTTTTGTGCATGAATACCATTTATAGATAAAAGAGCCAATAAAATGAGAAGGATTTTTTTCATAGTAGTATGTTTTTTAGATGTTATTAATTGTTTAAAGTGCAGGTTTTTAATTGGGCTATTTTATCGGTGGAAAGCATATCCATTCCATCGTCAGCTGCTGATTTATCACATCCATCGCAACCTGAATAGATTCCTTTTATATTTATTGCATTACCCACTTTCAGAGATGCTTTCAATTTTGAAAATTCGGTGCTATCAAAACTGCAATTGATGGAGCATGATGTTCCGGCATCAATGAACACATGCTTGCTTACTGTATCTATTTCTTTTATTTTACCAGATACAGCAATATTTTGATTAATGTAGCAGGAATCAACCTTTTTGAAATTGCTGTCCAATTCCATAAAAAGACTAGTTGCTTTCATTTCTTTAATTGGCTTACTATCTGCTGCAGTAGGTGGCTTTTTGGTTACAATATAAAACACATATCCTCCTGTAACTAAACCCACTACAAATAGAACAAGTAAACCTTTTTTCCACTTTTTCATAAATTGTTGATTTAATTAGTCTGTAAGTTTATGGCCGGCGTCATACCAATCTTTAATAATTGTTTGATATGCTGTAGATAATGGTGCTACTTGCGGCATTCTTTTTAGAACTACACATTGATTGTATATGCCTTCATATTGGCTTAAAATGTTACAGCTTGTTGATAAATCTGGGCTAGTGCCCCCTGCTGAGTGACAACCGACACATTCGCTTTTCATGATTAATTCTACCGCTGCAAATTTTGGCCCCTGTGCGTCAGGGTTAGTGCAATCAGCAGCTTTCGCTTGATAAAGCAACTCTTCTCTATCCTTATAACAACTAGTTACAACTACAGAAACAACTGCTAAAAATAAAATAGATAAAATGATTTTTTTTGTACTCATTATTTTGATTCTCTTGGTTAATTAATATGGGTTGTGTTATTTTTTATTTTTATAAATTCGAAAGAATACAATGACTTCAAAATTATTGAAGCCATAATATAAAAGCAATGATATTCATTTAGTTATTTGGATATCCTTGATTGACCCAATTGGTAAAAGCCCCTTGAATAAAAGTATTCCAAGCAGTAGCGCTTGTTGGTGGCATATTGTGATTACCTGAAGAATACACACAACCGGTGGAACTTGTCCCTCTTATTCGTCCAATAAATGTAAGTAGACTACTAGACCATGTACTTCCTGAACTACTTCCTACAATGTTACTATAAGTTGTCCAGTTATTGTTATGGTTATGACAGCTAATATTGGCACTTCCACAATAGCTATTAATTGTAGGTTTTACATCTGTCGCAAAATGAACAGTTGCAGGTGCTGAAATTGTTACTGTATTTGTACCTGTACAACCTTTCGCATCTTTTGCAGTTATTGTATAAGTACCCCCTGCTAACGGAGTTAAGGTGGCACTAGATTGGAAAGTTGTACCATCTTTACTATAAGTATAAGGAGCAACGCCATTGCTAGCTGTAATTAAAATAGAATTGTTTACACAATTAACTTTAGAACTTGTAGGCGTTCCAGAAACTGTTATTGTTGGGCAGGCTAAAGTCACTTGATTTGAAGTGCCAGTGCAACTATTAGCATCTTTTGCAGAAATACTGTAAATACCAGAAGAAAGTGATGGGAAAGTTGAACTACCATAAGCTCCTCCATTGATACTATATGTATAAGGAGGAAGTCCTCCAGTTGCAGAGGCGCTTATTGAACCGTTGGCACCACTTGTTGGATTTATAGGTGTTGTTGAAACTGTTATTGTTGGGCAAGTACATGTTCTAGAAAGACTATCTGCTGGTGGAGTTCCCGTACAGCCTACAGGACTTGATCCAATAACCGTTCTTGCCTGATGGCCAGTTACACAAGTACTCCATGCGCTATATGTAAAGGTACAGGTAGTTGGTGCTGTACATGTTCTTGAAAGACTGTCTGCTGGTGGAGTTCCCGTACAGCCTAAAGGACTTGATCCAATAACTGTTCTTGCCTGATGGCCTGATACACAACTACTCCATGCACTATATGTAAATGT
>CAIKYB010000043.1 GCA_903831575.1 uncultured Bacteroidota bacterium | reverse complement strand
TGCAGTTACAGGAACAGCAGGACATCCCCCAGCAGCAGCTAGTGTATACGTTACCGTATAGTTGCCGCCTGTACTTGATGATGGTGTTATACCTCCTGTTGTAGAATTTATTGATAAGCCAGTGGTTGAACTATATGCGCCACCAGTTGCTCCTGTTTGATTCACCACTTGAACGGTACTCAATGTGGTACAATAAGGACCACCATAACTTATGCTAGCTGAAGGCAACTGCGTAATCGTTACAGATGTTGTTGCTGTAACAGAAGCACAACCATTCGCAGCTGCTATAAAATAAGTTACTGTATAGGTTCCAGGTGTGCTCGTTGAAGGAACTATCGCTCCGCTTGTTGTATTCAATGTTAGCCCTGTTGTAGAACTAAATACACCTCCTTGGTTTCCTGTTATCGTTACTGCTTCTGAATTACTATTGTTGCTACAAAAAGGTTGACCGTAACTTATTGTTGCTATAGGAATAGTAACTATCGAAACCGTTGCTGTAACAGGCACAGCTGGACACCCTCCTGCAGCAGCTAGTGTATACGTTACCGTATAGTTCCCTCCTGTACTTGATGATGGTGTTATACCTCCTGTTGTAGAATTTATTGATAAGCCAGTGGTTGAACTATATGCGCCCCCAGTTGCTCCCGTTTGACTCACCGCCTGAACTGAACTCAATGTCGTACAATAAGGACCACCATAACTTATACTAGCTGATGGCAAAGTAGTAATCGTAACAGTCATTGTTGTTGTAGCTGTTGCACACTGCCCATTAGCAGGAGTGAATGTATATGTGGTTGTAGTGTTATTATTAATGGCAGGACTCCATGTTCCAGTTATTCCATTGTTATTGTTTGATGTGGTTGGTAATGTAAATACTGTTCCCGAACATATCGGTCCAACTTGTGTAAAAGTTGGCACAGTAGGTTGATTAACAGCCACTGTCATTGTAGTAGTGGATGCACATTGTCCAGCCGTTGGTGTAAATGTATATGTTGTCGTAGTGGTATTATTAACTGCGGGACTCCATGTTCCCGCTATATTATTATTTGATGTTGTTGGTAATGTAAAAGTGCCGCCAACGCAAATTCCTCCAAGTTGAGTAAATGCGGGTAATGTGGGCTGGTTTACTACCACTGTCATAGTAGTCGTGGTTGCACAAACTCCTGCATTAGGTGTAAAAGTATATATTGTTGTTGAGGTATTATTAATAGTTGGACTCCATGCTCCAGCTATATTATTATTTGATGTTGTTGGTAATGTAAAAGAACCTCCACTACAAATTGCTGCAATTTGAGTAAATGTTGGAATAACACTTGGATTAACTGTGATTGATATCGATTTGGAACAACCATTTCCATCTGTGAATGTAATATTGGCTGTACCAGCACTAATTCCTGTCACTAAACCAGTATTGTCAACAGTTGCAATACTTGTATTTGAAGAAGACCAACTGCCGGACCCACTTGCAGTAGAAGTGCCTGTTAATTGAATTGTTTTACTCTGACATACTACTGTATTACCAGAAATGGTGGGCAACGGATTTACTACTACTGAAGATGATGCTAAAGTTGGTCCGCATACATTTGTTACCGTTAATCCTATATTATAGGTTCCTGTTGAACTATAACTTATTGTACCAGGAGAAGAAGACGAAGATGTTGATGGACTTCCACCTGAAAAAGTCCAGGCATATGTGGTTGAGGCATCAATGTAACATGTACTAGTATTAGTGGGCGTTATACTACCACTGGTATTACATATTGGAGAAAAGGAAGGAAGCGTAACGACTGGCTTGCCCCTTACAGTAACAGTATTAGTAACAACATTAGACGAACAACGATTATATGGTGCGAAAGTTTGTAAACTAATAGTGTAAACTCCAGGATTTACAAAGTTGAAATGTGGATTTTGTGAATTAGAATTGGTTCCATCTACGTATGCATAATCAGAACTTGAAGGTGTGCAGCCCGTGGTTGAGTTATAACCAACACTCCATTGATAGGTGTTTTGACCACATGTTGCAGTATTAGTTAAACCATTTGCAACAACTCTTAAAGGGGCACAACCAATAGAGGGCGTAAGTGTGAATGAGGCTGTTGGGGTAGGGTTTACACAAATAGTTTTAACAATTGAGTCATTTCCACATGAAGACCCAGCACCAACTTTTAATTTTATAAAATATGTTCCTGGAGTTGTAAAGTTTACATTTATTGGTGAACTACCATTCGTCCAGTTTGTAGCATTGGAATTTTGATTATCATTTCCAAAATTCGAAGTTGTTGACCATCCAGTCGATGGGGAAATACTCCATACTTGATTACCTTGAGTACAATTTCCCAGAGATTGACTTGCTTGAGCAAAATTTCCATTTTGTCCAGTGTTTGTAAAAGTAACTGTAGTGTTTACACAAATTGTATCATCTGGTGAAATTGAAAAATCCGCCTTAGGTTTTTGGGAAACATATATTGGATCAACATAGCCTGAAGACTGATCACAAGGATTTGTTGCAACAATAGATATATAAAAAGAATTATTATATCCCAAACTTCGATAGCCGCAACTTGTTGAATTAAAATAGTGCTCAAAAAATGCAGGAGGGTTTCCAATTGTAGGATGTAAAAATGTTGTATCTGGTGATCCATCGGTTACGTGAATAGTATATATAGTTCCTGCTGGATTTGAAAATCCTGTTTGCGGATTTATGTAATCTAAAGGAAATGATATAGGAGTACCCATGCATACTTTAGTACCTCCAGGATTTCTGATTCCAATAATAGGATTACTTCCAACAAAAACTTTATATTTTATCGAATCTTTACAACTTCCATTGTCCATGATAAATGTTAAATCATAAGTACCCACGGAGTAATTGTGCTGAACACTAACACCACTTGTTGGAGGAGCAGGAAAGTTAGTTTGATTGTAATTATTACTTGATCCATCACCCCAATTTATTGTGTATAATGAGGTTGAAGTATAAAACTGAGAATTATTACTAAAAGTAAAAATACTGTTACCAGTACCAGCTGTACATACAAAAAAATAATCATCCCCATCTATATTAGTTGTGCTTTGTGAACTTAATAATGAGGCTAAAGGAGCTTGACCGATAGTTATGTTTTGCTTAATTGTATCTTTGCAACCAAAACTATTTGTTACAATCAAGCTAACAGTATAAGTTTGACCTGATGAATTTCTTGGAAACTTAAAACTAGGATTCGCAGAGTTTGACTGACAACCATTTTGCCCTGTACCAAAATTCCAGCAATAGTTATTAATTGTTCCATTTGCAGAGGTTGAAGTACTAGTAAAACTAAAATTTCTTCCACAATTTGATGTAAAAAAGAAATTTGCTTTAGGTGTGTCTAATATTATAACTTTTACCGTGTCAAAATCAGAACAAATACCAGCACTATCAATTTTCACTACATAGTCAAATACACCGGCAGTTAATGTTGGTACTGTAAAAGTTGCTCCAGTATGTAATGAGCTGTTGGATCCTAATAAATACCAGTTTATAATTCCATTACTAGGGCTAAAGGTTGCCGTTATTGATTCATTTGACTTTTGGCAAACCGTTTGATTTGTTCCACCACTTATTCTCGGGCTTGGATTAACAATAACCTTAATAGTATCTAAATCAGTACAAAGGTTAGGTCCAGAACCAGTTGTTACTTTTATGATGTAATATCGAGTACCAGCTACATTTGGCGTAGTATTCAGTGTTGCCGTTGTTGAAAGGATATTTGTAGAGTTTCCATCTAAATACCATTGAATCGTGGCCCCAGTTGGTACCGTTGGAGCTATTCTAATTAACGGCTGTCCCTGACAAATCGTTGTGTCATTTCCCGCAATCACACTACATTGCGCAATTCCTTTACTATTTATACAACTTAGGAATATTAAAGTGATAATAAACTTGTTAATACTCGAACTTTTTGAAGTCATAACTATTAATATCTTTTACGAAAATGTAATGTTTGATTTTGTCTAAAATGATAAATCATCATAGACATCAAGGGAGAAGGGATTCTAAAGAATAGATATATTAAGCGGCGAAGATAGATTAATTATTTTAATAAGTAAGGGCGTTGTACTATTGACAGGTGCTAACAACCTAACAAGGGAGAGATAAAAATGCTATCATCCAAGCTGACATAACCCACAAAAAAATGCCGCCTCGTAGAAACGAGGCGACTTAACGATTGCTTGCTTGAAAAATGTGAGTAACTTTTTGTTACCTAATATTATCTAATTATTATTATTCCTATATCTTAGCACCTGCGTTCGCGACTTAACTTTTGCTTGACTTATACTAGAGTGCCTGTTTGTTACACAAATATGGCACTTTTTTTTACCCCACACAACTCAACTTCTATAGTCTTTAATGATGCTGAAAGAGGTCTTTTTCCTCCTAAAGCCCATTCTACATTGATTTTGAGTATCTTTGTTTTATTATGCCCAACCGCCAAACCGACATATTATTTCAACTGATTCACGCCCTTGAAAAGTCGGAAAAGCGCAATTTTAAGCTCTATATTCAACGAAATTCAGGTAATAAAGACCTTAAAATCATCGAATTGTTTGATGCTATCGACAAATTGAAGGAATATGATGAGGTCATTTTATTAAAAAAACTCAGCTCTATTGAAAAGCCCCAGCTTTCTAATGTAAAAACACATTTATACAAACAATTACTGGCAAGCTTAAGGGTAATCAAAACCAGTGAAAGTATCGATCTTCAACTGAATGAACAATTAGACTATGCCAGAATCCTCTATAATAAAGGCCTCTATCACCAAAGCTTGAAGATTCTCGAAAAAATTAAGGAAATAGCTGTTGCCAACCACCACCACACTTTTCTAATTCAGGCCATATCTTTTGAAAAGAAAATAGAAGCTCTGCACATTACCAGAAGCTTGCAAGACAGAGCAGAAATACTAAGTGCGGAAGCAGAAGCCGTAAACCAAAAAAGAGCAACAATTACAAAACTCTCTAATCTTGCTTTACAATTATACAGCTGGTATATTAAAAACGGGCACGCTCGTAACGCTAATGATGAAACGATAGTCAAACAATTCTTTTTTGAAAAACTTCCGGACAATTATAATTCGCTGAAAGGATTTTATGAACGACTCTATATTTATCAAAGTTTTTGCTGGCTCGCCTATATCAGACAAGATTTTTTAATGTATTACAAATACACGCAGAAATGGGTAGATCTTTTTCATGAAGAGGACAACATGATTGCGAATGAAACAATTCATTACATCAAAGGCATGCACAATTTAATGAACGCTCATTTTGATTTAAGAAACCATAAAAAATTTGAAGCAACTATAAAAGTGTTTGAAGCTTTTTCTAAATCTTCTGTTGCTAAACAATTAGATAATACAAGGATTCACACTTTTGTTTACCTCAACAGCGCGAAACTAAACCAGCATATTCTTTCCGGTAGATTTACAGAAGCCATGAAATTGCTTCCCGAAATTGAAGATAAACTTAACGAGTATGCGCTATTTATAGATAAGCATCGTATTCTTGTTATTAATTATAAAATTGCCATGGTTTATTTTGGTGCAGGCGATTATAATAAATGCGTAGATTATCTTCACAAAATTATTAATGATCAAATTGATCTCAGAACAGATCTTCAATGTTATGCACGACTGCTTCATCTGATTGCACATTACGAACTGGGTAATTATAGTCTTATAGAATATCTTACCAAATCCGTTTATCGCTTTATGGCAAAGATGAAACGGTTAACCGTAATCGAAGAAGCCATGTTTAAGTTTTTAAGAAATTCCTTTCATGTAAACAGAAGTGAATTAAAGATATTGTTTCAGGATTTATTAGAAACGTTAAAGCAATTCGAAAAGACAAGATTTGAAACCAGAACCTTCGCATACCTGGATGTTATCTCCTGGCTGGAAAGTAAAGTATCCCAAAAACCTATGGCTGAAATAATTAAAGAGAAGTTTATCGGAAGCAATAGATAAGCGGCTTCTGGAGAATATAAAGAGCGCTTACTCCCACCATAACTGATTAAAGTCATTCCTCAAAAATGTTTTACGTATTATTTTGTGTCTTAAATAAAGAACAAGAAAAACGAAATGAAAATTCAACAGCATTTGCAATTAATAGAAAAGAAAAATCATCCTAAGTGGTTGGTTGTTTTTAGAATTATATTAGGATTATCCTTGTTTCTAAAAGGGATTCAATTTATTGAAAACAAAACATTGTTGCAGAAAGTTGTAAATGAAACAGCCGTATTGAATGACTATTTTTGGTTGCAAACACTAATACCCTGGATTAATATTTTTGGTGGCGCTTTTATTTTGATTGGATTGTTTACACGTTTCGCTTGTTTGATTCAAATTCCTATTTTAATTGGAGCGATTGTTTTCGTGAATTCAAAAACCGGGCTTTTTGCAGGCGAGTCTGAGTTAGCTTTTTCTATTATCATTCTTAGTTTGCTCATTCTGTTTATAGTGGAGGGCGATGGATTACTTTCCTGGCGCAAAACAATTAAGAAAGAAGAAGATGTTGTTTGATTAAACAATATCAAAAAATGTTACTTTTTAAATTCATTCCATGTTTTATAAACAGGATAACTTAGAATTCTATCTGGAGGAACAGTAGTTAAGGCCTCGCAAACTTTCCATTTTTCATGCAGCTGTGGAGGTAATTGTTGATATAGTTTAGTGCCTTCTGTTTTCCATTTCATCATTTCATCACTGACTTCTTTTATTTTTTTTGCAGGATTACCAACAATCATACTCCTGTTTTCAAAAATAGCATCTGCTTTAATAAACGACAATGCTCCAACAATGCACTCGTCTCCTAATTGAACATTATCCATAATAACCGCGTTCATTCCAATAAGGCAATTCTTTCCTAACGTTGAACCATGTACGACAGCTCCATGACCAACATGTGTACCCTCTTTCAATAGAACCGTTATTCCTGGAAACATATGTATGGTGCAATTCTCCTGAACATTACAACCATCTTCAATGATGATCTGTCCCCAATCTCCTCTTAATGCCGCACCAGGACCTATATAAACATCTTTACCAATAATTACATT
Source organism: uncultured Bacteroidota bacterium (assembly GCA_903831575.1). Taxonomy (GTDB): domain Bacteria; phylum Bacteroidota; class Bacteroidia; order Chitinophagales; family Chitinophagaceae; genus Ferruginibacter. The sequence continues at coordinate 14,406 of CAIKYB010000043.1, read as the reverse complement.
TCCGGTGACAGCCGCCTGTGGATGTACAAAAGAACTTGGATGCACAACAGGAATTAAGTTGTTGAATTGATAAATCATGTTGGAAAATTAAATCAATGTTTTGTTTGTTCTAAAGCAAGTGCCCTTAAAAATAGCTACTTCTTGATGATGCTGATTCGTTATACTTATATGATACAAACCTGTAGATCTGCCATTGTGAATTTCTTTTGCTTCTGCGGTAAGCGTATCGTTGACGTGTACTGGTTTTAAAAAATTGATGCTCGTATCTAAAGCGACAGATAAATTATTGCGATTGTTACAAGCGAAAGCAAATGCACTATCTGCTAAGGAAAATGTAACGCCACCATGAATAATACCAAGACCATTTATCATTTCCGACCTAATGGTCATTTTGATTTTACTATATCCTTCTTTTATTTCAAGTACTTCTATTCCCAGCCATTGGCTAAATAAGTCGTGTTGCATCATATGCTTTACAACCTCTTTTGCATTTATATCTTTTTCGTTATTCATTTTATGCTCCTTTGAAAGTTGGAATTCTTTTTTCTATAAATGCCGATACACCTTCTTTGTAATCTTCCGTATGAGCAGCTTTAAATTGAAGCTTATCTTCAAAGTGTAATTGCTGTTCTAAGTTGTTATGCAAAGAATGATTGAGTGCTTGTTTGGTTAAAGCAAATGCTTTTGTTGGCATCTGTGCTAATGTCTCCGCTATTTTAATAGTTTCCTCAGAAAAAATTTCAGCAGGAAAATATTTATAAATCATTCCTATCCTTTCGGCTTCCATCGCAGATACTTTATCTCCAAGCATCATGAGGGCAGTGGCTTTTTGTAAGCCAATAAGTCTTGGTAAAAAATATGTTCCGCCACAATCGGGAATTAAACCAATTTTAGAAAACGCTTGAATAAAAGATGCTGATTCATTTGCCAGCACAATATCACAACACAGCGCAATATTTACTCCGGCTCCAGCAGCCACACCATTAACCGCACAAACAACAGGTTTGGGGATATTTCTGATTCTTGTAATAATGGGGTTGTAATGCTCCGCTAATATCTTATCAAATGTAGCAGGATTATCACCGGTTACTTCTCCTAAATCCTGTCCGGCACAAAAGGCCTTACCGCTTCCCGTTAAATATATACATCGCACTTCATTGTTTGTGGCACATTCATCAAGAATATCCTGCAACAATAAAGCCATTTCTCTATTGAAGGAATGAAATTTTTCTGGTCTGTTTAAAGTAATATGACCAACGTTATTTTTTATTTTCAGTAATACACTTGACATCTTACAATTGTTTTTTAAAATTAAACATCAAATCCTTTAACTTCTTTATGATCTAATAAAAAATGATTTACTAAATCATAATTTCTATCCGGCGAACTAATCCGATAGGTATAAATTGCATCACTATTTTCTTTAAGCACTTTCATGCATCGAAAGGACAAATCATGTTGTTGAAAAAAAGATTCCAGGTCTTGTTGAAAATTATTTCCTGTTTCCAACAATCTTATCTTATAATCTTTTACTCTGTGAAATTTATTTATAAAACGTTGAACAGGTTCCAATACAAACAATGCCACCACAACAATTATAGTAACAACAAGTGCTAATGGATAATTTTTATATCCAATGGCCATTCCCAATGCTGCGGTAACCCAAATTAAAGCTGCAGTTGTAAGTCCATTTACAGAAATCCCTTCTTTAAATATTACTCCGGCACCGATAAAACCAATTCCTGTAACAATATTACTTGCAATACGATCACTACTTGATATACCACCCAATTCCTGAGAGAGAATTGTATATAAACAAGAACCCACTGAAATTAAAATCATTGTTCTAAATCCTGCGGGTTTGCTTCTAAACTCTCTCTCCAATCCAAGTACGGCGCCAATGATAAATGCGATGGAAACCTGGCCCGCTTCTTCCAAATAAAGATGTATGTTCATAACTAATAAAATTGAAGAGGAATAAAGTTAACGATATTAATGACATTTAAAATAGTCGAAGGGCTCTTTACAATCCATACATTGATAGAGCGCTTTACATGCTGTTGAACCAAACTGACTCAACAGCTTTGTGTTTGTTGAATGACATTGTGGACATTCGATATTTTTTTCTTCTTCAAAAAGTAATTTATTTAGTCTTGATGAAATGTTTTGTGGGGGTGCTATTCCGTATTTTTTAAGTTTATTTTTTCCTTCTTCCGACATCCAGTCTGTTGTCCATGCAGGAGTTAACGTGTACGTGATTTTTACTTGTTTAAACCCTGCTTCCATTAATTTCATCTTGATATCGAAAGCAATCGCATCCATTGCTGGACAGCCTGAATAAGTTGGTGTAATAATAATTTCAACAGCATCATCATTAGTACAAATGATTTCTCTTACGATTCCCAGGTCCATAATTGTCAGAACTGGTATTTCGGGATCGCATACCTGCCGGAGTAAAGAGCGTATATTTTCTTTAGTATTTATCAAGGGAAAAAGTTTACCATTCCGCGCCGGGATATGTTCTTTGTAATATTTGCATTTCAGCAAGAATAAAACCTAAGTGTTCGGAATGTATGCCAGATTTTCCTCCTGATTGCATAAATGTATTTTCTGGTACCGCTAGTGTTGCCTCTTCAAAAATAGACCTTACTTTTTGAAACCATGTTTCTTTTAATAAATGCACCTCTGTAAGTTCGTAGTTTGCCGGAATAAAAAACTCTCCTGTATACATCCATAACGTATCAATTGCTTTTATCATTCTATCACGACTCTCTGTTGTTCCATCTCCTAATCTAATTACCCATTCGCTACTCCACTTTACATGATATTGCGTTTCCTTTAATGATTTTGCTGCGATTGCGGCTAATTGTTCATTGCTGCTGTTTTTTAATTTTTCTAATACTAATTCTTGATAGGCGCTAAATAAAAACTGGCGCAAGACTGTTTGTGCCCAATCTCCATTTGGCAATTCACAAATCAATAAATTTTTAAACTCTCTTTCATTACGTAAGTACGCCAATGAATCTTCTGTTTCATTTTTATTTTCTGATGCATTGATTAATGTTGCTGCATATTGATAAAAATTTCTTGCCTGTCCAATCAAATCCAATGTAATATTTGTAATGGCAATATCTTGTTCCAGAATAGGACCATGTGCACACCACTCTCCATTGCGCTGTCCGAGAATTAGGGCGGTGTCGGCTAAGTGGAGGGTTTGGTTGATTAGTTGATTAGTTAAGAGGGTTATTGGTGAGCCTGTTGATTGGTTGATTGGTTGATTGGTCTTCATTTAATTATGTTTTTTCTTATAAAAGAAATGTATCCATTTAGCAATTTGTGTAATTCATTTAGATCTTGCTCTAATTCAATTAGCTGTTGTTTTGAAATATATTTACAATCAAACGCGTCGATAATATGATTACGTGTTTCAGTTAACGAGCCTCTTGAGATAATACAAAAATGCAGTTGATCTTTGTATGAAAACCTTCCGTGTCCTTCTGCTATGTTAGCCGAAATACTTCTGGCAGAGCGAACAATCTGATCCGATAAACGATACTTTTCTTCATTAGGAAACTGTTTTATCAGTTCAAATATTTTAATTTTTAATTCTCTTGATCTTTTCCAAACTTCAAGAGTAGTGAAAGAACTATTTTTGTCCATATGTACATTGGCTTTATTTAATTCCAATCTACTCGGACTTCTTTTTAAAATTCAGAATAAAATATCATTATCTGAAGAGATTAACCTCTTTATTAATCGATAAAAACCACTCAACTAATCAACCATTCAGCTTTTTACCCAATCAACTAACTACATATGCTTCACCTCATCAGGCAAATCATAAAAAGTGGGATGACGGTATACCTTATCCGCAGCTGGTTCATAAAACATTTCCGCATCATCTGGATTGCTTGCGTGGATATATTTACTTTCCACTACCCAAAGACTTACGCCTTCTTGTCTTCTTGTATATACATCCCTGGCATTTTCAATAGCCATTGCGGCATCAGCTGCGTGTAAACTACCGGCATGCTTATGATCAAGGCCTTGTTTACTGCGAATAAAAACTTCCCATAAAGGCCACGAGTTTTCTTGTGCATAATTGTTTTCAGGATTCGTACCGCCTGTATTTTCTTCGGGAATATCTCCGTAATAAAATTTCTTTACTTGAATGTTCATATTAAGCTGCTTTATTTGCTGTTTTATTTTTTCTTTTTGCTGCGTAAGCCATTGCTGCTTCTCTAACCCAGGCACCTTCATCATGTGCTTTATTTCTATCCGCCAATCTTTGTTTATTACAAGGACCATTTCCTTTAACCACATTCCAAAACTCTTCCCAGTTGATTTCTCCAAAATCATAATGTTTTCTTTCTGCATTCCATTTAAGGTTTGCATCAGGAAGCGTCATGCCTAATAATTTAATTTGCTCTGCAATCATGTCTATAAATTGCTGGCGAAGCTCATCATTTGTTTTGCGCTTTATTTTCCATTTCATGCTTTGATCACTGTTTGTACTTTCGCTGTCTTTTGGTCCAAACATCATTAAGCTTGGCCACCACCAACGATTGATAGCGTCCTGACACATATCGCGTTGTTCCTTTGTTCCCTTACTTAAAACCAGTAGCGTTTCGAATCCCTGACGCTGGTGAAAACTTTCTTCTTTACAGATGCGTACCATTGCGCGTGCATAAGGTCCGTAAGATGTTCTGCACAACATCACTTGATTAAGAATTGCGGCGCCGTCTACCAACCAACCAACTGCACCCATATCTGCCCAGCTTAGTGTAGGATAATTAAATATAGAAGAATACTTTGCCTTTCCTGAATTCAAATCGGCCACCATTTGTTCTCTGCTAGTGCCAAGGGTTTCCGCAGCTGAATACAAATACAATCCATGCCCTGCTTCATCTTGTACTTTTGCAATTAAGATCGCTTTTCTTTTTAATGATGGCGCTCTGCTTATCCAGTTTCCTTCCGGAAGCATACCTACAATTTCACTATGAGCATGCTGACTGATTTGACGCAAATTTGTTTTACGATAAGCTTCTGGCATCCAGTCTTTCGGTTCAATTTTGATTTCTGAATCAATTTTATTTTGAAAAGAAATTTCTAAATCATGTATCGACATAGAGAAATATTTATACTTCAAATGTATGAAAAATAATAATAAAAACTAACAATCGTTAGTATAGATAATCACTTACTCCAAAACTTACTTTATATCAAAATCAATAAATACCTTTTCTGTAGTGGGATGAGATTGACAGGTGAGAATAAATCCCTGTACTAATTCTTCCGGCTCTAATGCATAATTAACATCCATTTTTACATTGCCTTCAACCAGCTTAGCTCTGCAGGTACAGCAAACGCCTCCCTTGCATGCATAAGGCAAGTCAGCGCCTTCTTGTAATGCAGCGTCTAAAATATTATTACCGTTGTAGGAAAGATCAAAGGAAACTATTCTCCCATCAAGCTTTATGGTAACATTGCTTTTTGGACCAGTTGAAACCATTGTTTCTTCTTTAATACTATGTGTTTTATTTTGTTGTCCTGGCGTTGTAAATAATTCAAAATGTATCTTGTTTTTTTCTATTCCTTTTTTTTCTAAAAATGCAGCCGCTGAAAAAATCATTGATTCCGGACCACACAAATAAGCTTCAGCAAAATTATTGTAATCAACTAGTTTGTTTAGTGCGGCTAATTTATTTTCATCAATTCTTCCGTAAAAAATTTCGGCATCAGTTTTTTCTCTGCTTAGAATATTAATAAAAGTAAATCGCTCTATGTACTTATTTTTTAAATTTTCCAGCTCTTCAAAGAAAATTACGGAGTTCCGATTTTTACTTCCATATATCAAAGTGAACTGGCTGTCTTGTTGATGCTGTAGTGTATGTTTTATAATTGAAATAACCGGAGTAATACCGCTACCAGCCGCTATAGCCAGATAGCTTGGAGAATTAGATGCGTTTAAATGAGCATTAAATTTTCCAGATGGAGGCATTACTTCTAATGTGTCATTAATATTCAACTGTTCATTTGCAAAAGTTGAAAACAATCCATTATCCACTTTTTTAATAGCAATTTTTAATTTGTTTTCATAAGGAGCGCTACAAATAGAATAAGAACGTCTTACTTCTTCGCCAGCAATATTTTTTTTAATCGTGAGGTTTTGTCCTTCTTTGTATAAAAACAATTCTTTTAAATCGTCAGGAACAGAAAAACAAACGGAAACGCATTCAGCAGTTTCTTTTATTATTTCTATTATTTTTAATTCGTGAAAGTGTGTGGACATTTTTACTTATTTAATTAATCCATTAATGAGATGATCTATTATATTACTTTCCAACTCTTTGCTGTTAATGTTATTTTTTTTTCTTTGCCAAAACTCTACGCTTCTTACAGCTGATAAAATAGTAAGCACAGCAATATTAGGATGAATATTTTTTAACTCTTTTTTTTTGATCCCCGTTTTAATTATTTCTACCAATCTGCCTTCATAAGAATTTCTTTGAAGCAGAAAATTACTTAGAAACGGCTCTTGTAATTGTTTCCATTCATGATTAGCTACATACACTTCATCATGATTGTTAAGCATCATCTCTATATGAAACCGAATCACTTCCTGCAATTTCAAAACTGTAGAAATTCCTTTTTTTTCTATTTCAGTAAGAGAAACAGTAAAATCATTTGCCACTTTAAAACAGAGTGTTTGTAATAATTCGTTTTTTGAACCAATGTGGTTATAAAGGCTTGACGCTTCTACCCCAATACTTTCAGCAAGTTCTCGCATCGAAGTTGATGCAAATCCTTTTTTTCGGAAAAGTCCGGCTGCTTTTTGAGTGATGGCATCTTTCTTTGTTCCATTTTTAGATGCAAGTATTTTTGCCATTTTTTCTTTTTGCAAAACTAACACTTATTAGTTTAATGACTATTTTTCTGTTTATAATAAAGGGCTGAATTAGCTCTTTATTTTACGTAAGTTGCCTGGTTTTCAATACGCAACAGAGTGCTGTTTTTTTATATGTTTTATAATTTAATGAACAATCTCAAAAGTTATATTAAAATAAAGGCATAAAAGTTATGAGAATTGGAAAGGAATATTAATTTTGTACTCTACTATTGAATTAATCCTCAAACAACTATCTTATCCGAGACTTCAAAGCGGAATTTTAATACACAAAAGCATACGCTTTGATCAATAAATTAATGTAAAGGGAGCAAGGTTTATATAAATAATAACTACCTCGTAAAGATTTTTCTTGTGGTTTCAGAGGTAAGCAAGGCCCGTGATTTTTATCATGGGCCATTTTTAAAAAAAGGAATCGTTTTTGGCGATTCCTTTTTTAAAGTAATTTGGTGCTGGTGTTTTATTTTATTCTTGACCAGTTTTCACCGCTTTTAATACGATAAAGTGTCATTTCACTAACACCATATTTTGTAGCTAATTGCTTATAGGTTAATTTTCTTTTTGGATTATTAATAGTATCCTTAATCGCTTTTACTTGAACAACTGTAAGCTTCAAACCTACTGTACGATTGGCCTGACGTTTTTTATATGCGATTTTTAATGGGCTTTTTTGCTGGTGTTCGCTCACTTCTTCTAATGAAGCCCATTTTAAATTCTTTGCACTATTGTCTGTTTTCTTATGATTTACATGAATAACATACTTTGTCTTAGGTGATTTTTTCTTGCAAAATAATTTTGCAATTTCACGGTGAAAATAGATTGTTCCGTTGCCATCTTCAACATGTAAATTAAGGGTACGATAACCAGAAGTAAGAGAGCCATTTAATAGATTGCCGTCTTTTGCAACGGATTCAAAATAACTGGCAGCACGTCCATGATTCGATACTGCATAGTTCTTTTTTAGGTTTTTGTAACCCGAGAATTGCATTTGTTTCCAAATTTCTCCTGGAATTTTTTTAATCATCGTACTTGGTTTTAAATGTTTGGTTATTGTTTAAGTTTTTTCATAAAAAATGAAAAACTGTTAATCGATAATAAATATAATTAAATTTGTAATTAAATACTCAACATTTTTAAAAAATCTTCTTCTGAAAGTATTTTAATACTAGGAATTTTCTTCGCTTTCTCTAATTTACTGCCTGCATCGCTGCCGGTTACAAGATAATTTAGCTTACTACTTACTCCTCCCAGAATCTCTCCGCCAAGTTTTTCCACCATTTCCTCCGCCTCGCTTCTTTTTAATCTGGACAAGGTTCCTGTGAATAAAAAGCTTTGACCGGTCAAATTCCCTAAAACGGGTGCTGCAGTTTTTTGTTCTAAAGAAACCCCTAAACCCGCTAGTTTCTCTAGCAGCTTTATGTTGTCGTCATTTTTAAAGAATTCATGAATGCTTTGAGCCACTTTAACACCCACATCATCCATTTGCATCAGCTCTTCTTCACTCCGATTTTTCAAATCAAATATGCTATCGATTTTTTGAGCAATTGTTTTGGCTGTTGTTTCACCAACGTATCGAATACCCAATGCATATATGAGGCGATGCAAAGGTTGTGTTTTACTCTTTTCAATGGCTTCTTCTAAATTTGAAATAGATTTCGGACCAAAACCCTCGATGTTTTTTAATCTGTTGGTATCAATTTCATAAATACCAGGAATGTCTTTCAACATACCCAACTCAAAGAATTTTCTAACATTCGCTTCTCCCATACTTTTTATATCCATAGCATCCTTGCTTACAAAATGGATAATTCGTTCTACCACTTGTGCCTTACAGTTGATGTTGATACAACGCCAAACTGCTTCGTCATCTGATTTAAAAAGCGATTGCTTACATTCCGGACAATGTTGAGGAAATGAAATGTTTATTTCTTCACCAGTTCTAAGTGCTGGTAATGATTTAACTATTTGTGGAATTACATCTCCACTTCTTTCTATTAAAATACTATCGCCTATCTTAAGATCTTTTTCTTTGATGTACTCTTCATTGTGAATAGAGATACTACTAACGGTAACACCACCCACATGAACAGCCTTAATTTTTGCAACCGGCGTAACAGCTCCTGTCCGACCTACCTGAAATTCTACTGATAACAATTGGCTGGTTGCCTGTCTGGCTTTGAATTTAAAAGCAATCGCCCAACGAGGATGGTGAGAAGTCATTCCAAGTTTATCTTGCAACTCCAAACTATTTACTTTGATAACCATTCCATCTATTTCATAAGGAAGGTCATCTCTTTTCTTTTCGAAATCATTAATCACTTTAATCACTTCCTCAATTCCATTTACAACTTTCATTTCTTTTTTAGGACTTCTAAAACCAAGGTCCCATAACAAGGAGAGCATCTCAGCATGTTTATGAATGCTTATATTATAGCCGTCTAGTGGAGTAATAAAACTAACATGATACAAGAATCCTTCCAGATTTCTGCGTCTCACAATTGAAGGGTCTTTTATTCTCAAAGAGCCCGCTGCAGCATTTCTTGGATTCGCTAATGGAGGAAGACCTTCTTCCATTAATCCTTCATTATACTTTTTAAAATTATTTTTATTAATTAAAATTTCACCTCTAATTTCTATCTGTCGAATGTGATGTTGGCTAAATGCTGCTGAAAGTGGTATAGATTTAATCTGACGAATGTTGGGCGTAATATCGTCACCTGTTTCGCCATCGCCACGAGTAACTCCTCTGATTAACATATCATTTTCATAAATCAATGAAATACTTGCTCCATCAAATTTTGGCTCAATGGAATATTCAATCTCATTTAATCCCGATAATTCTTTTGCTTTACGATCCCAGTCTATAAGATCAGCATCGTTATAAGAATTCTCTAAAGAAAGCATTGGAACGAGATGGTTTGTTTTTGGAAAGTCTTTAATCAAAGCTCCGCCAACTCTTTGTGTTGGAGAATCTTTAGTGATTGAACTGGGATTTTCTTTTTCGTATTTTTCTAAAGTTTTATAAAGTGTATCATATTCGAAATCGCTAATGAGAGGATCATTATCTACATAATACCGATGTTCATGAAAGCGAATAACATTTCGCAATTCTTCTGCATTAATATTTAGGGCATCTTTCTTAGATAACCACTCTTCTGTTTCCTTTTGAATTTTTTTTACCTGTTCGCTGGTATACATATCTGTACAATTGGTTCAAAGGTAAAAAATCTCATCTCGCTAATTATACTAATTTTGAAAAAAATTGGATTATGTTAATGTTTAAAGTTTATCGCTATAAATTGGGGACGCTCTCTATTGTATTTTTAATGCTGCTAAGTTCCTGTTTGAATACAAATAAAGCGTCATTAATTGTATACAATGCTAAGATATATACGATTGACAGTTCCTTTAATCAAGTAGAGGCAATGGCGATTAAGGATGGCAAAATTGTTGCCACCGGTACAACCGAATCTATTCTAAAGCAATTTGAAGCTGATAGCATGATTGATGCGATGAGCAATACGATTTTCCCGGGTTTTATTGATGCACATTGTCATTTTACAGGATTTGCAAATGACAGCTGGAAATGTAATCTTGTTGGAACAACCTCATTTAAAGAAGTTATTGACAGTGTTTTGAGTTATAGTAAATCAGCACCTATGCTTTGGATTTATGGACGGGGCTGGGATCAAAATGACTGGGAGGAAAAATCTTTTCCCGATAAAAAAATATTAGATAGTTTGTTTCCCGACAGGCCCGTTTTTTTAAAACGCATTGATAGCCACGCAGCATTAGCAAACCAGAAAGCACTTGATATGGCAGGAGTTAACGAAACCTCAGTCATCACAGGGGGAAGTTTTGAAAAAAATCAGGGGAAATTAACGGGTTTGCTTTTAGACAATGCCATGAGTTTGGTTGAAAATAAAATACCCAATATCCCTGATAGCTTATCAAAAAAATACTTTTGTCAATTACAGCATTTATGCTTTGCCGCTGGGTTAACCAGTGTTCATGATTGTGGGATAAGCGAACACACTATTGATTTGATTGATGAAGAACAACAATCAGGATTATTAAAAATGAAAATATTTGCACTATTATCGGATAGCGCTCAATACTATGATAAATGGATAAAAAAAGCTCCGTATATCACCGACCGATTACATGTTGGCGGATTTAAATTATATGCAGATGGGGCGCTTGGTTCAAGAGGGGCATGTTTATTAGACAACTATACAGATAAACCGAAATGGAAAGGTTTTCTTTTAAGTGATAAAAAACATTTTCAAGAAATTGCTAACAAATTAATTCATGCTGAATTTCAACTATGCACACATGCAATTGGAGACAGTGGTAATCGTGAAGTCTTGAGTATTTATGCTGCTGTGTTGAAAGGTAAAAATGATAAAAGATGGAGAATAGAACATGCACAAGTTGTTGATGGCAATGATTTAAAGTTCTTTCGCGACAACAACATTATTCCATCCGTACAACCAACACATGCTACAAGCGATATGTACTGGGCAGAAGCAAGATTAGGACCCAATAGAATAAGTAGCGCATACGCCTACCAGACATTGCTGAAACAAAATGGATGGATGCCGCTTGGTACAGATTTTCCTGTAGAAGATATTAGTCCGTTTAAAACATTTTACGCGGCCGTTTTCAGAAGAGATGGAAAAGGTTTTCCAGCGAATGGTTTTCAAAAAGAACATGCATTATCTCGCGAACAAGCTATTCGTGGTATGACCATCTGGGCAGCTAAAGCAGCATTTGAAGAAAAAGAAAAAGGGAGTTTAGAAGTTGGTAAAGCTGCTGACTTTATTCTTCTTGACAAGGATTTGATGAAATGCAAAGAGGAAAATGTTTTAAATACAAAAGTTCTGTCTACCTATATAAATGGTGAAAGGGTATATTAATTATTTAATGTAATAGAAATTTCGATGATTTTTGAAAGGAGGGGTTTGAAATAAATCATTAAGGGTGGTATTGGGAAATGTGCTGGTTTTTAATATTGCAATATTACGAATACGGTAAAGTAACAACAATTTTTTTATCCTTAATTTTCTTACTGCTAGACTTAATTTTATTCACTGTTTTTTACTACATCATTAAAAACTCAACTGACCTGCAAAAGCAACCTTATTTATTTCAACATATTATTTGCATTACCTTCGCGCCATAAAGAGTCGCACAAAATTTCCTAAAGCGTTATTTCTTCCCAAATTAGAATGATGATAATCGCTAGAAAATGTAACTCAACTTTTAAAACTATATTAATATATGAAACTGGAAGAAGTCCTTTTAAAAAGAAGTGAAAACAAATGTGAGCTATGTAATGCTGAAAATGCTCTTTCCCTTTATGAGGTTCCTCATGCTACACATAGAGACGAAGAAGGTTGTACAATGATTTGCAGTAAGTGTATGGCGCAATTAGATAAAAAAGAAGAATTGGATAGTAAGCATTGGGCATGCTTAACCACTGCTATGTGGAGTGAGGTTCCCGGGATACAAGTAGTATCGTGGAGAATGTTAAACAGACTTCGTGAAGAAAGTTGGGCTGTAGAAAATTTAGACATGATGTATTTAGATGATGATAGACTGGAGTGGGCTAAAAAAACGGGAGATCATGAAAACGATTCCAGTGTTGATTTACATAAAGACAGCAACGGGCAAATATTACAAGATGGCGATTCCGTTGTATTAATTAAATCTCTGGATGTAAAGGGATCAACACTGAATGCAAAGATGGGCACTGTTGTAAAAAATATTAAAATCGTAGAAGGAAATACAGAACAGATTGAAGGAAAAGTGGAAGGCCAGTTAATTGTAATCTTGTCGAAATACGTGAGAAAGCAGAGTTGATAATTTTAAGAAGGGCGAATGCAAGATTATTGAGATTAGCTTTTAAACCAAACTGGCTTTTAATGCTGCATATAATTTTTCGAAATACGATTTTGAAATAAAATAAAATTGAGCAGGGTTAATTTGCTTTAGATTTTTTTTGGCTTCTTTTATTTTACCCAATTTAATAAGCGCAAGTGAGTTATAGATATACAGTTGATCGTAATAGCCTTTCCATTTAAATTCAGTTGTTTTTTTAAAGTCGCTTAGTGCAACGCTGCTTAATTGCAATAATGATTCATGTGCATCAATATACCATAAGCCATCGCAAACAAAATAATGAAATCCAGGGAACTCTTTAAATAATCCCTTCTGATTTCTAGGCATAGTTTTTTCCACAATAAAAATTTCATTAATAATATTTTTTGTTTCTTTTTTTTGAAAATAATAGCTAGCAATCAATAAGGTTTGATAGTATCTTCCTAAAACAAAAGGATGAATCGGTATTGATTTTTCGAATGTTTTTATAACATGCTGCCATTTGCTTTTCATCAGAGGAAGATTGCCATCAAAAAAATATTTTAAGAATAAAATGCAATTAGCGAAGAGCTTCCCTTCATATGTAGTTTCGTTTTCTACATACTTTTCATAGCCTTTATACTGGAAAGCCGATAGTATTTCATAATCAGGAAAAAGCTCATAATAAAAACTTCTACCCATTGTGCTTTTTGCAAGAGGCTCCATTACCTTTTCAAAAAGTTCCTGGTTTTTTCTTAGCAGCATTGCCATTGATCTGCACGCAGCTTGAAAACTTTTGTCTCCCTTGTCAATATTTTCAAAATGCGCAGGATTGTAAAAAGACAAGACTAACTGTTCTAGTTCATGACTTGCGTTACTGGAATGATGATTGGATTTTAAAATGTAGTCTTTTAATATTCTAATCGTATCGTAAGAAGGCGAGAATTCGGATTGTTGAAAACCTAAAAATCTTTTTATAGTGGATTCTGAAATATATTTTCCTGTAACCTCTGAAATTCTATTAGCAAGTTTTTTACAGTCGGCGGCATTTTCAACAATAGCATCTCCTTTTTTTATAATGAGATTCTTAATGTCATCAATTTCTTTTTTGGAGATAGGGTTAGGTTTTCTCGCCATAACAACAAAACTAAATTATTAACAGGAAATTTACAGCGCTCTCAATTAATGAGCATTAATGAAATCAAGCTGATTTCGACATTGAAATATCCGATACTGTGGTACGAACCACAGCAAAATATCCTACTTTTGCGGCCAGTCTTAAGCGTTTGATATTAATGCTTAAGAAGAATATTCGTCCCATAGTTTAATGGATAAAACGGAAGTTTCCTAAACTTTTGATCTAAGTTCGATTCTTGGTGGGACGACAACCCTCATCTTCTTTTGTAATGATTACCCCAATTTCTACTTGATCTTGGGGTTTTTATTTGCTTCACGTACTATTTAATCTGAATTTTCCCCAATCATTTGGGACCGATTTTGGGAACTGTTCCAAAGAAAAAAAGAACACTAAAAACCACTATCCCAGACTATTTATTATTAAATAATAAAGATTATGATTAAGATTTACACCATCCTACACTCAGCAAGAACCAACGTTAAAGGAAATGCTATCATTT
>CAIKYB010000042.1 GCA_903831575.1 uncultured Bacteroidota bacterium | reverse complement strand
TGTACATTGTTTAGAAATAAAAACCCTAAAGTCAATATTAGAATAAAATTAGAGAATTTCATATATTTTCTAAGTATTTAAATTTTAGGTAACAGTTTTATTCTTATAAGAAATCCATGAAACAAAAAGTGCAGACATCATGAAAACAATATGAACGAAGAATATTCTAAAAAGTAATTCTGAAATTGATAATTCTGAGATATTAGGAATTTTTGTATTAATTGCGAACCTTAAAAAGGCAACAAGCACTGTTGACCATACCAAGATTAAAAACAGGTTATGCAACTTATATTTACTTCTCTGATAAAAGGCTGTTAGCGATGCGACTATAAAAGTGATTATAAAAACCAGAGCAAATAGTGCAGTAAATGGAGAATTTGCCGCTGCATCAGGGTAAATATCACTAAACAAATCAATTAATGTATGACAAAAAGTTAAAGTGATAGCTAATTGCCAGGCAACTTTGGGAAAGCGCATAACGGTTACAATCATGATTAAACCGAAGAATGTATAATTGGAAAGAAGTATGGCTAAATCACGGAATCCAACCATTGTAAAGCCTCTTATACCTTTACCTGCCTCAACAATCGGATCGAATAAGAATGAAAAAAACCAGAATATTAAAAGTCCAATGATAAATGTAACTGCTAATTCCTTTAATATTGGGTTGACTGCATAATTATCTTTGGCAGTGGGAATAGCTTTTTCAGAGTCTAGCTCGTTCCTACAAAGCCATGCAGCATAACCAAAGGCAGAACCAAGCAGTAATCCGAAAGTAAATTCCATAGCTTTCCAATACTCCTGAAAAATTACATCAGTTGGCAGTTGTAAACCAAGCACCATCCAAAATCCGCCAAGTCCAAAACCCAATCCACCACCAATTAATCCACAAAGAGCAAATCTGGAAATGATCGAAAAATCAACAAAATCCATTTTATTCTTAAGGAAAAGTAAAAGAGCAATCGCTCCGAATAAAAGAGCTGCCCATGATTCGGCGCGGGGTTTTGCGGGGTCGGAAAAATAGATAACCATTGGCTGATTAATCAGTTTAAAGCCGATCAACATTCCAATCAGTAAGACCAGAAATCCAATGATAATGGTTTTTTTTGACAAACGATTATAAAGCAATCCCATTGATAGAATAATACCGCCAAGTAAACCCCAGATAGAGCCTTTTACTGTTGTTCCGAGGGTTCCCCACCAAATTGTATCGGAGTTTTTTAGAAAACCAAGAGTCTGCCCGTAAGTCATCTCGCCACCAATTCCCACACCAACAACTCCGAAAAGAACAAATATAGAGGCTATTCCGGGGGGAAGTTCCAATAAAATTGAAATAGTCATTGCAACCATCGCCCCCGGTATCATTGCTCCAAACGGTCCACCACCAATGTATCCCCTAAGTCCCCAGCCGAGCAACATGGCAATTGCAGGGAATACAATGAAAAGCCATTTAGGATATTTTTCTTGTTTAATCATTGTTTTACGTTCCAGCCATCAACTTTTAATGTTGCTGTTTTATTTTCCTGATAAATTTTATTGTACTGTACTTTTATCAATTTCTCCTCTCCGGGAAGTAAGGTAAAATAGTTATCGCTCCAATAAGCAGGAGAAATTTCGTCTCC
>CAIKYB010000041.1 GCA_903831575.1 uncultured Bacteroidota bacterium | reverse complement strand
GTAAAATTTTTATCTTTTCCGCCGACCATTATCCGGCCTTGCCCCCAAATATCAAACATCTTTTTATAAATATTTTTGATATAGGGTAGATTAAAGAAAATCATATGGTAATGAATCGCTCCTCGTTTCTGCAGTTCAAAGACCGCCAGATATTTTAAATTACTTTGTTTTAAGTCTTTCCCCTCAATGCCATTAGTTTCGTAATTGAGCCGTCTGATAAATTTAGTAAATTCATAATTGGCTTGTTTTAGATTAACGATGTTTTCTTTAAAGGTTAATGTAAGAGTAATCGGCAGATAGGGCTTGCCCTTTTCTTTAAACCATAAAAAGCAGTTAGCCATAATTAATCTTTTAATCATTCGCTTGGCTCGGCGAGCGGAAGACTTCAATATTTCCTCTTGGCTAGCTTTGGGCTTGGGGAATTTCTTGGCCTCTTCAATTTCTTCCTCGGTTTTGATGTGCCTTATTTTGCGCTCTAAATGAATATCCCGACCAAACTGATATATCTCAAGTAATGACCCTGATTTTACCAATTTACGATTAGATAAGTATTTATTATCTTGTTGTTTCATATGTTTGTTATTAATCTAGTTCTAATTAGAAGTTCTCTTAACAAGGATAACTTTTTTCTTTTCGGCTCCCCCAAGGGGGATCCGCCGAAAAGAAAAAAAAGAGTTATTCCTTTTGTTTAAAGAGAGAGTTATATAAATTAACTAAAGAGGTTAAAAAAGAATCCGCCTCGTCAGGAGTTATTGCTCGCCCGTATAATCCGCTGAAATATTCCTGGGCGTCTTTTATCAGTTGGTCGTCATACTTAGTCATGACCTAAGTTTACAAAAAGAGCCTTGTATAATCTTGTATACAAAGCTCTTGAAGTGATTTAGTTGTTTTTACAGGTATTTTTGATTAATCTTGCACCAACCAGTTATGCCGTCGTGTTTTATAATAAAGTCATTAATTTCGTTATTTGTGGCTTTTGATATTTTTTTATTTAGCCTTTCAATAGCATTTCGGAATCTGTCCCATTTACCGTTATATTCATCTTTTCTAAAATCTTCGGCTATTTCTACATAGTCGGTCTGTTCGGTTAAATCCTTTTTGGAGAATATCGCCTCTAGAACATAATGATCTATCGGCTTATCGCTTTTCTGCTTTATTCTGATATCTTTGCCCCAAAAATGTAGAACGCTTTCATCTTTATCAAACCAAGGCTCTTTCTTAGTCTTTTTAGAGCTAAAGATTTCCTTGCTATCAATTGAGTCAAAAATGTATTTATTAGTAATGAATAGGCTGTTTTTAAAAATATTAAAAGTCGATTCTTTAACGATTGGCTCTTCATGAAATTTAACTTGGAAAGTCGCTGTTGCAAAGTCTTTTAAAATATCAACGACATCATCAATTGGCTCATTATTAGCGACCTTTTCTTTAGTAGCTTTGATTCCCTCATAAAGCAAAACAAGATTAGTAAACATCATAGGTAAAACTTGTTTCATGGTAGCGTGTTCATTATTTTCTCTTTGTTTTAGACCTACCTCAAGCAAATCTTTATTAATTACTACCATATCGGACTGTTCTTTAATTTCCAGGGGCTTAGTAAGCAAGTCTTTGGCTGGAATTTCTTTTTCAGGTTTATAGGCCTCAAGTAATTC
>CAIKYB010000040.1 GCA_903831575.1 uncultured Bacteroidota bacterium | reverse complement strand
TATTATTATAAAATACATTATTATCTAAATAATTTTCTATTTTAGATGATAATTTGAAAACAATTGGTTTTTACAGATTAATTATGTCACTGGCAATGATGAATCTTGAATCAAAAAGATTGATTACTAGTATTTAATGAGCTTTGAAATAACGGAATTTTGTTTCCAGGAAAAAGTGAATACAAGCCAAATCGAATTCAAAGTGTGATTAAATCTTATAAAATAAATAAAATATGTTTACGCCCCTCGATCCCTTATTACTTTCTCAACCTCGATTAGCGATAATGAGTTTATTGACCAGACAACAAGAGGCTGAATTTATGGTCATACAAGAAAGCACAAAAGTTACAAGTGGAAATCTGAGTATACAGTTAAATAAATTGAAAGAAGCCGAGTATATTGAAATTACGAAACAATTCAAGGGGAACTATCCTCTTACCATTTGTAAAATAACAGCAAAAGGAGTAGAGGCCATTAATCATTTTATTAGAGACATAAATACTTACGACGAAAACAATATCAATAAAGTGATTTCGGAAGAGTGGAGCCCTTCAAGTATTAATCTTCTGTAATTTTCTCATCAACAGCATTTGCCACCACTGAAGAACTCATTTTTCGGAGTGGATTTTTACGTTGTCCATCGAATTCAAGTCGATTATTAATGATATCAATACAAGCAAACAAAGCTTGTCTCATAGACGTTTCGTCTGCAATTCCTTTACCGGCAATATCAAATGCTGTTCCATGATCAGGTGACGTTCTCACTCCTTTAAGTCCTGCAGTAAAATTAATGCCTTCCCCAAGAGAAAGTGATTTAAATGGAATCAACCCCTGGTCGTGGTAAAGTGCTAATACCGCATCAAATTTTTCATATTGACCTCTTGCGAAGAAAGCGTCAGCGCTGTATGGTCCGAAGCAAAAAATGTTTTTTTGGTTGGCTTCTTTTATAGCAGGTTTAATGATATCTATTTCTTCTTTACCAATTAACCCTTCATCACCTGCATGAGGATTTAATCCCAGTACTGCAATTTTTGGTTTAGAAATACAAAAATCTCTTTTTAATGATTGGTTGATGAGCTGAAGTTTGCTGATGATTTTTTCTTTAGAAATGTGTTGGGCAACTTCTTTTACCGCTACATGCTCAGTGAGTAAGCCAATCTTCATGTTTGCTGCTGCCATCAGCATGACCACATCATTAACCCCGAATAAATTTTTCAAATATGGGGTGTGACCAGTAAAGTTGAACTTGTCGGATTGGATATTTTTTTTGTGAATGGGGGCTGTAACCAATCCATCTATTTTTCCCGCTTTTAAAGCTTCTGCCGCAATAGAAAGGCTGATAATAGCATATTTTCCTCCATCATCATTCATGGTGCCGGGTGTAATGGCAACATCCTCTTCCCAGCAATTGTAAAGATTCAATTGATGATGGCTTATTTTGGACGAGTCTTTGATGCTAACGAAATTGAGCGTTTGCTCAGGCATTGTTTTGCGATAAAAATTGATGGCTTTATTATTGGCAAATACAACAGGTGTACAAATATCGAGTACTCTGTTGTCGCTTAATACTTTTATAATTAATTCTATTCCAATTCCATTGATATCTCCGCAACTGAATCCGATAATTGGTTTATTGTCTGTTGGTACACTCATGAATCATTACTTTATGCGGTAAAAATACGTTATCTTCTAAGAAGTTTGGATTATTTAGTTTGAAGATTTTTGGAATGGAGGAATGGGTAATATAAAAGAAGATGAATTTAAATTATTGGGTTTGTTACACCGTAATCAATATACATTAACTAAAATACCTACGCCATTCGCCATGGTACGAACCAAGTACGAACCACGATAAGTGAGAAAACCCTCACCACTGGCGTCTCGCCTAAAGTCAGAGGAGTTTGTTATACGCCATTGGTACGAACCAGGTACGAACCACGGCTGAGGTATCACCAAAGAAAAATAAATATAAAATTTCATGATTGCTGAAACGACTACATTCGTTTATTCTTGAAAAGAAAAAAATAGAAAAATTTAAACATGAAAAATACTTTTCTCTTAACAGCCTTTATTATTGCGTTGTTTATTTCAACAAACAGCAACGCCCAGGTAGGCATAGGCGTATCTACAGCTAATATAAATCCATCGGCGCAGTTGGATGTAACATCAACTACAAAGGGGTTTTTGCCACCGCGCATGACAACAACCCAGCGAAATGCAATAGTTTACCCTGCATCAGGGTTGGTGATATTTAATACCACAACAAATAGTTTGGAGTACAAATCAAGTACAGGCTGGGTATTGCTTTCGGCTGCAACTCCAACCGTTATACCTGATGCCTTGCCTACTATCCAAATAGGCACACAGAAATGGATGAAAGAAAATCTGAATACTTCATTTTATCGTAATGGCGACACTATTCCATATGTTACAGATGCAACAGCATGGGCTGGGTTAACCACAGGCGCCTGGTGCTATTATAATAATGATCCTGCAAATGGAGAGATATATGGCAAGTTGTACAACTGGTATGCAGTGAAAGATAGTACACATGGAGGTTTGGCACCATTGGGCTGGTATATACCCACAGATGGAGATTGGACAACCTTAACAACAACATTGGGTGGAACATCATTAGCTGGAGGCAAGATGAAATCGGCAGGTACAACAAGGTGGACCACTCCAAATACAGGAGCTACAAATAG
Source organism: uncultured Bacteroidota bacterium (assembly GCA_903831575.1). Lineage (GTDB taxonomy): Bacteria > Bacteroidota > Bacteroidia > Chitinophagales > Chitinophagaceae > Ferruginibacter. The sequence continues at coordinate 190,231 of CAIKYB010000040.1, read as the reverse complement.
CAGTGGATTTGCAGGCCTTCCGGGTGGCTACCGTTACGACAATGGAACGTTCTACAACGTTGGCTCCTATGGGTACTGGTGGAGTTCTACGGAGGTCAGTACTACTTTCGCCTGGGGCCGCGTCCTGTTCTACGACTACAGCAGTGTAGACAGGAGCAGCAGCAGTAAGACTGGTGGGTTCTCTGTTCGTTGCCTCAGGGATTAGAAGCGTTTGCAAAGTGCGGTTGAGTTGATTCATTGATTCATTGACAATGCCCGCCGGGGCGGGCCGATTTTTGAAAACTTCACCATTGGCATGAAGCCAAAGGGGAGCGATTTCCAATTCCAATTACTATTCACCCCAAGTTCTTCCTACTTTTGTTTTAATGTACACACTAAAAAAATCGCTTGGTCAACATTTTTTAAAAGATGAACCTACCATTCAAAAAATAATTGATGCATTAAAATTGCATAGTTTCGAAAACTTGCTGGAGGTTGGTCCTGGCGCAGGTGCTTTAACGAAGCAGTTGATTCAACTCCCCGATATAAATTTCAAAGCAGTAGAACTCGATGAAGAAAAAGTAGTTTACCTCAAACAGCAATATGAAGTTTTAAAGGATAAAATTATTTCGGCAAGCTTTCTTGATATTGAAATGCCTTTTGAAAAACCCTTTACTGTAATTGGCAACTTCCCTTACAATATATCTACGCAGATTCTTTTTAAAATTTTAGATTGGAAAGATAATGTTCCTGTTGCTATTGGAATGTTTCAACGGGAAGTGGCACAACGCGCAGCCTCTGGTCCTGGCTCAAAAGTATATGGCGTTTTGAGCGCTTTGGTTCAGGCCTATTATGATGTGGAATATTTATTTGATGTGGATTCGAGTTGTTTTAATCCTCCGCCAAAAGTGATGAGCGGTGTAATTAGATTGACCAGAAGGGAAACGCCACTTCATGTAAAATCTGAAAGAGCTTATTGGGTATTGGTAAAAACAGGCTTCAACCAACGTAGAAAGACTTTAAGAAATGCATTGAAAGGACAATTCTCTCCCGAAGACCTTCAAGATGATATTTTTAATAAAAGAGCTGAAGCATTAAGTATTGATGACTTCGCGGCATTAACCTTCCGGATGAAATCCTAACTCATTTTATTTAGATTTTTAGCACATTTTTAGTTGTAAATTTGCCGCAGCATAAAAACAGAGGACTTTAGAGCTGTAATTTTTAATATTATCTAAAATCTTCTGCCGTAGTGCTTAAACGATTTGCAATAAAATAGCATCCAACATGAGCTTGTCAACCCATCAAAAAGTAAGAATAGTTACTGCCGCCTCATTGTTTGACGGACATGATGCCGCCATCAATATCATGCGGAGGATTTTACAATCAAAGGGTGCTGAAATTATTCACTTGGGGCACAACAGAAGCGTTTTGGAAATTGTGGAATGTGCTATTGAAGAAGATGTTCAGGGAATTGCCATCACTAGTTATCAGGGCGGTCATGTGGAGTTCTTTAAATACATGAAAGATTTACTGGTTGAAAACGGATGTGGTCATATCAAAATATTTGGCGGTGGTGGCGGAACAATATTGCCAGCAGAAATTGAAGAGTTACACCATTATGGTATCACCAGAATTTATTCTCCCGATGATGGTAGAACAATGGGCCTTGAGGGAATGATCGAAGATGTCATTCATCAATGTGATTTTAATTTGAATGCCGATGTTGACTATAAAACACCAATGACGCTTGGAGAAGTTATTGATGTGAGGAAAATTGCCCGCAAGATTACCAATGCAGAAAATGGCATGCCAATTGAATTGGATAACAATGCTATTAGCAAAAAAAATATTCCTGTTTTAGGAATTACCGGAACTGGTGGTGCAGGAAAATCTTCTGTAACGGATGAAATTGTAAGGAGGTTTTTACAAAATTTTACAGATAAAACAATTGCAGTTATTTCTGTTGATCCTTCAAAGAAAAAAACAGGTGGCGCCTTATTAGGAGATCGTATTCGCATGAATGCTATTTCTTCACCACGGGCTTATATGCGAAGTCTGGCTACCCGCGAAAGTGATAAAGCACTTAGTAAATATGTACAGGATGCCATTGACATTTGTAAACATGCCGGATACGATTTTATCATTCTGGAAAGTGCAGGTGTTGGACAAAGCGATGCCTCTATTCTCGACTATTGCAATATAAGTATGTATGTAATGACGCCCGAATATGGTGCGCCTTCGCAGTTGGAAAAAATAAACATGCTTGATTATGCAGATGTAATCTGTTTAAATAAATTTGACAAGGCGGGTGCTTTGGATGCGCTTCATGATATAAGAAAACAATATAAACGCAACCATAGTTTGTGGACTGCCAAAGATGAAGAGTTGCCAATCGTTGGAACAATTGCTGCTCAATTTAATGACGCTGGAGTAAACGAACTTTTTGAAATTTTAATGGCGAAGGTTTTTGAAAAAACGGCTGTTTCATTTAATGAGGAGCATGTTAGCAACAAAAGCTCCGTTGAATCAACAACGCAGTCTACTATCATTCCACCAAGCAGGGTAAGGTATTTATCAGAAATAGTAGATACGATAAAAGAATATGATAATCATGCGTTGGCTCAAAGTCAGTTGGCAACAAAATTGTATCAATTAGAGGGAACAAAAAAAACGCTTTCAAATGCGTCTGCTGATATAAGGGATGAAATACAAAAAGCAGTTGAAACCATTGAATCAAAACTGGATCCCAGCAATAAAAAATTAATTCAGCATTGGGCGGCTGTTCGTGAGCGTTATAGTAAAGATGTGTATGAATTTCAGGTAAGGGATAAAGTAATAAAACAACCGCTTACTTATAAAAGTTTGTCGGGAACGGTTATTTCAAAAGTGTATTTACCGACTTATAAAGATTGGGGAGATATTTTACAATGGCAATTGCAGGAAAATGTTCCCGGAGAATTTCCATTTACTGCAGGCGTGTTTCCTTTAAAGAGAGATGGAGAAGATCCAACCAGGATGTTTGCTGGTGAAGGCGGTCCCGAAAGAACAAACAGAAGATTTCACTATGTGAGTGTTGGTCAGCCTGCAAAGCGCCTCAGCACTGCGTTTGATAGCGTTACCTTATATGGAGAAGATCCTGCACCAAGACCAGATATTTATGGCAAGGTTGGAAATAGTGGTGTGAGTATTGCAACGGTTGATGATGCCAAAAAATTATACAGCGGCTTCGATTTGTGTGATCCAAAAACATCCGTTAGCATGACAATCAATGGTCCTGCACCAATTATCCTGGCTTTTTTTATGAATGCGGCAATTGACCAGCAATGTGAAAAATACATTCTCGAGAATAATTTAAAAGAGGAAGTAAATAAAATTATAGCGGCTAAATTTAATATTCAATTGCTTCCTAAATATATTGGTACTGATGGGAAAAATGTTGAACCAAAAGAAGGTGAACTTCATGGTGCATTGCCAGCAGGTAACGATGGACTTGGCTTAAGATTATTAGGACTTAGTGGCGAAGATGTGCTTCCAAAAGCAGTTTACGAACAAATAAAAGCAAAAGCACTTTCAACAGTTAGAGGTACCGTGCAAGCAGATATTTTAAAAGAAGACCAGGCACAAAACACCTGTATATTTTCTACAGAATTTGCATTGAAATTAATGGGCGATGTGCAACAATATTTTATTAATAATAATGTTGAGAATTTTTACAGTGTAAGTATCAGTGGCTATCATATCGCTGAAGCAGGCGCCAATCCTATCACGCAGTTGGCATTTACGCTGGCAAATGGTTTTACTTATGTTGAATATTATTTAAGCAGGGGAATGAATATTGATGACCTTGCTCCAAACCTTTCTTTCTTTTTCAGTAATGGAATGGATCCCGAATATAGTGTTATTGGTCGTGTTGCAAGACGCATCTGGGCAAAAGCCATTAAGATAAAATACAAAGGAAACAGCAGAAGCCAGAAGTTAAAATATCATATACAAACCAGCGGACGAAGTTTGCATGCACAGGAAATAGATTTTAATGATATACGCACAACATTACAGGCGCTGTATGCCATCTATGATAACTGTAATTCGCTTCATACTAACGCTTATGATGAGGCGATAACTACACCAACAGAAGAAAGTGTAAGACGTGCAATGGCCATACAACTTATTATCAATAGAGAGTTAGGAACAGCAAAAAATGAAAACCCCAATCAGGGTGCTTTTTTAATTGAAGAAATGACAGCCTTGGTTGAAGATGCAGTAATGAAAGAATTTAATCGCATTACAGAAAGGGGAGGCGTGTTGGGAGCAATGGAAAGAATGTACCAGCGAAATAAAATTCAGGAAGAAAGTTTGTATTACGAAACTTTAAAACATACAGGCGAATATCCTATTGTTGGTGTCAATACTTTTTTAAGTAAAAATGGCTCTCCAACAATTTTGCCTACAGAAGTTATCAGATCTACTACAGCAGAAAAAGAATTGCAAATAGCCGCACTAGAATCCTTTAAAAATTTACATGCAAAGGATTCGGCAGAAATGCTCACCCGTTTACAACAAGTTGCCATCAATAATGGCAATCTTTTCGAAGAATTAATGGAAACGGTAAAATATTGCAGCTTAGGTCAAATCACCAATGCACTTTATAAAGTAGGAGGCCAGTACCGAAGAAATATGTAAGTATATTTCATGGCTCCATAATTTTGAATATAAAAGTAATCACGAAAAAGAGGGGATTCATCACATCTATGAAATAGGAGATGCGGCATGATAGCATGTCCTACTATTCTATGTATTATTGCATTGGTTTTTCATAGGATATTGGATTTAAAAACGGGGCTAGATTTTTATCTTGGCCCTTTTTTATATCTGAGCAGCAGAGATTTTTTATTTATTTCTTGTAAAATCTTCCAACAACAGGAAGGTTTGAAAATTCTTTCGCTTCAACTTTTCCAATAAATCTTATAAAAATAGCCAGTAAAATTAATCCTGTAGTAATGGAAAAGGATAAGTTGTCTTTTACCAACTGAGTAAGTCCTAGATGTGACAAATAAAGCAGCACTGCAAGAAATACATAGGCGGAAAGTTTTTTTACAGCATAGGGTACGGGGTAATGCTTTTGACCAAGTTTATAACTACTCACCATCATAAAAAAGTAGCAAGAAAAAGTAGCAATAGCTGCGCCATAATAATGTAATTTCGGAATCAATAAAATGTTCAGCACAATGGTAATAAGCGCGCCAACAATCGTAATCATTGCACCATAAGTATTTTTATTCGTCAGTTTATACCAGATGCTCAAATTGTAATAAATCCCTAAAAAAATATTTCCTAATGCTAATATTGGAATGGCGCCAAATCCTTCTACCCAGTGTTTATTTGAAAAAGTCAGGAATATCCATTTGAAAACATCAAGAAATAATCCGATGAATAGAAACATAAAACAGCATACAATTACAAAAAATTTCATGACTCTGGCATAAGTAAGTTGTGCATTTTCATTTTTACTTTGGTTGAAAAAAAACGGCTCAGCTGCCATTCTGAATGCCTGAATCATTATAGTGGTAAGCAACGCCAGTCTGAAAATATTGGCAAAAATGCCTGCTTCATGATTGGCTTGCTGTATGGGTAAATCAACAACATGTCGATAAATCAATCTGCTCAGCACATCATTAACCATGCCACCCAATCCTACGATGATCAATGGTGCGCTGTATTTCATGACTTCCTTCCACAATTTAAAACTGAATTTTAATTTTATCTGTCGTATTACTTTTTGTAAAATGATTAGCGTAACAATATTCTCAATGATATTACCAACGAGATAATATCCAATCCCCAATTGAGGAAAATAGAAGTGCGACAAGAAACTTTCCGGATTTTTTTTAAGAATCGAAGGAACTATTCCCAAGAAAAAAATAACGACACCTATATTGGTAAAAATAGCCGCTACTCTGGCAAATGCATACATTTTAGGTCGATTCTCCTGACGCAATTTTGCAAAGGGAAGTGTATTTAAATTATCAATGGCTAAAATGCCAATCATCCATAAAACATATTCCGGATGTTCATTAAGATGCGCAACGGATGTAATCGAACCTCTGCAAAGCCATAGAATGATGCTAAAAAAGAAGGTTGAAATAATTAAAGAAATCGAAAGCGTACTGTATAATTTTGTCTTGTCGTGTGTTTGAGAAAATTTAAAATAAGAGGTTTCTAAACCATAAGCATAAACTGCATTTAAAAATGGAATCATGGCATATACCTGAACTAGATCCGCAGTTTCTTCTGGCATTTCAATAAAAAAGGGCAAGGCCATATTCATCAAATATCCAAGAAAACGATAGGCAATTGTTGGTACGCCATACCATAATGTTTGTCCGACTAATTTTTTTATTCCACTCAATGATGTAAAGTTTAAATCTAATTTACAGAATAAATGATGGTTTGATTGAAAACAGCAGCTTCTTTAATTTGGTTTTATTTTTTTTCTGACTTCTTTTTTTTCTGATGCTATTTTTTTTGATGATAATCTTTTTTGTTTTGATGCTTTTGTTGGCTTTGTTGGTTTTCTTTTTTTCGGAACAATTAATGCTTTTTGGATAAGGGCGTTAATTTTCCTGACAACGTCTTCTTTATTGGCAAATTGTGTTCTTTCCAATTGACTTTTTACGAGCAGACAACCAGCTGCATTTATTTTACGAGCCAATTTATCGGTTATCAATTTTTTTTCTTCCTCTGAAAACAGTTTGGAGCTTTCTACTTTCCAATATCCTTCAACCATGGTTTCAACCTTGTTTACATGCTGCCCTCCTTTTCCTCCGCTTCTAGCCGTTTTGAATGTTATTTCCTTTATTACATCAATCATTAGCTCAAAAATACCAATAAATAGACCGAGTTTGATAATATACCCATTTTACTAAGGACAATATTTCGGTATGAACGAAAAATTGTACATTTTTGCATCAAATAGCAATATCGTTTGTTACTAACCGAGAATGATCATAAAGGCTATAACATGTGGTAAAAGAAAAACAATAATTATCAACATATGAAATGTATAAGTTAGGCATGAAGAACAGCATTTATAATTCATTGATGGAAAGGAAACAGCAGCAAAAAAAATCTTTTGCTGTTTTAGTTGATCCTGATAAAGTCAATGAAAAGCGCATGGAAAAACTTATCCGTCTTGCTATAGATGCCAAGGTTGATTACTTTTTTGTTGGAGGCAGTTTAGTTGTTTCTGATTATCTGGATCAATGTGTATTAGCCATAAAAGAGAACTGTAATATCCCCGTAATACTTTTCCCAGGAAGTCCTTCTCAAATTAGCAAACATGCTGATGCCCTTTTATATCTTTCCCTGATAAGTGGGCGTAATCCCGAATTATTAATTGGTCAGCATGTTGTTTCTGCACCTGCTGTAAAGCAAAGTGGCTTGGAAATACTTTCTACAGGATATATGGTTATTGATGGCGGCGCACCCACTACCGTTTCTTATATTAGCAATGCTAATCCGTTGCCTGCAGATAAAAATGAAATCGCTATGTGTACAGCAATGGCGGGTGAAATGCTTGGTATGAAATTAATTTATATGGATGCAGGGAGTGGCGCCAAAAAACCTGTTTCAGAATCCATGATTCAAAAAGTAGCTTCTTGTATTGAGGTTCCGTTGATTGTTGGTGGTGGCATCATTAATCCAGAAAAGGCTTATTTAAACTGCAAAGCAGGAGCGGATTTGATCGTTGTTGGAAATGCAATAGAAAAAGACGAAAATTTAATTAAGGAAATATCATCTGCAGTTCATGGAAATATTGCTTCTGTAATTTTATAGCACGAGTTTCTTAAACCTTTAAATTTCTTAAACCTTTAAATTTTTATATCCTAGCTTTACAACATAGTAATTGCATACATGTCCACTCCCAATTTAAATACAAATAAAGACTTTTTACATTCTCCTGATAAAGAATTTGAGAATAACATCAGACCTGGATATATCAAAGAATTCAGCGGTCAAGGACAAATCATTGACAATATTTCAATTTTTATTAAGGCTTCCAAATTAAGAGGAGAGGCATTGGATCATATCTTATTTCATGGTCCTCCTGGTTTGGGTAAAACAACTCTTTCTAGAATCGTTGCCAATGAAATGGGAGTTAGTATTAAAGAGACTTCTGGCCCTGTTATTGAAAAGCCAGGTGATTTAGCAGGATTACTTACGAATTTAGAGCCAAATGATGTGCTGTTCATAGATGAAATTCATCGATTGAGTACTGTTGTAGAAGAGTATTTATATGCTGCGATGGAAGACTTTAGAATTGACATCATGATTGATAGCGGTCCTAACGCAAGAAGTGTGCAATTGACTTTAAATCCTTTCACTTTGATTGGTGCCACTACAAGAAGCGGATTGCTCACTGCGCCTTTGTTATCGAGGTTTGGTATCAAAGCCAGATTAGAGTATTATGATGCTGAAACTTTGAAGAATATTCTATTGCGCAGCGCCAATATTTTACAAACAAAAATCACCAGCGATGCCGCAGCGGAAATTGCAAGAAGAAGCAGGGGCACACCAAGAATTGCTAATGGTTTACTTAGAAGAGTACGTGATTTTGCACAAGTCATAGGAAATGGGGTGATTGACATGGGTATTACCGAGCATGCATTAAAGGCGTTGAATGTAGACCAGCATGGATTGGATGAAATGGATAACCGAATTTTAAGTACCATAATTGATAAATTCAAAGGCGGACCTGTGGGTATTACAACTATCGCAACTGCAGTTGGAGAAGAAACGGGTACTTTAGAAGAAGTATACGAGCCCTTTTTAATTCAGGAAGGTTTTATCATGAGAACGCCAAGAGGAAGGGAAGCTACCGAAAAAGCATATAAGCACCTAGGAAAAGTGCCGCACAAAGGCGGCACTCAACATGGTTTATTTGGAAGTTAAAAAGGATTTATGCAGTTTCCACGAGTCTGAAACCATTCCCATGAATATTCACTATTTCTAATTTCGAATCGTCTTTTAAATATTTGCGAAGCTTGGCAATATAAACATCCATGCTACGTCCGTTGAAGTAAGTATCACTTCCCCATATTTTTTTCAAGGCTACTTCTCTTGGTAATAAATCATTTTTATAATCTGCCAGCATCTTTAGTAACTCATTCTCTTTAGGAGAAAGTACATCCACTTTTCCGTCGGCAGAGAGCTCGCGAAGACGGGGATTAAAATGATATTTTCCAAGATCATATTCTGCATTTACTTCTTCACGATGGGTTTCCTCATTGCGTTTGATGATGGCTTTTATTTTGTGTAATAAAACTTCGCTGTCAAATGGCTTAGTAATATAATCATCTGCACCGAGTTTATAACCTTGAATAATGTCGTCTTTCATGGTTTTTGCGCTCAAAAAGAAAAGCGGCACATCAGGATTAATATCCCTTATAGCTTCTGCTACTGTAAACCCATCCATGTTTGGCATCATTACATCTAACAGACAGATATCAAACTTTTCTCTTTGAAAGGCTGCAAGACCAAGACGTCCATCTCTTTCAAGTGTTACCTCGTAATCATTTAATTCGAGATAATTTTTCAGTACCATGCCAAGATTCGTATCGTCTTCGCAGAGTAAAACTTTTGGCTTAGATGTTTCCATAAAATTGATTTTAGTTACTCCAAATTATACAAATGAAAACTTAAAGTGACGTTGTTGACTCTAATATTTTGTTAAAGCGGTTCTTAATTTAATTCTTAGCTGCACAAAAATAGGGGATTGGGATTTGATAAAAATAAAATTAGACATATATACGACTAATAGCTATCAGCTATTTTTTTTGACATATCGCTTATCTGTAAGTGTTTTCAAAAAGGCCACAATATCTTTTTGTTCTTGTTTGGAAAGTCCAAGCGGTTCTTTCAATGCATGATCGATATTGACACTATTGGGAACTATTTTTTTGGTGTTATTATAATACTCAACCAATTCTTCCAAAGTTTTAAACATCCCATTATGCATATAAGGAGCGGTAACAGCAATATTTCTTAATCCGGGAGTTTTGAATTTTCCAATATCCTGAATATTATTGGTGATTAAATATCGGCCACTATCATTCCATTCTTTTCCATTAAACAATCCAATATTTTTAAACCCATCATCAGTAAAATCTACTTGAAAATGACAATCAAAGCACTTTGCCTTATCGCTCAAAAAAACCTGGCGACCTCTCTCTTCAGCTGGCGATAATTTTTTAATATTATTACTCCAGTCGTCAAATTTGCTGTCTGTAGTTTCAAGCGTATTTTCATAAGCGGCAAAAGCGTCAGCAAGATTTTTTTCGTTTGCATTGCTTTTAAACACAAGCTGAAATTGCTTATTGTAGAAGGAAGAGTTATTTAATCTTTGTACTGCTTCCTGAATGGGTAATCCCATTTCGTCAGGATTTCGGATAGGCATTAAGGCTTGTTCTTGTAATGAAGATGCCCTGCCGTCGAAAAAATAGTAGGGTCTGTTTTTCATATTAAGCACAGAAGGCGTATTTCTCTTGGTTAATTTTCCATTAATTCCTACGCTATAAGGCAATGTGTCGGCAAATGCTAAATCAGGATGATGGCAGGAGCTACAACTTATTGATGAATCTTTTGACAAAATCTTCTCATTAAAAAGTAATTTCCCTAAAGCGGCTTTAGTCATTACTGTTGCAGGTTTTTCGATTACTGAAAACCCAATAAATCCGATGGCCAAAAGTAATAAAAAAGTTGTTTTAAGATATTTCACCTATGTATTTTTATTGTTGAACTATTACCACATGTTACGCCCTAAATAGTCGTCTTCGGTTGACAAGAGCAGCGGTTTCTCCGCATTACAATCTTGTAAAGTTAACAATCCGGGTTTGATTGTCAATTTCCGAAATATTTCCCATTATATTTATTATGATTTGCTTGTTTCGACTTTCTTTTCCACTCCCATTTTTTTTGATTTTTAATTTTGAAAAAAAATGTGCATCAAAAAAATGAAACCCAATTTATAGTTTACTTCCTAATTTATACGAATGAAGTATTGGGTGATAATAGTTTTTTTGCTGAAAACTTTTAAGGTTTAGGAATAATGACTGAAACAGGATTGGAAGCGTTGTTATTTTTAACTACCCAAACAAAAAGTCAGAATGTATAAAATTGATTTTAAGACGGGTATGAATATGCCCATTAAAACTGATGGAAAGCTTATTAATACTACAATCGCCTGGTATCAAGGCGCAAATGATTTATTTTCAACAGGAGCATATAAAACCATAAAAAATAAGAGATTTCTCTAATATTGAGGGGGGGGGGGGAATTATATTAACATACCTAAAAAAATATTTGACAAATTCTTTTTTTACAAGAATTTGTATCCTATCTTCGTTTCGGTTTTTCATAGGATATTGGATTTTAAAGCGGGACTAGATTTTTATCTTGGTCCCTTTTTTATTTTTACAACATAGTGAACCAACCAATATTCCCCTATTTTAATTTGTATTTTCCTTCTTTATTTGTTGTAATAATATTTTCTGATTGAAGAAATTGTATGGCCTCTTGGATATTTTTTTTATGAAAATCCTTCATTTCATTTTCTAATTCTTGATAGTCTAAATCTTCCTTTTGTAGTGAAATTTTTATTCTATTTAAAAGGGTAGTCGTATCTGTTTCCTTTGATTGGTTAGATTCCTTTTCAATGCAATTGTCACAAATACCACAGGGCTGTATTTTTTTATCATTAAAATAATTGCCAATCAATACGCTCCTGCAAATCGATTGCTCTTTTGAATAATTAATGATGGCGTTGATTCTATCCAGATGTTTTGTTTTCCTTTTCACTAAAGCCATCATATTGAACTTGAAATCATCTTTGTACATTCTGTTTTGCAATAAAATGATTTGTTGCTTGTCTGACCGTGGTGTGTATTTAACGATATTATATTTGTTTAGTTGTTCTAATGCTGCTTTTACTTTGTCGATTGGCCAAGATAGGAAACCAGCCAATTTAGTTTCATAAATAGCAGTGGGATAATCAAAAATTCCTTCATAGCTTCTCAATAAGGCCTTAATAAGTTCTTCCAATAAGGGTTCCCTTTCTTCAAACTCTATTAATTCTTCTTTGGAACTTGTAAAAATAAGGGTGGAAGCTTTATGAGCAGATTCTGTAAAACTTAAAATGCCTTCCTGAGCAAGAGCTTGTAAACCATAAGTAGCTTGCAATAATTTCCATTTAAATTTTTCGGCAAAAAAAGTAATATCGAAATCAAAAACCTGGTTTTCTCCGATGCCGGCAGGTACCTGAAAAAAATTCATGAGATCCTGATAAATCTTTTTTAAGGTATCTAAATTGGGGTATCGCAATTCATTTATTTGTAAGAGTTCCTCCGCTTCTTTTTTATCCTGAAGTAAAACCGCATAAGATTTTTTCCCATCTCTACCGGCTCGACCTGCTTCCTGATAATAATTTTCTAGACTTTCAGGCATACTCATATGCACGACCACTCTTACATCTGGCTTATCGATTCCCATGCCAAATGCATTAGTACAAACAATAGTAGTTGTGTCACCTTCAATCCATCGTTTTTGCTTGGTTGTTCTTTCTGTGTTAGTTAAACCTGCATGATAATAATCTGAGTTTAGCTGATGTTGCTTTAACAAATCTGAAATCTGTTGTGTTTGCTTTCTGCTTTTACAATAAACAATTGAACTTCCTTTGACATTTTTTAATACCTCAAGTAATTTGACTTGTTTTGCAATAGGTTCAAAAACACTATAAGATAAATTAGGCCTTTCAAAGGATTGTTGAAAGCGTACTTGTGTTTTATCAAATAATAATTTTTCGCAAATATCATTTTGAACTTCAAGTGTAGCAGAAGCCGTAAGTGCAATAATTGGCACACCAGGCAATTGTGCTCTTAATTCTGCAATTTTTAAATAAGAAGGCCTGAAATCATAACCCCATTGAGAAATACAATGCGCTTCATCAATAGCAATCAAAGTGGGCTTTATGGCAGGAAGGTATTCTGCAAATAAATTTGTTTCCAGTCTTTCTGGTGAAACGTAAAGGAATTTATAATTTCCAAATGCTGCATTTTGCAGTGTCTTTTTTACTTCGAAAAATGACATGCCTGAATATATAGCTAAAGCAGGAATTCCTTTTTTTGTTAAGTTTTCGATTTGATCTTTTATCAATGCAATTAGCGGACTAACCACAATACAAATGCCCTCGTTGATCATGGCTGGAACTTGAAAACAAATTGATTTTCCACCACCAGTTGGTAACAAGGCTAATACATCTTTTTTTTCAATGACGGCATTAATGATAGATTCCTGAAGCGGTCTGAATTGCTGGTGCCCCCAATACTTTTTTAATATCTCTAAACTATTACTCAATGATTAATGTTGAGGGATGAAGTTAAACAACCTTTTTAATAAATAAGTGCAGGGAAATAACAGCCAGCATGACATCGCTGAATCCCATCGCTAAAGCGGAGAAGGTAGGTGTTAGAAGACCAACAGATGCAATAGGAACGGCGAAGATATTATAAGCAAATGCCCAGAATAAGTTTTGTTTGATGGTGATAAATGTATGTCTTCCCAATCCTAATCCTAATGGTAAATTGGTGAGTCCTTGATTCATCAATACGATATCGGCATGTTGTAAGGCTAATTGTGATGCATCGCTTAATGAGATCCCAACAGTTGCTTTTGCCAGAGCAGGAGCGTCATTGATGCCGTCTCCAACCATCGCTGTAGGAGTTATCTGGTTTAAAGTATTTATGGTGTCCATTTTTTGTGCAGGCGATTGTTCTGCATAAAATTCTTTTATGCCTAATTCATCCGCTACTAATGTTGCTTTTTCTTTCAGATCTCCGGTAAGCATAATTGTTTTTATGTTATTCTTATTAAACCATTGGATGACTTCTTTTGCTTCTGGCCTGATTTCATCTTTAACATCAATCCATCCAATCCATTCGCCGTTTTTAATTACATAAATATTGTGTAATTCCTCGTGATTTTTTTGTTTTAATAAACTTAAAGACCCTACTTCAAAAATATTCCCTGCTGCATCTTCCGCTTTTACTCCCAAGCCTTTAATTTCTTCTATTTTTTTCCAATTGATAAATGTTGATGAGCTCCATTCTTTTACAATACCTTTTGCGATAGGGTGGTTTGAATATTTTTCTATGGAATAAACAACTGCTTTAAAAGTGAGGTCGTCAATAAAAGATTTGTAATTTTTAATAGAAAAATTCCCCGTTGTTAAGGTTCCGGTTTTATCAAAAACAATTTGCTTTATTTTTTTGAATGATTCAAGCGATGAGGCATTTCGAAATACAATTCCTTTTTTTGCGGCTCGTCCCAATCCTACAGAAATGGCTGCAGGTGTAGCTAATCCCATGGCACACGGACAAGAGATGACCAATACGGCAATGGCGCGCATTAAGGAATGATCAAAAGCAATATCAAAAACAATATAGTTTAAAAAAAATGTCAACATTGAAATGGCAATAATCACTGGCACAAATACGGCACTTATTTTATCAGCAAGTTTTTGCATGGGCGGTTTTTCTGCCTGAGCTGATTGTACCATTTTGAGAATCCCGGAAAGTACTGTTTCATTTCCTGTAGCGGTGACTTGTGCTTTTACCGTTCCGCTTTCCAAAACACTTCCTCCAATAAGAAAATCTTTTTTTGTTTTTGATAATGGAATACTTTCTCCGGTGATAATCGCTTCATTAACGCTGCAATCTCCCCACAATATTTTGCAGTCAATAGGAATTTGTTCGCCGGTTTTAATTAAAATCAAATCGCCTGTTCTTAATTGGCTGTTTTCTATTGGGAATATTTGCTCCTGGTGATCTGCGTCGAAGGCAATCATGTTAGCCATGACCTTTTGTGATTTCATTAAAGTACCCAAAGATTTTTGAGTGGATTGCATGGTAGCTTCTTCAAGATAGTTCCCTAAAAAAACCAATGTTATTATAGATGCAGAAGTTTCAAAAAAAAGATAATCGCTATTGTGATAATAAAACATACCAACAAGACTGTAAACAAAAGCAACTAATGCACCCAGACTGATGAGTACATTCATATTTGGAATGCCACTTGTAAGACTCTTTAGGCCACTTCTGCCAAAATAATACATGCCTAAAAAAAATACAGGCAAGCACATGATTAATTGAAACCATGGATTTGCAAGAAGATGAATAGGTAACCAATGGTGTATCATGTGCAACATCAAAACCAAGGTAAAGGGAAGGGTAAATAGAAATCTTTGTTTGTTATTGGAAAGCCATTTCTTTTGAGGAATTGAATTCAATTTTTCATCCAGCACCTTATAGCCAAGATGCGCAATTCCTTTCTGTAACTTGTCAATATCAACCTCTGTTTGATTGACAAAAGTAACTTTCCCACTAATTGGATTAACTGCAACTTCCTGCATGCCTTCTTTTTCTAAATATTTTGTAACGCTTAAGGCGCAGTTGCTGCAAGTCATTCCTGCTACCTCCCAATTGATTTTTTCCATTTTACAAAAATATCTTAATAAAATAGGTTCATAGTTACTAATTATGAAATTATCTTTATCCCATGGAATTGATTTTTAAGTTAAATGATATTGCTCATGCAGCAAATTGGTTTCTAACCAATATAAACACTTCAAGATGTATTGCTTTTCATGGTGAAATGGGTGCTGGTAAAACTACTTTTATCAGTGTAGTCTGTAATGTATTAGGTGCAGAGCATATCGCCAGTAGTCCAACTTTTTCAATAATCAATGAATATAGTACTGCGTCCGGAACAAATATTTATCACATAGATTTATACAGAATCAAAGATGAACAAGAAGCTGTATCAGCCGGAGTGGAAGATTGTCTTTATTCCAATCAATACTGTTTTGTGGAGTGGCCAGAAAAAGCACCTGGTCTTTTTCCAGATAATACGGTTCATTGCTTTTTAATCACAATTGATGCTGATACCAGAAAGCTGAAAATAATTTTGTAATTTGTATATTCGGCAACTATAAAACATCATTTTTTTTATTATGGCAACAAAAAAACCCTTCATTTCTTCTACTTTTTCTTATGAAACACTTGAAGAAACCCTTGATGTAAAACCTAAAGGGGAGTCTCTTCTTATTGGGATTCCAAAGGAGAATTCTTTTAATGAAAATAGAATTGCGCTTACACCAGAAGCTGTTGGTGTTTTGATTGCTAACGGACATGAAGTTGTTATGGAATCTAATGCCGGAAAGGGTTCCAATTATAGTGACAATACCTACAGCGAAGTGGGTACTCGAATAGTTCATGATAAAAGAGAAATTTTCAATTGCAATGTCATTGTAAAAAGCGCACCTGTTAGTGAGGAGGATTGTGAATTATTAAAACCTAATACCAATATTATTTCTCCCATTCATATGGCTATTGTGAAAAAGAGTATTCTGGAGAAAATGATGGAAAAAAAAGTTACTGCTATTAGTTTTGAAAACTTAAAAGACGATAGTGGTCACAATCCTATTGTCAGAAGCATGAGTGAAATTGCGGGGAGTGCTGTGATGTTAATTGCTGGTCATTATTTAAGCAATGCCAATAATGGAAAAGGTGTTCTTGTTGGAGGAATAAGTGGCATACCTCCAACGAAAGTTATCATTATTGGAGCGGGTATCGTTGGAGAATATGCTGCTAGAACTGCCTTGGCGATGGGTGCCAGCGTTA
Source organism: uncultured Bacteroidota bacterium (assembly GCA_903831575.1). Taxonomy (GTDB): domain Bacteria; phylum Bacteroidota; class Bacteroidia; order Chitinophagales; family Chitinophagaceae; genus Ferruginibacter. The sequence goes on along the minus strand of CAIKYB010000040.1, from coordinate 173,519 downwards.
AGGTATTTGACAATAGTATTTACAGATTAAAACGTTTACAGAATAATATCGGCGTAAGAATGTGGACGTCAGTTATCGAGCCAAAAATTTTAAGCAAGCAATTGAAGACCTGTGATGTTGCGATTGGCGCACTAAGTGGAGCTGCGGGCAGAACGCCTGTAGTAGTTTCAGAAGAGATGGTAAGTAATATGCGTCCGGGTGCAGTAGTCGTTGACGTTAGTATTGATCATGGGGGTTGTTTTGAAACAAGTATGGTTACTTCTCATGAAAATCCGATTTTCACCAAATATGATGTCATTCATTATTGCGTACCTAATATACCAAGTGGATTTGCTCGTACAGCTTCTCAGGCCATCAGCAATGTATTGATGCCACTGTTATTGGAAACGGGCGAGGATGGAGGCATTGATAGCATGGTCTGGCACAAGGTAAATGTCAGAAGTGGCATTTATCTATTTAAAGGAAGCCTTACCAATTTTTATCTCAGTGAAAGATTTGATTTGAAATACACCGATCTTAATTTGCTTATTGCGAGTAGGAGGTAAGCTTACTTGTAGTTTTCAATTGTAATAATTTCTTTGCAAAAACTATATTCCGTTTTATCATTACTGGAAACAATAATTAATCTGTCGGCTGTATATTTCCTAATGAGGGTATGATATAATTCTATTCCGGCAGTATCTAAATTTGTGCAGGGTTCATCAAGAAGCAACACGCTTGTTTTGCTAAAAATGGCCTGAGCTAATTTTAGTCTTTGTTTCATTCCGCTACTAAAATATCTGATTTGTTTGTGGGAAGCTGCAGAGAGACTTGTTTCCTGAAGAATACTTTCGATACTTGAAGAAAGTGGTTTAAATGTTTCATGAAATTTTAAAAATTCAACTGCAGTCATCTCTTCAATTAGCTCAAGATAGGGTGTTGCAATAGCAATTTCTTTGAACGCGTCTTCTTCATTGATATTTTTCTTGTCTGCGTCATTCTTGAAAGACACTTGTCCTTCGCTGTGGAGGAGTGCACCGGCTATTACTTGTAGCAAGGTGGATTTCCCAGATCCATTTGATCCAACTATTGCATAAGCATTTCCGGTAAAAAAGGTAAAGTTGACATGGCGAAAAATCCATTCCAGATTAAAGCGTTTGCCTGTATTGGTTAAAGTAATTTGCATTTACAATCGAAACTTTTTCTATGAATCTCAAAAAAGGAATATGAAGGAAAGAAAAATGCTATTTAGTCTTCATCATTATTCCCTTTGCTGAATCTTTTAATAATACCTCTTCCACTTTCTCTGATAAAAGTTACAATCTCATCTCGCTCATCAGTGGCAGCTAATTCTTCTTCAATATAATTAAGGGCTTGAGAGGTGTTTAGATTTTTATTGTAAATAATTCGGTAGACATCCAGGATATGATTTATTTTTTCAAGTGAAAATCCTCTGCGTTTTAATCCAACAGAATTTACACCTGCATAACTTAATGGCGTTCTTCCTGCTTTGATGTATGGAGGAACGTCTTTGCTTACTAAAGATCCTCCGGCAACAAAAGCATGTTGACCAATTTGCACAAACTGGTGAACTGCACACATGCCTGCAAGAATAGAATAATCGCCGAGACTTACGTGCCCTGCCATTTGAGTATTGTTACTCATGATGCAATTATTTCCAATTACACAATCGTGAGCAATGTGGCTATATGCCATAATTAAACAATTATCTCCAACCTTGGTTGTCCATTTATCTTTACTTCCCCGATTGATGGTTACAAATTCTCTAATAGTGGTATTGTCGCCAATAATAACCGTGGTGTTTTCTCCTTCATACTTCAAGTCCTGTGGAATCCCTGCAAGAACGGCTCCTGGGAAAATGCGACAATTATTTCCAATCCTGGCGCCTTCCATGATAGTAACATTACTTCCAATCCAGGTACCGCTTCCAATTTCTACATTCTGGTGTATTACACTGAATGGATCAATTTTTACATTCGTTGCTAATTTAGCATTTGGATGAATGTAGGTGTGTGGGTGAATCATGTTATTGACTAGTTTTTAATTATCTCTTTTTACTAATTGTGCTGTAAATTCTCCTTCGGTACAAAGTTTATTTCCAACATAAACACTTCCTTTCATCACACAAATCCCTCTTCTAATGGGTTCTACCAGTTCCATTTTCAAAATCATGGTGTCTCCTGGGACTACTTTTTGTTTGAATTTACAGTTGTCTATTTTCAAAAAGTAAGTATCATAATTTCCTTCTGGCATTGAATTAATACATAAGATACCGCCTGTTTGAGCCAAGGCTTCAATTTGAAGAACACCCGGCATTACTGGATTTCCAGGGAAATGGCCTTGAAAGAAAAATTCATTGAAGGTGACGTTTTTAATTCCTATAATTGAATTCTGGTTGAGTTCAATTATTTTATCAACCAGTAAAAAAGGGTAGCGGTGAGGTAGTGTTTTTTCTATTTGTTGTAATGAATATACAGCTGGCTGACTAGGATTGTAAACCGGAATTTCTTTTGTGTGTTTATTCTTCTTGATGTATTGTTTTATTTTCTTTGCAAATTCAACATTACTACTATGACCGGGTCTGTTTGCAATAATATGAGATTTGATAGGGTAGCCAATTAAGGCCAAATCTCCTATTACATCAAGTAATTTATGTCGTGCAGGTTCGTTAGGGAAGCGAAGTTCTAAATTGTTTAAGTAGCCTTCTGTTTTAACTTCAACTTTTGTTCTGCCAAATGCTTTTGCCAATCTACTCATTTCGTCTTCTGTAACTGGTTTATCAACAACCACTATTGCATTGTTGATATCTCCTCCTTTAATAAGATTATTATCAATCAGCATTTCTAATTCGTGAAGAAAACAAAATGTCCGGCATGGAGCAATTTGCGATTTAAATTCACTTATATTTTTCAGGCTTGCATGTTGTGTGCCTAAAACACTGCTGTTAAAGTCTATCAGCGTAGTGATTTCATAATTTGTAGCGGGAAGGGCAGTCATCTCTACTCGTTTATTTTCGTCATAGAACGAAATATTCGTATCGATACTATACCAGGCTTTTGTGGCATCCTGTTCTATCACTCCAGCCTTTTCAATAATTTCAATAAATGGGCCACTGCTTCCGTCAATAATTGGAATTTCTGGTCCATTTACTTCAATAAGACAATTGTCAACACCCATTCCTACCAATGCTGCCAAAATATGTTCTACTGTGCTTACTTTTACTTCGCCTTGTTCTAAAGTAGTACCTCTGGAAGTGTCAGTTACAAGATCACAATCAGCCTTAATAGGAAGTGTTCCAACGAGATCAATTCTTTGAAAATGATAACCATATCCAGGATTGGCCGGCTTGATTGTCATATCCACATTAATCCCAGTATGCAATCCTGTGCCTGAAATACTAATAGAGCTGGCTAAAGTGTGCTGCTTATCTGGGTTAAAATTTTTATCCATATAGATTTGATAAATTCGTGCGAAGTTACCCTAAAAAAACCTTAAATCACCGAAATAGCACTTCTTATTAGTTAAAATTGAATTCTGAAACTGCCGAAAATGCCAAATTTGCTACCTCTAGCTAGATTCGTACTATTAGGTGTGATATTCCAAACAAAGTCAATTCTACATACTTTAAAAATATTGTCAATTCCTGTTCCTACTTCAGTATACATATTATTATTTAATGATTTGAAGTAATTGTCGGTGCCATTCAATTTCTTATTTTCTTCACTTAGGCTTCCCCAAAGAGATTTAATGTTCCAGAATTGTCTCCATTTTAATTTTCGGGTAAGTGGAATTAATTTGAAAATACCAGAACCGATTTGATGTTCAAGGTTGATACCTGCATACTTATCGCTCAAATATTCAAATCTGTTCATTAAGTTTAAGGAGTTGCTATTATAATAATAAATATCATTTCCCAGATGGTTTTCTAAAAATGCAAAAGGTAAAACACCATTGATACTTCCTCCATAAACTTTCACGGACAATTTCCCCAAAGGATTTATTTTAATATCGTCGCTAATAGCTGCTGTTATTTTAGTGTAGTTGTTTTTACTGTTTAAGATGCCTGATATTCCTTTTGTAAAAGTGACTTCGGTTATTGGATATTTGGATCCAAGAGAATATCGGAAATAATCCCAATTCAGGAATTGTTCAAGGTAAGCGAATCTGAGTTTCAATGCTATTTCAAAGGAGGACAAAAGATCTGATTCCCCATCTAAATAGTTGAGTTTATTCGGCAGGTATTTTAAGGGCTCAAATGAACGGTTTGAAAAATATAATCCTGAAGAAAATCCGTTTCCCCAGTCTTTATTGATATCAAAATTTCGCTCTTTTAACCGAATAAATTTTTGGCTGACATTGGGTTTTCTTATGGCCAGTGAAAAGATATTATCCTGACTTACTTGTCCAATCTCACTTATGCCATTATCAATATCTTCAGAAATAGAGGCGTGTAGGATTAACCTATTGGGATCTCTGTTTGCAATCCAGTAAGCTTCTGCTTTTCCCTTAATGGAATTATCTTTGGTTCCGTAAGCTAAATAGCCGTGCAAATAAATATTTTTAAACAATTTGGTATTGGTCCCTAAGTCAAATCTAAAACGATATCCTTCCAATGAATTATTGCTAATCCAGTTAAACCAAGGTCCGATTTCAAAAAGTCCAACATTTTTATATCCAGTTCCAATAAAGCGTAATGTTTTTTGAAGTTTTTGAAACTTTGGCATTGCCAGTAATTTGTCTACCGTTTCATAAATTTGTTTTTCATTTTTAGTAAGAGAATCATGCCTTAATGTAGTCCAATTTGAATCAGCTTGAAGTTTTGCTTTAGCATTTGTCTCTACAATTTCTTCTATTTTTTGTTTATTGAGTTCTTTTGAAATGGAGTCGCTATTAATGACAATATTCCTGTATGAAGTGGTTTTTCTTCCAATCAGTGTTAATGATTTTTTACCAAGCGCATTAAAATCTGCGAAAAACTTATCTCTTCCTAAAAAGAAAGTAGTGTCATCTATTTTAGTATACTCCTGAACTATTCCTATTCTTGAAATAAAGTTAATATTTGCGTCCTTGCCAAGGAACATGGAGATTTTGGTTACAACAAAAGTGCCAGCTCTAACCCAGGCTTCTCCTTCAAATACATTTTCTCCTGACCTTTTAGGTTTGAAGATAAAATGAAAGGTCTTTTTATTATCAATAATTTGGGTATCAGCAACTGAAAAAGTATAATAAAAATCACCATTGTCATTAAAAGGGCTGATAAAGTCTTTTCCCAAAACGCTGATGTAATTGTCAAAAATATTTACGTTTTGATTCATCACGCCGAGAAACTTTGTGATACTTTCATTCTCAATTCCTTTTAAACTTAAAGCTTTAATATTTTCATGTGTTTTTTTGGGTGATTTCTGATAGCTGTAGTCGCTTATACTCTCTATTAGATAAGCAGGCAAAAATGGTTCTGGTTCTGATGAACTATCAACGTTATCAAAAACAAATCCAAAAGGCTTTAGAATAAAATTCCGCTTTAGTTTTTTTACGTTTAAATTTTTTAGATCAATTTCTATTTTATTGTAGGCCTCGTAAGCGTAGTTTTGTTTTTTTGTTCTGTCGAAGTACTTCTTTTTACTCATTATTTTTTTCCACAAAAACAAACCTTTATTAATCTTTAGTTTCACCACAACTTCTCCGCTTTTCCCCTTTCTTTCCAAAGAGATATTTAGTGGATTTTTAGTATCAATCAAATTTAATGGAATGGCGAATGTTTCATATCCAATATAGCTCACCATTAAAGTGTCGTTATTGAAATTTTCTATATTGAATCTAAAGTTTCCAGAGCTATCCGTAATCTTTCCATTGCCATTATTTTTTAAATAAATGGAAGCGAAACCAATCGGCTCTTTTGTCAAGCCGTCTTGTATAGTTCCGTGAAGGAAGTCGATTTGAGAAAAGCATGCCGTTGATAAAAAAGAAAAGAATAGTAAAATAAATGTTTTTACAGGTATAAAAGAGGTGTTATGATCTGTCGAATTCAATTGGTGGGGTTATTTATTTTTTATCTTTTAATTCTTTCAGCATTATTTCTAATGCTTTAATTCTTTTTTCCATTTCAGGTAATTTTCTGAGTGAGGCCTGGCTTCTTAATGAAGCAGTGAATTCTGTAGCAGGGGAACCGGTAACTGCTGTATTTGGTGAGGTTATAGATTTCGTAATTCCGCTTTGCCCATTGATTTTACTGCCATCTGCAATATGGATGTGCCCCACTATTCCAGCTTGTCCGCCAATCATTACATTCTTACCAATCTTAGTACTTCCGCTGATTCCGGTTTGCGCTGCCACCACACTGTCTTTGCCTATTTCTACATTATGAGCCACTTGAACAAGGTTGTCAAGTTTAGCTCCGGTTCTAATTATTGTACTGCCAATAGTAGCTCTGTCGATGGTAGCATTTGAGCCAATTTCTACGCCATCTTCAATAACTACATTTCCAATTTGTGGAACTTTTCTATAAGTACCATCTGGCAAAGGTGCAAAACCAAAGCCGTCGCTTCCAATTACAGTTCCTGCATGGATAGTTACGTTGGCACCTACCTGACAATCAAAATAAATTTTTACTCCTGCATGAACAGTAGCATTTTCTCCTATTGCAACATTATTTCCCAAATAAGCACCGGGATAAATTTTTGCGCCTTTCCCAATCACTGTGTTTTCTCCGATGTAAACAAATGCGCCAATAAAAACATCTTCGCCAATTTTAGCAGAAGGATGTTTGTAAATGGGGTCCTGTATTCCAATGGGTTGTTGAGATTTTATTTGCTGGTATTTTTCAAGCATAGTTGCGAAAGCTAGGTATGCATTTGGAACGCGGATGAGTGTTGCATTAACTTCTTTTTTAAGCAATAAAGAGTCATTAACTATAACTATAGATGCTTCAGTAGTGTACAAATAATCTTCATATTTAGGATTGGCTAAAAAAGCAATTTGTCCATTTTTTGCTTCTTCAATTTTTCCAAAAGAATCAACTTTCACTTCGGGATTTCCTTCAATATTACCACTAAGTATTAATGCTATTTGGTTTGCAGAGAATTGCATATTAAAAAATCAGTTTTTGTTTGAGTAATAATGCTATAAATTATCTTGGGTAGCAAATATAATATTTTTTAACAATGCCTCTTATGTTTTCATTAATAAGTGCATTGTCTACTTCTGTGATATCTTTTACCTCTCCATTTTTAAAAAGGATCTTGATATTTTCATTTTCGAAATTATAAGTACTGCTTGATGCCAGACCTGAAAAAACCAGCCATTCTGCTTCTTCCTTTGATAGATTTAATTTTTGTTCTGCTTCAATCCTTTTTTCTTCCAATAAACTCTCTGTGATGGGTGATGAAAAGTATTTTATTTTCAACAAAGTTCTATTGATAATGCCATTACATAATACAGCCAATACTTTGTCTTCGTGGTGACACCAATTTTTGATAGCCATCATCACATCATAATCATCAATATTACAAAACTGTTTCAAAGAGATTTTTTCTACCGGTTGATTCATTAAGGTAAAAAGTGGTTCTGAGCAAGTTGCATGAATATATTTGGCTCTTTTGATAATTCGCTGCAACATTTGTTCGGCACACAATACCGTTTTGTGAAGGTAAACTTGCCAGTACATCAATCTTCTTGCTACTAAAAATTTTTCAATTGAGTATATGCCTTTTTCTTCCACCATTAATTCACCATGATGTACAGTTAACATTTTAATGATACGATCGTAGCCAATTACCCCTTCATTTACACCCGTAAAAAAACTATCTCTGGTCAGATAATCCATTCGATCAACATCAAGCTGGCCGCTAATCAGCTGCTGTAAATATTTTTTATGGTATTTGTTGGTGAAGATATCCAGCGCCATTTGAAGTTTTCCTTCAAACTGTTTGTTTAATTCTTGAATCAGTAGTAAAGAGAGGTCTTCATGGTGCATTCCTTCGGCTATAACATTTTCTAAAGCATGCGAAAAAGGGCCATGGCCAATATCGTGTAAGAGAATAGCAATTTTTGCAGCTTGTTGTTCCTCTTCTGAAATCTCAACGCCCTTGCCTATTAATTCAAGCAGGGCGGAACGCATAAGATGGTATGCGCCAAGAGAATGATGCATTCTGGAATGAATGGCCCCAGGATAAACTAAATGCGCCAATGCCATTTGATTGATTCTTCTGAGTCTTTGATAAAAAGGATGAGCAATGATTTGCGCAATCAGTTCATCATCAATGGTAATGAAACCATATACGGGATCGTTTATTATTTTATGAAATCGCATTTATTAGTATTAAATTTGGAATTATCTGTTAAATGAAATAGAAACTGGCACAAATCTACAAACCATTCGCCTAAAAAATTAAATTTGCAGCATTGGCAATTTAAGTTGATTTTAATAATAATCCAGGTATTGTTTCTTTTCGCCTGTTAAAAAAACGAAAGTATGAGTGTAGCAAAAATCCTTTGGGTTGATGATGAAATTGAAAGCCTGAATTCACAGATTATATTTCTTGAAAATAAAGGATATGTTGTCCATACGATTACTAATGGGTTTGATGCAGTGGAATATGTGAAAAATAATATCGTTGACGTTGTTTTACTTGACGAAACAATGCCAGGTATTACAGGGTTGCAGACTTTACAACAAATCAAAGAGCTTAACAGTAATCTTCCAATAGTTTTAATCACAAAGAATGAGGCTGAAAACCTTATGGATGAAGCTATTGGCAGTCAGATTAGTGATTATTTAATCAAGCCAGTTAATCCAAATCAGGTTTGGCTCAGTTTAAAAAAAATCATAGACAACAAACGACTTGTTGCGGAAAAAACCACTACTGCATATCAGCAAGAATTCAGCAGTTTATTTATGGCATTGAGTGGCACTCCTGATTATAAAGAATGGATGGAGATTTATAAAAAATTAGTCTATTGGGAATTGGAGATTCAGAAGAGTGACAGCCCCGAAATGCAGGAAGTTTTCAGTACTCAAAAACAAGAAGCCAATACAGAGTTTTTTAAATTTATTTCTAAAAATTATGCATCCTGGGTTTCGCCAAAGAGCATCGATGCTCCAATAATGAGCCATAATCTACTAAAATTTAAGGTATTACCACATTTAGAAAAAGGGGTCCCTTTGTTTTTTATTTTAATAGATAATTTAAGGTTTGATCAATGGAAAACAATTCAGCCCATTTTTGCAGAGAGTTTTCGGATAAATGAGGAAGAAACATTTTATGCGATACTTCCTACGGCAACTCAATATGCCCGCAATGCGATTTTTTCAGGCTTATTGCCTATTGATATTGAAAAGCAGTTTCCGGTAGAATGGAAAAATGATGACGAAGAAGGGGGTAAAAATTTACATGAAGAAGCGTTCTTAAAATCAAATTTGAAAAGACTGGGAAAGAGCGACATTAAATTTTCATATACAAAAATCACCAATAATCATGATGGACAGAAATTGGTCGATAATATGCATAATTTAATGCAAAACGACTTGAATGTGATTGTGTATAATTTTGTTGACATGCTCAGCCATGCTAGAACAGAAATGGAAGTATTAAAAGAGTTAGCAGGGGATGAAACAAGCTATAGAAGCCTTACTGCGAGTTGGTTTGAGCATAGTCCTCTTCATCAGGCTTTGAAAAAAATAGCCGATAAAAATATAAATTTGATTGTTGCAACTGACCATGGAAGTACTAGGGTAAAGACACCTGCAAAGGTTATAGGTGACAAGCAAACTACCGCAAATCTTAGGTATAAGCATGGTCGCAATTTGAGTTATGAGCCAAAGGAGGTTTTGGCTTTCAGAGATCCAAGAGAAGCTGGATTACCTGTTCCTAATGTAAATTCATCCTTTATTTTCGCGAAGGGGGATCATTTCCTTTGCTATCCAAACAATTATAATCACTTTGTCAATTATTACCGAAACACCTTTCAGCATGGCGGAATCAGTTTGGAAGAAATGATTGTTCCTATAATTAAAATGTCTAAAAAATAAGGGACAGGATTAATAGCCAATCGGCCTCTTTTTTTATTAACGTTTGTTGAAAAGTATATTTCATGATCAGCCTTAATTGTTGGAAGTTGCATCTGGTTAAATAGTTAAATAAATCGACTTATGAAATTCACTCAAAATACATTAGATAAAACTGAAAGAGTCATCGAAGAAGGTGGATATATCATTCGTTATGAGAGAGGAACTTTTCAAAGCGGTTATTGTATTCTTCAGGAAAAAAAGGTCGTTGTACTCAATAAATTTTTACAAACAGAAGGTAGAATTAATACTTTGATAGATTTGCTGCCTTTACTCAAAATTAATATCGACGATCTTACACATGAAAGCCAAAAACTTTATGATGAATTGATGACTGTTGTGATTGATAAATAATTATTCTTTTTTTTTATACTTTCTGCAAATTTTTCATTTCTACTTTACTGATGTTTTCTCCTCCGCTAACGATTACTTTTTTGGGTACAGGCACAAGTGGCGGTGTTCCAATGATTGCCTGTGATTGTGAGATTTGTTCTTCCTCCGATAGTAAAGACAAAAGACTGAGAAGTAGTATCCTTGTTCAAAGTGATACTACCACAATTGTCATAGATACCACTCCTGATTTCAGAACGCAAATGCTCAGGGCAAATGTAAAAAAATTAGACGCAGTTCTATTTACACATTCTCATAAAGACCATATTGCGGGGCTTGATGATATTAAGGCGTTCAATTATTTTCAACAGCAACCGATGAAAGTATTTGCAAATGCTTTAACACAAGTCGCATTAAAAAGAGAATTCAGTTATGTTTTTGACGAGCATAAATATCCTGGAGTTCCGGATATTACTTTACATGAAATAACTGACCAAGCCTTTATTATCGGGGATATTCCTGTAATCCCTATTTTAGTATGGCATCTAAAAATGCCTGTATTAGGATTTCGGTTTGGAGCATTTACTTATATCACGGATGCCAACAGAATAGATGACACCGAACAGCAAAAAATAAGGGGGTCTGAAATACTTGTATTAAATGCACTTCGCAAGGAAAAGCACCTTTCACATTTCACCCTTCAGGAAGCTATAGAAATGTCGCAATCGCTCGCTGTGTCCCAAACTTATTTTACCCATATTAGTCACCAGCTTGGTAAACATCAGCAGGTAGCTGCTGAATTGCCAAAAGGAATTCAATTAGCTTTTGACAACCAAGTGATTAATTGCAATTAATTCTGTTTTTTTTCTCCTTTTTCTTTCTGCTTCCTGCATTACTTTTCGTTCATGCAAAAAAAGAACAACCATGCTTTTTTTTATTTTACAAAAAAAGAGAAGAATGGAATTATTTTAGTACTGTTATTTAATTTGGGATTATTTTTTTTACCACATTTTTACGACTTAATATTTCCCGAAAAACCAATTAAAATGCAAATCTTGGAAACGGCTTTTCGGCAGTTGAAAAAGTTGGATGCAGACAGTAGTAATATTAGCAACTATTCCGCAAAATATGTTTCATATAAAGAAGAACCTCCTGTTAGTATTCGATATAAGAAATTCGATCCCAACATCATATCTGAAGCCGAATGGAAGGAGTTAGGCCTTAAGGATAAAACCATTCAAACCATACAAAAATACAAATCCAAAGGTGGTCGATTTCGGAAGCCGGAGGATATCAAAAAGATTTGGGGAATAGCTGAAAAGAAATGCGCAGACTTGATGCCTTTTGTTGTTATAAGAGAAGCTGATCAGAACATAAACGTCACTAATATTAAAATATATAATGACAAAAAAATAACCAGGAAATTAGTTGATGTGAATCTCGCAGATTCTTCTTGCTTCGAAAGTATCTATGGTATTGGGCCTGCATTAGCCAGACGAATCATATTGTTTAGGAATAAATTGGGTGGATTTTATGAAGTGCATCAATTGGCTGAGGTTTGGGGTTTACAAGATTCCATTTTTCAGAAAATTAAAGAACAATTAATCATAAAGGATACAAAAACCAGTACAATTGACATTAATCATGCACCTTTTGAAACATTGAAATCGCATCCTTACATTGGATACAAATTAGCCCAGGCCATTATTAATTATCGTATTCAGCATGGAAGTTTTAAATCATTAGAGGATATTCAAAAAATCACCTTGCTTAACGTTGAATCGTATAATAAAATACAGCATTATTTAGTTGTGGAATAATAAAAAAAACTAACAGTTGTTGGTATTTAATATTCGGTAAATTGCGGAACAAATAATCACCTGTTATGGACTTTTTACAAACTGAATTAACCCAGCAAGTAGCTCAAACTGCAAGAGATTTTGCCAACCAGTATATCCGTCCGAATCTTATGGAATGGGATGAATCTCAGGAATTCCCGGTCCATATTTTTAAAGAACTAGGCAAGCTAGGCATGATGGGAGTATTGGTGCCAGAAGCATACGGGGGAACAGGATTGAGTTATTTTGAATACAGTGTCATTATTCAGGAAATAGCTAAAGTGTGCGGCTCTGTTGGGCTCTCCTTAGCTGCTCATAATTCCTTATGCACAGGACATATTATGACATTCGGAAATGAAATGCAGAAACAAAAATATTTACCCAAACTGGCCACTGCCGAATTCATTGGTGCTTGGGGACTTACAGAACCTAATACTGGAAGTGATGCAGGTAATATGCAAACAACCGCAGTAAAAGAAGGTGATAATTGGGTTATTAACGGTACCAAAAGTTGGATTACACATGGCAAATCCAGCGATGTTGCTGTTGTGATTTGCAGAACGGGCGAACCAAGAGCCAAAAATAATTCTACTGCGTTTATTGTTGACCGTAATACAGCTGGATTTTCTGGAGGAAAAAAAGAAAACAAACTTGGGATGAGAGCCAGTGAAACGGCAGAGATGATTTTTGACCATTGTATTATTTCTGATGAAAATCGTTTGGGTGAAATTGGAGCAGGGTTCAAACAATCAATGAAAATTCTTGACGGAGGACGCATTTCAATAGCAGCATTGAGTTTAGGCATCGCTAAAGGCGCGTATGAAGCATCTTTGAAGTATGCAAAAGAACGGTATCAATTTGACCAGCCCATTGCAAACTTTCAGGCAATTTCATTTAAACTGGCTGATATGGCAACAAAAATTGAGTGTGCAGAATTGTTGATTAATCAAGCCTGTAATTTAAAAATGAGAGGTCTTCCTATGACAAAAGAATCTGCGATGGCCAAATATTATGCCAGTGAAATCTCCGTTGAAATTAGCACAGATGCTATTCAGATATTTGGCGGCTATGGCTACACGAAAGATTTTCCTGTAGAGAAGTTTTATAGAGACAGCAAACTTTGTACAATAGGAGAAGGGACGAGTGAAATACAGAAAATAGTAATCAGCAGAGAGATTTTGAAATAGGGTTCACTCCTAGTTGACATACTAATAAAGCGCGAAAGTAAGCGGCTGTTTAGAATTCCCTTTTTGTCTGCACAAAAGCCCATGCCAGTAATGGCAACAATAAAAAAGGAATCATCCAATACCAGCTTCCCACAAAAGCATAAATGACAAAAGAAAAAATAGAAAGGTAAAAAGGGTATAAGATAAAGAGCAATCCTATCAATACCGAATCATAATGGTCATTTCCTCCGACCGCTTTCCAACTCCACTTTTGAAGGGGTAAATACAATGGAGCATGGATCCATTTTCCAATAAGGGAAGGAAAAAAAAGCAATCCTTTTTTTATGGCAGAAGGAGAAGTGGAGAATTTATTTTTAATTGTTTCGATATCTTTTGAATCAATGTGTTCAACAAGGTTTGTTAATTCATTTTTCAATTTTGTATTGAATTGATTGATACTAATTCCATCCATATTTTTACGGTCAAACTCATTCCAATTGAATGTATTACCGAAATTGACTTGAACATTTTTTCCAAAAGAAGTAAACGAGTGGTAATTGATTCCCGTTGGTAAAATGGTGAGATCAATTCCTTCTTCCCAGCTGCTGAAAGCTAATCTGGCAGTGCCTTTTTTTAATGATCTTAATTTCCATTCATTAATACACAGGCCTTCGCTAAAAATAAGTACAATCCCATTTTTTTTAAAGATTTCTCTGCATTTTGTAAAAGTATCGTAATTATTGTTCAGGTTTTCTGCGCCTTCGCTGAGTCGGTAAATTGGAAGAATATTTAACCCGATTAATAGTTTAGTGATCCATTTATTTTTAAAAGAATCACCTCTAGCAAGAGAGTAAATGGGTCTTTTAAATAAACACGCCAATATGATGGCATCAAGGAAGGAATTAGGATGATTTGAGGCAATAAGAAGCGGTCCATTTTTTGACAAAGCAGCTGCATTGTTGATAATTATTTTTCTGCAATAAATACGAAGTGCAAATTTGGCAGGTATTTTAATGATTCGAAATAGCAAGATGAAGTAAGATTTTTTTTATTAATTTAATTGTGGATCAATTGGGTAGTTAATTAAGGGTTCGAATTTAGGTCCTAACAACTTGATGCTTTGTTTCCAAATTTCATCATCAGGAGTATTGAAAATGATACTATAATTACTGCCCGAAGATAGCCAAGTTTTTTCTTCTATTTCATTTTCCAATTGACCTGGGCTCCAGCCACTGTATCCGATAAAGAATTTTATTTTTTTTAAATTTATTAAATCTTTTCTCATCAGGTCTTTTAATGTTTCGAAATCTCCTCCCCAATAGATATTTGCTGCCACTTGTTGACTATCAGGAATGAGCTCAGGAAGTTGGTGTAAAAAATGGATAGTGTCTAAACCAACTGGGCCTCCTGCATAAACTGGTACTGTACATGAATCTAATCCTGGAATTATTTGATTTAATTTCAAATTAGTTTTTTTATTTAGCGTGAATCCGAGGCTTCCTTCTGCATGATGACTACACAAATAGATTACAGAACGTATGAAATTTTTATCTTTCAAAAATGGGTCTGCAATCAGCAGCATATTTTCATTTATTGTTATCATTTTTCTAAAGTAGTAATTTATCAAGAAAGTTTATAGTAATTGAGCATTTATTATAAATAGATTAGTTAAATTTTCGTATAAAAAAATCATACCTTAGGCTTCATTAATTTTGCATTAATTTTGTTTTGCTATTTGTAATTTCTCAAACAATCATCAAATGAATATTTTTTAGATAAAAAATAAATGAAGAGAATTTTCCCTGTCATATCTGTATTAATTTCCCTTTCTCTTTTAGGGTTGATTTATTTTCAAGTAATTTGGTTGACAACTGCCAGAGAAACTAAAGAGAAACAACTTCGAGAAAATATATTTCTTGCCTCAACAGAAGCTGCTGAGAATTTAATGGAAGATTACAATAGATTTTTATCATTGAATAAAAATTCAAACCAGTTTTTTACGAGTGACAAAATGAAGATGGAGATTATAAGACCATCAGTTATTCAGCGATATTCCAAAGATGAGATTGCATCCGTAATCAGAAAGTCTATGGATAAACATTTTCTTGAGGGAATCTATTTTGAGTTTGCGGTTTCTGACAATAGTATCACCGGAGATCAGGTACAGAGTGATAACTTTATGAAATATTTTCTGGATTCTGTTCACAACACCAACTTCGCCATTCCTTTAGAATCTCCTCCTGGGAGCGATTTCGAGAATCTTACGAAGGAAGAATTCCTAGTAATTATCATTCCTAATCAGAATACGATAGTTTACAAAGAAATATTCTGGTATATCACCGGAACCATATTATTTACGTTGATTATTATTACTGCTTTTTTTCTCACCATTCGTGCATTAATCAAACAAAAGAAACTGAGTGAAATTAAATCTGATTTTATTAACAATATGACTCACGAATTTAAAACGCCAATTGCAACCATTTCACTTGCTGTTGATGCTTTAAGAAATGAGAAAGTTATTACCGACAAAGAAAAATCAGCTTATTTTACCAATATCATTAAGGAAGAAAATATCAGAATGAATAAACAGGTAGAAATTATTCTACAGGCATCATTGCTTGATAAAAATGAGATTCAATTGAACCTCCAAAAAATATCAGCGCAAGAGTTAATTAACCGTGCAGTTCACAACACAAAATTATCATTAGAGGAAAAGAATGGCCGAATTGAGATAATATTTAACGCCAAACAGGATTTGATTATGGCTGACGAAATTCATTTTGTGAATCTGATCAATAATTTGATTGATAATGCAATAAAATATTCAAAAGAAAACGAATTGATTATTAAAGTAAGTACAGAAAATGTAGGACAACAGCTTATCATAAAAATTCAGGACAATGGCATTGGTATGAATAAAGATACCTTAAGCAGAATATTTGAGAAATTTTATAGAGCGCATACCGGCAATATTCATAATGTAAAAGGGTTTGGTTTAGGGCTCAGTTATGTAAAAACAATGGCGGAGGCCCATAAAGGAAAAATTTCTGCAGAAAGCGCTTTGGGAAAGGGCTCCACTTTTATCATTTCTATTCCATTTGTCGAAAAGTCCTAGTTCTCAGTCCATTACTGAGTCAATATGGTATAGGACTTCATCTTATCCACACTTATCCACATCAATTCACATCGGTTGTTTAAAAAACATCATAAATCAGCCCTAAAACCCTTTATAGTCATGATTATACTCATTTGTGGATAAAAAACTATTGCTTATTTGGTGTTATAAAGTGGGAAAAAGTGTTAATTTGTGTCGATTATTAGAATAACAACCCAAAAAACCCCAAATGATAAGTTTCATAGGCGAATATGAATCTACAATTGACACGAAAGGCCGCTTCCTTTTGCCATCAGGATTTAAAAAACAAATTCCTGAGACAGAGGCTGCATCTTTTGTATTGAACAGGGGATTTGAAAAATGCCTCACCCTTTATCCCATCCAAAGTTGGCAACCACTTTTTGAAGAGATCAGCCAATTAAACGATTTTGACCCCAAAGTTAGAGAGTTCAGACGTTATTTTTTAAATGGAGCCACTCAAATTGAATTTGATGGTGCGGGAAGATTGTTATTACCTAAGAATTTAATGGAATACGCCGGCCTAGGTAAGGATATCGTTTTGGTGTCTGCTGTAAATAAAATTGAAATCTGGGATAAAATAAAATACCAACAGTTCTTTGACTCAATGTCACCAGAGACATTTAGCAATTTGGCTAATGAAGTAATGAATAGGAAAAATGATAAGTTGAACAGTTGATTATGATGTCGAAAGAAAACAGTACATCTGACAATGATTATTCAACAGAATCGACTAATGGTTATCATATTCCAGTCATGCTTCATGAATGTATGGAAGGATTAAAAATTGTGCCCGACGGGATATATGTGGATTGCACATTTGGAGGTGGCGGGCATAGTAAAGAAATTCTTAAACAGTTAGGTCCTCAAGGGAAGCTATTTGTATTTGATCAGGATGCTGATGCAAGCATAAATGTTCCCAAAGACGATCGGGTTTTTTTTATTCAACAAAATTTCAGGCATTTGCAAAAGTTTTTGAGAGTGAATAAAATTATGGCAGTTGATGGAATCTTAGCTGATCTAGGGGTATCTAGTCATCAGTTTGATGAGCCAGCAAGAGGCTTTTCTACAAGATTTGATGCTGATTTGGATATGCGTATGGATAACAGACAGCCAATAACTGCAGCTAAAATTCTAGAAAGCTATTCAGAGAAACAACTCCAATTGATTTTTGAAAAATATGGAGAAGTAACCAATGCAAAGACACTCGCCAAAACTATCGTTACACAAAGAAGTATAGCTCCGATTAAAACAATTAACCAGTTTAAACAAGCTATTCATCAAATTGTAAAGGGTAACCCTAATAAATATCATGCAAAAGTATTTCAGGCATTACGTATTACCGTTAATGATGAGATTACGTCACTAAAGGAAATGCTTGAACAATGTATTGGATTATTAAAACCTGGAGGAAGAGTAGTATTAATAACATTTCATTCTCTGGAAGATAGAATAGTAAAGAATTTTTTTAGAAATGGTTCTAATGAAGAAGTAGAAGCGGATGATGTTTTTGGAACCAGACCAAATAGTCAATTGGAAATAATATCAAAAAAACCAATGGTAGCATCTGATCAAGAGATAAAAAGCAATTCAAGATCAAGAAGCGCAAAGCTTAGAATTGCAGAAAAAAAATAAGTGTTTATAAATGAAACAAGAAAATAAAACAGTTGATTCATCAATAAAAGGAAAATCAGAGATTAAGAAATATTTTAATTATCGCAGTATAGTTGAAAATATTCCCTTTATTCTTTTTTTAGCCCTCTTGGCAATTGGTTATATATACAATGGGCACTATGCAGATAAATTGATCAGGAAATCAACCGCGTCAGAAAAAAATGTAAAGGAATTAGAATACGAATACAAGACGATTAAAAGTGAAGTGATTTATAGGAGTAAGCCCAGTGAAATTGTAAAAGCAGTAGAACCATTAGGACTTAAGGAATTAAAAGAGCCTCCAACTATAATTGAGGTTTCTGATTCAGCAGTGCAAAAAAATAAATAATATTTTATAAAAATAAATAAATCGTTTTTTTTTTGGAAATCAAAAAAGACATATTGTGGAGAGTTTATTTATGCTTCTTAGGCATGATACTTTTGGGAGTATTAGTTTTAGGACGAGCATTTTATATTCAAAGAGTTGAAGGAAGCTACTGGAAAAGTATGGGTGATAGTCTTCATTTAAAATACATGCCTATTAATGCGGAGAGAGGTACCATTTATAGTGAAGATGGAAGTATACTCAGTACATCTGTTCCGATTTATGATATCTATGTAGATTTTGGTGCAGGAGGCTTAAGAGAAAAAGGCGGATACAGATTTAAAGACAATGTAGACTCTTTGAGTTTGTGTTTAGCCAATTTATTCCAAGACAAGACACCAGAAGATTATAAAAATCAATTAGAGCTAGCGTATAAAAATACAGAGCGTTATTATCTATTGAAAAGAAAAATATCCTTTGATGATTTAAAAGAATTACGCAGTTTCCCTTTGGTAAGATTAGGCAGAAACAAAAGCGGCTTTATTTATGATATTCGTGATAAAAGAATTAACCCCTATGTATTATTAGCCAATAGAACTATTGGGCTTTCCAGAAAGGATTCATCAAAAAACGTTGGTCTTGAAAAAACTTATGATTATTTATTAAGAGGAACTTCAGGCCAACGATTGATGAGATACACAGCAGGATCTTATATGCCTGTTGAAGGAGCGGAAGTAGACCCAGTCAATGGTAAAGATATCATCACCACATTAGATACTTATATTCAGGATGTTGCAGAAAATGAGTTGATGGATATGATGGTGAATAATAAATCTCAACATGGAACTGTTATTGTAATGGAAACTGCAACCGGTAAAATAAAGGCAATAGCTAATCTCGGAATACAACCGGACAGCAGTTTCACAGAAGATTTGAATTATGGAATTGGGAAATCAACAGAGCCGGGATCTATTTTCAAATTGGCTACTTTATTGAGTTTATTGGAAGATAAATATGTTACGATTAACACACCTGTTGATTGTGAAGGAGGAAGAAAATATTTTTACGGGTTGAAAATACAGGATTCGCATTTAGGAACAGGTACTATAACTGTTAAAGATGCATTTACAAGAAGTAGTAATGTTGCTTTTGCAAAATTAGCATTTGAATATTATCAAAATGATCCTATGAAATGGTGGAAGCATTTGGATCATTTCAGGTTAAATAAAATGACCGGAATTGATATTGTAGCTTCAGCAGGCCGACCTACAATCAAAAATCCAAACAGTAAAAGCTGGGGTGCAACAACCATTCCGTTTATGGCTCATGGGTATGAAGAATTGGTTACTCCTTTGCATATGTTGATGTTATATAATGCCGTTGCGAATAATGGTAAAATGATGAAGCCTTATTTGGTTTCTTCTGTAAAAGAATATGGGATTGAAGTAAAGAAAATACTTCCGGAAATATTAGTGGAAAAAATTTGTTCCGATGAAACGATTGCTCAGGCTAAAGAATGTTTGAGAGCAGTTGTGGATAGTGCACATGGAACTGGCCACAGGATTTTATTTGATAGTGCATATTCCATATCCGGAAAAACCGGAACTGCAGTTACCGCACTTGATAATAATGGCTACAATAAAGGGAATAAAATTTATCAGTCTTCTTTTATTGGATATTTTCCTTCTGATAAGCCGATTTACTCTATGGCTGTTGTAATCCAGAACAATAAGGATTCGAAAAGATATTATGGTGCTGATGTGGCAGGAACAGTTTTCAAAAAAGTAAGTGATCATATCTACAGAAGATTTTTGACTAAAAGTCAAAAAAAGCCACTTCTTGTTGACTCTACTCTTTACAGTTATTTTGGAATGAAAACAGATTTGCAAACTATTCTTAAAGGCATCAATATTTCTTATCAGGACTCCATACAATCAGGTGCTTGGAGAAATGTAAATCTAAAAAGTAATGCAGCCCAACTCAATAATCCATCAGATTCTTTAAACATGGCATTCGTAACACCCAATGTAAAAGGAATGGGTTTGAAAGACGCCTTGTATTTATTGGAAAATAAAGGTTTAACAGCTGTTGTTTCCGGAAGAGGAAAAGTTGTTACACAAAGTATAGCAGCAGGTACAAATTTTACAAAAGGACAAAAAATAATTTTAATGCTCAATTGAGCACCAATCAATGCTAAAGGATATATTATATAAGGTAAACATCCAGTCTGTAAAAGGAGATACTTCCATTGACATTAAGAATCTACAAATTGATTCCAGAAAAGTGACCCCAGGGACTTGCTTTATTGCATTGAAAGGTTATTCCATAAATGGGCACGATTTTATTAAGGATGCCATTGAAAATGGCGCTTCGGCTATCATATGCGAAATACTACCTGAAAAAATGGTAGATGGCATTACTTATGTGTCAGTTGTAAATAGCTCCATTGCTGTGGGATTAATGAGTCATAACTTTTATGCAGCGCCATCATTGAAATTAAAAGTAGTAGGCGTTACCGGTACAAATGGAAAAACTACTATCGCTACATTGCTTTTTAAATTATATACCAACTTAGGTTATAAATGTGGGTTGATAAGTACAGTGCAAAATCAAATTGGCGAACAGTTTATTTCTTCAACACATACGACACCTGATGCCATAACTCTTAATAGTTTATTGAGTCAAATGGTAAATGAAGGATGCGATTATGTATTCATGGAATGTAGTAGCCACGCTATTGATCAGCATCGTATCGCTGGAATTGAATTTTGTGCCGGCGTATTCAGTAACATTACCCATGACCATTTGGATTATCATAAAACTTTTGAAGAATACATCAGGGTAAAAAAATCATGGTTCGATGCCTTGCCGAAAAATGCATTTGCCATAAGTAATGCAGATGACAAAAGAGGACTAGTGATGTTGCAAAATACTCCTGCAAAAAAATATTTGTATAGTTTAAAAACACTTGCCGATTTCAAAGGAAAAATCCTTGAAAATGGGTTAACTGGTTTGCACATGACCATTAATGATCTGGAAGTTTATTTTAAATTAATCGGAGAGTTTAACGCTTATAATTTACTGGCTGTTTATGGAGTAGCCGTTTGTCTGGGAGAAGATAAAAATCAAGTACTACAGATTCTTAGTACACTTACCGGTGCCGAAGGAAGATTTGATTATATTATCAGTGAGCATGAAAATGTAGTTGGAATTATTGATTACGCCCACACTCCGGATGCCTTGTTGAATGTGTTGGTAACGATTAAGAATTTAAGAAAGGGCGATAAAAAAATTATTACAGTAGTAGGGTGTGGTGGAAACAGAGATCAAACAAAACGTCCTATTATGGCCGCAGTTGCTTGTCAGTATAGCGATAAAGTTATTTTAACATCAGACAATCCAAGGTTTGAAGATTCAGCTGATATTTTAAAGCAAATGGAAGCGGGCATCAATGTGGTATCAAGAAAAAAAACCATTACCATTTCTGACCGAAGAGAAGCGATTAAAACAGCTGTTAGTCTTTCAGAAAAAGAAGATATTGTTTTAGTAGCGGGAAAAGGGCATGAGAAATACCAAGAAGTGAATGGCGTACAATATGAATTTGACGACAAGCAGGTTTTAATGGAGATGTTTGACTTGCTGGAAAAATAAAAAAAATGATTTTTTAATAAGCACTGAAAAATCAATAAAATAAAAAATGATCTATCATCTATTTCAATGGTTTGCAAAAGAACACTACCGGTTTCCGGGAGGAGGACTTTTTCAATTCATCACCTTCCGGATATTGTTGGCGCTGATATTATCATTGATTATTACTACAGTTTACGGAAAGAAGTTGATAAAGTTTTTACAGAAAAAACAATTAGGCGAAACAGTAAGAGATTTGGGGTTAGCGGGAGAAGAACAGAAGAAAGGGACGCCTACAATGGGAGGAATCATTATTATTTTAGCTATTCTTATTCCTACGTTGTTGTTGGCCAATCTTGACAAAGTATATATCAGGTTAATGCTGCTTTGTACTGTTTGGTTGGGTGCTATTGGATTTATTGATGATTATCTTAAAATAAAAGCAAAGAAAATCGCCAAAGAAAAAGGTATAGATTTCAAAAAAACAAATGCGGATGGTCTTGCGGGTAAGTTTAAAATTTTCGGACAAGTGATGCTTGGTGTTATAGTTGGCGCAACACTTTATTTTAATCAAAATGTTGTTGTAAAAAGAGAAGTTCTTAGTACGAATGCAGCAGCAGTTTATAATAAAAAAGGAATCAAAATAAAATACGATACCATAAGTGTTGACGGAAAAACGAGAGTATTTACTGATGCGAAAAGTGTGATCACTACAATACCATTTGTAAAAGGTCACGAATTTAATTATGCAAAGTTACTTCCTAAGAACTTAGAAGATTACTCTTATATCATTTATATCCTCATTGTTATTTTTATTGTAACAGCCGTTTCAAATGGTGCCAATATTACCGATGGTTTAGATGGACTTGCAACTGGTGTCAGTGCCATTATTGGTATTTGTTTGGGGATTTTCGCTTATGTAAGTGGCAATATAAAATTTGCAGAGTACTTGAATATTATGTACATCCCCAACCTTGGCGAGTTATCCATTTTTATTGCTGCTTTTGTTGGAGCGTGTATTGGTTTCTTGTGGTATAATTCCTATCCCGCGCAAGTATTTATGGGTGATACCGGAAGCTTGGCTCTTGGTGGAATTATTGCCGCCTTAGCTATCATTGTTAGAAAAGAATTATTAATCCCAATATTTTGTATGGTGTTTTTGATTGAAAATCTGAGCGTGATGATTCAGGTTAGTTATTTCAAATACACCAAACAGAAATATGGTGAAGGCAGAAGGGTTTTTTTAATGAGCCCTCTACATCATCATTTTCAGAAGAAAGGTCTTCATGAAAGTAAAATTGCTGTGCGTTTTTGGATTGTGACGATTTTGAGCGTGGCACTTGCAATTGTGACCTTGAAATTGAGATAAATATTTTGGAATTAATAAAGAATTGTTTTTAAAGTTAATCGGCAACCCTTAGAAAATTACTACCCATTAAATTCGATGCTTTTGAAGAACCATTTTTTCAAAACTTCGTTGGTTTTCACAGTACATCAACTGTGAAATCTAATGTTGAAGCGAAAAAAAGAATGTCCTAACCAACAAAAACATTTAAGGATTGTCCTGTAAATGTCAATACCATTGAAGAACCTTTTTAATCCTACTGAGATTATATTCGGATTACTATCCGTTTTAAAACTCAGTAGGATCAAATTGAACACATGTATTTAATTATCTAAGAACTAAATGAAAAAAAGAGTAGTCATACTTGGTGCTGGTGAAAGTGGTGTAGGCGCAGCACTACTTGCCAAGGAAAAAGGCTTTGATGTTTTTGTAAGTGATGGTGGATCTATCGCAGACAGCTACATTAAAGAACTTAATGATCATCAAATTTCATTTGAGCAAGGCGGACATGACGAAGAACTTATTCTTAATGCAGATGAAGTTGTAAAAAGTCCTGGCATTCCTGAAAAGGCATTGATCATCAAAAAAATAAGAGAGAAAAACATTTCAATCATCAGCGAGATTGAATTTGCCTATCGATATATTGGCAAGAGCAAGATAGTTGCAATAACAGGTAGTAATGGTAAAACTACAACAACTGCATTGACCTATCATATTTGTAAACATGCAGGACAAGATTGTGCATTAGTTGGCAACATTGGATTTTCTTTTGCACGCCAAGTAGCTCAAGATCCAAAATCAATCTATGTTGCAGAGATCAGTTCATTTCAATTAGATGACATTGTAAACTTTCGCCCACAGGTAGCTGTAATTACAAATATTACAGAAGATCATTTAGACAGATATGACTATAAAATTGAAAATTACATTTCGAGTAAATTTAAAATAACAGCAAATCAGCAAGAAGGAGATGTATTCATTTATAATCTTGATGATAAAACTACAAACGAATATCTTAATCACTATCCCATAAAATCAACCAAAGCTCCCATCACTATGAGTAAAGAAATACCACAAGGTGCCTATTTGACAAATGCTAAAATGTATCTCAAATGGAAGAATGAAGAGATGCAGATGAGTGTAGAGGATTTTGCTATTAAAGGAAAGCACAATCAATATAACAGTATGGCAGCAAGTATGGCAGCAACAGCGTTGGATATACGCAAAGAAAAAATAAGAGAAGCTTTACAAACATTTGAAAGTTTGCAACATCGAATGGAGAAAGTGGCTACCATAAAAGGGGTAGAGTTTATAAATGACAGCAAGGCCACTAACGTGAATAGTACCTGGTATGCTTTGGAAAGCATGAACAAGCCTGTTATTATGATTCTTGGCGGGGTTGATAAAGGGAATGACTATGATTTATTGAAAGAGTTGGTTTCAGAAAAAGTGAAAGCTATTATTTGTATGGGAACAGATAATGCTAAAATTCATGAAGCCTTCGGAGAGATTGTGCCTTTGATTGTGGATACGGAAAGTGCAAAAGAGGCCGTTCAATCTGCTTTTCATTATGCAAATAAAGGAGAGGTTGTATTGCTGAGCCCTGCCTGTGCAAGTTTTGATTTGTTTAAAAATTATGAAGACAGGGGCAACCAGTTTAAGGAAGCTGTTCGGGATTTGTAATAATGAGTACAAGTATCGATAATTAATTAATCATGTTCTTGAAATAAAGTGATGACGCCATTTAAAAACAGAGTAAAAAACTTTTTGGGCCTTTCTGATGAAAGAGAATTGGCTGTAAGTGCACCGTTCAAAAATATCGGAGATGTACCCGCAAATATTGCCAGCAAAACGAGAGGGGATAAAATAATCTGGGCTATTGTGCTGATTTTAACTTTAGCTAGTTTGTTATTGGTTTATAGCAGTACTGGTTCATTGGCATATAGAATGAGTAGATCTACAGAGAGCTATTTATTTAAACAATTCGCTTTTATATTGGTTGGATTAGTTGTAATTTATTTTACACATAGAATTAATTATACGTTCTTTTCAAAACTGGCTTTGTATATATTTTTAATATCAATACCCTTGTTGATTTATACCTTGTTTTTTGGAGTTGAATTAAATGCGGGGAGCAGATGGATCAAGTTGCCAGTAATCAATATGACCTTTCAAACTTCTGATTTGGCTAAGCTTGCTTTGTTTATGTATATGAGCAGAATGTTGAGTAGAAAACAACTTGTTATCAAGAGTTTTTTCAAAGGGTTTATGCCAATAATCGTTCCAGTTATATTGATATGCTTATTGATTGCACCAGCGAATCTCTCTACTGCGTTGCTCATTTTTGGTACGAGTATTTTATTGATGTTTATTGGAAGGGTAAGCACAAAACATATTTTATTGACTATTGGCATTGCTCTATTGCCAATTATTATGCTGGTAAGTGTTGCTGTTTCTAATTATGATAAAGAAACGAACCAGTCAAAAAAGCTTCCCGTTTTTCTAGCTTCAGGCAGGGTGCCAACATGGGTGAGTAGAATTCAAACTTTTTTATATAGTAAGAAAGATGATGATGGCGAAAAAACTTATCAAATTAATCAGGCAAAAATTGCCATTGCAAATGGTGGATTTTTTGGGCTTGGTCCCGGGAATAGTGTGCAAAGAAATTTTTTACCACATTGTTACAGTGATTTTATTTATGCAATTATTATAGAAGAGTATGGATTGTTTGGTGCGGCATTCATGTTGTTTATTTACATGTTTTTTTTATTCAGATGTATCAGAATTTACAGGAAATGTCCTTTTGCTTTTGGTGCATTCCTTGCCTTAGCATTGAGTTTTACCTTGGTTATTCAAGCTATTGCCAACATGGGTGTAAATGTGAGTTTGTTTCCTAATACAGGAGTAACGCTTCCTTTGGTAAGCATGGGAGGAAGTAGTTTTTTCTTCACTTGTGTTTCTATTGGAATTATTTTAAGTGTAGCTAGAAATGTGGAACAATTGGAAGGGTCGCAATTGGCAAAAATTGAAGAGCAAGCAACGGCTGTAAAAGATACAACTGAGGAATAAAAGGTTAATAGCAAAATTTGAATCATGTCAGGCAAGAGATTTATAATAGCGGGAGGAGGAACTGGGGGACATATTTTTCCGGCTATTGCTATTGCTAACGCGATAAAAAAGATAGCGCCAGATTCGACCTTTATTTTTATCGGCGCAAAAGGAAAAATGGAAATGGAAAAAGTACCACTGGCGGGATATGAAATTGAGGGTTTGACCATTGCAGGATTTAATAGAAGTTCTTTGATAAAAAATATTGGATTGCCTTTTAAACTTATCCAAAGTTTTATTCAGGTTTCCAGCATTATAAAAAGGTATAAGCCTGATGCCATTATCGGTGTAGGAGGATATTCTAGTTTCCCTGTATTGAAATATGCTCAAGCAAAAGGTATCCCGACCTTTATTCATGAAGCCAATTCTTTTGCAGGAAAAAGCAACATGATGCTTGGGAAAAAAGCGGCATTAATTTTTACAGCTACAGATGGTATGGAAAAGTTTTTTCCATTAGCTAAAATTATTGTTAGTGGAAATCCTGTGAGAACATCGATTGTAAAGATGGCGGTTAGTCAGGCAGAAGGATTGAAACATTTTAATTTAAGTACTGACAAAAAAACTGTTTTAGTTATTGGTGGAAGTCTTGGTGCAAAAAGTATCAATGAAGCCATTGATAATAATATTGATGTCTTTGAACAACAAAAATTACAGTTAATCTGGCAAACAGGAAGGCCTTATTTGGAAAAAGCAATGGCAAAATGTAAGGAAAAAGCAACTGTATTCGTAAGTGATTTTATTGTTCAGATGGAATATGCTTACGCAGCCGCAGATGTTATTATAAGTCGTAGTGGAGCAATGGCAGTTTCAGAATTGTGTATCACAGGAAAGCCTGTTGTGTTTGTGCCTTTCCCACATGCTGCAGAAGATCATCAAACTGTAAATGCAAAAAAATTAGCAGACAAAAATGCTGCTATGATAGTAGCAGATAAAAATGCGGTAAAAGAATTGATGCCAAAAGTAATTGACTTGATTAATGATATTGATTTGCAAGAAAAAATGAAAGTTAATATCAAAAAAATGAGTGTATTAAATGCAGATGAAATAGTGGCAAAGGAAATTTTGAATTATTTAAATTAATGAAAAACAATAGTCATATTCTAAACGTAATCAACAAACTTCAAACTGGAGAGGGTAGCGCTATGTCTGTTTATTTCATTGGTATTGGCGGAATTGGTATGAGCGCCCTTGCAAGGTATTTTAATAGTAGAGGAGTGGAAGTAAGTGGCTACGACAAAACAGCAACGCAACTAACTATGCAATTGCAAGCAGAAGGAATCGCGATACATTATGAAGATAATATTGACTTGATTAATAAAGATGCGGCCTTAGTAATTTATACACCTGCTGTTTCTTTAGATCACAAAGAGTACAACTTTTTTTTAGAGAATGGTTATACTATCATGAAGCGAAGTGAAGTGCTCGGATTAATTACACACGATACTTTTAATATCTGTGTTGCTGGCACTCATGGTAAAACAACAACAAGCACCATGATTGCACATATACTCAGACACAGCGAATACGGATGCAATGCATTTCTTGGTGGGATTGCCTCTAACTATGAGACTAATTTTTGGGGAAGTGAAAAAAATGTTTGTGTTGTAGAAGCTGATGAATATGACAGAAGTTTTTTGAAATTGAATCCGGATATTGCGATAATAACAGCAATAGACCCTGATCATCTTGACATATATGGTACTGTTGAAAAATTCGCAGAAGCGTTTGTTGAATTTAGTGGAAAAGTTAAGGAAGATGGAATTCTAATCAGTAAATATGGTTTAGAAAACTCAGATAATTTTAAATCACCTCGAAATATTACCTACAGTTTAAATGATAGAAAGGCAAATTGTTATGCAAGTAATATCAGTATTGCTAATGGGAGTTATTTATTTGATGTGAAAATGAATGAGGAAGTTGTAGAAAATATCTCTTTGAATATGGGCGGTCTTCATAATATTGAGAACGCGGTTGCTTCGATTGCAGTTGCCAAAAAAATTGGCATTTCAAACGATAAAATTAAAAGCGCTATTTCGGCATTCAAAGGAGTAAAAAGAAGGTTTGAATATATTATCAAAAATGATTCAATGGTTATGATTGATGATTACGCCCATCATCCTCAGGAATTAAATGCTTTGATAAAAGGCGCTAAGGGATTGTATCCTAACAAGAAATGTACAGTGGTTTTTCAACCACATTTATACAGCAGAACAAGAGATTTTGCTGAGGGATTTGCTGCTGCTTTAAATCTTGCTGATGAGGTTTTTTTGTTGCCTATTTATCCTGCAAGAGAAAAGCCGATTGCTGGTATAGAAAGCGAAATGGTAGCATCAAAAATGGATGTTCAAAAAGCGACATGTTGTACAAAAGAAGCGTTGATAGAATGTATAAAAAAAGAAAAAAATAATAATACAATTGAGATGTTGATTATGGCCGGTGCAGGAGATATAGACACCATGGTATTGCCCATAAAAAATATTTTAGAACAAGTTGTTTAATAAATATAAAATGAAGCTGTTAGAGAAAATAAATTTCAAAAAAATAATCCTGTCTACCATTTGGATTCTTTTGGGTGCGGGCACAGTAACCTTATTGGTTAGTGGATTATATGTAAAAGAAGCAAAACGTTGTACCGGACTTTATATTGAGATTTTGGGTGTCAGTAATAATTTTTTTATCGATAAGCATGATGTTCTTGAGATTATTCAACATTCAGCTGGCAATAAAATAAAAGGGAAACCTATAAATGAATTCCGTCTGGATGTTATAGAAAGAGAATTAAAGAAAGATGTATGGGTTAGCAAAGCAGAATTGTATTTTGATAAGAATGGGTTATTGAAAGCAGATATTATTGAGAAAGATCCTGTAGCAAGAATCTTTGCGATAGATGGCAATTCTTTTTATATAGATCAAACTTTGAACATTCTTCCATTAAGCAGTAGGCACTCTGCAAGACTTCCCGTTTTTACGAATTTTCCAACTTCATTTAAAGTGATGTCTAAAGCGGATAGTACTTTGTTAAAAGGCATAAAACAAATGAGTTTGTATATTCAAAAGGACAGTTTTTTAATGGCAATGATAGACCAGGTGAATATAGTTGAACAAAACCATTTTGAATTGATACCTAAAATGGGCGAACAACTTATTTTATTTGGTGATGATAAAAATATGGAGGACAAATTTGAGAAGTTTACCTTATTCTATAAAAAAATAATTCCTATTTATGGATGGAAAAAGTATAATAAAATTAGACTTGACTTTTCAGGACAAATTGTTGCGAGTATAAAAGGAATTGAAGATGTTAAAGCAGATTCTTTAAGAACAATGGCTATGATGAAAGCAATGGCAGATTATTCTTTGCGAATGGCAGGTGATACCACACAGACTCTTGTGCAGGATAATGCTATCAATACCACAGATATGACAATGATTTTACAGTCTTTTTCAAGAGATGAAGTCGAGGATAATGCAACTGTAATTCCACAGAAAATAGAAATGAAAGTCCAGGAAGCTCCAAAAGCTGTGAAGCCGAATGAAATTATTGCAAAGCCTGGAATAAAAAGTAAGGAAGGAATAAATAAAGTCCAAAAATCGAAAGAAAAAACAACAAATAAAAAACCAGCTAAAATTATAAAAACATCAAAACATAAATCAGTAAGGAAGAAAAAATAACATCAATTCAATTGTAATAGAAAAGGTATAAAAAATATAAAATAAAATGGAAACAAAAGAACAAATCATACAAACAATCACACAAACAAACACTATGAGTCACGAACAACCCATTATTGTAGGTCTAGATATAGGCACTACAAAAATTGCCGCTATCGCGGGAAGAAAAAACGAATTTGGCAAGCTTGAAATCCTTGGATTTGGGCGTGCTAATAGTAATGGAGTACAACATGGTATGGTTTTAAATATCGACCAGACCATCAAAGCAATCCAAACAGCTTTGGAAAGATGTTATGAAAATAATCCTGAGTTACAAATCAATGAAGTTTATGTTGGTATCGCAGGACAACATATTAAGAGTTTGCAAACAAGGGGAGATATTGTCAGACAAAATACGGAAGATGAAATTTGTCAGGATGAGATTGACAGATTGGTTGCTGATCAATATCGTACCTACATTCCATTGGGTGATCAAATCATAGATGTTATTCCGCAACAATTTACCGTAGATAATTTTCCGAATATTGCAAATCCAATTGGATACAGCGGGGTAAAAGTCGGTGCTAATTTTCATATTATCACAGGTGACAAAAATGCAATTCGC
Organism: uncultured Bacteroidota bacterium; assembly: GCA_903831575.1. Taxonomy (GTDB): domain Bacteria; phylum Bacteroidota; class Bacteroidia; order Chitinophagales; family Chitinophagaceae; genus Ferruginibacter. Next base: position 142,652 of record CAIKYB010000040.1, on the reverse strand, counting down.
AACATCAATAGAAGCGTTGAGAAGTCTGGTTTGATTACAAAGGATTTGGTTTTACAACCACTAGCATCTGCAGCAGCTGTTATGAGTGATCAAGATTTGGAAGCTGGAGTGGCCATTGTTGATATCGGCGGCGGAACTACTGATCTTGCTGTATTTCATGAAGGTGTGTTGAAATATACAGCAGTGATACCTTTCGGAGGAGAAAATATTACTAACGACATCAAGTTGGGATTGGGTGTTTTAAAAACTCAGGCAGAGGCCATGAAAGTTCAATTCGGTAGTGCATTAAGTGATGAGGCTAAAGCGAATACATTTATTACTATTCCAGGTTTGCGTGGATTGGCACCAAAAGAAATTTCAGTAAAAAATCTTGCAAATATTATCCAGGCGCGTATGAGTGAAATTATGGATTTTGTTTCATTTCATTTAAAGCAAGTTGGGTTGGATAATCGCATGCTTAATGGTGGCATTATCTTAACTGGTGGTGGTTCGCAATTAAAACATCTTTTGCAATTAACTGAATATTTAACGGGATTGAATGCTCGAATAGGTTTTCCTAATGAACATTTATCAGGAGAACACAATGATGAAATTGCCATGCCAATGTACAGTACTTGTATCGGCTTGATTCTAAAAGGGTATAATGATTATGAAAATAAACAAAAGCAGATGTCTGCTAATTTTATCAAGATGGGACAGCCTGTACTCGTGAATGAGCCCTCCATCGTTGAAGATGAAACAGTTACAGAACCTATTGTACCTGAAGAAGCAACAGAAACAAAAGGTGTTGCTGTTACACAGCGTAAGTCATTAAAGGCATTTTTGGATTCATTCAAAGATAACTTAATAGACATTTTCAAAGAGGAAGAGGATACTAAATTCTAAATACAGGACGAATAATAAAAAGAACTAACAATAACCCATATACTAACCCATAATTTTAACAATATGATTCATTTTGATTTACCTAAAGAACAATCCTCCATCATCAAAGTAATTGGTGTAGGTGGAGGTGGTAGCAATGCTGTTAATCACATGTTTTCTCAAAACATTGAAGGGGTGAATTTTATCATTTGCAACACAGATGCGCAAGCAATAGCATTGAGTAAAGTGCCTAATAAAATACAGCTTGGTCCAACCCTTACACAAGGTTTGGGTGCGGGAGCGAATCCTTCAATTGGTCGTCAGGCTACTGAAGAAAGTCTGGAAGAAATTAAGCGTATTTTGGAAGTGAATACCAAGATGGCCTTCATCACAGCAGGCATGGGTGGCGGTACAGGAACTGGTGGCGCACCAATCATTGCTCAAATCTGTAAAGAATTAGGCATTCTGACGGTAGGAATTGTAACAACTCCATTTGCGTATGAAGGCAAAAAAAGATTAGCTCAAGCACAGGCGGGTATTAATCAATTAAAAGATCATGTAGATACTTTATTGGTAATAAGCAATGATAAACTTCGTCACCAGTTTGGGAATTTAAAAATGAAAGAAGCTTTTGGCAGAGCGGATAATGTTTTGGCAACTGCTGCAAAATGTATTACAGATGTCATTAATAGTACCGGTCAAATTAATGTCGATTTCGCGGATGTTTGTACCGTAATGAGCGAAGGCGGCGTGGCAATATTAGGAAGTTCAACTGCAGAAGGAGAAAACAGAGCACAGATAGCAATCGAAAACGCCTTGACCTCTCCATTGTTAAATGACAGTGAAATCAGAGGTGCGAAGTGGATTTTAATTAATATTAATAGTGCAGAAGGAGAACACGAATTTACTATGGACGAAGTGGAAGTGATACAAAATCATTTATTATCAGAAGCAGGAGAAGATACTGATGTGATTTTAGGATTAGGCTATGACAATACTTTGGGAAATAACATTGGTATAACCCTTATTGCTACAGGATTTAATCATAAAGACCCTTTTTCTCAACATTCAAAAATCGAAAAATCTTTAGAAACAGACAAGATTGTTTTTGAATTAGACATTCCTAAAGAACCGGCATTCTCTATACCCGTTACATCTGAGATTATTTTAGACACAAAGAAAACAGCATTGCCTGTTGCTGAAATTGAAACCACTCTTGTAAAAGATATCCCAGAAAATTCATCCACGATTGATCCGATGATGCCTACAATAGCGGAGTATGATGAGGTTGACCCTATTATAAGTTTTGCTGTTGAGGAAGAATCAGATGAGTCAGTTTTTTTTGAAATATCTTCTTCATTTGATCAAATCCCAACTACTAAACTATCTTTTGAAGAAATATCTGCTGAACCAAAGAAAGACCTTCCAATAGCAGAACCTAAAAATGTTTCATCAACTGAAAATAAAATTATTGAAGACTTTAATAATGCTAGCAACCTTTCGTCAGGTAGCTATTTGGCTAAACCAATGCAAATTTATGCAGAGGAAAGGCCAATTACTTCTGAATCCAATTCTATTGAAGATCAACACCCATTGCAGAGTTCAGATCAGGAAGACGAACCTGCTATTGAAATGCAGTTGGTCGTTAAAGATTTCCCAACAGCGGCGGAGGAGTCGCTTGTACAACAAATTCAGCCCATCATGAATTCTACTGTTGAGGAGCCCGCTTTGCAGGACGAAACAGAAGAACTTAGGCGCCGGGCTACGGAAAGGATAGCAAAACTGCGTAACTTATCGTTCAATGTAAATGCTGCCGATCCAAACAATGAGTTTGAAACTGTACCAGCTTACCTTCGCCGCAATATGGACATGACGGTTCAGATTGCAGATGTTGAAACATTCTATAGTAATTATACAGTTAAACCGACTGAAGACAATAAGATAGAATTAAGCACGATCAATACTTTTTTAGATGGTAAAAAGCCAGACTAATTTTTACCGAAAGACTAAAATACCAATATTGAATTAACATTTGTTTTGTGATTATTGTTTGTTTGGAGCCCCTTTTCAAAAGAAAGGGGCTCTTGTTATAAAATCCTTTCCAAATCAAATTGAGTAGGAGTATAATATTTTAAACAGATTTGCCAAGTTTATAAACATTTTACTTTTACATTTGTGCTGTCCTTTTTATTTCTTGATTGAAAAAATCACCGAAAAATCTGTTTAGTGGAAAAACACAATTTTAATAAGGTATCTGCCGCTGGTTTATTAATTGCATTAGGAATTATTTATGGAGACATTGGAACCTCGCCTTTGTATGTATTTAGTGCTATTATTAATGGTAAACCTATAGAAGAACTCTTAATTGTAGGCGGACTATCCTGTATCATATGGACACTAACGTTGCAGACTACACTAAAGTATGTACTGTTAACCTTGCAGGCAGATAATAAAGGAGAAGGAGGTATATTTTCATTGTATACATTAGTGAGAAGACAAAAAAAATGGTTGGTAATACCGGCAATGCTTGGCGGCGCTGCATTATTGGCTGATGGTATGATTACACCGCCCATCTCTATTACTTCTGCCATTGAGGGGTTGAAAAACATTCCAGTTTTCAATGATATTCAAGACAACACCATTATCATTATTGTACTTGCAATTTTAGCCGTTTTGTTTTTTATGCAACAATTCGGAACCAATTCAATAGGTAAAATGTTTGGTCCTGTTATGTCTGTTTGGTTCCTGATGCTCGCTTTACTTGGCCTTTCTCATATATCTGCTGACTTCTCTGTTTTAAAAGCATTTAATCCTTATTACGCCATAAAGTTATTGACGGTTTATCCTTCTGGCTTCTGGATTTTAGGAGCAGTTTTTTTATGTACAACGGGCGCTGAAGCATTGTACAGTGATCTAGGGCATTGCGGAAGAGGGAACATTCGAATCTCCTGGATTTTTGTAAAAGCTTGTTTAATTCTCAATTATCTTGGACAAGGCGCATGGCTTTTAAATCATAAAGGGGTAGTGTTTACAAATGGGGTGAACATGAGAAATCCATTCTATGGCATTATGCCTGATTGGTTTTTATTGTGGGGAATTATCATTGCTACCGCAGCTGCCATTATTGCGAGTCAGGCCTTAATAAGTGGGTCGTTTACATTAATCAGTGAAGCCATTCGATTGAATCTGTGGCCAAAGATGAAAATAAAATATCCTACTGAAGCCAAAGGACAATTGTTTATTCCTGGCATCAATTCTTTGTTGTTTGCAGGATGTTGTACCATCGTGCTATATTTCAGGTCATCTGGTGCAATGGAGGCTGCATATGGTTTAGCCATTACGCTATGTATGCTGGCGACCACCATTTTATTTTCTAATTATTTAGTTTCCAGAAGAGTTACTCCGATATTAATTTGGATGTTTTTAATTTTGTATATCGGTATTGAAATAGCGTTTTTGATTGCTAATCTTGATAAATTTCCTCACGGAGGATTTGTTACCTTAATTATTGGAGGATGTTTATTTACGGTAATGTATGTATGGTTCCGTGCTAGAAAAATAAAGAACAGGTACGTTGAATTTGTAAGAGTAGAAGAATACATTCCTAAAATTGAAGAGCTTAGTAATGATACTACAGTGCCAAAATGTGCTACGCACCTTGTTTATTTAACCAGTGCAAATAACCCCAAGGAAATCGAGCACAAAATTATTTACAGTATTCTTCGCGGCAAACCAAAGCGCGCTGATATTTATTGGTTCGTACATGTACACACGTTAGATGAACCCTATACCAGCGAGTATTCTGTAGAGCATATCATTCCTAATGACATTATAAGAGTTGAATTCAGATTAGGTTTCAGAATTCAGCCAAGATTAAATTTAATGTTTAAAAAAGTAGTAGAAGATTTAGTGGCAAACAGAGAAGTAAATATTACCAGCCGTTATGAAAGTCAACAAAGAAATAATATGGTTGGCGATTTTCAATTTATTGTAATGGAAAAATTCCTGAGCCAGGATAATGAATTGCCCATTTTTGAACACATTGTAATGCGTTTGTATTTCTGGTTGAAAGAATTGAGTATAAGTGAGGAAAGAAGCTTTGGATTAGAACAAAGCAATGTTGCTGTAGAAAAATTTCCATTAGTGGTGGCGCCGGTAAGTAAATTAAAGTTGAATCGTGTTTGGGATAATGAAGAAGATCAATACTAAATCATGCAGTCCTTCAGCCCCACAGAATTACAAAACAAATTGCTTCAAGGAGAAGATATTATGTTGATTGATGTTCGCGAACTTTTTGAACATCAAAATTTTAATATTGGAGGAATATCAATTCCATTACATGCCATTTTTGATCAAAAAGAAAAATTCGAAAACAATAAACCCATTGTGGTCTATTGTCAAAAAGGAATCAGAAGTCAAATTGCCATACAAAGACTCCAGCAAAAATTCGGTTTCAATCACCTCATCAATCTACAAGGCGGAATGGATGCCTGGAAAAAAACAATAGTTGTCTAATCGGCACTACAATACAATAAATTCCTACCCATGTCTACAAGAAGAAAAATATTTCGCTGGTTAAAAGTTATCATCATTATTTATTGTGGTGTTGGTATCGCATTGTATTATTTGCAAGATAAAATATGGTTACATCCGAAAAAAATTGACCAGGATTACATCTTCAAATTTGATACTCCATTTAAAGAAGTAAGTATTCCTTTTAGTAAAACAGACACGATTAATCTGATTCGATTTTTCCCCGCAGACAGCTTTCGAAAAGGCGTTGTCATTTATTTTCATGGAAGTAAAGAAAATGTAGCGTATTATGCAAAAAATGCAAAACCATTTCTTGAAAACGGCTATGAAGTGTGGATGCCCGACTATCCTGGATTTGGAAAGAGCAGCGGCGAATTCTCCGTAATCAAATTATATGAACAGGCCTATCAAATTAAGAAAATGGCAGAAAGCCAGTATCGCCCAGAGCAAATCATTTTATATGGTCAGTCATTCGGTTGTCTATTAGCTGCTGATGCTTCTACAACAAAAATTAAAAGACTTATTCTAGAGTGTCCATATCCCAGCGTGTCTAAATTGCTGGATAAGTATACGTTTGTTTATCCATGGAAGCTGATGTCAACTAATAAGTTTGATCTTTTCAGGTCGGTTTGGAAAAGTGATGACAACTTTCCCATAACTGTTATCTATGGCGATAATGGTGAATTGAAATGCAATGCCTTTTCAAAAGAAGTGAACAATACTTTGAACACATTATCCAATTACAAAAAAGATTTCCACGAGATTAAAAAAAATGCTGAAGAGAATTTAATAGAAAGTAAAGAATATAAAAACCTAATTGATTCTTTACTGAAGTAATTTAAAGCTCTTTAAGAGTTGTTTTATTTTTGGTAATTTTTAATTCGTAGTCCACACCAATTTTTACGGCGACATTTTCTTTTCCATGACTGATTGGGAAGTTGAAGCAAACAGGATAATTGTAGTTTGCCACAACGTCACTGATGATATCTTCAATCGATTTTCCGAAAGGACGATCAGTGTCTTTCATATCTGTAAATCCTCCAACAATAAGACCAGCAAGGTTTTTCAGCTTTCCACTTCTTTTTAACTGCTGCAGCATTCTGTCAACACTATACAGGTATTCACCAATATCTTCAATAAAAAGAATTTTATTTTTTGTGTCAATTGCTGAAGTTGTTCCAATTGCAGTAGAAAGTAATACCAAGTTCCCACCTACCAATTTACCTGTTACAGTTCCTTGTTTGTTATTAGGATGGGATACACAACTGTATTTTATTTTTTTTCCTGTAATACAATTTTTGATGGAATCAACACAAATAGGGGAATTATTTTTCAGATTGAATGCAGCGGCCATCGATCCATGGATACTGGAAATGTTATAATTAGCATACACATGTGAATGCATTAAGGTAACATCACTAAATCCAATCAGCCACTTCGGATTTTTTTTAAATTTTTTAAAATCGAGTTGATCAATAATTCGGCTCATGCCATAACCCCCTCTTCCAAATAAAATTGCATGAATGTTTTTATCGTCAAGCATCGCCTGCAACTCTTCTATTTTATCTTCATCAGGAGCACTAAAATAATTTTTAGAGGTACTACCCAAGGTTTTTCCAACCATCACTTCGTAACCCCATTGTTGCAATGTAAGAATACAACTTTCAGCATTAGCCGCAGGCATATATCCCGAAGGACAAGTGATTCCTATGGTGCTGCCTTTTTTTAAGTATGGTGGAATTGTAATCATATTAATTAACTAACATTACTTCCATTGTTTACATCGCTGCTCACAAAAACCAATTTGCCTTCTTTATCTTCTGCCATTAAAATCATCCCATTACTTTCTATTCCTCTCATCTTTCTTGGCGCAAGGTTGGTAACAACCACAACTTTTTGGCCGATGATATTTTCTGGTTGAAAATGCATTGCAATACCACTAACAATAGTTCTTTGTTCGGAACCAAGATCAACTTCCAGCTTAAGCAATTTGTCTGCTTTCTCAACTTTTTCTGCAGCAATAATGGTTCCTGTTTTCAAGTCTATTTTCGCGAAATCATCAAATTGGATAGTTGCTTTTTTCTCTTCTACTTTTTCTGGAGTATTTTCTGGTTGTGTATTTAAAGTTGTTTCCATTAATTTTTTACTTTTGTTTTTTAATTTTTCAATCTGTTCACCTATTTCTATATCTTCTAATTTCCTGAATAATAATTCAGGTGCTCTTAAAGAATAGCCAACGCTTAATAAATTCACTTTTCCAGCATTTTCCCAGTTCAGCATTTTGTCTACCACTTTCATCATGTAGCACATCTTCTTTGCAGTGAAAGGAAGAAAAGGATTAATTAAAACAGCCATGTTTGCAGTAAGTTGCAGACAATAATGTAAACAATTATCAATTTTTTGCTGTGCTTCTACTGTAGGAAGTCCATTTTCTCCTGTTTGTTTTGCAACAATCCATGGCTCTTTATCCTGCATGTATTTATTACCTTTTCTGGCAAGGTCAATGACTTCAAATAAGGCATCACGGTATTTATAATTTTCGATATTTTTCTCAATAGCAATTTTTGCTTCCTGAATATCTGCTACTAATTTACGATCAGCATCATCTATAATGGTAGCATGTAGTGAGGGCACTTTTCCATTGCAAAGTTTATGCATCAATACAAAAGCACGGTTTACGAAATTTCCGAAAACAGCAACAAGCTCACTATTTAAGGCGTCCTGAAAACCTTTCCATGTAAATTCGCTGTCTTTTGTTTCTGGCGCAATGGCTGTTAAATAATATCGCAAGGCATCCACCATCATATCACCGCCATTTTCCTTCTTCACAAAATCGGTAATGTATTCATCCATTTCGATGCTCCATCCACGACTTGTACTCATTTTATCTCCTTCAAGATTCATGAATTCATTGCTGGGTACATTCTCCGGTAAAATATTCCCATGAAGTTTGAGCATCACAGGAAAAATAATACAATGAAAAACGATATTGTCTTTACCAATGAAATGAACCAGCTTAGTATCTTTATCTTCCCAATATGGTTTCCAGTCTTTATTATTATTGATAGCCCATTGTTTGGTCGCGCTGATGTAGCCGATTGGTGCATCAAACCATACATAGAGCACTTTGCCTTCACCTTCAGCAACAGGAACTTTCACACCCCAATCCAAGTCTCTTGTAACTGCCCTTGGTTGTAGACCTGCTTCAATCCAGCTTTTACATTGACCTAAAACATTTGTTTTCCAATCGTCTTTATGTCCTTCGAGTATCCATTGACGTAGAAAATCTTCATGCTTATCCAAAGGCAGGTACCAATGGGTTGTTTTTTTCTTGGAAGGTGCGTTGCCGCTTAATGTACTTCTTGGATTAATTAATTGTTCCGGGCTTAAGGATGTGCCGCATTTTTCACATTGATCACCATAAGCATTATCATTACTACAAATGGGACAAGTACCTATAATATAACGATCGGCTAAGAAGGTATTGGCAGATTCATCAAAGTATTGTTCTGATTCTTTAATTTCCAAATCGCCGTGGTTATTGAGTTTGGTGAAAAACTCCTGAGCAGTTTCATGATGAATAGGCGAAGACGTACGATGATAAATATCAAATGATATGCCCAGATCATGCATATTACTTTCCAGCAGCGCATGGTATTTATCTACGATGTCTTTCGGCGTGGTATTTTCCTTCATGGCCTGGATGGTAATAGCTGCTCCATGTTCGTCACTGCCACATACAAAAACCACATCACGTTGCTGTGCTCTCAAATAGCGGGTATAAATATCTGCTGGTAAATACGCACCAGCCAGATGGCCAATATGTTTTGGACCATTTGCGTAAGGCAGCGCAGAAGTTATTAAATATCTTTTTGGGGTAGTCATCTCGGCAAAAATACCGCAATTGAAGCCATCGGGCAAAAAATTATGACCCACATCTATTCAATTTTGTTGGTCATACACAAACCACAGCAATTATTCCTTACTTTTATTTATAACAAATGTCATTTATGAAAAAAATAATCTGCTCTTTATTGTTTGCTTTTGTCATCACCCTCGCTTTTGCACAGCAAAAACAATTGACCATCGAAGAAGCCATGCTTAATGCCAGGACTACATTGGCGCCCGAAAATTTAAAACAGCTTCAGTTTATAAAAGGAACCAATAATTATGTGTATCTAAAGAAAGTGAATGGGCTGGATACCTGGTTTCAAGCGGATTTTTCTTCAAAAGAGGAAATGCCAATCTTGAATCTAGTACAGTTTAATCAAAAGTTACGCGCAGCATCATTGGATACCTTGACTTCAATGCCAGCCATTCAATTCAACAAAGACAATTTCATCACAACAATAAAAGGTCAGAAAATGTTCTTTGCTAATGACAACAGCACTAAGATTTTAATTGACAAAACGACTGCAACAAAAGAAAATGTAGAAGAAAGCAGCGGTGGTTATATCGCTTATGTAGATAATCACAATTTATTTGTTACAAAAAATAATGACACCAAAAAAGTAACAGAAGACGGAAGTGAAGATATTGTTTACGCTTCAACAGTTCATCAAAGTGAATTTGGTATTACAAAAGGAACTTTCTGGAGCAATAATGGAAAGTTGCTTGCTTTTTACAAAATGGATCAATCCATTACGCCGGATTATCCGATTGTAGATTGGACAGAGCGTCCGGCGAAAGTTAATAATATTCGCTATCCTATGGCAGGTGATTCAAGTCACCATGTAACATTGGGCATATATAATGCAGTAACTAAAAATACCATTTGGGTAAAAACAACAGGACCTAATGAACAATTCCTCACCAATATCGCCTGGAGTCCCGATGATCAATTTGTATATATCGTAATGCTGAATAGAGAGCAGAATCATTTTTCAGTAAATCAATATAGTGCAACAACTGGCGATTTTGTAAAAACATTATTTGAAGAATCTGATGACAAATATGCTGAACCGCTAGTTCCGATGTTATTTGTGAAAAATAATCCTAAACAATTTATCTGGCAAAGCAGAAGAGATGGATGGAATCACTTGTATTTGTATAATGCAGATGGTTCTTTTGTTAAGCAATTGACTAAAGGAGAATGGGATGTTATTGAAGTGAAAAGTTTTGATGATAATGGCGAGAACCTTTATTATGTATCCACACAGGTGAGCCCGATTTCGAAAAATCTGTATACAGTTAATTTGAAAAATGGCAAATTGAAATCAATAACAGCAGGCAATGCGGTTCACAATACTTCCATTAGTTTGGATGGAAATTATGTGATTGATAATTTCAGTACGCCTCAAAATCCAAGAACAATTAATCTAATAGACATCAAAACAAATAAAACAAAACAACTGCTTCAATCTGCGAATCCACTTGATAAATACAGCAAGGGACAATTGAATATTTTTACGATAAAGAATGCTGAAGGAACTGATTTGTATTGTAGGATGTTTACCCCCGTAAATTTTGATAGCAGCAAAAAATATCCTGTCCTGGTATATTGGTATGGCGGCCCTCATGCACAAATGATTTTAAATGGATGGAACGGCGGAGCAGGAGATTATTGGTTCCAGTTTATGGCGGAAAGAGGCTACTTGGTATTTACCTTGGATACTCGTGGAAGCGCCAATCGTGGTAAGGCTTTCGAGCAATCAATTTTCAGAAGAGCGGGAGAAAAACAAATGGAAGATTTGATGTCAGGCATTGATTATTTAAAATCATTAAAGTATACCGATGTAAATAATATGGGTTTGTTTGGCTGGAGTTATGGAGGCTTTATGACAATAGATTTCATGCTTACCCATCCCGGTATTTTCAAAGCTGCCGTTGCAGGCGGTCCTGTTACTAATTGGAAATTTTATGAAATCATGTACACCGAAAGATACATGGATAAGCCACAGGAAAATCCTGAAGGATATGATGCGTCAGACCTTACCAAAAGAATTGGAAATTTAAAAGGGAAGTTATTGCTCATTCATGGAATGCAGGATAATGTAGTGTTGATGCAGCATTCCGTGAATCTGGTTAAAGCCGCAGTGGATAAAGGCGTTCAGGTGGACTATATGATTTATCCAGGTCATGAGCACAATGTTTTGGGGAAAGACAGAGTGCACTTGTATCAAAAAGTAACCGATTATTTTATGCAAAATTTACACTGATAAATAATGAGCATTTTAAAAGTTGACAATCTTTCTAAAGATTACGGGAAAATAAAAGCACTTCAAAACATTAGCTTCCATGTTCCTGAAGGTTCTATTTACGGAATATTAGGACCTAACGGTAGCGGAAAAACGACATTGCTTGGGATTATTATGGATGTTTTAAAATCATCCGGAGGGTCGTATCAATTATTTGATGAAAATCCTGCCGATTCTCATCGAAAACGAATAGGCACATTATTGGAGACGCCTAATTTTTATCATTATTTAAGCGCGGTTCAAAATTTAAAAATTACAGCAGCTATTAAAAACAGACCTGTAGAGGATATAGACAGGGTATTGGATGTTGTAAATCTTACACAAAGAAAACACTCGAAATTCAGCACGTATAGTTTGGGAATGAAACAACGCTTGGCTATTGCTAATGCATTATTGGGTGATCCTGAAGTGCTGGTTTTAGACGAACCTACAAATGGATTAGATCCTGTAGGAATTGCTGAAATCAGAATGCTGATTCAACAACTCGCTCAGCAAGGCAAAACGATTATCATGGCGAGTCACATGCTTGACGAAGTTGAAAAAGTATGTACACATGTAGCCATTTTGAAGTACGGACATCTGATTACCCATGGAGATGTGAATGAGATTTTGAGCAATGATGATATTGTAGAAGTTGCCTCAATAGATGTAGCAAAACTGAAGAATGCATTAATAAATTTTCCGGGAAATCCTCAAGTACAAATAAAAGAAAATGTTGTGCATCTTAATTTTCCTGCAGGAACTGCCAATCTGGAAGAGGTGAACAGATTTTGTTTTGAAAGAGGAATTGTTTTGTCACAACTTCAACTAAAAAAGAAAAGTCTGGAAAGCAAGTTTCTGGAACTCACCAATTAAAAATTACAACATGCTTGATTTACTTAAAATAGAATGGCTTAAAATAAAAAATTACAGGGTTTTTCTTTTCATGATCCTATTTTTTCTAATTGGAATTTTTGCAGCGAATTATATTGTTTATAGTCTGTTTCAAAATGTAGTCAATAAGTCAGAAGCCGCAGTATTGCTCAATAAATTTAATCCCTATGAATTTAAATATGTTTGGCAATCGGTAAGCTATACGAGTGGATTTCTATTAATGCTCCCTGCCATGCTATTGATTATTTTAGTAACCAATGAATTTGCTTTTCGTACCAACAGGCAAAATATTATAGATGGCTGGAGCCGATCACAATTCATAAATGTGAAAATAGTATTGGCTTTAATTTTTGCTTTATGCTCCACAATAGTTGTTGTGCTTGCAGGTTTTGTATTTGCATTCAGAACAAAAACTGAAATATCATTTGATGGATTTTCTCATGTGGGATATTTTTTTATAAAAGCATTTTCTTACAATTTATTTGCAGTGCTTCTTTCTGTAATGATTAGAAGAACAGGATTTGCAATAGGTGTTTTATTTATTTATTTGGGTGCTGAAAATATTCTTGCTCAAATAATGGATGGTTGGAGTATGATTATTAAAAGAGATCACCATCTTGATTTTGGCAGCATGGGCGATTATCTTCCCCTAAGTGCTTCTGATGGGCTTTTGGCTTTTCCTGATAACCCTTTAAAATCATTTGCCAAAAGTGCCTTGCCTACTGATTATACATGGTTGGTGATGTTGCTGTCTGTAGGCTATCTTGTCCTTTTTTATTTTATGAGCAGAAGGATTATTCTTAAAAAAGATTTATGATTTTCTTGAAATCAATTCTTTTAATGCAATCTCTATTCCAGGATAGTAAAAGGTGAATCCGGCGTTAGTTGTTTTTTCACAACTTACTGTTGCACTTTTTAGAATTTCAATGCTTCGTTTCCCCATTATTATTTTTAAAATAAAAGAAGGCACATAAAGAGGGATAAAAAAAATGCCTTTCATTATTTTCGCGAGTGTTACTGTTAAATTTTTATTGCTAACAGGATGAGGCGCAACCGCATTGTAGGAGCCCTTCATGTTTTTATTTTCCATGGCATAAACAAACATTCTGCAAAGGTCATCAACATGAATCCAGCTGATTATTTGTTTCCCACTTCCAAGTATCGCTGCAAATCCCAATCTTATCGGTTTTATAAACTCTGCCAAAGCGCCACCTTTATTACTCAGTACAATTCCGGTTCTTAATTTACAAACTCTTATCCCTAGAGCATTTGCGCCTTCTATACTTGCTTCCCACAGTTTACAGGTTTCTCCTAAAAAGCTTTCATCTGAAGCATCTGTTTCTATAAATTGATGCCCTTCTATTGTATCTGCACCATACCAGCCAATTGCTGATGAGCTAACTATTGCCTGAACTTTGTGTGGATTATTTTTTAAAACTTTAATGATCAACTCACTGCTTTTAATTCTGCTATCCACGATTTCTTTTTTGTAAGCAGTCGTCCATTTTTTATCCACCACACCTGCACCTGCAAGATGTATAATAAAATCAGCTTCCCGAATGGCATCCTGATCTATGAATTCTTGTTCAATGTTCCATAATGCATAACTGAGATTTTCTTTTGCTGTAGATTGCTTTAAACTTCTTGTTAGAATGATAACTTGATAGCCTTTGGATAATAACAAGTTACTTAAAGCCTTGCCAACTAAACCCGTCCCGCCTGTGATTAATACAGTTTGCATGTTATTTCTTTATTGGAAGATACTAACAATTAATTTTATGAATTGTTTTAATCGGTACGCCGTATTTTTTATTGTATTTTTATGGGTAAACCTAAGGTATATGAATAAAATGATTTTGATTTTTACGTTATTTTCTCTGGATGTATTAACATCTACTGCCCAGGAAATAACGTATTCTCCAATTGTAAAGAAAGATACAAAAGGAATGTATTTCGAAATTATTGGAAAAGTTGACAATCATTTTTTAGTCTATAAAAATGTTTCACGCCATCATTATATTACTACTTACGATGAAGCAATGAACGTTGTTGACAATCATTCACTTGATGCTATTCCGGAAAAAATAATAAACATAGATTTCATTAACCGAAAAGACTATACTATCATCATTTATCAATTTCAAAAAAATAGTATAGTTTATTGCAATGCTTTAAAATTTTCTGGAAATGCAAAAATAATAGGAGAGCCTATCGGTATGGATACTACAGAAATCAGTTATTTTTCTGATAACACTATTTATACAACTTCATTTAGTGAAGACAAAACAAAAATTCTTATTGCTAAACAAAATGCTAAAAATAATAAAATAGAAATTGCCACGAAACTTTTTGATCAGGATTTTAATTTATTAGAGGCCTCTAAAAATACTTTCCCATACAATTCAAGAAAAGAGAATTTTAGTGATTGTTATGTAGACAATAATGGTAATTTCTTATATACTAAAGAGACTCAAAAAAATGCGAATGGCTTTGTAAATAAACTAGAGGTCTTTGTTCATAAAAGAGGCACTGATACAAACAATGTCTTTTTACTTCCGCTTGATAATAAATTTGTAGACGAATCTTTTATTAAAATAGATAATCTTAATCATTCTTATATAATTAATGCATTTTTCTTTAATGAAAATAGAGGACATGTTCAAGGAATCTTTACAGCTCGTATTCCTACTATTGCTGATTCCTTATCTACTAGCAATTTTAATTTATTTTCAGATGCAATAAGAGATGGATTGAATGGAGAAGGGAATTCAAATGATAATCTTGATGACCTGAAACCGCAAAATATTATTTTAAAAAAGGATGGTGGTTTTTTGTTGATTTCAGAAAGTGTGTATACGCAAACACGTTCTACAGATAATATTTTGAATAAGAATTTCTATTATAATGGGTTCCCTAATTCGTATGATTATTATGGGTATAATTCCTATGGAAATGCTAATCGTTATTGGAATAATTACAATCAAAATGAAATCAAAAGATATTTCTATAATGACATTGTAGTCGCTAATATTGATAGTTCACTACATATGAATTGGAACAATATTATCCATAAAAAACAGTACGATGTAGACAACGACAATTTCATTTCTTACGCTATTTTAAATTCTGGAAGAGAAGTCCACTTTTTATTTATTGAAAAGGATAATAAAAAGGATATTATAAGTAATAATAGTATTTTTTCTACAGGAGAGTTGAAAAGGTATCCAACGTTGAAAAGCAATGAAAATGGGTATGAATTTATGCCGAAATTGGGCAAGCAAGTTGGTATAGATCAAATGCTTATCCCTTATGTTTATTTTGGTAATATTGGTTTTGCTAAGATTGATTTTTAACTCATTAATATTAGGACAAACATTTTTTTAAATAGTAATAATTAAGCACTTTTGTATTCATTAATTTCATCATCGTGATAGGTAATTTTAAAGCCAACTTACCATACAATAATTTTTTACTGCTGATTTATGGGTTGATATTGAAGTGGGCATTGTTTGTGTATCCTGTTACACCTGTGGCCTTAAGTACTGACACCTTATTCTTTAAATCAATTTTGACATTTGTATTTTTACTAGGGCACAGTGCTCCTTTGTTTTATAGTGTTATCGTTTTTTTATTAATTTATTTCCAAGCAGTTTTTCTAAATCGAATTGTTATTAACCAGCGTTTATTTTCAAAAACTAATTATCTCACTGGTATGAGCTACTTGCTTTTAACTTCACTTTTTTCATTTTGGTCAGCATTTAGTTCAGTATTACTTGCAGCTACTCTATTAATATGGGTTTTATCAATTCTTTCCCGCCTTTCAAATATTCCAGACCCCAAAAAAACTTTATTTAATGTTGCTATATTATTGGGACTGGCTACTTTGATTTTTTTTCCTTCCATTTTGTTTTTATTATTAGCACTTATTGGATTGTCTATAATGAGGCCCTTTCGTTTGCCGGAATGGATAATTTTATTTTTTGGTTTAGGTACACCCTTTTATTTTCTATGGGCCTATAGCTATTTATTTGATAAAAATACTGTTGTTTCATATTCGAAATTCGCTATCGGTATTCCATCTTTTTCATTGATGAGAGGGGAACTTATAGCTGCAATTGTTATTACACTCCTGCTTTTTGTTGGTTTTTATTTTGTTCAAATTAACATGCGCCGCTTGCTGGTTCAATCAAGAAATACATGGGCAATCATATTATTTTACCTGGCCATTTCCTTCTTGATTCCTTTTATTGATGAGTCCGCCTCGTTTCATGACTTTTTCCTAATAGTAGCCCCGATAAGCGTTTTGTCAGCCGCTGGCTTTGTCTATCCAAATAAAAAATGGTTCCCCTTTGTAATTCATTGGACTTTTGTAATATTATCCATACTGATTGGGGTTTATGATACCATTCACTAAATTTTATCCCTCAATCCTAAATATCTTTACCTAACTTTAAATTCTAGATTTTTCGATATAAATTTGAAATTTTTTATTAACACATGAAGAAGATAATCCTCACTTTTGTTCTATTGTTTAGCCTCAGCATTATGACTATGGCTCAAATTGAAAATCCAGTTGTTTGGACTTTCTCTGCAAGTAAAATCGCCAACAAGCAATATGAAATTCATTTGATAGCTAACATTCAAGATAATTGGCATATTTATGCTCAGGATGCTGGAAAAGGACCAGAACCAACAAGTTTTATTTTCAATAAAAATCCACTGATAAAATATGTAGGCAAAGTGAAGGAAGTGGGTAAATTGGAGACGGCTTTTGATCAAAATTTTAATTCAACATTGAGATTTTATAAACACAAAGTTGATTTTATCCAGAAAGTAACTTTAAAGTCTAAAGCTTCTACCAATATTAAAGGCACATTAACCTATATGGTTTGTAATGATCGCAAATGCCTGCCCCCAAAAGATCTTCCTTTTTTGGTAAAAATCGACAACAAATAATTTTATAACTTTGAATCAATCCCGACTTATTCGGGATTTTTTATTAAATGTCATGAAATACCTATCTGCGTTGGCTTATACCAACCGAGAATGATAATAAAGACTACAAGATGTGATTAAAATTTAAAAGCTGAATGACTTATGAAAATGATTAAAACATTTATACTCTCCTTAACTATCCTCTTATTTTGGACTTCTGTCTGCTTGGCACAAGATACTACGATAGTAAAATGGACAACTCAATTATCGAAGATTAAAGATCATCATTTTAGTTTCAAATTGAAAGGTGAAATAAAGCCAGGATGGCATTTGTATGCAAAAGATGTTGTTGATGATATTCCTGGCATACTCATCAGGTATAATGATTCTTCGATTAAAAAAAATGACATTGTATTTAATGCTGCTTTTAAATCCATTAACGATCCCCTTTTTGATAACAAAAAAAAGCAAGTTGTTGAAAGGAATATCGAAATGGAACAAGAGTTTCATTTTACTAATACTGATCAGCCCTTCTTGAATTTAAAAATCAGTTATGATTGCGGTTATGCAGCAAATTATATTCAAGAAGAACAATTGATAAAAATTACAATAGACTCAAGTGCTGCTAATCAACCCAAGGCAAGAATACGCATAACATCAATAGATATTAATCATCCCCTCAACAATTGTGGGATTGGAGACCAGGCAACTTCAGGTTCAAATAAAACCTCAAAGAGTCTGTGGAGTCTTTTTTTTATTGGATTTCTGGGTGGAATAATTGCATTGTTTACCCCTTGCGTATTTCCAATGATTCCACTTACTGTTTCTTTTTTTACCAAAAAAGCGACATCTAAAAAAGCAGGTATATCAAATGCATTTTTATACGGCTTTTTTATCTTTATTATTTACATCCTATTAAGCTTGCCCTTTCATTTTTTAGACAGCATTAATCCTGAGTTTCTCAATAATATTTCAACGAATGTTTATCTCAATGTTTTCTTTTTCATCATTTTCGTGATTTTTGCTTTTTCTTTTTTCGGCTTTTATGAAATTACGTTGCCTGCATCTTTTTCTACAGGTGCCGATAGTAAAGCAGGGCCGGGTAATGTGATTGGTATTTTCTTCATGGCACTTACATTAGCCTTAGTTTCATTTTCCTGCACTGGCCCTATCTTAGGATCGTTATTAGCAGGCTCATTGGCATCCGATGGCGGCGCTATGCAATTGACAGCAGGAATGGGTGGATTTGGGTTAGCATTAGCCTTACCCTTTGCACTATTTGCCATGTTCCCCAATTGGTTGCAATCACTTCCGAAATCAGGCGGCTGGTTGACAACCGTAAAAGTGACTTTAGGATTTTTAGAATTGGCGCTTGCTTTTAAATTCCTTTCTAATGCTGACTTAGTTAAACATTGGGGGCTTTTGAAAAGAGAAATATTCATTGGTATATGGATAATTATTGGCGCGCTCCTTTCCCTTTATTTATTTGCGAAATTAAAAATTGGTCATGATGCCATTCCTCAAAAAATTTCGTTGGGCAGAAAAATTACTGCAACATTAATTGCCTTATTTTCAATCTATCTAATTCCAGGAGTTAGTAATAGCTCTTGGGCTAATTTGAAATTAATCAGTGGATTCCCTCCTCCATTATATTATAGTGTTTATCAAAAAGAATCTAGTTGTGTTTTAGGATTACACTGCGCAAAAGATTATGAAGAAGCATTAGCTATGGCAAAAATAGAACACAAGCCAATATTATTAGATTTTACTGGATATGCTTGTGTGAATTGCAGACGGATGGAAGAGAATGTATGGAGCGATCCCGAAGTATATAAATTAATGAAAGAAAAATTTATTATCGTTTCGATGTATGTGGATGATAAAAAAACACTGAATCCTGGTAATCAATTTGTATATACTACAAAAAAAGGCACTTCCAAAGAAATCAATACCATTGGCGATCAATGGCAGACTTTCCAAACAGAAAATTTTGTGAGTAATTCACAACCTCTTTATGCTATTTTAAACACAGATGAAATATTACTGAATACTCCTGTCGGATATACGGATAAAAGCACTTATTTAAAATGGTTGAATTGTGGCCTTGATGCTATAAAAAACAAATAGCAACTCTCTATATAGGAGAATTGCTATTGTTTATTTTTGTAATTTTTAAATTATTATAAGGCAATTTGTTTTTCAGTCATCATCTTACGAAGATTCATTAAGCCATAACGCATTCTTCCAAGAGCAGTATTAATGCTGCAGTTTGTTAATTCAGAGATTTCTTTAAAACTTAATTCTGCATAATGACGAAGAATGATTACTTCTTTTTGATCTTCTGGCAACATGTCTACTAATCTTCTTACACGATCATGGCTTTGACCAGTCATCATTTTTTGATCAGCGCCAGCTTCAGAAAAGTTCAATACTTCAAAAATATCATGATCATCACTTGTTTTGATACTTGGACTGCGTTTAACTTTTCTAAAATGATCTACACATAAATTATGTGCAATACGCATAGCCCATGGCAAGAATTTACCTTCATCATTATACTTACCAGCTCTTAAAGTGTCAATAATACGGATAAATACATCCTGAAAAAGATCTTCAGCAAGGTATTTGTCTTTTACCAGCAAATAAATAGAAGTGAAAATTTTGTCTTTGTAACGTTCAACTAATACAGATAGCGCATTTGAATTTTCATTCATGTAAAGCTGAACTAATTCTTGGTCGGATAGTGAAGTAAGGTTTTTCATTGGTGTTGTTTTTATGGTTTAGGATTTTGGTTTCGACATCCAATTTTAGGAGAAAACTTTTAGAAAACTTTAGGAAGTTCAACTTTGCTTTTTTCCTTTTATTGGATATTGTTTAGTAAAGGTAGAGTGGTTTTTTGCACTCCCAAATATTTTTACAAGTATTTGCATGCAAAATCAAAAATAGAGTACTAGTGCTCGAAAAGCATACGTAGATTTACGCAGTAATTTTTACACAACACGTAAATTTATCAGTATTAACCACATTCTTGGAGTATTTTCGCAATATTATATGCAACAGAAAACAAAAAAGAGTAGCTCAGATACCAAACGTATAAATAGTAATGATATTGTTATTCATGGCGCTAGAGTACATAATTTAAAAAATGTAACGGTAACCATACCACGTAATAAATTAATTGTGGTTACAGGTGTTTCTGGCTCAGGAAAATCATCTTTAACTATTGATACACTATTTGCAGAGGGACAAAGACGTTATGCTGAAAGCCTGAGTGCTTATGCTAGACAATTCATGCAAAGAATGAATAAGCCCGATGTGGATTATATTCATGGTCTTTGCCCAGCTATTGCTATAGAACAAAAAGTAATCACAAGAACTCCACGAAGTACTGTAGGTAGTATGACTGAAATTTATGATTACTTAAGATTGCTTTTTGCTCGCGTAGGAAAAACAATTTCTCCAATCAGTGGAAGAGAAGTAAAAAAAGATGATGTTGCTGATGTAGTGAAATCTATCAAAGAACAAAAGGACGGCGATAAAATATTAATACTGGTAGCATTTAAAATACATGCTAATAGAGACATCAAAGAAGAGTTGAATATTTTATTGCAAAAAGGGTTTTCAAGAATCTATTATAAAAACGAAATGCTGAAAATTGAAGATGTGTTGGAATTAAAGACTCATCCAATTTTTAAATCAAAAAAAGATCTTGCAGACTTGTTTGTGCTCATCGATAGATTAGTTAAAAAAGATTTTGATGAAGATGATGAACATCGAATGGCGGATTCTATCACTACTGCTTTTTATGAGGGAGAGGGATCAATGCTTCTTGAAGTGAATGAGAAAAAGAAAATAGCCTTCAGTAATAAATTTGAATTAGATGACTTGCAATTTGAAGAGCCGGTGCCTAATTTATTTTCTTTTAATAATCCTTATGGTGCTTGTCCAAGTTGTGAAGGATTTTCTCAGGTTTTAGGTATTGATAAAGATTTAATTATTCCTGATCAAAGGCTGAGCTTGTTTGAAAATGCAGTAGCACCCTGGAGAGGTGAAAAATTAAGTTCTTGGAAAGATGCATTCATTAAAGCTGCAAAGCATTTCGACTTTCCCATTCATAAACCCATAATGGAGTTATCGCCTGTTCAGCTTAATGCATTATGGCAAGGGAATGAATATGCAAATGGTATCAACGCTTTCTTTAAAGAAGTGGAACAAAATTTATACAAGGTTCAATATCGTGTGATGCTGAGCAGATATCGAGGTAGAACACTTTGTCCGGAATGTAATGGATATCGTTTGAGAAAAGAAGCCCTATATATTAAGATTGCAGATAAGCATATTGGAGAACTTTGTGAATGGCCCGTAAAAGATTTAATAAAATGGGTCGAAAAATTGTCTTTGAGTGAATATGACAAGAAAGTAGCCAAAAGGATTTTGTTTGAAATCAGCAATCGGTTAAAAACTTTGATAGATGTTGGTTTGGGATATCTTACTTTAAACAGATTAGCCAATTCTTTGAGTGGCGGAGAAAGCCAGCGTATTCAATTGACAAGAAGTCTGGGCAGCAATTTAACTAACTCCTTATATATATTAGATGAGCCTTCCATCGGGTTGCATAGTAGAGATACAGAAAGACTTATTCTGGTTTTAAAAGAACTCCGCGATTTGGGAAATACGGTTGTGGTAGTGGAGCATGACGAAATGATGATGAGAGAAGCAGATTATATAATAGATATGGGGCCACTAGCAAGTCATCTTGGAGGAGAAGTTGTTGCTGCTGGCAATTATGATGAAATTATAAAAGACAAAAATAGCTTAACCGGAAAATATCTTTCTCACGTTTTAAAAATTGAAACACCCAGTCAAACAAGAAAATGGAACAGAAGCATTATCGTTGAAAGTGCCATGGAAAACAATCTAAAAAAGATTGATGTGGAATTCCCATTGAATGTAATCTGTGCAGTGAGTGGCGTGAGTGGAAGTGGTAAAACAACACTCATAAAACAGATCTTGTATCCAGCACTAAAAAAAATAAAAGGAGAATTTGTAGAAAAGCCCGGTTTATATAAAGACATCAAAGGCGATATTGATTTTATCAGACAGATTGAAATGATTGACCAGAATCCAATTGGGAAATCAAGCAGAAGCAATCCTGTAACTTATATCAAAGCTTACGATGAGATCAGAGATTTGTATTCCAGACAACCATTGAGTAAAATAAGAGGGTTTATGCCAAAGCATTTTTCTTTTAATGTGGATGGCGGCAGATGTGATGCATGTAAGGGTGAGGGTGAGCAAATTGTGGAAATGCAGTTTTTGGCGGATGTGCATCTAGAATGTGATGTATGTGGAGGAAAAAGATTCAAGGAAGAAGTATTGGAAGTAAAGTTTAATGACAAAAGCATTCACGATTTATTGGAAATGAGTGTGGATGATGCAATTGAATTTTTTAAGCAAGAAGAGAAATTGGGAATGGGAATTGCAAAGAGTATTCAGCCTTTGTCGGATGTTGGTTTGGGATATGTTAAATTAGGACAATCATCCAATACCTTAAGTGGTGGAGAAGCCCAGCGTGTGAAGCTTGCATCATTTCTAGGAAAAGGAAAATCACAGGGAAGTGTCTTATTTATATTTGATGAGCCCACAACTGGATTGCATTTTCATGATATAAAAAAGCTACTGACTTCTTTCAATGCATTAGTTGATCAAGGCCATTCTATTATCGTTATAGAACACAATACAGATGTATTAAAAAGTTGCGATTGGATTATAGATTTAGGTCCGGAAGCAGGAGAGGCCGGAGGTAATCTTGTATTTTCGGGAACACCTGCTGATTTGAAAAAGAAAAAGGTAGGAAATACAGCGAGGTTTTTATAGTTTTTTTCAGAGGGTTCAGTTGCTGCGCTTGTTTAAAATGGTTAAATCGCTGCGCTTGTTTAAATGTTTAAGGTCTCTTGTACATAAGGACTTTCAAAGACTAGGCCTTAAACATTTGAAACTTTTTCAACCTATTCAACTCATCACCTAACTACCTTAACCTGTCACTTTCTGCAACAATTCTTTTGTCTTTTGCAATACCTTTTACTGAAAGTAATAAAAATACAAGTACCAATAATTGGAGTAAAGAGCCCAAAGAATAGGTGCCTTCTTTAAATAACTTTGTTATAAACCAATAGTAGATGATTAAAGTGATTTCAAGAAATAGGGTTGCGATGCAGAATTTAATTTGAAGTTTTCTGTTGCTGTATAAAAAGATGCTAACAAACGCCATTACAGCTATCATTATTGTAAGAACATTGCAAACTATGCTGTACATCCCATTGATTTCTTGATATAGCATTACGCCTGGAGATTCATTTCCTTCAGGCATTAAGTTGCCGGTGTAAAAAGCAATCTTCAATCCTGCAAAAGCACAAATTGAAGCGAGAAGTAGCCATAAGCTTTGAATGCGTTGTATCATTTTTTATTGTTTAAAAGGTTTGATTGGTTTCTTTTGTTTAAAAAGTTTTATTTGCTCACGAGTCATGTTTCATCAAACCTATGAAACCTTTGAAACTTTTATGCTAACTCTGGGTATAGCGGAAACTGCCCCATAAACTTCTTTACTTCTTCTTTAATTGTAACTATTGTCGCTTCATTATCAATATCCATTAAAATGCGATCAATAAAATCAACAACAGTTTGCATATCTTTTTCTTTCATTCCCCTGGTCGTAATAGCGGGAACGCCTACACGAATGCCGCTTGTTACAAATGGACTTTTATCATCAAATGGAACTGCATTTTTATTAAGGGTGATATGTGCTTTATCTAATGTTTCCTGTGCTTTCTTCCCCGTGATATTTTTGTTTCTGAGATCAATGAGCATCAAATGGTTATCGGTTCCGCCACTGATAATTTGATAATCTTTAGCCACAAATGCTTTTGCCATCGCTTGTGCATTTTTTTGCACCTGGGTGATGTAAGTCGTAAACTCATCAGAAAGCAACTCTCCAAACGCAACAGCTTTCGCTGCAATGACATGCTCTAATGGTCCACCTTGTGTGCCAGGAAAAACAGCCATATCTAAAAGATTGCTCATCATTCTGATATTACCTTTTAAATCTTTTAAGCCAAATGGATTTTCAAAATCATTTTTCATCAAAATAATTCCACCCCTTGGTCCGCGTAATGTTTTATGAGTTGTACTGGTAACAAAATGACAATGTTCAAAAGGAGAAGATAATAATCCTTTGGCAATCAAGCCTGCAGGGTGCGACATATCGCATAAAACAAAAGCGCCCACTTCATCAGCAACTTTTCTGATTCTTGCATAATCGATATCGCGACTGTAAGCAGATGCTCCACAAATAATCAATTGTGGTTTTTCTGTTCTTGCTTTTTCTTCCAGTATTTCATAATCAATCAACCCAGTTTCTTTTTTTACGCCATAAAAAGATGGTTTGAAATATTTTCCTGAGAAATTAACGGGAGATCCATGGGTAAGATGACCGCCCATGCTTAAGTCAAGTCCAAGTATTTTATCTCCTGGTTGTAAAACCGCCAGCATTAATGCCGCATTGGCTTGAGCTCCGCTATGTGGTTGCACGTTTGCATAAGCGCAATTAAAAACCTGTTTTATTCTGTCGATAGCCAACTGTTCTACCTGATCCACAATTTCACAACCTCCGTAATATCTTTTTCCTGGATAACCTTCTGCATATTTATTAGTAAGGGAGGTTCCCATGGCTTCCATCACTTGTAAACTCGTGAAATTCTCACTCGCAATAAGCTCAATGCCATGTCGTTGTCTTTCTAATTCTTGATCAATAAGGTCAAATATTGCGGTGTCTCTTTTCATAAGCTTATTTTGAAGGGCAAAGATACAATCCCTTCCATTATCATTATTATTGAATTTTGTAAATTAGGGCTTAAGGCCCTCAAATAATTGCGAATCTGCTCTTTCCCTAAAATGTCCTAATTTCACTGCTCGAAATAAGGTTTATATGAAG
This sequence comes from uncultured Bacteroidota bacterium, assembly GCA_903831575.1. Classification (GTDB taxonomy): domain Bacteria; phylum Bacteroidota; class Bacteroidia; order Chitinophagales; family Chitinophagaceae; genus Ferruginibacter. The sequence continues at coordinate 117,260 of CAIKYB010000040.1, read as the reverse complement.
GCAATAATACCAGTGGCAGGAGCAGGAACCAAGCTTCGCCCTCACACATACACTCAGCCAAAAGCATTAATTCCATTAGCAGGAAAGACGATTCTGAATATCATTGTTGACCAATTGAGGGATGCGGGGATTAATGAATTTATTTTTATCATCGGTTATCTTGGAGAAAAGATACAAGATTATGTCAATACGAATTATCCTGATCTTACTTGTCATTTTGTTACGCAGAATGACCGCCATGGTACTGGACATGCAGTAAAATTGACGCAAGAGATTGTTGGCGATGATGAAGTTTTTATTGTATTGGGTGATACCATTGCAGAATTCGACATAAAGGAAGTGATGGAAACGCCTTTTTCGATGCTTGGCGTAAAAAAGGTAGATGATCCTCGTAATTTTGGCGTTGCAGAAATTGAAGAAGATGGTTTTATTAGCAGAGTGGTGGAAAAGCCGGCAATTCCAAAGAGCAATATGGCCTTGGTAGGTATTTATAAAATCAAAGAATCTCATTTGCTTTACGGCTGTTTACACAAGATTATTGAGTCGGATGGCATCATTGATGATTTTAGTTTGACGGATGCTTTGGAATGCATGATTCAGCAGGGAGCAAGGTTTAAATTTTTCAAAGTATCTAATTGGTTTGATTGTGGTAAGAAAGAAACTTTATTAGAGTCTAATGCCATATTACTTAAGAAATTCGGGGGCAATGTATTCGAGTCCAACCCCTTTCAAAATACTATTATTATTCCTCCTGTATCAATTGGGGAAGGCTGTGTTATAAAAAATTCAGTAATCGGCCCCAATGTGGCCATAGGAGAGCACACGACAATTAACCATGGAATTATAAAAGACTCCATTATCGGCGCTTATTCTAATCTTGTTGAAATTGTATTAAACAATTCTTTGATTGGCAATGATGCCGAAGTTAAAGGCGTGAGTCGTAACTTGAATATTGGCGATAATACAGCGATAGATTTAGGTGGCAGCAGATCATAGTAAATTTGCATAAGGTTAATTTTACAACTTCTAAAAGCTATGCAACCCTTTCAAAATAAAATTACCAGTTTATTTAAAATTGACATTCCCGTTATACAAGCCGGAATGATCTGGGCAAGTGGATGGCGATTGGCCAGTGCCGTTAGTAATGCTGGCGGATTGGGATTAATTGGAAGTGGCAGCATGTATCCTGATGTACTTAGGGAACATATTCAAAAGTGTAAATCCGCTACAGATAAGCCATTTGGAGTAAATGTACCCATGCTTTATCCTGATATAGACAAACATATTCAAATTATCATTGAAGAAAAAGTAGCTATTGTTTTCACTTCTGCTGGCAATCCCAATACCTATACTTCCTTATTAAAACAGCACGGCATTACGGTTGTACATGTGGTCAGCAGCAGTAAATTTGCCGTTAAAGCGGAAGCAGCTGGCTGTGATGCGGTTGTTGCAGAAGGATTTGAAGCCGGCGGTCATAATGGAAGAGAAGAGACTACGACGATGGTGCTGGTTCCTGCTGTTTGTCAATCTGTTTCTATTCCGGTAATTGCTGCTGGTGGAATTGCTACCGGCAAACAAATGCTGGCAGCCATGGTTCTTGGTGCATCCGGTGTTCAGATTGGCAGTCGTTTTATTGCAAGCCACGAAGCTTCCAGTCACATTGATTTTAAAAATGCAATTATCAATACAAAAGAAGGGGATACGAGTTTGGCTTTGAAAAAATTAACGCCAGTGAGGTTGATCAAAAATAAATTTTATCATGATGTTTTGAAAGCGGAAGAAGCTGGAGCAAGTCAGGAAGAATTGAAACTTTTGTTGGGAAGAGGGAGAGCTAAAAGAGGGATGTTTGAGGGCGATTTAGACGAAGGAGAATTAGAGATTGGACAAGTGAGTTCTTTATTCAATAAAATAGTTCCAGCAGCAGGTATTGTAGATTCGATTTGGCAGGAGTTTCAGCAGCAATTACGCCATCCTCTTAAATAATATATTATATTTGCGCCATTGCAACAATGCAACACAAAACAATCAAGAGTAGTATATGCAACAATCCTATAAAAGATGTTTGTTTCAAAACGCACTGGTTTTATTATTGATATGTACTTCAACATCAGTATTTAGCCAGTCAAAAATTCTTTTAGAAAAAATCCCTTCTCAGATTGATATTAATCAAATCCAAACAAAACAATTTCCAAAAGAAAGAGCTAATTCAAAAGAAGCCGGGAAAGATAGAAATTCCGATATTGCTAATTCCGCTTATAAAGCCAGCGATTCCTTAGTTAACGAAAACAATACAAATAATATCAATACATTTGAGATGACCTATGGTCAAAATGTCTTCTCTAATGCAGCAGTTACTGACTTATCCGATTTGTCTACACCCCCAATAGATTATCCAATAGGAGTAGGAGATCATGTTATCGTTTCCTTATGGGATGGCGCTGAACTTCAGGAAAATTATCTAGTAGGAAAAGATGGGTCAATTTTTCCTAAAGGATTGGGGAAAATAAATGTACAAGGACTTCCATTTGAAACCATGCGATCAATGCTAACTGCAAAGTTTAAAGCCGTTGTTCCTTCTTCTACAAAAATATCTATTGCGCTTGGTCAGCCTAAAACTATCAATATTAATGTTGTAGGAAATGTAAGCAATCCAGGACCAATGACGGTGTCAGCATTTTCAAATGCATTTAATGTTATTGCAAAAGCTGGAGGTGTGACAGAATACGGGAACCTCAGAGAAATACAGATAAAAAGAGCTGGCATTTTAATTGATGAGTTGGATGTATACAAATATTTGACCACAGGTGATTTTGGTAAACATATTTATTTACAAAATAATGATTTTGTAATTGTTCCTTTTATGAAAAAAAAGGTTTTTGCAACTGGCCAATTTAAAAGACCGATGTATTATCAGTTGAAAGAGGACGAAGGAATAAAAGCCTTGTTATTTTATTCGGGTGGGGTAAAAGCTGATGCCTTGTCTTCTACTATAAAAGTGAGTAGGATTGAAAATGAAAAAGAAGTTATAAAAGATTTTAGTATTAAAAGTATAAATGCTTCAACCAATAAAGACTTTATTTTAAATGATGGAGATATTGTACAAATTGCTGTAATTAAAAGTGGGTTGGTCAATAAAGTTGAAGTAAAAGGCGAAGTGAAATATCCTGGAGTTTATGAATTTAAAGCTGGAGACAAACTTTTTGATCTAATAGAAAGAGTAGGAGGTGTTGGAAAAAATACTTATTTGAACAAAGCTTATATTTTTAGAGGAGCTGGAGATTCTACTAATTATTCTCCTCAAAGAATGGAAGTAAATTTGTTGCATTTTGATAATCAAGAAGATCCTTCAAATTTAGAGCTCAAGCCGTATGATATTATTCAATTGTTTTCAAAATCTGAATTCAATCAACAAGAGTATGTTGAAATTTTTGGCGAGGTTAGGAATCCTGGAAAACTAAAGAAGTATGAATTTATGACACTTCAGGATCTTTTGTATTTATCCGGTGGGTTAAAGCCTACTGCAGAATATGGAAGACTAGAGGTTTCAAGTATTGTGGATTTAGATCTTGCACAAAAAGGATTAACACCTACAAAGACGGTAGTCAAATTGTACAATATATCATCTGATCTTTCTATTGATTCTAATGCAGCTAAGGTGATATTAAAACCATATGACCAAGTCTATGTCAGAAAAAATCCAACATTTGAATTACAACAAAATATTGAAATTAAGGGGTTAGTGAAGTACCCAGGCAAGTATACACGCCTTGATAAATATGAGAGAATTTCTTCTTACCTGGAAAGGGCTGGTGGGGTTACTGAAAATGCTGATTTGTCTGGTGCTTTATTGTTAAGAAGAGTCAAAAGAAATGTTCAAGACCTTGAAGTCATGCCAAATAAAATGAAGCTGGATTCTAACGGAAGATTTTATAGAGATAGTTTACCCATTGAAATGAGATTCACCGATGAGCCCATTTGTATAGATCTTGAAAAAGCCGTAAAAGAAAAAAATTCTAAATATGACATTATTCTTCAGGAAAATGATGTTGTTGTAATTCCTGAAATAAATCCATTTGTTTCAGTTGTTGGCAATGTGCAATCTCCTCTTAAAATTTCATTTGATCGCGGACGAAATAATTTATCATATTACATTGACAAAGCTGGTGGATTTGCGGAAAAACCTTGGAGAAGAAGAGTTTATGTGACTTATGCTAATGGAAGAAGTAAACAAACAAAGAATTTTCTATTCTTGCATTTTTATCCAAAAATAAAAGAAGGCGCGGTAATTGTTATTCCAAGAAGACCAAAGGGTCAGGAAAAGTCTGAGTTAATTAAGTCCGTAATTATTTCAGCTATTCCAGTGGTACTCACTTCAATAATTTTTAAATACATCAAATAAATACCAATTATTGTGACATCAACGCAATTTACAAAGAGCGCTTATTTAAAATTATCAAGATTAAAGTTTACTATCTTAATAATTGCTACATGTATTGGAGCGGTTCTCTTATTGTATGCTAAAATATCTCCAAGAATTTACACTTCCTCAGCAACTGTGTTTCCTCTTAATGCATCAAGCGAAAGCTCTAACGCAGCTTCTGCACTAACTAATATGTTAGGGTTGTCGGAAACACCAAAGAGTTTTGTTCAAGAGGCTTCCATAAATATTGTCGAATTAGCATTGAGCAGAAATACCAGAGAGGCAGTCGCTTTGCAAAGGTTGCCGAAATTCAACAACAAACGAATTGCTGAGTTGTTAATAGAACAATACAATAAGAACAAATCTTTTCTTGCTCCTGCCATAATAATGTCCACAGATTCCCAAAAGTTGGCAACAGACGCAGCTTTATTAATTCAAAATAGCATCAATGCTAAAATGAATAAAAATGGGATACTCGAAATTAATTTCAGCAACTCAGATGAAAAACTTGTTGGTCCTATAAATTATAAGTTTGTAGAGATTGTATCTGAATTTTATAAAGAACTCAAAATAAGAAAAGCAAAACTGGATTTTGATTTTATTAGTACAAAGTTAGATTCGTTTCAATTGGCCATGAATAATTTCGACAATAAATCGATAGGCGTGTCCAATAGAACCATGTTTGTCGACCCTGATAAATTGCAATACCAACTTCCAAAAGATAATTTGTCAAACGATAAAAACAGGGTGCAACGTCAAAGAGATGCAGCTATTGATAATAGAGAAGAAGCCTTGTGGCGTCTTCAAAAAGAAACGCCCATTATCGCGATGTTAGACAAGCCTGAAGCTCCATTCGATTCTCAAAAACCATCAGCTGTACTTTATGCATTAATTGGTTTTTTTGTAGGCGGGCTACTGATTTCTTTCCTATTTATTTTTAATCTTTTGTATGCGTATGTAAAATTTGAAATCAAGAATGCTGCATTTGGGAATGCTGAATAATAAATAAGTGATAAACTTCTTAAGCCCTTGCAAATGCCCATTTAATCATTTCTTTCCAACTTGGTTTTTTCCCATACATCAAAATGCCAATCCTGTATATTTTTCCTGTTACCCAAGTGAAAAATATAAAGGAACATACAAGTAGTAACATTGATAATGCTAATTGCCAGTAAGGAATTTCATAAGTAATTCTTCCCATCATCACTATTGGAGAAGTTAGCGGAAATATACTGCCAACAATTGCCAGCGTACTATTAGGGTCGTCCACCGCTTTCATCATGATGGCAAATCCAAGAATAATCGGCATGAGTACTGGAGCTACCAACTGCTGTGAATCTTGCTGGTCTTCACTTACAACACTTCCCACTGCCGCAAAAATAGAGGCATAAGTAAGATATCCTCCAAGAAAGTAAAAGAAGAATGAAAGTACAATTTTCGCTAACGGTAAGGAGGAGATGCCTTGCATTGTGCTGGCCAACATCGACATACTCTCTGTGTTACTGTTAGCAGTATTGTTCAACTGTTGCATCAAGTCAGGAAAAATTAAGGGCACCGCCATTTGCATGGCTAGTATCAATACTATCCAAATGGCAAACTGTGTTAAACCTACAGCGCCAATACCTAATATCTTGCCCATCATTAATTGAAACGGCCGTACAGAACTAATAATCACTTCTGCAATACGATTTGTTTTTTCTTCAGAAACACTTCTCATCACTTGCGTGCCATACATGAGCATCATTATATAAATCAGAAAACCACAACCCAGGGATACTGCATAAGAAATCTCGGCAAATCCTTTTCTTGAACCTTCTTCCGTGTCAATGGTATTTTCTAAACTTACAGAAGAATTGATTTTATTAAACTCTACAGGATCAATGCCATTGTCAATTAATTTTTGAGTGCGAATAGTATTGTTAATTATTTTTTCTATAGACTCAATTGCAGAAAGGTTTACAGCAGACTGGCTGTGTAAGGTGTATTTTTTTTTATGGGAAGTATCTATGGGGATGTATAGAAAAGATTGGAAACCTTGTTCTTTATACTTTCTTAGAAAGGACTGCTCTGTTTCATTTTTAATAAACTTGAAAATAAGGGCATTGTCCGAAGTGTCTGCTTTTTGATTAAAAAGATTGGCTTCATCTAGAACGGCGATATGTTGCTTTTCGCTACTTCCACTCATTGAAATATAAATGATGCCAGCATAGAATATCATGATGATGACAGGCACCACTAAGGTTGTAACCAAAAAAGACTTTTTCTTCACTCTGATAAAATATTCTCTGCTTAAGATGAGTGTAATTTTATTCATAATTTTTTTAATTAGGTGCTTGAAATTTCCTTGTTGCTGTAGTGCCTTCAACTAGTTTAATAAAGATGTCATTCAAGGAAGGCAATACTTCATTAAAGGATTGGATGCTGATATCCTGATTAATAAAATGCTTGAGTAACTCATTTGTAGTAGTTCCGTCTTGAAGTTTGAGTAATAAATTCTCTTGTGTATATTTTACCACTTCAAAAATGGAATTTGATAATTGCTCAGTTAAAACATGGCCGCCGATTTGATAAATATTTTCTTTGAAATCTTGTTTAATTTTTGCTACTGTACCATCTAATATTTTCTGACCTTTATTTACCAAAACAATATGGTCGCATATTTCTTCTACTTGTTCCATGCGGTGTGTACTGAAGATAATCGTTGATCCTTTTTTTGCAAGGCTAAAGATTTCTTCTTTTATCAGATTGGCATTTACAGGATCAAGCCCACTAAAAGGCTCGTCTAGTATAATCAATTTTGGTTCATGTAATACGGTTACCACAAATTGCAATTTTTGGCTCATGCCTTTACTGAGGTCTTCTACTTTTTTGTTCCACCAGCTTTCCATTTCCAGTCTTTCAAACCATTGTTTGATATTTCTCATTGCATCAACCTTACTCATTCCTTTTAACTGGGCTAAATAAACTGCTTGTTCTCCGATTTTCATTTTTTTATACAACCCTCTTTCTTCTGGCATATAGCCAATATTAACACTGTCATTTATTGGATCAAATTTTCTTCCGTCAAATAAAATGTTTCCACTATCAGGATGAAAAATTCCAGTTATCATTCTGATTAAAGTAGTTTTTCCTGCACCATTTGGACCAAGCAATCCGAAAATGCTGCCTTTTTCAATATCAAAACTGATATCATCAACGGCCTTTTGCGTGGCGAAATATTTCTTGAGTGATTGTATTTCAATAAGATTCATTGCAAAAAATTAAGTGTTGTAAATATAACGACATTTCAAATCTTCCATTCAAAAGGAGTTTCGGGTAGTTCTGTCTAAATAATAGTCAAATGGCATGTTCAGTAGCGAAAAAAAATAACTTTTTTATTTTCTTTCGCATTAGTAAGGGCTAATTAAATTGTATTAATATATTTTATAATGAGATAGCTAGGGCAAATAAAAATCCCCCGGTTTGTAATCGGGGGACTAAGTAAGTTTTGGTAAATCTTGGTCTTATGTATACTAAGACAACCAGTTATTTAAAATAGTTGCACCAATCTCTAAAAATATTTTTTTCAGCGCATTTTCTTTGATTTGATTAATGGATTAAGAAGTAAATTGCGCCTATATTTTTATGTTATGTGGAGTATTTGTAAAAAGGAATTCGCTCATTTTTTCGGAAATCTTACCGGAATTATCGCAATTGTCCTGTTTCTACTGATTAATGGCGTATTTCTCTTTGTGCTGCAGGATAGCAGTATTTTAGATTATGGCTATGCAAATCTTGATAAATTATTTGATTTATCGCCTTGGATACTCCTGTTTCTGGTTCCTGCTATTACCATGCGTTCTTTTTCTGATGAGTTTAAAGCCGGGACTTATGAAATTCTGGCAACTAAGCCGCTTAAATCCAGACAAATCATCCTCGGAAAGTACTTTTCAGTACTGCTCATCCTATTATTAGCACTTTTACCAACAATTATTTATGTAATTACCATCAAATCGCTAAGTGCCACTGGGAATATTGATGCAGGGGGTATTTTAGGAAGTTACATTGGATTGATTTTTTTGAGCGCCGTTTTTGCGGCAATAGGCATTTGTTGCAGCAGTTTAACCCCAAATGCAGTTGTTGCTTTTCTGGTAAGCGCTTTTTCCTGTCTTGTTTTGTATTTTGGTTTTAATGCCTTGAGTAAATTATCCGTATTTCAAGGCTCAGCAGATTATTACATAGAAATGCTCGGTATAGACTTCCATTATAGAAGCATGAGCAGAGGTGTTCTAGATACCAGAGATGCGATATATTTTTTAAGTATCATCTATTTTTTTCTTTTTATCACCCAAAAAAAATTGAGTAAAAAAAAGTAATGCGCATTGTCAAAAAAATATTTCGTGGTAGTTTAGGCACTTTCGTGGTGTTACTTATTTTAATTGGCATCAATTTCATTGCTTCACTGCATCATACACGGATTGATTTCACAAGTGAAAAAAGATTCACCTTAAGTAAAACAACAAAGTCTTTATTAGAGAACGTTGATGATAAAATTACCATTGATGTATTCCTAAAAGGAAATTATCCAAGCGGATTTAAAAAATTAGCTTCAAGCGCTGAAGATTTATTAAGAGAATTTCAAGGAGTTGTGGGCAATAAAATTCAATATCATTTTATTTCTCCTAATGATAAAGTGGAAGGAACTGAAATTGCTTACAGTGATACTTTGTCAGCAATGGGTTTATTCCCAATCAATTTAACTGCGCAAGTAAAAGATGGACAGGAGCAACAAAACGTTTATCCATTCGCGTTGGTTCATTATAAAGAAAGAACACTTCCGGTAGAACTCTATAAAGGCAAGACTCCACTGATTAGTTTTCAGGAATTAAACAATGCGGAAGCCATGCTCGAATTCAATTTTGGGAATGCCATTGCGAAAATTAAACAAGAACAAAAAATAAAAATAGGATATGCCATTGGAAATGGGGAGCCAATGGATTACAACGTTTATGATCTTGCTGAAGTAGTATTGAAGCCTAACTATAATTTATCTCTTGTAAATATTGATGTTCAAAATTTCATCCCTTCCGACTTTAAAGCCTTGTTGATAGTAAAGCCTACACTTGCTTTTACAGAACAGGAAAAATTAAAATTGGATCAGTACGTCATGCAGGGCGGAAAAATATTGTTTTTTATTGACGAGCTGAATGCAGAAATGGATAGTCTCAAAATAAAAAATGAAGTAGTGGCTTATGACAGAGAATTAAATTTGAAAGATCTTTTATTCAGATATGGCGTACGTATCAATACTAATTTGGTTATGGATTTGCAATGTGATTATCTTCCTTTCGATGTTAATGGAAATGGACAGTTTGAATTTTTGCCATGGAATTATTTTCCTGTTTTGGAATCTTCCAATAATCATCCGATTAATAAAAATCTTGGCTTTGTTTCAGGTAGGTTTACAAACTCATTGGATACTATTGAGGTCGAAGGAATCAAAAAAACTATTTTATTACAGACGTCCGTTAATTCTAGAATCATCGCTACACCTGCCCTAATAAGTGGTAAAGAAAACAGCACCGCTCCTGAAGATGAAAAATTTAAAAAAGCAAATATACCTGTAGCTGTATTGCTTGAAGGCAAATTTAAATCCTTTTTTGCAAACAGACTTTCAAACGAAATGAAAGATTCTCTTCAAAAAAGCGGATTAACTTTTTCACCTGTTTGTATTGATGATAATAAAATGATTGTGGTTGGAGATGGAGATATGGTCATGAATGAAATGGCTAAAGGGAACCAGCCTTTATCAATGGGGATGAATGCTTTTACTTTTGGATCACAACGTCAATTTCCATTTGCCAACAAAGATTTCTTATTAAATGCATTAGATTATTTGATAGACGAAAACGGCCTCAGTGAAGCGAAAGGGAAAGAATATGTAGCGCGGTTATTGGACAATAAGAAGGTGAATGATGAGAAGTTTTATTGGCAGGTGCTGAATATTTTACTGCCAATAATTGCATTAGTATTGTTCGCTATAATTTTTTCTTGGAGTAGAAAAAGAAAGTATACTTCTTAGGCTCAAAAAATGGAAATCACCAAAGTCACATATCTTGTATTTGCACTGGTTATTGCAGTGGCATTGGCGTTAGACCTGGGCTTGCTAAGTAAAAAAAATACGGTTATTACCATCAAAAAAGCATTATTCCAAACCTTATTTTGGGTAACTCTTGCTATAGGGTTTTTTGTTTTCTTATGGTTTGAACAAGATCGCAAACATGCATTGGAGTATCTAAGTGCCTATGTTATGGAATGGAGTTTAAGCATCGATAACATCTTTGTTTTTATCATTATTTTCTCAGCTTTTAAAGTCCGTGAAAAATTTTATGGCAGGGTTTTACTTATTGGGATATTAATGGCAATCGTTTTCAGAATTATTTTTATTACAATCGGTGTCGCATTGGTGGATCAATTCAGTTGGATACTTTATTTGTTTGCGATTTTTCTCTTGTATACTGGCTATAAAATGTTTACATCTACTGAAGAGGAAGAGTTTGATCCTCAGGAATCTAAAGTCTATAAGTTTTTAAGACGCTTTTTGCCGATAGCGAATCATGATGGTAATGGTAAGTTTATTGTTAAAGCAAATGGACGCCCTGTTTATACTAGTCTTTTTGTGGTGGTTATTTTATTGGCTACCATAGATGTTGTTTTTGCATTGGATTCTATCCCTGCTGTAATGGGTATTTCAAGAGATAAACTCATAATCTATACGTCTAATACCTTCGCCGTATTGGGTTTAAGAAGTTTGTTTTTTTTATTAAGAGGCGCTGTTTCTAAATTTGATTATTTGCAACAGGGGATTGCGATTGTATTGGTTTTCATTGGTGTAAAAATGCTCACGGAAAAATGGATTAATCTGTATATTGATAAAGAATCACAAGTACTATTGTCATTATTGGTAATTTTAGCCTGTATTGCAGGATCGATTGTATATTCAGTTTATCACCAAAAGAAAGGTACTCCGAAAGACATTCAATAATTATTTAAAGAATATAATTTGTATAGCTACAGTATTTCAAATATTTCAAACATCGTTCATGCAAAAATTTTGCAACAGAAAAATGATGGTGCTATTGAGCATATTTTATTAGATAGCAGACGAATTGTTTTTCCTGAAACAACTTTGTTTTTTGCGTTAAAAGGACCCATAAGAAATGGGGCTGTTTTCATTGCTGATCTTTATGGAGAAGGAGTTAGGAATTTTGTAGTTGATGATAGTTCTATTATCGATGAAATCGTAAAATATCCCGAAGCAAATTTTTTAATGGTTCTGGATGTATTATCCGCCTTACAAGATTTGGTTGCCTTTCACAGAAATCAATTCAAGTATCCTGTGATTGGAATTACAGGAAGCAATGGCAAAACAATCATCAAAGAATGGCTTTTTCAAACATTAGTTGCACACTTTAATATTGTTAGGAGTCCTAAGAGTTACAATTCTCAAATAGGTGTTCCGCTTAGTGTCTGGAAAATGGAAGCTTCGCATAGCTTAGGAATATTTGAGGCAGGGATATCCCAGGTAGGAGAAATGAAGCAACTTCAAAAGGTCATCAATCCTGATATCGGTATTTTAGGATTTGTTGGAGATGCTCATGCAGAAGGATTTGAAAGTATGCCAGCAAAAATAATAGAGAAATTGCTATTGTTTTCAAATAGCAAAGCACTCATCTATTGTTCTGATAACGATTTGGTGAATTCTTGCGTTACTACTTTTTTTAAAGATAAAAGCATCCAATTATTTTCCTGGAGTAAACACCATGACGCTGATCTTAAAATTAGAGAAGTCCAAAAAAAGACTGATTCCACTTTTTTATATTGCACTTATAAAGGGAGAGATTTTAATTTCTCCATACCATTTCTTGATGAAGCTGCTGTATTTAATGCCATGACTTGTTGTGCCTTATTGCTTTATTTGCAAATTGACATTTCTGTTATGGTTGAATCCATGAAAAACCTTCGTCCTATTGCAATGAGGCTGGAATTGAAACAAGGGAACCATCAATGTAAAATAATCAATGACAGTTATAGCGCAGATATCGACTCCTTAAAAATCGCTTTAGATTTTTTATCTCAACAAGATGTTCATTCCAAAAAGACAGTTATTATCAGCGACATTTTACAGTCCGGTATTTCAAACGAACAATTATATAAAAAAATAGCTGGGCTTATTTCTAATAAAAAGATAAATCGATTTATTGGCATAGGAACGGAGGTTTCTCTTTTTCAGCATGAATTCCATTCCATTCCTGAGAAGCATTTTTATGCTTCTACAACTGCATTTTTAAATGATTTCAATAAGCAAAAATTTAATGATGAAATTATTTTATTGAAAGGTGCACGTGTTTTTCAATTTGAACAAATATCTGCATTGCTGGAACAAAAGATCCACGATACTGTTCTTGAAATTAATCTCAACGCACTAAGAAATAATTTAAAAATTTACCGAAAACAACTTAGAAAAGAAGTAAAGTTGATGGCAATGGTAAAGGCATTTAGTTACGGAAGTGGTAGTTATGAAATTGCCAATCTTCTCCAGCAGGAAGGGGTTGAGTATCTTGCAGTAGCTTATACTGATGAAGGTGTTGAATTGAGAAAAGCCGGTATTCGTCTGCCCATTATGGTTATGAATGCCACTAATATGTCATTCGATAATTTGATTCAATATCAATTGGAGCCGGAAATTTATTCCATGAGTATATTAACAGCTTTTAAAAATTATATTGGTCAACATAATATTACTGCATATCCTATCCATTTGAAATTAGACACAGGAATGCATCGTCTTGGTTTTGAAAAAGACGAGATCACTCAATTGGTCAGCAAACTTGAAAATCAGGATGCTTTATTTGTGAAATCTGCTTTTTCTCATCTGGTTGGAAGTGATAGTCCTATTCATGATGATTACACCGCTTATCAAGGACATTTATTTATAGAAATGTCTGATCGTATTGAACAGGCTATTGGATATAAATTCATTCGCCATATTGCTAATACTTCTGCTATTCACAGACATCCGCAATTCCAATTTGATATGGTGAGGTTAGGAATTGGTTTGTATGGAGTAGATCATCAGCTGCCTTTGCAAAATGTAACCACATTAAAAACAACAATTTCTCAGATAAAAAATTTAAAGCAAGCAGATACTGTTGGTTATGGAAGAGCGGGTATGCTGAAACGAGATTCCAACGTGGCAACGGTAAGAATTGGCTATGCAGATGGTTATCCAAGAGCATTAGGGAATGGGAATGGTAAAATGCTTTTAAATGGTCAACTAGTCCCTGTTATTGGGAATGTATGTATGGATATGACCATGTTGGATATAACAGATGTGCCTGCAGTTGAAGGAGATGAAGTTATTGTTTTCGGAGAAAATTTAGCCGTTTCAGATCTTGCAAATTGGGCAGCAACGATACCGTATGAAATTTTGACTAACATTTCACAAAGGGTTAAAAGAGTCTATTTTGAAGAGTAAATCATTCCTATCTTTGAACATAAGTATGAAAAAACTACATGTCATCATTATTATTGTACTCATTGTTGTTGCCGATCAGGCATTGAAGTTTTATGTAAAGTCTAATTTTTACCTCAATACATCAAGGCCGGTTTTTGGCGATTGGTTTCATCTATATTTTGTAGAAAATCCTGGCATGGCTTATGGCTGGAAGTTTGGTGGCAATTGGGGTAAATTAGCGCTAACTGTTTTCAGAATGTGTGCCGTTGTTTTTGGCATTTTTTATCTTGGTAAAATTATTAAACAGCAACAGCACAATGGTTTTATTTTTTGCGCAGCATTAATATTTGCAGGTGCATTGGGGAATTTAATAGACAGTTGTTTTTATGGTATGATTTTCGATAAAGGCATGGTTTTTAATTTACAATACAAAGAATATTTTGGTTATGATGGGTTGGCAGTTCTTTCCAATAAAGGCTATGGTGCTTTTTTGCATGGGAATGTAGTGGATATGCTTTATTTCCCGGTTCTAAGAGGACATTTTCCTTCTTGGATGCCACTTTGGGGCGGAGAAGATTTTGAATTTTTCAGACCAATATTCAATATTGCGGATGCTTCCATTAGCGGCGGTGTAATTAGTATACTGCTTTTTCAAAAAAAGTTTTTCAATAATAATAGTTTCTCACAACCTACTGATACTGATCAGTTGGTTAGTAATTAAATATTTTAAATTGCAGCCGAAAAGCAACTGATCTTTTAGTATTAATAGTCATAAGAGTTGGCTCATCCCAACTGAGATTGACAATAAAGGGTATAAGCATTGACTATATTTTTAAAAATATAATATCACATGAAAAAAAATATCAACATTCTCTTTTCATTTTTATTTCTACTGTTTTTTATTTCTTGTCAAAAAGAACTTCATTTTGATGAGTTGCCAGCATCTGAGGGGACACTAAAAACAGATTCAGCTGGTATTAATTGTCTGCCTATGACTATTCAGGGAAGATATAAAGTAGATTCAGCTCTTGGGAATGGCAATTATATTGAAGTGAATGTCAATGTTACTAAAACTGGTGATTATTCAATACAATCTCCATCATCGGATGGGTTTTATTTTGTAGGCACAGGTACATTCTCGACAACAGGAATTAAAACAGTTAGAATTTATGGCTTCGGAATGCCTACAACAGCAGGGTTACACCAAATTTATATTTCATACAACAACAGTACTTGTATTGTGGATATAAATGTAGAACCTGTAACTCCTGTTCAGAATGCTGTTTTTACTTTAGGAGGAGCGCCGGCTACTTGCTCTGGTTTTTTACTTTCTGGAAATTATAATGTTGGTTTGCCTCTTAATAGTAGTAATACACAAACGGTGAATATTAATGTTACTACCGCGGGTCCTTATTCTCTTAATTCAGATACTTCAAATGGAGTTAGTTTTTCTGCTTCAGGGTTTCTCTCCTTAAGTAGTACACAAATTGTATTGATTGGATCAGGAATACCTACAGGTACTGGTACTAACAATTACACCTTACATACCACAACTGGAGATTGCACTTTTTCTGTGACATTCCTTGGACCTGCTGCTTATACGATTGGTGGCGCACCTGGAACTTGCACAGGAGCTTCTCCTCAAGGGACTTATATTGCAAGTATACCAACTGACATTTCTAATTCAGTTGTTGTTGCTGTGAATGTAACTTCTATAGGGTATTATAATATAGCAACTGATACAGTAAATGGGGTAGTGTTTTCTTATACTGGCAATTTTACAACAACCGGCCCACATAATGTTACCTTACAAGCAAGCGGCACACCAATATTAGCATCACCTTATCCTTTTGAATATCATTTAAGTAGTTCTTCAGGAACGTACTCATGTGGCTTTACCATAAATGTAGCAGGAGATTATATCGTATGTACTATCAATGGGCAACCCACAACATTGTATTTTAATATGGGAACAGGTATAACAGACCCAACGGCCTCTGCAGGATTCCCTGGCACTGCAGGTTTTACTATTTTAGCCATCGATGGCTATAAAACGCTTTCAGGTAATTATCCGTCTATACACATTCAATTCAATAATGCCAATGGGCCGCTGGATAATATTACTGTTACGACCTCCACGGTGCCGAGTAATGGGTTTTTAACTTGTGATTACATTGATAATACCAATACGAATTACTCAATTGCCTCCAATCCAATACCAGCATTTACTTTAGCCATTCTGCCCATTCAAAATAACAGATGCCGTGGTACATTCTCAGGAACCTTGCAAAATGGATCTGGCTCAAGTGTGCTTACCATTACAAATGGGATGTTCGATGTTCGATTCAGATAAATATAAAATTGTAGATTATAATAAAAATCCCTTCTTGGTAAAGAAGGGATTTTTAGTGAAAGTGAATATGCTTATATTTTTCCCACCATTTTCGCTGGAATCACCCATTGATCAAATTCTTCAGCGGTTAAATAATTTAATTTCACAGCCATCTCTTTTAAGGTTGTGCCTTCTTTATGTGCTTTTTGAGCTATTTCAGCAGCTTTGTAATATCCGATTTTTGTATTGAGTGCTGTAACTAGCATTAAGGAATTGTCTACATGCTTTTTGATATTGCTTTCTATAGGTTCAATTCCAATGGCACATTTATCATTAAAGGAAACACAGCCATCACCAATTAATCTTGCACTGTGTAAAAAGTTATATATCATTACTGGTTTAAAAACGTTTAATTCAAAATGCCCGTTGCTTCCGCCAATTCCAATCGTAACATCATTACCCATCACCTGTGCTGCAATCATAGTGATCGCTTCACATTGTGTAGGGTTAACTTTTCCTGGCATAATGGAAGAGCCTGGTTCATTATCTGGAATAAACAATTCTCCAATGCCGCTTCTTGGTCCTGAAGATAGCATCCGGATGTCATTTGCAATTTTCATTAAACTAACTGCAACAGTTTTTAATGCGCCATGTGCTTCCACAATCGCATCATGTGCAGCAAGTGCTTCAAATTTATTTTCAGCTGTTACAAAAGGTAATCCTGTTAAAGTGGCAATATGCTTTGCAACATTTTCTGAATATTGTTCTGGGGTGTTAATGCCCGTCCCAACTGCCGTTCCTCCTAAAGCCAATTCACTTAAATGAGATAAGGTGTTTTTTATCGCTTTAATCCCGTGGTTTAACTGTGATACGTAGCCGCTGAATTCTTGTCCAACGGTTAATGGCGTGGCATCCATAAAATGTGTTCTGCCAATTTTTACCACATGCATAAATGCCTTACTCTTTGCTGATAGTGTATCTCTGAGCTTTTCTATTCCAGGCAAAGTTGTTTCGATAATAATCTTATAGGCAGCTATATGCATTGCTGTGGGAAAGGTATCGTTGCTCGATTGTGATTTATTTACATCGTCATTGGGGTGAAGAAACTTTTCTTTATCATTCAGATCTCCTCCATTCATAACATGGCCACGATAAGCAACTACTTCATTTACATTCATGTTGCTTTGTGTACCACTTCCTGTTTGCCAAACTACTAATGGAAAATAATCATCTAATTTACCTTCAAGAATCTCGTCACATACTTTTCCAATCAAATCACTTTTTTCCTTACTCAATACTCCAGCTTCATGGTTGGTTATTGCTGCTGCTTTTTTTAAATAAGCGAATGCCTTAATGATTTCTTTCGGCATTTTATTGATGTCTTGCGCAATTTTGAAATTGTCAATACTTCTTTGTGTTTGAGCGCCGTAATATGCACTGATAGGCACTTTTACTTCACCCATGGTGTCTTTCTCGATTCTGAATTCCATCTTATATTATTTTATTTTCCTGAAAAATTTGCTTTTCTTTTTTCTAAAAATGCTGTTGTGCCTTCTTTCATATCAGTGGTATTGAAACAATCGCCGAATGCATCTGCTTCTTTTTCATATCCTGATTTTCCATTGGTATAAGCGCTGTCACTTACAACTGCAGTGTTGATGCAATCAATTATTTTACTGATAGCAAATGGAGCTTTGGTTTGTATGGTTTGTAAAATCTCCATAGTTTTTTTTAGTAACTCTTCAGAAGTAGTAATATGATTTACCAAGTTGACACGCAAGGCCTCATTAGCATCTATTATTTGTGCAGTCATCTGTAATTCCATGCTTTTTCCTTTGCCAACTAACTGGGTTAATCTTTGTGTGCCACCATATCCTGGAATGAGACCTAAGTTGACTTCCGGCTGTCCAAATTTTGCATTCTCACTGCAAATTCTAAAATGACAAGCCATGGCTAATTCACAACCACCACCAAGCGCAAATCCATTAACAGCAGCTATTACAGGCTTAGGAGAATTTTCTATTTTAAAAAAAACATCTTGCCCTCTTTTTGATAATGCAACAGCTTCTTTTTTACTAAACGATGCGAATTCTGCAATGTCTGCACCCGCAACAAATGCTTTTGAACCAGCACCCGTTATGATAGCAGATTTTATGTCATCATTATGGTATACTTCAGACATGGCTGTATCAATGTCATCGAAGACTTGTTTATTTAAAGCATTTAATTTATCTGGGCGATTAATGGTAATCGTTAAAATGCCATTTTCCAGATTTGTCAATAAAGTAGCATACATAGCATATTGTTTTAGAAGCTTCTGTTAACTATTACCCAGTCTTTAATATATTGAGCAATTTCTGTAGTTGTGGTACCGGGCGCGAAGAGCTGTCCCACGCCTAATTCGTTTAATTGTTTCATGTCTTCTTCCGGAATAATGCCACCGCCGGTAACCAATACATCGTTCATCCCTTTCTCTTTCAACAACGCCATAATTTTTGGAAAAACCGTCATGTGCGCTCCGCTTAATATACTTACGCCTATTGCATCTACATCTTCCTGAAGGGCTGTATTTACAACCATGTCAGGAGTTTGACGTAATCCTGTATAAATCACTTCCATACCTGCATCTCTGAGTGACGTAGCGATTACTTTTGCGCCACGATCATGGCCATCCAATCCAACTTTTGCCACTAAAACTCTAATCGGTCTGTTCATGATTATTTATTTAATTGAACTAATGCAGTTTTAATTCTGCTGATTGTAGCTGACTTTCCTATTTTATGGGCAATTTCAAAAACAGCCGGACCAAACTTACCCCCAACAAGCATGATGCGCATGGGTAATTGCAGCTCGCCCGGTTTGATATTTTTCTCAGTTGCCAATGTTTTGAAAGAATCTTCAATGGATGCTACGTTCCAAACATTTAATTCATGGAGTTGAGCGCAATACGTTTCAAAGAAATCTGTTTTTGCCTCATTCCATTTTGGTTTGACAGCCTCAGTATCTAGCACTTCTGGAGCTTTGAAAAAGTAAATGGCCTGCTCATAAAAATCAGTCATTAAGGTACAACGATCTTTCACCAGCTCCATTATATTTTTAAAATGGGTTTCCTCTTCAATCACTACTTCTTTTGCTTCAAATATTTTTTTTATATCTGGAAACAACTCTTCAACAGTTGATTTTTTAATCCATTCGTGGTTGAACCATTTTGCTTTTTCGTAATCAAATTTCGCTCCGCTTTTATGCACTCTTTCAATCGAAAATTGAGTAATCAATTCGTCCATTGAAAACAATTCTTGACCTGTTCCATCATTCCAGCCTAGGAGCGCCAGTAAGTTGATAAAAGCACCTGGTAAAAAACCTTTTTCTTTAAAACCTTCTGTAAAATCTTTTGTTTTCGGATCAGTCCAGTTCATGGCATATACAGGGAATCCGAATTTCGCGCCATCTCTTTTGCTTAATTTTCCACTTGGTCCAAGTATTAAGGGAAGATGCGCCCATTGAGGCATTTGGTCTAATCCGAATAAATATTTCCATAATAAAATATGCACTGGCGAACTGCTCAACCATTCTTCTCCTCTGAATGCGTGTGTAATCTTCATGAGATAATCATCCACCACAACCGCAAGATGGTAAGTAGGCATGCCATCCGCTTTCAGTAATACTTTATCATCCACCACATTTGAATCAAAACTAACTTCGTGATGTATTAAATCTGTAAAAGTAATCGTTTCATTTGCAGGAACTTTTATCCTGACAACATAAGGAACACCTTCTTTAATATTGCGTTCTACTTCTTCAGCAGATAAGGTTAAAGAGTTTTTCATCTTTGTTCTTAAATTGCTGTCGTATTGAGGAGAGGGGTTTTCTGTTGTTTTAAAATCAGCGCGCATTTTTTCCAAATCTTCATGTGTATCAAATGCATAATAAGCATGGCCTGCATGAATCAACTGGAGTGCATAGTCATGATACATAAGCTTGCGCTCACTTTGGCGATAGGGCCCAAATGCACCGCCTTGCATGGGGCTTTCATCTGGTTCTAATCCGCACCATTTCAAACAATCATAAATATATTGTTCAGCACCTTCCACGAATCTGGTTTGATCGGTATCTTCTATTCGGAGTATAAATTCTCCGTCATGTTTTTTGGCAAACAGATAATTGTATAAAACCGTACGTACGCCACCCAAATGAAGACCTCCTGTAGGACTTGGAGCAAATCTAACTCTCACTTTACCTGTACTTTTTTGCATAAAAATTCTTAATAATTATTTTATTATAATTAGAGTGCAAAGATAAGTTTCCTGACGACTAAAGCGAATTTTGAAAATTAACAGCTGCATCCAAGGCCAGTTCAATCATTGGATTTAGAGATTTCTCCCTGGCATCTGCTGAAATCTGCTCCTGTGTTGGGATTACATCTGATATAGTTAAAAGGGTAGAAGCTGTTTTACCCAAATATTTTGCATTGGCAAATAATGCAAAGGCCTCCATTTCAACTGCCAAACAGTTGTATTCCGACACGATAGCCGGATTATCCATATTCTTTCTATAGAAAATATCGCTAGAATGAATAGCGCCATTTAATAGGGTGGTTCCTTTTTCTTTTGCTGTTTGATTAATGATATCGTAAGCCTTACCCTGGTGAGGAATAGCACTGCCATCTATATCAAAAGCATATTTTGCGAAAGTAGATTCACTACAGGCAACATCCACATTTATGACATCATATAGTTTGATATGAGGATGATATGACCCTGCAGTTCCTATTCTGATGATGCATTCCACATCATATTCATTAAATAATTCGTAGGAATAAATACCTATTGAAGGACAACCCATTCCACTTGCTCCAATGGTTATTTTCGCGCCTTTATATTTTCCTGTGTAAAAAAATATATTTCTTGTTGAACTTACTAATTGTAAATCTGTTAGCCATTTTTCTGCAATATATT
Source organism: uncultured Bacteroidota bacterium (assembly GCA_903831575.1). Classification (GTDB taxonomy): domain Bacteria; phylum Bacteroidota; class Bacteroidia; order Chitinophagales; family Chitinophagaceae; genus Ferruginibacter. Next base: position 96,057 of record CAIKYB010000040.1, on the reverse strand, counting down.
TTGCTCTTAAAGGATCGCCTGGCATTAAAACTACAGGGGCTATTTCTCCTGCTTTCGCGCTGATGTGTACACTCATAAGTAAGGTTTCTTTTATTGAAGATATTTATTTTTTATTAATTGATGTATTTAACATAAAAAAGCTGCAATCATAGTGACTGCAGCTTTTGAAGTGTACAACATTTTTTTATTAGGGAAGTGTAATAGTTCTTGGCGTATAACCATCAACAGAGATAGTTGCAATAGCATCATCAGTTCCATTCCCGAAATCTAATAATGCATTATGGTTTGGTCCTTGGAAAAGAATACTGCCACGATCTATATGGTCCCAAGTCACTTTTTTATGAAGAGGGATTTGAATGGTAGCATTTCTGGAGATCCCGCTGGAATTGGTAGTTGTAGAACTTCCAGTGATACTATAAACATCGTCAATTCTTATATTGGGTGTGTTTGATCCCTCAATTTGAGCGATATGTTTTATACCAGAATGAAACCAGTAATTACTATTATTAGGAGCAGTTATTTTTACATTGATAGCTTCGCGGTCCCATTTGATGGTGTCAGGATTAGTAGTAGTGTTAGTCCATTTGATGGTACCTTCTTTTTTATACCCATTTACGTAAAAGCTATCAAATGTCACAGTGGCAATACTGCCTGTTGTCCTGAAATAGTTGGTTAATTCCACATGAATCACTCCTTTGCGAACTACTGAAGATCCTATATTAGAGCAACCTGAACCAAAATCAATAGTGATTGTTTTTGGAAACCCTCCGGGGCTAGTCGTAACGGCTCCGCAAGTGTTATTTTGAGAAATTTGAGGAATACGGCTGCCTTGTAAATTTTCTTGAATAACCACTTCGTTTAAAATGTTATTCACGTCATCGGTTAATGATTCACTAATAGATTGTTTACTGGATAAATCAAAAGTGGTTTCAATTTCATTTGAATTGTCATTTGATGTATTGTCTTTTTTACAAGCTGATTGTCCAAGAATAAATAATCCAAGGATTGCATAATGTAGAAGTTTTTTCAATTTCATAAAATAAAATTTAGTTTGCTGAGACGGATTGAAGATAAAGAAGTTTAATTTTAGTGCAAAAAATAAGCATTGTTTTATTTTGTTAAAATACCTCGTTGGCTCAAATGGTTGTATAAAGGCTGTATTTGGGATATTAAAACGCAGGAGAAATCTATTTATCTCACATTCGATGATGGCCCACATCCGACCATAACTCCATTTGTGTTAGATGAATTAAAAAAATACCAGGCTAAAGCCACTTTTTTTTGTATCGGTAAAAATGTAGCAGCATTCCCTGAAGTATTTCAAAGAATCATTGACGAAGGCCATGCGATTGGCAATCATACTTTTAATCATTTAAATGGCTGGAAGGTTTCGGATGAGGAATATTTAAATGATATTTGGGACGCAAAAAATCATATTGATAGTCCCTTATTCAGGCCTCCTTATGGACGGATAACAAGATTTCAAATTAAACAACTACAACAAAAAAAATATCAACTCAAAGTATTGATGTGGAATATTCTCAGTGGAGATTTTGATCAGAAAATATCAAAAGAAGTGTGTGCCGAAAATGTAATTTTAAATACTAAGGAAGGTGCTATTGTCGTGTTTCATGATAGTGAAAAAGCTAAAGAAAGACTAAGTTACGCGTTGCCCAAAGTGTTAGATTATTTTGCTAATCAAGGCTTTGAATTTAAAAAAATTGACCAAACAACTATTGCTCCTATATGATTATAGATACTCATAGCCATCTTTATCTTAGTGAATTCTCCGAAGACATCGATCAATTGATTATTCGCGCGAAATCCAATGGGGTAGATAAAATTTATTTGCCGGCTATTGACAGTGAAACTCACGAGTCATTATTCCAACTAGAGGAAAGATTTCCTGAGTTGTGTTTTCCTATGATGGGACTTCATCCTTGTTATGTAAAAGCGAATGTGAAAGACGAGCTGCAGCTTGTTGAGGATTGGTTGAAGAAAAAAAAGTTTTATGCAATAGGTGAGTGCGGACTAGACTTTTACTGGGATAAGACCTACGTAAAAGAACAATATGAGGCTCTGGAAAAACAAATTGAATGGGCTTTGGAATACCAATTGCCCATCGTTTTACATACACGAAATGCAACGCAAGAAACCATCGATGTAATAAACCAATATATAACTAAAGGACTAAAAGGTATTTTTCATTGCTTTGGAGGTACGGCAAATGAAGCGAATCAAATTATTGAAATGGGATTTTATTTAGGAATTGGCGGAGTGGTAACGTATAAAAATGCTGGTTTAGATAAGGTCATAAAAGAAATTGATTTAAAGTATTTGGTTTTAGAAACTGATGCACCTTATTTAACACCGGTGCCACATAGAGGCAAAAGAAATGAGTCTTCGTATCTAAAAATTATTGCAGAAAAAATTGCGGAAATTAAATCCTGTTCATACGAAGAAGTAGCAAAAATTACTTCCGAAAATGCATTGTCGATATTTTGATGACGATTTTAAATTTGATGGTTTTAAAATAAAAAAAAGATGAAGATTAAAGAATTGTACGAAATTTATTTAAAGCACCCTACTGTACAAACAGATACGCGTAAGTTGAAAATTGGCGACATCTTTTTTGCATTAAAAGGCGACAATTTTAATGGAAATGAATATGCGAAAAAAGCGCTAGAAGTTGGAGCTGCTTACTGTGTAGTTGATGAGCCTCTAGGATTTGAAGACTCTAGATTAATCAATGTTGACGATGTGTTGGCAACTTTACAATCCTTGGCTAAATTTCACCGAGAACAATTTGATATTCCATTTATTGCTGTTACAGGAAGCAATGGTAAAACCACTACGAAAGAATTGATTCATGTGGTGTTGTCGAGTAAATACAAAACATATACTACAGAAGGGAATTTGAATAACCATATTGGCATTCCCTTGACGATTTTAAAAATAAAAAAAGATGCAGCTTTTGCGGTAATTGAAATGGGAGCCAATCATCAAAAAGAAATAGAAGAATATTGCGTTTACGCGTTACCGACACATGGCTTGATTACCAATTGTGGCAAAGCTCACTTAGAGGGTTTTGGTGGCGAAGAAGGCGTGAGAAAGGGGAAAGGAGAGTTGTTTGATTATTTAAAAAAGACAAACGGAACTGCTTTTATTTTTAGTGATTACGATTATCTTAAAGAGATGAGCGTGGGAATTAGAAGCGTGGTGACTTATGGCTCTATAGATAAAGAAGCAGCCCTGGTTGGCGCAATTTCTACCGATCAACAATTTTTAGAAGTACTTATTTCAAAAGGAGCAGAAATAGGTTTAATTAAAACTCAATTAGTTGGTGGATATAACTTGCCTAATATATTGGCTGCTGTTTGTATTGGAAAGGCATTTAATGTTGCTGATGATAGTATCAAACAGGCGTTGGAAAATTACCTTCCTTCGAATAGCAGGTCTCAATTGATTCAAAAAAACTCCAATTCCATTATTATGGATGCTTACAATGCCAATCCGAGTAGCATGAAATTAGCTATTGAAAATTTCGCAAAAATGCCCGGAAAAAATAAGGTGATGATGCTCGGTGGGATGATGGAATTAGGTGAAGAAAGTGGATTTGAGCATGAACAGCTTATTGCATTGATAAATCAATATCAATGGCAGGATGTTGTTTTGGTAGGAAAACAATTCGATGGATTGCAAGGGGGGCATCATTTTTTCAATACTTCAACTGAAGCCAGAGATTGGTTTGTTTCTCAATCTTACCAGAATGCACAAATATTAGTGAAAGGGTCCCGTAGCATGCAAATGGAAAAAGTATTAGATTGATTTTTTAATGAAAAGCTAAGACCGTACATTTGCTTCCCGGAATTTTTATAATGGAGAGTTGTCCGAGTGGCTGAAGGAGCACGCTTGGAAAGCGTGTATACGGGAAACTGTATCGAGGGTTCGAATCCCTCACTCTCCGCATCATTTCTAAGTAGAAATAAGCAAAACCCAGTTATCATTGATTGTCTGGGTTTTTTAATTATAAAATTTCATATTTGAACAATGACGTTTTTTGTTATTACATATAAAGTGCTTTCCAAAAATTACTTATGCATATCCAATGGTGTGGCTTATAAAGAGCACATCTTCTACATGGCTACTTGTTTCATGCATTGAGTTTTCAGCATACGCTATAATAATTGATTTTATTTCATCCGTCCAAACCTCAGGAACAATATTTCCATAAATATTGGCATAGCTGATAATTAATTCATAGAAGGGCTGAAACCCAATAGTAGAGGGGGATATATGTCTTAAGTTGGAGTTTATTTTTTTAAATGCTTCCTTGTGCATGAGTTTAGGTATTTCTATTGAAGTCCTTGCGTTTGATCCAATTGCAGTATAAAATTCAAGTTCTTTTTCACGAAAAATATTCCAGGTATCACTTTGAAGTGAAATGTTTTCTACATAATATTCTGTAACCAGCAGGATGCCTCCCTTTTTAAGTCTTTTATAAGCTTCAGCAATAAATGCAGCAATATCTTTCATGTGCTCGACAGAAAATCTCGCTAATATTAAATCATATTTTTTTTCTGGAAAGCTTGAATCGAATAAGCAACTTGTAAAAACAATATTATCTTGTTGATTTTTTTCTTTTGCAATACTGATTAAATCTTCTCCTATATCAATTGCATGATAGTTTACATCTGGAGTTAATGAAGCAAGGCCTGCAATAAAAGATCCTTCGCCTGTGCCAATATCAAGAACAGATTGAATCTGGTGTTGGTTGATTACTTCCTGAAGGTAGTTATATTCGAATGAAGAGAAAGCCCTGTTTTGTTTTGTTAAACAATCTTCAACGAAAGGACTAAGTTGATAAATCAATTTGCTGACTTCACTCATGTTTATAATCTTGTTTTAAAATGATCGTTCCGCCCTACTAATATAAAAATACAATAAAAAATGCATTGCATCTTATATGCTATAGGCTTGACTAGTTTTATTTGGTTTGTAAATGAAATTATTAATATAGTAGGGCTTTATTCAATTGGAGTAATCCTGTATTTGAATCAGCCATTATTTCACAATTTATCTAATTAAGAAATACTAAATTATCCACTAATTAAAAAGCCCAGTAATAGATATTTCGGTCGATTATTTATTAATTTTAAACATTTTATTGAATATAAAAAGATAAAAAACTCTTTTATTTAAAATATTTTTTTATCTTTGTTACATAAATTAAAATCTATGTTTTCAAAATCTTGCGAATATGCCATTAAAGCGATGATTTTTGTAGCTAAAAAATCAAAGGAAGAACAAAGGGTTGGCATTAAAGAAATAGCCAAAGGAACAGATGCTCCAGAGCATTTCATGGCTAAGATTATGCAAGATCTCAGCAGAAGAAAGCTTATTCATTCTGTTAAAGGACCTAATGGAGGATTCTATATGGACAAGTTTGATTTGAAAAACTCCTTGGCTGATATTGTAAAAGCTATTGATGGAGATGTGATTTATAAGGATTGTGTACTAGGCTTGAAAGTATGTTCTGAAAAAAATCCTTGCCCAGTTCATTTTGAATTTAAAGAGATCAAAAAAGGTCTGATAAAAATGATAGAAAACAACACTATTGCAGACTTTAATGAGAAGTTGGATAGCGGAAAGTTCTTTCTAAAAAACAAATAATTTGTTTTTTATGAAAAAATAAAGATAATAAGGTATTAATATATTTAATAAAACTTGATTTAGTTTGTTTTTTTGTTAGTCTTTATGAAAGGAAAATATAATTGTTATCATTGTGGAGATTTTTGTATAGATGATATCGTTTCAGATGGTAATCATTTTTGTTGCAATGGCTGTAAACATGTCTACTTACTTCTGAGTGAAAATGGACTTTGCAATTACTATCAATTAGACAATACTCCTGGGATTAAAGTTAAAGGCAAATTCAAAGGAGACAGATTTGCTTATCTTGATGACGAGAGTGTTATTTCAAAACTAATTTTATTTAACAGCAGCCATCAAATCAATGTAAAGTTTTCTTTACCTCAAATTCATTGTTTATCCTGTATTTATTTGCTTGAAAAACTTCATCAGATTGAATCGGGGATTATTCAATCGAGGGTTAATTTCCAAGAGAAAAATATTTTCATCTCTTTTAATCCACAATTGATTAGTTTAAGGAAAGTCGTTGAATTGCTTTCTTTCATTGGATATGAGCCTTCTATAAGTATGCAGGATGCAATTAGTGTTAAGAAAAAAAACACGAGTAAAAAACAAATCATACAAATTGGCGTTGCTGGTTTTTGTTTTAGCAATATTATGATGCTGAGCTTTCCTGAATATTTTTCAAGAGGAAATTTAGAGCTCCCTGAACTTCAACAAACTTTTAGCTGGGTTATATTATTATTGTCTATACCCGTATTTATTTACAGCGCGTCTTCCATTTTTTTAAGTGCAATTAACGGGTTAAAGCAAAAGAAAATAAATATAGATATACCAATTGCTTTGGCTATTCTCATAACATTTTCCAGAAGTTATTTTGAAATTATCACGAATTGTGGTTCTGGATATTTGGATTCAGGAACTGGTATTATTTTCTTTATGTTGATTGGAAGATGGTTTCAAAATAAGTCTTACGATGTTTTATCTTTTGATAGAAAATATCAATCTTATTTTCCTTTGGGAGTAACTATTAAAAAAAATGGAATTGAACAAAATATTCCTATTACAAAATTAGCTATTAATGATATCATTTTAATTAGAAATAATGATTTGATTCCTGCAGATTCATTGTTGATGGAAGGAGATGCCAATATCGATTATAGTTTTGTAAATGGAGAAAATATACCTCAACAAAAAAATGTTGGAGATTTATTATATGCTGGTGGAAAACAATTAGGCACCTCTATTTTACTAAGAGCTATAAAAATTCCCTCACAGAGTTATCTAACTGAATTGTGGAACAACAGCATCTTTGAAAAGAATAAAGAAAAAAAAGATTCTTTTATTCATCCATGGAGTAAATATTTCACCTTGGTTCTCTTATCCATTGCGTTTATAGCCTCTATTTATTGGCAGTGGACTGACCCTTCAAAAGTATTATTAGTGCTCACTTCTGTATTGATTATAGCTTGTCCTTGTTCTTTGTTACTTTCTGCAACTTTCACTTTCGGCAATATGATGCGAATTATAGGTAAGCATCAACTATTCCTTAAAAATGCTACTGTGATAGAGTCTCTTGCAAAAATCAATCATATCGTTTTCGATAAAACGGGTACGATTACCAGTCAGCAAAAGACTGCAATAAATTATAGGGGCATTCCTCTTTCGCCTTTGGAAAATGATTTGATTAAATATACAACGGCTAATTCTTCTCATGTATTGAGTCGTTCTTTAAACAGTCACTTTTCTGTGCTATCTAATATGGTGAGTCCTTCATTTTTAGCATATTGCGAAGAAGGTGGTAAAGGGATATTTGCAAAAACTGCTGAAACAGAATTGCGTTTAGGAAATAGTGATTTTACTGCTTCCGATTTATTGAATAACTCCTTGAAAAGTTCTGCTGTTCATGTAAACATCAATGATAACTATAAGGGTTATTTTGAAATAGTGCATCCTTATCGTGAAGGATTGGATGAAATGGTTTCAAAATTGAAAAAAAAATACACTTTGCATGTTTTGTCTGGAGACAATGATGCTGAAAAATCTACACTGCAACAGATTTTTGGAAATGATACAGTTATTTATTTCTCAGTAACTCCACAGGGTAAATTGGAGTATATAAAAGCACTTCAAAAGAAAGGCGCGAATGTATTGATGATAGGAGATGGGTTAAACGATGCCGGAGCATTAATGCAGGCCAATGTTGGAATCGCAGTAAGTGAAAACAGCGCTCAATTTTCTCCTGCTTGTGATGCAATAATTGATGCATCTTCCCTTAATAAGTTGCCATCAATCTTAAAATATACGCGAATGAGTAAAGTTAATATTTCCATAGGATTTGCAGTTTCGATACTATATAATATAATAGGAATTTCATTAGCAGTTCAAGGAAAAATCTCTCCTGTTGTCGCAGCTATATTAATGCCTGTCAGTAGTATTAGTATTGTACTGATTGCTATGATTACATCAAAGTGGAGTGAGAAATTATTGAAATTATCAATTATAAAATCATGAGTGCTTTATTCTTACTTCTTGGAGTTAGTATCATTATTGCGATTTCTTTTTTAATTGCATTTATATGGAGTGTAACCACCGGACAGTATGATGACGAATTTACTCCTTCGGTTAGAATACTTTTTGAAGACGATAGGAATAAGAAATCTAAAAACGATCAATCAACAATAGAAAAAAAATCATCACATGCAAACTGAAAAATTTTATTACGACAACAAAACGGTTAGAAATTTTGCTTATGCCACTATTTTGTGGGGAATAGTTGGAATGCTTGCCGGCTTATGGGTATCATTACAATTGGTGTTTCCTTCGTTAAATATTACCCAATATGGTTCATTCGGTAGGTTGAGGCCCTTACATACGAATGCAGTTATTTTCGCCTTCGTAGGTAATGGTATTTTTATGGGGGTTTATTATTCATTGCAGCGCTTATGTAAAGCAAGAATGTATAATGATACACTTAGTAAAATTCATTTCTGGGGTTGGCAATTGATTATTGTTTTTGCTGCAATTACTTTACCATTAGGTATTACTTCTGGCAAAGAATATGCTGAACTGGAATGGCCTATTGATATTGCGATTACATTGATATGGGTGGTGTTTGGATGGAATATGTTTGCCACTATTATTAAAAGAAGAGAGAAGCATTTGTATGTAGCTATCTGGTTTTATATAGCCACTTTTGTAACGGTAGCAGTATTGCACATTGTTAATTCCTTCGAATTGCCAGTGACGTTGTTTAAAAGTTATTCCTGGTATGCAGGCGTACAGGATGCATTGGTGCAATGGTGGTATGGACATAATGCAGTTGCATTTTTTCTAACCACACCTTATTTGGGAATGATGTATTACTTTATGCCAAAAGCGGCGAATAGGCCTGTTTATTCATATCGGTTATCGATTATACATTTTTGGGCATTAATATTTTTATATATCTGGGCCGGTCCTCATCATCTTTTGTATACAGCATTACCCAACTGGGCGCAGTCTCTAGGCGTTGTATTCTCTTTCATGTTGATTTTTCCAAGCTGGGGAGGTATGATTAATGGGTTGCTAACGTTAAGGGGTGCATGGGACAGGGTTAGAGATGACGTTATATTGAAATTTATGGTAGTTGCTGTAACAGCATATGGCATGGCTACTTTTGAAGGCCCGATGTTGGCGTTAAAAAACGTAAATGCAATTGCACACTTTACTGATTGGATTATTGCACACGTTCATATTGGCGCACTCGGATGGAATGGGATGCTCACCTTTGGTATCATTTATTGGTTAATACCAAGAATATTTAGCACAACTTTATTTTCTAAAAAACTAGCCCATAACCATTTTTGGCTGGCCACTTTAGGAATGATATTTTATGCTGTTCCTATGTATTGGGCAGGTTTTACACAAAGTAGTATGTGGAAACAATTCACAGAAAGCGGACAATTAAAATATTCGTTTTTAGAAACTGTTACTTATCTAAAACCATTTTATGCTATGCGTTCCTTTGGCGGCACTTTGTATTTAATTGGAGTGGTGTTAATGGTCTACAATATTTACAAAACTGTTAAGTCTGGTAAGCTAGTTGAAAATGAAGTTGCAGAAGCGCCTCCATTAGTTGTAGAACATAAGAGACAATCTGGAGAGCATTGGCACAGATGGATTGAGAGAAAGCCTGTTTACTTAATGGTGTTGAGTTTGATTGTTATTTTAATTGGCGGTGCTATTGAACTTATTCCTACATTTTTAATTAAATCGAATGTGCCTACAATTAGTAGTGTAAAACCTTATACACCTTTAGAATTGCAGGGTCGTGATATCTATATTCGTGAGGGTTGTTATGTATGTCATTCTCAGATGGTTCGTCCTTTTAGAAGTGAAACTGAGCGTTATGGAGAATATTCTAAAGCCGGTGAATTTGTTTACGATCATCCTTTTCAGTGGGGCAGTAAGAGAACAGGTCCTGATTTGGCTCGTGAAGGGACGGGCAATCTCAAGAAGACTGATGGCTGGCATTTCAGACATTTACGCGAACCGTCTTCCATGAGTGAAGGCTCCATTATGCCAGCGTATTCATTTATGCTCGAACAAAATTTAGATACCTCTAGTACTGCTGCTAAAATCAGGGCTATGCAAACAATGGGAGTGCCTTATGAAAAGAATTTTGATAGGAAGGCCAATCAACTCCTGATGGAGCAGGCGAATAAGATCAGCAAAAACTTACTTTCTGACAGTATTAGAGTGTCACCCAGAAAAGAAGTAATAGCGATTATTGCTTATCTGCAAAGATTAGGAAAAGACATTAGTAAACCTTAAAACAATAACCATGTTTAAATTTATTAAACAATATGCAAGCACTATAGAGAACTGTCAGGTATATCCGATGATTTCGCTTATTATCTTTTTTGTCTTTTTTGTTGTATTGCTTTGGTTTGTGATTAAAATGGATAAAAAGAGTGTAACCCATCTTTCCAATATACCATTAGACAAACCAGAAATCGAATCTAATCATTAATAAAAATCAGTTTATGTTATACAAACTCAATAAAATAGGGGTCTTCCTTTTTACCCTTTTCCTACCATGTCTTGGGTTCTCTCAAGAATCCATTCCTAAGATTGAATCATCAAGTAATAATTTATTGGCAACAGTGATGATTATTATTGCTGTGGTATTAATATTTGTAATCTGGGGTATGGGTCAGGTACTTATCGTGTTATCTAATCAGCTAACCGAAAAAAATAAAAATAGTTCCAAGTTGCTCCCCACAATTGTTGTAGGGATGTTGTTACTTTCTCAAACATCTTATGCTCAAGTTAAATCAGTCAATTCAGTTTCGACGGATCAATTTTATAATTACGGAGGAATGGGGTATACAGGATTTTGGATGACGGCTTCCATTATTTTTCTAGAGCTTATTGCTATATTATTCCTGATGTTTTTTATCAAAAGGATTCAGCAGGAACTGATTCCGGAAAGCACAAAGAAGGCGTTCTCCATATTTCATTCATGGAAAAGTTTGGATAAAAAAATCTTTACGAAAGCAGTTGCTATTGAAAAAGAAGCGGATATTCTTCTTGATCACGATTATGATGGAATTAAGGAGTTGGATAATGCACTTCCCCCATGGTGGAAGTATGGCTTCTATTTTACAATTGTAGTTGCAATTATTTATCTCTTGAATTTCCATGTGTTTGGATATGGCAAAAATCCAACCGAGGAATATTTGGCAGAAGTAGAACAAGCCAAAATTCAAGCAAATTCTTATGCTTCAAAAAATTCAGAAAATGTCGACGAGTCAAATATTCAGATGCCCTTAAAGAGTGGATTAGATGAGGGGAAAGAGATTTTTTCTTCTATTTGTTGGACTTGCCATGGAAAAGCTGGAGAAGGTGCTACAGGACCTAACTTGACAGATGCTTATTGGATACACAAAGGTTCTTTGAATGACATCTTTGCATCTATCAAACATGGTTATCCGGATAAAGGAATGCAGGCTTGGGAGAAAAATTTTTCTCCAAAGCAAATCAATAATCTCGCAGGATATATTACAACACTGCAAGGAACGAAGCCTCTAAATCCAAAAGAGCCACAAGGGGATTTGTTTATTGCAGATAAATCTAATCAGGGAGGCATTTCAACGGACTCACTTATTAAATCAAAAAAATAAAATGTCAGAGACAGAAGAATTACATGATGAAAGTTTCAGGGATTCGGTTGCTACCATTTCTATTGAGGGCAAAAGGAACTTTATATTTCCTCAAAAACCAAAAGGGGGCCATTATAATTTAAGAACTGTTTTTAGCATATTTTATTTAGTGATTTTTTTTTCATTGCCTTTTATTAAAGTCTCAGGAGATCCATTGTTCATGTTGAATGTCCTAGAACGTAAATTTATTATTTTCGGCATGATTTTTTGGCCACAGGATTTTTTCATTTTTGGATTAGCAACAATCACATTTATCGTTTTCATTATTTTATTTACAATCATTTTTGGCAGGGTTTTTTGCGGATGGGCCTGTCCACAAACTATATTCATGGAAATGGTATTCCGAAAAATTGAATATTGGATTGATGGAGATGCATCTGATCAGGCAAGGCTTCATAAAAGAAAATGGGATACAGAAAAGCTTATAAAACGAGTAACTAAGTTTATATTATTTTTCATCATCTCTTTCATCATCGCTAATTTCTTTCTGGCATATCTGATTGGGATGGATGTATTAATTAATCATATTAGTCATCCTTTTGAAAATCTTGTTACCCTATTTTCACTGCTCCTTTTTACAAGTATTTTTATGTTTGTTTATTGGTGGTTTAGAGAACAAGTGTGTATTGTGGTTTGTCCGTATGGAAGATTACAAGGTGTATTATTAGATAAAAATTCAATTATAGTTGCGTATGATTATGTAAGAGGCGAGCCCAGAGGAAAAATAAAACATGAAGAAAAAAAAGATGGCACCCATCATCATAAGGGCAATTGTGCCAATTGTAAAAATGGATGTAAGAATATAAATAAATCAGCATGATGAAAGGCGATTGTATAGATTGCAAGGCTTGTTTTCGAGTATGTCCAACTGGAATTGATATTCGAAATGGCACACAATTGGATTGTATTAATTGTACAGCTTGTATGGATGCCTGCGATGCAATAATGATTAGTTTAAAAAAACCAATTGGTTTAATTCGCTATGCCTCAGAAAATAGTATTAGTGAAAATAAAAGGTTGACGATTACCAATCGTGTTAAAGCTTATTCAGTGGTACTCTTATTGCTTTTGTCCTTTCTGATTTATTTATTAATAAGCAGAAATAATTTGGATGCAAGATTAATGAGAACTTCCGGTCAAACATATACATCTATGCTAGATGGCAGAATCAGCAACTTATATAATCTAAAATTAATCAACAAAACACATGATGATATTACGATTCGTCTGAAATTAGAAAATGTGCCGGGTGAAATATCACTTTTAGAAGGCAAGAGGATTGTTGTAAAGAAATCAGACTATGAATCAGTTCAGTTTTTTGTAAAACTAAATAGGGCCACTATTAAAAGCTGGAAAACAACATTAGTTATTGGATTATATGATTCGAGCACAAGAATAAATACTATCAGGGCTACTTTTATTGGGCCCGAAATTTATAATTAAAAAAAATAATCGTCATGAGCTGGGGTAAAAAAATCATGTTTGTATATATTGTTTTCGTAGCGGGCATTCTTTTCTTAGTCTACAAGTCTTCTAGTCAGAAAGTAGATCTTGTAACACCGGATTATTATAAAAAAGAACTTGCTTTTCAACATACTATTGAAGAAAGGGAGCGGGTTAATGCCTTGTCGGGAAAAACCAGCTTTTGCCAAATTGATTCCGAACTCATAATTACATTGCCAAAAGAAATGATGAATAAGTCTGTAGAAGTTGATGCTACATTGTATTGCCCTTCTGATAAAGAAAAGGATATTCATTTTAATACATCAACATCAAGTGGGAAATTTAAATGGACTCTTTCTTTAGAGACCAAAGGTTATTTTGAAATACATCTGCGTTGGATTGCTGATCAGCTTGCTTTTTACCAAGAAGATAAATTATTTATTAAATGACAGCCTTAATTACATCCGCATTTTTTCTTGGAGCATTAGGAAGTACGCATTGTATTGGCATGTGTGGCCCTATAGCCCTTTCATTGCCTTCTATAAACGATAGCCCTTCATATAAGTTCATCAGCAGTTTATTATACAATACGGGCCGAGTTATTACTTATACCGTGATAGGTTTTATAGTTGGGTTATTAGGGAAGTCGTTTTTTATTATGGGGTTGAAAAATGTGGTATCAGTTTTTCTTGGAATAACGGTGTTGTTTTTTTTTCTGTTTCCCTATTTTAAAAAGCGATTTGAAAAAGCAGCATTGCTGAACAATTTTTATAAAAACATCAGAAAGAAGATCATGATTCTTTTTAATAAAAAAAACAATGCTGCAGTATTGATCATTGGATTATTGAATGGTTTATTACCTTGCGGGTTGATTTATATTGCAACTATTGGCGCTGCATCAACTAATAGTCCACTTGAAAGCATGCTATTTATGGCTGCGTTTGGAATCGGTACCATTCCATTAGTTTGGGCCTTTTCTTTTTTCGGACAATTGATAAGGCACAAACTTAAAAATGTTTTTAAATACACTTACCCAGCAATAGTCTTTACAATGGCATGCCTCTTGATATTAAGAGGTTTAGGGGTTAATAATATAATGGGGTCAAATAAAAATCAAAATATAACTCACAGCGTTATCATGGAATGTCATAAATAATTTCGAAAAAATATTTCCATTGTAGAGATGAAATTTATTAATGTGATTTGAATCATAATCATAATCATATATCAAAGATAGTTTTACATAAAATATTTTTAACCAAAAACATGAAACATGAAAAATAGCATTTTGTATCCGTTAGTAATAGTATTAATGATTATCGGATTAAGTTGTAACAGTAATAATGAAAAATCAGCTACTGACAGCATTGTAGCTTCAACTGCAGAGGTTGGGCAGTCAGGCATTAAAGATGACCAGTCAGCTAAAAATGTAGTTCAGATTGCAGTTGGAAGTAAAGACCATACCACGTTAGTTGCAGCAATAAAAGCAGCACAATTAGTAGATGCCTTAAGTAATGCGGGTCCATTTACAGTGTTTGCTCCAACAAATGCGGCATTTGATAAGCTTCCTGCCGGTACGGTGGAAGGGTTGTTAAAAGAAGAGAAGAAAAGTGACTTGACAGATGTTTTGCAGTATCATGTTTCGGTTAGATTTTTTAAAGAAGAATAAAGGAATTTGAATATTTATTTACTCATAAAATTAATATAGCATTTCCGGATTCCTATATTAATGACCTTTTAGCTGCAATGGAATTAGAACATCATAATGTTGGTGCTCTACTCATCGATATTGTTAATTTAAGCAACGATTATGCTATTCCAAAAGAAGCCTGCATGACATTCAAAGTAGTATTAGAAGAGTTGAAATATTTTGAAGAAGATTTACACAAGCATATTCATTTGGAAAATAACGTATTATTTCCTCTTGTAAAAAATATGGTATTTAATTAAGGAGGAGATCACAAGAATAAACCCTGTAAATAAAGCCATTCCAGAAATACAAAATACAATAAAAAAAGGCTTTAATTGTAGCATCATTGTGCTGAAAGGCTCTTTATTTAAAGTCATTTGCCATTTTGATTTTATGATCCCAGCGATGATAAGGCTGATCCAGAAAATAAATAAGGAGATATTCGTCATCCAGAATCCTAAATTGACATACTTTTTATTGCCTATATCATTATTATGATGAGTTGCTAGGATATCAAATGATATCGCAAGTAATAAAAAACTATTGATTCCTATCGTTGCACCCATTGTATGGGCAACTGTTATATGAGTTCCATGCGTATAGATATTTATGGCAGGTATTGACATGGCTATTGCTAATAAAAGCGTTGAAAATATCCATACATCAGCTGCCAAAATAAAGCGATAAGTTATTGAGTTAAGGTGTTTAAGATTTTTAGTTAAGGTTGATTTCCATAGAAAAATAATTCTTCCAAGTATTAAAAGTTCAGTCATACTAACTAAGTAACTAATGTTTTTAATAAAAGGATAGGTCGGTAAAGTATAAATATGATGCCCCCAATTAAACATCAAGTTGAATAATCCAATAAAATATAGTGCAAATGCAATTGGCGAAGAGCTGTACTTTTTCTCATCTGATATTTTTTCCATCAAAAAAATACTGCTTCCGTAGAGTAACATGTTCCAGGAACCCACCATGGAGCCATATGACTTCCATTGAATAGTCATATCATTCACGATGTTATTTCTGAAGTAAGGGAACAGCCATAAATAGGATTCTAAAAAAGTAAATAAGAAGAAAAAAATACCGGTAAGCCACATCCATACGTATACAGGTTGGTTTCTAAAACTACCGATTGACTTGATAAAGTTAATCATGAATAAAATCCAACCAATAAAAATAGGCAGCGCAATGATGGGATTAAATTCCCAATATTCCCTTCCACCAAATATCCCAAAACAATAAGAAAATAATATTACAATGATAGAAATTGAAAAGATAAAAAAAGTTGCTTTTGCAAGCATACGAGAGTAAAGCTTTTTTTGAGTATGTAATTGCAAATAATTAAATACAGACCCTACACTTCCAATAATTATCCAGAAAATAATTGAACTGACATGCATGGGCCTAATTTTCTCAAATGATAACTGTTCTTTTAAAAGGCCAGGAATTATATATTGCAACGAACCCATTATTCCAAATAACATACCTACAATCAACAATAGTATGCTAGTAATGGTAAATGGCCGGGATATAGATTTGTTTGTATTATTCAATTGTACCATCGGTTTTTATTCTAAATATTCTAGGATCTGATTTTCCAGAGTTATCAATCGACCTGAAATATTGTATTAAAGAATTTATTTCGTATTCATTGATGTTAAATTTTGGCATGGTGGCAGTTCCATTCATGAGAAAAGATTTTATATACTCCTTACTTCTACTTGAATAAACATTAGTGAGGTCTGGCCCAAGATAACCACCTAATCCATATAATTGATGGCAGGAATTGCAATTGTATTTTTGCCAGACGAGCTTGCCGATTTCGCCTTCTTTATTCTTACTATAAAGCTTTACAGGCAATTCAGAATATAGAATCAAAGAATAAAGTAAATAACAAAAAAGTAATAATAGCAGCACTATCATTTTCCTTTTTTCTGGTATCATAAAATAATTAATAAAAGATATAAAGACAAACTTATCTTTTTATATTATCTTTACCAAAAATATAGTCGTTTTGTTGTTCTTTTTTTTAAAAAGTATTCTGATTTTATTCAAATAAATTGCAAAACAGGTTATTATGAATGTATTGAAAAAATACAAATCGCCCTCAGAATCCGCTACTCTAAAAACGGAAGTGGTGTGCCCAAACGATACAAATCCTATGGGTAGATTACAAGGTGGAAAATTAGTAGAGTGGATGGATATTGCTGCAGCCGTATGTGCACAAACCCATTCTGAGAAGATATGTGTTACGGCCTCAATTAATCAAGTCGATTTTATAGATTCGGCATGTGTAGGTGATATCATTACAATACATGCTGTTATTACAAGAGTATTCAATTCTTCTATGGAAATATCAGTGGAATCATTTGCCAGAAAAGTATTGAGCGGGAAAAAATATTTAATTAGCAGAGCTTATTTCATTTTTGTTTCACTTAATGAAAATACAAAACCAGTAAATTCATTTTTAGTAAATCCAGTTAGTCAATTAGAAATAGAAGAATACGACTCAGCAAATAATAGGAGAAGGAAATAATGGGTTGAAAAATAGAATTCTTAATATTAATGAAGCCTTTAGTGTTATATATAAATCAACTGAACATTCTTTTTATTTATATAGATAAATATAAAATCAAAAATTTAAAATAATCTATTCACACTTTTATTTCAACATATGCATTATTCATCACCACATAAATTTCATATTCCAGTAATGGGATTGGCTTATACAATAGATACACCCATTAAAGTAGCAAGGTTTGGTATTTCATCTGTTATTTCAATTGTTGAAGACAGATTAATTGAAATGATGAGAAGTCATTACTATCCCGTTATCAATAAAGAATACCGTCCTATAAATACAAGTGAAACAGATTATAGAGCAAAAAGAATTACTGATTATCTGAATTTGGTAAATAAAATTGTTCAGATTCAAATTGAAAAACTTAGAAATGCTGCATTTGAAGCTGGTTCAGAGATTGTAAAGTATTTCGAAATGTTGCCTGATGACAGTAAACTTAAAAGAGTGTATTTGCAAATGATGTCAACAAGTAATCATATTGATAAATCAAAACTTGAAAGTTATTTACGTACTCAAATTAAACCCGGTAATATTGACGTCAACATTATGACAAAAACTGATAAAGATAATTTCCAAAAAAATGGAACTTTATTAGAAGAAGGTTCAGATGCCGTTTCTGCTTTGAGGGGATTTGCCAAAAGCGATCTCTATAATTCTTCTGTTATTTTCTCTGCAGGCATGAACCCCAGATTATATAATTATCTGGGCAATTGTGAAGAGTTTGATGTAAATGAAGATGGTGTATTTGAAAAAAAAGTTGTCGTAAAAGTAAGTGATTATCGATCGGCATTTATTCAAGGAAAATATCTTGCAAAAAAAGGAGTTTGGGTTAGTGAATTCAGAATTGAATCCGGATTGAATTGTGGTGGGCATGCATTTGCAACAGATGGGATGTTGCTTGGACCGATTTTAGAAGAATTCAAACAAAAAAAGCAGGAGCTTATTGATACCCTTTTTGAAATTTATAAAGTATCGATGATCAAAAGAAGTAGTATTAAATTGAGGTATCCTCCTAAAATGATCCTTTCTGTACAAGGTGGAATTGGTACCCATGACGAAGATGAAGTTTTACATACCTATTATAATATGGATAGTACCGGCTGGGGCACTCCATTTTTATTGGTGCCTGAAGCCACTACAGTTGACCAGGAAACCTTAACCTTATTAAGTGAAGCAAAGAAAGAGGATGTGGTATTAAGCCGCAATTCTCCATTAGGAGTAAGGTTTCATTATCTAAAAAATACCAGTGCTGAAGTCGAAAAATTATTAAGAATTAAAAATGGCAAACCAGGAAGTCCCTGCACAGAAAAACATCTGGCTTTCAATACCGAATTCACAACTGAACCAATTTGTACAGCATCTCATAAGTATCAAAAATTAAAAATAAAACAGTTAGCATCACAGCAGCTGCCAGATGCTGAATACCAACAAAAATTAAAGGAAGTTTTCGACAAAGAATGTTTATGCATCGGATTAAGTAATGCTGCCGCTATTAATTATTCAAAAACCTTTATCAAAAATTTACATGCTGTGACTATTTGCCCAGGTCCAAATATTGTCAACTTTTCCAAGGTGGTATCTTTACAAACAATGACTGATCATATTTACGGCAGAACAAATATTGTCACCAATTTCAACAGGCCCAATATGTTTATAGCAGAGTTATTACTATACATTGATTACATCAAAAAGGAAATAATAGTTGATTTTATATCCGAAGATTTTGCCAAAAAGAAAAAATTCTATATTTCATTTCTTCAAAATATCAGCAATGGAATTGCGTATTATCAAAAGAATTCTTTTATTTCAGATTCAAAAGAAATAGATTTTAATAGAGCGCTTTTAAAAGCTGAAACAGCAATAAAAACAATACAAAGAATGTATCAGCTCGCACCAGAAGAAAATATCCTCAACTATTCTGTTTAATTTAAAGCGTACAATAAACTAGCTCCTAGGATAAAATATACAGTCATATTTTTTCGAAAAACTCTTTTCATTATGGGGAACTGTTCTTTTGATTTATATGGAGAATTGTAGCTGTTCTTATTTAATTATAACGCTCCTCAATTTAAAAATCATTAGATTATTTCAGTTGAAATAATCTAACCAGTCAATTTTGAAAGTATATTTATAAGTAATTAGCATTAAATTTTATTAAAGTAATGTATCAAATGCAACAAACCATGCGCTGGTATGGGCCTTCAGACCCGGTTAGCCTATGGGATATTCGTCAGGCTGGATGTACTGGAGTTGTTTCTGCACTACATCATATACCCAATGGGGAAGTATGGTCAATAGAGGAAATCAATAAACGAAAATCAGAAATCAATGCAGTTGGTATGCAATGGTCTGTTGTAGAAAGTGTACCCGTTCATGAAACGATTAAAACACAGA
Source organism: uncultured Bacteroidota bacterium (assembly GCA_903831575.1). GTDB lineage: Bacteria > Bacteroidota > Bacteroidia > Chitinophagales > Chitinophagaceae > Ferruginibacter. Next base: position 76,088 of record CAIKYB010000040.1, on the reverse strand, counting down.
CTGAAAACTTTCAGATTTTTATCAATAATTACAAACAGACTATCAGAAATTTGAATAGTTGCGGCATCAATATTGTTACCTACAATTTCATGCCTGTTATGGATTGGACAAGAACGGATGTAGCTTTTCCAATGCCAGATGGCTCATTAGCTTTATCGTTTGTTAAAGCAGCGCTTGCGGTTTTTGATCTTTTTATATTGAAGAGAAAGGGTGCGGCGTCTGATTATACTCATCAGGAAATAGAAGCCGCTACATTAAAGTTCAATGCAATGAATGATGATGAAAAGTTTTTGTTGAAACAAAATATTATCAAAGGGCTTCCTGGAAGTGAAGAAAATTTTTCGTTGGAACAATTTCAACTAGCCATTGAAAAATACAAAGGCATAGATGAAGATAAACTCAGAAGCCATTTGATTTATTTTCTTCAGGAAGTCATAACGGTTGCAGATGACTGTAACGTTAAATTGGTTATTCATCCGGATGATCCTCCTTATTCTTTATTGGGATTGCCAAGAGTGGTTAGTACAGCAAATGATATCGAAAAAATATTCGACGCCGTTCCTTCCTTGAATAATGGACTTTGTTTTTGTACAGGTTCTTTTGGAGTTAGGGCAGATAATAATTTACCTGAAATGCTCAGGAAATTTAGCCATAGAATCAATTTTGTTCATTTGCGCAGTACCCAAAGAAATGAAGCTGGAGATTTTTTTGAAGCCAATCATCTCGAAGGGGATATAGATATGTATGCCATCGTAAAAGGTATTGTAACAATAATGCAAGAAAGAAGCCTATCAATCCCCATGCGCCCCGATCATGGACATCAGATGTTAGATGATTTAAATAAAAAGATGAATCCCGGCTATTCTGCAATTGGCAGATTGAAAGGGCTGGCCGAATTAAGAGGGTTGGAATTTGGGATTATTAGAAATACTTCAGCAGCAAAATGAATGTATTAATTGTGTTTCCCTTTGGCACATCTGCTGTTTCAGCATGTCTTTCTAAAAAAATAACGGCATTCATTTCATTTCGATAATCAAAAATGACCCGACAAAAATATGGAAGACTACGCAACTTCATGTTTATATAACAACCACTTTCAAGAGAATGTTTAAGCGAAAGAAGTTCTCTTTCTTACTGACTACTTGATTTTTTTAGAAAAGTATTATGTAATTTGCTTGGCGGTCAATTATAATATTACTTATTCTTATGATAAAATCATGTTTATTGAATGGAGTAAATTATTAAAACTTAAAAACACACTAACCACTATAAAACATATAATTAAATCAAAATGATCGTAGACACATTAGAAAACGCACACCGGTATTTTTCAGTTCATCCTCTTTTTGAACAAGCTTTTCATTATATTAAGGAGACGGATTTAAGTAATGTAGAACCTGGGAAAGCTGATATAACCGAAGGGTTAAAGGCGATTTTTAGCCAAGCTGTTGGCAAAACAAAAGAAGAAAGTTTGAAAAAATTTGAATGCCATGATCACAATATAGATATTCAGCTATGTATCAAAGGCAATGAAACAATTGGCTGGAAACCCAGACAAAAATGTGTGGTGCCTAATGGAGAATACAATCCTGATAAAGATGTACGTTTTTTTAGTGATCAGCCTGATATGTTTTTCGATTTAACAGACCACCAGTTTGTGATATTATTCCCAGAAGATGTCCATGCGCCAATGATTGGAGAAAGTGAGATAAAAAAACTAGTGATAAAAGTTAAGATGTAGACACTGAAAATCTATCCAGCAAAGAATTAACCAAATGTTAGGTAGAAAAGTTTTATTTATCATCATTTATCTTCAACAACATTCACCAATATTCAACAATCTTCAACACCATCAACAATTTTCAACCTCAAAAAATAATAAATGAAACAAAAAATCACCCAGGCCATCATCGAACAAGGGATGTTGCCATTGTATTTTAATGCAGACGAAACAGTAAGTGTCGAAATTTTAAGAGCTATTTACAAGGCTGGTGTAAAAGCGGTAGAATATACCAATAGAGGAGAAGCCGCTTTGAACAATTTTAAGAAATTAGTAGAAGTGAGAAATGCTGAAATGAAAGACATGTTATTGGGTGTAGGTACCATTAAGAATTTACAACAAGCCGAAGATTATATTGCAGCAGGTGCTGATTTTATGGTGAGTCCTGGTTATGTGAAAGAAGTGTCAGATAAAGCAAATAGCATTGGAATGTTTTATGCTCCCGGCTGTATGACCCCATCAGAAATTATTGCCGCAGAAAATAACGGCGTAACTTTTATTAAACTATTCCCAGGAAACATGTTAGGTCCTGATTTCTTAAGTTCAATTAAAGAGATCTTCCCTAAGCTACTATTTATGCCAACAGGTGGCGTTGATACAACAAGAGAAAATATAGAGGGCTGGTTTAAGGCAGGCGTTTGTGCAGTAGGAATGGGAAGTAAATTAATTAGTAAAAAATTGATGGAAGCAAAAGATTATGCTACAATTGAAACTTCTACAAAAGAAGTATTGTCACTAATTCAAACTATAAAAAATAAATAAAATGATTCAAAGTAACACGATGTCAAAGTATAGGTGGACGATATGTTCTCTTATATTTTTTGCCACTACAATCAATTATTTAGACAGAGCTGTTATCAGTCTGTTGAAGCCCTATCTTGCTGCTGCATTTAACTGGAATAAAGTGCAGGAAGCTGCAAATTATTCTAATATTGAAATTGCATTTAAGGTTGCATATGCTTTTGGAATGTTATTTGCCGGAAGACTTGTAGATAAATTGGGAACAAAAATTGGATATGCCATTGCAACTGGATTATGGAGTATTGCTGCCGTATTGCACGCATTAGCTACCGGAACGTTTGGCTTTAGTATCGCCCGTGTGTTTCTCGGTGTTACAGAAGCGGGTAATTTTCCTGCAGCCATAAAAGCTACTGCCGAATGGTTCCCTAAAAAAGAAAGAGCATTAGCAACAGGCATATTTAACTCAGGCTCAAATATAGGAGCAATTATTGCCCCACTAACGGTGCCGCTTATAGCAGAAAAATTCGGTTGGCAATGGGCCTTTATTTTAACTGGTGCCATTGGGTTTATTTGGTTAATATTTTGGTTTATCTATTATGAAGTGCCAAGTAAACAAAAAAGATTATCTCAGGAAGAGTTTGACTATATCCATTCAGATAAGGAAGAGCAAATGTTGGATGGAAAGAAAGTATCTTGGCTTAAGTTGTTACAATTCAAACAAACATGGGCATTTGCGATAGGTAAATTTTTAACAGATCCCATCTGGTGGTTTTATCTTTTCTGGCTTCCCGATTTTTTATTAAAACAATATGGTTTAAAAGGAACTGCAGTAGCCTTACCTACAGCAATGGTTTATGTGATTTCCAGTATAGGTAGCATTGGTGGGGGTTACCTGCCTATGAAGCTTATAAACAAAGGCTGGCCCGTATTTAGAGCAAGAAAAACCAGCATGTTGATTTATGCTTTTTGTGTATTACCAATTGTGTTTGCACAAGTTTTGGGTGATGTAAATATGTGGCTTGCAGTATTGGTTATTGGTCTGGCAGCAGCGGCACACCAGGCTTGGAGTGCTAATATATTTACTACAGTTAGTGATATGTTTCCCAAGTCGGCAACGGCTTCTGTAACTGGGATAGGCGGAATGTTTGGTGGCCTTGGTGGAATTTTATTATCATTATTGGTACAAAAAAGAATGTTTGTTTATTATGAAAGCATCAATCAAATACAAACAGGGTACTACATCATGTTCTTTCTTTGTGCGGTTGCCTACTTACTAGGATGGACAATCATGCATTTCTTAGTTCCCAAAATGAAAAAAATAGAAATTTAAACACAACAATTTCACTTCAGTGAGTTGAAGTAATTGTAAAATTTAAAAAGCCCGGATTGCCTTTATGGTGAATTCGGGCTTTATTTTTGGGATACTTAATGAGGTTGTCGAAGTATTATAAACAACACACAAAAATTCTATTGTATTTTTACAAGGTTGATCAGTCAAAATGTAATTCCTTTATTACAATTCTAAACTAATTATAAGCACTTAGGCTATTAAATAAACGATTTAAAATACTTGTTATGGTTTTAAAATTAAGATCTTTTTTTGTTGCAGGACTCTGTTTGGTGTTTACTTGTGCACTTTCTCAATTAAATCCAAATAAGGGGAAAAGTCCGCTTAGGTATGAAACACAAATGAATCAATTTGATAGTTTAAATGTAATTGAAAAAGACAACGAGAATTCAATTTTATTTATCGGAAGTTCTTATATAAGAAAATGGACTACCATCAGAGAAGATTTAGATTATAATGATATCATTAACAGAGGCTTCGGTGGAAGTAACATGAATGATGTTTCATATTATATCAAACGTATAGCCTATCCTCATCAACCAAAAGCGATTTTTATATATGTTGGCAATGACATTACAGCAACAGAAAATGATAAAAAGCCCATGGAAGTTTTTAAAATATACAAAAACATAGTAGAAGTGCTGAGAAATAAATTTCCAACAATCCCAATTACTTGGTTAGCCATTTTCCCAAGTGAAAAAAGGTGGGCCGCCTGGGATAAAATACAAGAAGTAAATAATTTGATTAATGAATATGCTATAACACAGTATAATTTGTACACTATTAATGCTTGTAGTGCTTTTTTAGGAGAAGATGGTTCGCCAAGAACATTTTATTATACTGAAGACAAATTACACTTTAATCGCGAAGGATATAAGTTATGGGGTAAATCTATATCAACACAAGTTAGAGAGATAGCTGAGAAAAACAAATAAGTATCAACTTGTAATGTTGTAATGTTATGGTTCGTACCAGGTTCGTACCAAGGTAGGGGGAAGAGGTCTACTTATTCTTTAGTCTGACTTTTTTTATTGAACTCTCCACATAAAGCATAGTATCCAAAAGTTACTAAGCCTCCAACAATGATTGGTGTAAGTACGCCTAAATTGATAATCGCAAAAACGAGATCTTCTTGTTTCCCAGATTGTATCTTGGGAATACCCATTATTACAATATTGAAGTATCCAACAATTAATCCCAGTGCAATCCATATTAATCCGAAATATTTCTTGATATTTTCCATAATTATTTTTTTTAGTCTTCAATTTTATTGTCGTTTTTATCCAGATAAATCATTCCAATAATAAAACAAACAGCCCCTACTATTATGGGATACCATAATCCGTTCAGATACCACTCAGCGCTATTAGTTGATTTCGCAGTTGAAACCAAATAAGTAGCTACCGTAGGTAATAGTCCCCCAAATATGCCATTACCAATATGATAGGGCAATGACATGGAGGTGTATCTGATTTTTGCAGGAAACATTTCTACCAAAAAAGCCGCAATTGGCCCATAAACCATGGTGACAAAGATGATCTGGATAAATACCAGCAAGATAATGGTCCAATAACTTTTATTATTTAATCCAATGGCTTTCTTGATGTCTTTATTAGGTTTTATGGTTTGATTGTTGAGTAGTGTATCCTTTTGCGTTAGTTCAATACTGCTCCCGTCGCTAAATTCTTTATGAGTAGTAGTTGTAATTATGGAGGTGTTTGACGATAAATCAAGCAAGGCTGTTTTTTTACTTACCTTTTGCTTTTCTGCAATTTCGATTTTATGGCTGCAATCAATAGTGTTATATATTTTAGTATAAATAGGCCTATAGGCAATTATAGCAATCAGCATACCTAGCATCATAATTTTCTTTCTGCCTATTTTATCCGATAGTCCTCCAAAAAAAATAAAGAAAGGTGTTCCCAATAATAGTGCAATAGCCATCATAGTATCCGTTTGCTGGCTTGCTACACTGCAAACTTTACCAATGAAGCTCATTGCGTAAAATTGACCAGTATACCATATTACACCTTGCCCCATTGTTGCTCCAAATAAAGCTAACAACACAAATTTGAAATTGTATTTATTGCCAAAGCTTTCTTTTAATGGATTTTTGGAAATCTTCCCCTCTGTTTTTATTTTTAAATAAACAGGCGATTCCTCCATATTTCTTCTGATAAAAAAAGAAACAATAACCAATAGAATAGATACCCAAAATGGGATGCGCCATCCCCATTTATCAAATTCATCTGTACCTAAAGTATTTCTTGTAATTAAAATAATGGCTAAGGATAAAAATAACCCTACAGTAGCAGTGGTTTGGATCCAGGATGTCCAATAACCTCTTTCATTTTTAGGGGCATGTTCAGCAACATAAGTTGCGGCACCTCCATATTCTCCTCCTAAAGCTAAACCTTGTAAAAGGCGCAATAACAACACCAGTAATGGAGCTAGAAATCCAATGGTTTTGTAATCGGGAATACAACCAATTAAAAAAGTAGATCCTCCCATTAATAAAAGTGTAACCATGAAAGTGTACTTCCTTCCAATCAAATCGCCAAGACGTCCAAAAAATAATGCGCCAAAGGGCCTAACCACAAATCCTGCTGCAAAAGTAGCCAGAGTGGAGAGGAAGGCTGCAGTGGGGTTTGTTTGCGGGAAGAATTTGGTTGAAATAACCAAGGCTAAACTCCCAAATATATAAAAATCATACCATTCAATTAAAGTGCCTACCGATGACGCTACGATTACCGATCTAAGACTTTTATTTTTCATATAGAGTTCTTATTTTATTTCCATTTTATTTAAGTGTAAAAACCGGACAGCTGTAGTTATAAAACTAAGTTGAATTAAAATAACTGCTACAACTTTTTCTTGAAAATACTCAATTATAGGTAATCCGCAGAACTCAATTGTAAAAATCTCTTACCATTCTCCCCCAAAAAAAATCAACTAACCAACCAATCAACTAACCAACTAATCAACTAACCAACCAATCAACTAACCAACTAACCCCCAATCACCCTAGCCACTTTTTCTCCATCCATAGCAGCACTTACAATCCCACCTGCATAACCGGCACCTTCTCCACAGGGGAACAGATTTTTTATTTGCGGATGCGCCAGGGTTTCATCATTTCTTGGAATTCTTATTGGGCTTGAGGTTCTGCTTTCAGTAGCAACTAAGATGGCGTCGTTTGTATAATAGCCTTTCATTTTTTTACCGAATTGTTTTAAGCCATTTGATAAAGCGTTAGATATGAATTGCGGTAAAACTGTTTTTAAATCTGCCGAATGAAGTCCGGGCAAATAAGAATTTTGCGGAAGCGAATCAGAAGTTTTTTGATTGCAAAAGTCAACCATTCTTTGAGCGGGAGCTACAAAATTACCACCTCCAATGCTGTAGGCTTTTTGTTCTACCATTTGTTGGAAATACATAAATAGCAAGGGGTTCTTGGGGTCTACATTCAAATGTTTGGTTGCATGCAAAGCATCTTCAGTACTGACTTCTACAACCATACCGCTATTGGCGAATGGATTATTTCTTTTAGAAGGGCTCCATCCATTTACAACGAGTTCACCGGGATGTGTTGATGCGGTTGCAATAATTCCTCCAGGGCACATACAGAAGGAGAATACTCCTTTCCCATTTACTTGTTGAACCAAACTATAGGAGGAAGGAGGTAAAAATTCACTTCTACTATCACAATGGTATTGGATTTTATCTATTAATGTTTGAGGGTGTTCCACTCTTACACCCAAGGCAATAGGCTTAGCTTCGATTAATATATTTTTTTGCTGGAGTAATTCGAAAATATCTCTGGCGGAGTGACCGGTTGCTAGAATATAATGATCAGCTATAAATTTAGTTTGATCAGCAGTAATTACTGCATCGATTTTATCTTGATTGATAATAAAATCTGTGACTTTTTTTTCAAATAGCACTTCACCACCACAATCGATAATCATAGCTCTCATAGCCGAAATAATCTGAGGAAGCTTATTTGTTCCTATATGTGGATGAGCATCATATAAAATATTTTCAGGCGCCCCAAATTTCACAAATAATTGCAGAATCCTATTGATATCACCTCTTTTATTGCTTCTTGTATAAAGTTTGCCATCACTATAAGTGCCGGCGCCCCCTTCACCAAAACAATAATTGCTTTCTGCGTTAATGATTCCTTGTTTATTGAGTATGGCAAGATCCCGTCTTCTGCTTTTTACATCTTTTCCTCGTTCAAGGATAATAGGTTTTATGCCTGCTTCAATGAGTTTTAGTGCGGCAAACAATCCTGCAGGCCCTGCGCCAATAATAATAGCTGTTCTGTTTGATTGACCAACGTCTTTGAACAGGAATTCAGGTGATTGATAATGCCGGAAGGGCTCGTTGATAAACGCATTCAGCGTGATATTATAAAATACATTTTTCCCTCTGGCGTCTATAGATTTTTTCAACAATTGAAATCCAGTAATAGTGGATTCTTTCGCGCCAGATTGTTGCGATATTTTCCGTTTAATATCTTGGTCATTTGCGGCTTCAGCTGGACTGAGACGAAGTGTTATTTTTTGTTGCATGTGTTAGGAATTTACCCTAAAAACAAGGATTGTTGGAGTTAATTAAAATGGGAGATCATCAACAGCATCAGGGGCTGTCGATGAAAAAGTATCTAAGGGTTCAAAATAATCATTATCTGAACTGCCAGACTTGCTGCCTGATTGAAGTATTTGTTCAATTCTCCATGCATCCAAGTTGGTGATGTAGTTTGTTTTTCCGTCTTTTTCCCATTTAGAACCTTTGATGTTGAAATAGACTTTAATATCATCCCCAGCATTCACGCGGTCTACAATATTGGTTTTGTCTTGTACGCATTGAAATTTCACGTAATTGACGATTGTTCTTCCGTTGATATCTTCAGATTTCTCTACAACAAACTCTCTGGTTTTGAAAGTTTCGGTTCTTTGAACAGTGTCATATTTTGCAACTAGTTTCCCAGCTAATTCGTAGCTCATAATTTAATAGTTTAAGAGGCCAAATGTAAAGCTATTTTCATTAACTAAGACCGAGGATTTCCTCATTTTTATAGAAGAAATTAGCCAGAATAATAGTAATTCAAAATAAATACTTGGAAATAAATTTTCTGAAGATAAAATTCGCTATTTTCAATCCCCGTTAAATTATTTTAATAGCGCAGAAGCCATATTGTTTTATAAAGGGGAATAACAAGAGAAAAAAAAATTTTTTTTTCAACATTTTCGTTAGATATTCGCCGTCCTGTTGAAAAATGGTGGATAAGATTTGATTGAATGCGAATTGGCAGTAATACTAGAATAACAATATTAACTCATTATATAAATCGTTTTTGGAGTAATGGAGAAGTCTTTTGAAAAAATTTGGCAAAATTGTTTAGAGATCATTAAGGATATCGTAGAATGGCAGCATTTTAAAACTTGGTTTGAGCCCATCAGACCTGTAGGATTAAAAGAGAAAGTGCTTACTATTCAAGTGCCAAGTCAATTTTTTTATGAATATCTTGAAGAGCATTATGTTTCACTTCTAGCCAAAACTTTGAAAAGAGAATTAGGAAAAGAAGCAAGATTGGAATATAGAATTATGGTTGATAGTGGTAATAGTAAGAATAAGCCACTAACAATGGATGTTTCAGGGAATGGATATAAATTATATTCAAATAATGAAATGGATTTTCCCCTCGTGATTAATAATCCTGTCAAAAATCCATTTGTAATTCCCGGGTTGAAGAAAATGCAAATTGATCCTCAACTAAATAGTGCCTATACCTTTGATTCTTTTATAGAAGGAGATTGTAATAGGGTAGCAAGAAGAGCAGGAAAAACAGTCGCTGAAAAACCAGGTACAACTTCATTCAATCCATTGGTGATTTATGGAGGTGTTGGTTTGGGTAAAACGCATTTGGCTCAAGCAATTGGAAATGAAGTAAAAAGATTGTACAACAATAAAGTAGTGTTGTATGTGAGTTCAGAAAAATTTATCAATCAATTCATTGATCATGGTAAAAATAATGCTATAAATGACTTCATTCACTTCTATCAATTAATAGATGTTTTAATTATAGATGATGTGCAGTTCTTTAACAGAGCTGAAAAATCACAGGACGCTTTCTTTTCTATTTTTAATCATTTGCATCAAAGTGGAAAGCAATTAATTTTAACTAGTGATAAATCGCCGAAAGATTTAGAAGGAGTGCAAGAACGCTTGCTGAGTCGTTTTCGCTGGGGATTAAGTGCAGATTTACAAGCGCCTGATTACGAAACCAAAATTGAGATTCTAGAGAGTAAAATGAAGCATGATGGATTGGAAATGCCTCGTGAAGTAGTTAAATATATTGCGTATAACATTAATAGTAATGTGCGTGAATTGGAAGGGGCTTTAATTTCTTTATTGGCACAATCTTCCCTAAATAAAAGAGAGATAGATCTGGAGTTAACAAAAAAAGTACTTCGTAATTTTGTGAAATCCTCTAGTAAGGAAGTTACTATTGATACCATACAAAAAATGGTTTGTGATTATTTTGATGTTCCTTACGATAAATTATTACAAAAAACTAGAAAAAGAGAAATTGTTCAGGCAAGGCAGATTACTATGTTTTTATCAAAAGCCTTCACTAAAAATTCTTTAAAGACAATAGGAGAGCATTTTGGTGGCAGAGATCATACTACGGTAATTCACAGCTGCCAAACTGTTAAAGACTTGATGGATACTGATAATCTTTTCAAAGAAAGTGTATTAGAATTACAGCATAAAGTACAATTGGCTGCAATGTAGAAATTGTAAAAGAAATATTTAATCCAAACTTTTCATTCAGGTTTGGATTTTTTTTGAGTATTCGAAAATATATTTCTTTCTTTTTCAATTTTGATTTGGGTATTACCTTTTACAATTGTATTTTTGCTGCCCCTTCAAAAGGGTTGGTTACAAAAGGAGAGGTGCCTGAGTGGCCGAAAGGAACGGTTTGCTAAATCGTCGTACGGGTTAAACTGTACCGTGGGTTCGAATCCCACCCTCTCCGCTAAGTTTTTTAAATTGAGGAGTTTTTTAATATGGATTCCTTAGGGCTAATAATACCGTTCGGGATGTAGCGTAGCCCGGTTATCGCGCCTGGTTTGGGACCAGGAGGTCGCAAGTTCGAATCTTGCCATCCCGACAAAAATAAAAGAACTCCACATTTGTGGAGTTCTTTTATTTTTGTGTTTTAGGGGTTGATTTTAAAATACAGTCTATAATTTAAAAATATAATTCTGAATATTATGAAGAAAAACATCTTTAACAAATTGTGGATTTTAGCTGGCGCCATCTTGCCTTTTTTTATCCTTGTATCTTTTACATCATCAATATTGTTTCCCACTCCAGGAAAGGAGATTATTCCTATTCCGGCGACAAGTTCGGAAATGAATTTTATTACTAGTAAAATCAGGAATGTTGAACCTGTTAATTATACTACAATCCATCAAAAGCACTCCTCGCTTTTTAATGCATTCCCTAGTTATAATAATGAGGAAGGAGATTTTGAAGAAAATCCCAATATCGCACATTCATTGCAAGTGTCAGGAAACTGTGTTCCTAATACAGTTAACCGTTTTACTGGTTCATGGCACTCCAATTTATATATTGGTAATAATGCAGGTACAAATGCCTTATTGGCCTGGGGACAAAATATGCAATTGTATATCACTGGTTCCGGTACTAATATTACATCACCAACATTGGTAACAGGTTATGCGGGTGTGCCTTTAGAAGTAAAATCCTCTAGCAGTGGTGGTGCAAATGGTTTGAGTGTTATGGTGCTGCGTACTTCCACCAATTTATATGTTTTTGGAACCGCAGCGAATATCACCGCAATAACTTCAATGGCCAATTTTGGAGGGGCAAGTTTATTGGCAGCTAATAGTAATGTGACTGCTAAATTACCCGCTGGAGTAGCCATTACTGATATTGTACAAGTAGACGTATCCCAAACAGCATTTGCTATACTTACTAGCACAGGTAATATCTACATACTTACTAAGGTAGCTAATCTTCAGGGAGATAAAGCTGCTGCAGGTAATGCTATATGGCACCATGTTACTTTATCAGATGGTATTACTTTCCTCACCGGAGTAACAAAAATGTCTTTAAGTAGTTCGGGGTTATTAGCTGCCACTTCAATTAACAAACTTTATTATTGGGGCGCACCTGCAAATGTTGCAGGTGTAGTAAATACAGCTACTAGTTATAATTACGCTTATGATATGAGCGCAACAATACCGGCGGGTAAAGTAGTGAAGGATGTTGTTTGCCTCGGTAATAAAACACCAAGTCAGAGTACATTATTTCTACTTTGCGATGACAAAAAAGTATATGGTTGTGGAACGAATACCAATGGTTGTCTAGGTATCAATAATTCCACTACAACTTTTAACCAACCTACATTTGTAACCGTAAAGGGCACTGATGGTTTAACTGATCTCCAAGATATAATTAAAATAGACGGTGATACAGAAGGAGATCTTTTTTGTATGGCAGCTATAACTACTACTGGACAGGTGTTTGGCTGGGGTGACAGCGCTGCAGGCATGCTAGGTGAAAATGGATCTACAGGTTCATTTTCTGTGCCTTTAACGAAACAACTATTTTCACCAAACCCTGGCCTGAACTTTACTGATATCAGTGTGGGGGGGCATTTTATTCTTGCTTTTTACAGTTCCGGATCTACTGATCAGTATTGGTATCTTGGTCATAATACAGGTGGATCGATTGGAGATCCAACGAATAGCACAACTTTTATCCTTGCAGCATCTCCGGCTAGTTTGAATTCAAGCGGTGGTATCACTTTCGATTGCTCTAATTCGACCACAACTTTACCTTTGACCTGGCTTAGTTTTAATGTACAAAAGCAATTTTCTTCAGTTTTAATTAACTGGAGCACAGCTACTGAAGAAAACACCACGGAATTTCTGATCCAACAAAGCACAGATTTGATTACATGGAATACTATCGGTACCGTTCCATCTGCAGGTAACAGTACTGCAATCGAATACTATAATTTTACTCATATTAATCCTGCAAATGGTGTGAATTATTATCGTCTAATGCAAAGGGATTTGGATGGCCATTTCAGTTATAGTAATACAGCGAAAGTTTTTTTCAACAGTAAGAGTAATCAGCCTGTCATTAATCCAAACCAGATTGCCAATGGTATTTTGAATCTGAACCTTGATGAAGCAGCTATAGTAAATATCTATAACAACGCAGGCGCATTGGTTATAAAACAAGCGTTTTCTATCGGACGTCATACCATTAATGTAAATAATCTACCAAAAGGTATTTATCTGATGAGGGTGGGCACAAGAACAGAAAAAATAATTATAGAATAGCTTATCTTTTTTTATCAAAATATCTTTAAAATAAGATAGTAGATATCGAAGTTTATAATGATTTTATAGAATAAAAAAGCATATAGAAAATAACAATTAAATGCCGACTTGCTTAGTCGGCATTTTTATACTTTGATGATTTATTCCTGCTTCAAAATAGCGTTAATGTATTTCCCCACAAAGCTCTAAATTCGATAAGCTAAGGCGAATTAACTTTTGTAAAGGGTATTTGGTATTTATTGCAATTGCTGCTTTTCTACCACTTACTTTAATTAAATGTTTTCCTGCTTATATTTAATAAAGAATTAATCATTTGAAAGCAGGCTTTATTTTATATAACTTGCACATCTATATTTATATAATCTTTTATGAAAAAATCAATACTTACTTTTACAGCTATTTTTTTTATACAACTTTCATTCGCGCAATGCCCAGACGTCCTTCATGCTATGATAAATTCATGTGGAGTCAGCGAAGGGAATAATGAGTTTGTGGTTTTTACTACCGCAGTAAGCGATTCCGCAAAAAACTATACTTTAAATTATGGGACTGCTATTCCTCCTAATACGAATCATTTAGCGGGTTCTGACGCTACTACAAAAACAGGGACAGGAACAGTGTCAGGAGCACCAACATGCGCTGTTGTAGAAGTAACTTCAGGCGCAACAGTTATTCCCGCAGGAGCAAGGGTCATATTTATTCCTGCTTCTTATGATCAACAATATGATCTTTCCGGACTTTGTAATGGATCAAATTCTATTTATGTTGTTTACATTAAGACTAATACTGCAGGAGGAACAAATAGCAATTGGACAACAGGAGGAACTTTTGCAAATTCCGCGTCAACACCACGCTATTTTCAAATCAGTGAAAAAAACAATAGTAGTTGCGATACTTCAAACGCTCCTATAAAATCATATACAGCTACAGGAAATTGGACTGCAAATACAAATGGTAATTTTGTTTCCTGGAATGGCACTAATGCCGTTTATGGTAATAATGGCTGTACTTCAATTGTATTGCCGATAACTTTCTTATACATTAATGCAGCGCATGTAAACGAAAACAATATAATTAATTGGAAGACAAGCCAGGAAATAAATACAGCTTATTTTGATGTTGAAAGATCTTATGATGGAAATGAATTTATTAAAGTAGGAGCAGTATCTGCAGCTGGTCAAAGTAATACTATTCAATCCTATCTATTTAAAGACCCTGTGTTTCAATTTAGACCAACTTTTTATCGAATCAAATCTGTTGATTTAAATGCCCAGTTTAGTTTTTCGAAAATTGTGAAGGTTTATCTTTCAACTGATGAATTCAAGATTACCAATATTTATCCAACCCCTGCAAGTAATCAACTAAATATAGAATGGAACAGTAGTAGCAATGGCCAATCAAAGTTATTAGTCATGGATATTGCCGGGAAATTATTACAATCAGAGCATATCAGCGTACTTTCTGGATATAATAAATACACACTTAATGTTGCTAAATTGGCCCATGGGAAGTATTTATTAAAAATCATTTCTAATCAAACTTCAATGACAGGAACTTTTGTAAAATAATTTTCACGATCATGTGCGATTTTTTACAAAAGATATTTTTATTATTATCTTTCAATTAACATGAAATTCAAGTAATTGAATTTATTTTCACGTACCTCATTCGTAAAATAAAAAGACACCTCATGTTAAAGTTTAAAATACTTTTGTTTTTTTTATTGCTTTCGATTATCAGTATTTTTAAATTGAAAGCTTTAGATCAGCTCTCTAGTTCAACCCTGCTAATTGACAGCTCTTCAAATCCGCTTTCGAAATTTTCTGCAGATTGGAATAAACCCAATTTCAAGGATTGCAATACAGCTGTAAAAGAGGATTATTTATCTGTTGAAGAAAAGAAAATAATTTGGATTCTCAATATGGCAAGAAGGGGTCCTCAATTATTTCTCAATAGTGTGATACTGAATCCCACTTGTGATTTTTATAAAGAGGAAAAGAAACGAAATAACTACGATTGGTCCTTAATAAAAAAACTAAAGACCTTAACATCGAATCCAATAATTTTGGCACCTAATCATGATGCATACTTAAGTGCTCAATGCCATGCTTATTATTCTGGGCTAAAAGGATATGTTGGACACAAAAGAATTCATTCAGCATGCAAGGAAGATTTTTTGGGTGAGTGTTGTCAATATGGGTTTGAAGATGCACTAAGTATTGTTCTTGCTTTATTATTAGATTATGATGTTCCCTCCCTTGGGCATCGTGAAATATGCTTATCTACTGAGTATAAAAGTATAGGCGTGGCTATTGAACAGCATAAAAGGTATTCATATAATACAGTACTTGATTTTAAATAGTACTGATGTGCCATAATGTTTACCAAATACAAAAAATGGCAGTCCTGTCTGGAAAAGTAGTACAGTAGTTTACATGGGGCTAATCGGCAAAAAAACTATTAACTGACATCCATTTCCAGGGGAGCTTATGATTTGCATTTTTCCGGAAAACAATTCTGTTCTTCTCCTGATATTAGCTAATCCGATTCCCATTTTTAAAGTGTTGTAATCGAAGCCAATTCCATCATCAATAATTTTCATGATACAATTATTCTCTTCTGAGATGATGTCTAGTTTGATGTGTTTTGCATTTGCATGCTTACTGATATTTCTTAATTGCTCCTGAAGTATTCTGTACATGTTTAATTGGATGTCACTATTTTTCTGATCTTTTAATTTAATGAAATCAATACAAACATCAATAGTGTATTTATTTTCCAGATTAAAAGTATTGAGCAATTCGTTGAAGGTTTCTTCAATTGTAGTATAGTCAAAAAAAGAAGGAGCAAGTCGATGAGAAATACTTCTTATTTCTTCAAGCGCGAGATTAATGAACTCCTTCGATTTATTTAACCATTGTATGTTTTCATTCGACACACTATCTTTGAGCATCTCTAAACTTAATTGACTGCTTGCCAATATTTGACAAACATTATCATGAAGCTCAGTTCCTATTTCATAACGTTCATCCTCTTGTGTTTTTATAATGGCTTTGGTGATTTTATGTTCTAATCTTACTTTTTCTGTTACGTCAATTGCAATATTAGATTCACATTCTATATTGTTAATGTTAATAGGACTACTATAAATATCTACTTCAATGATTTCACCTGACTTTGTATAATGTTTGTGGCGCCCTTTGTAAATATTCCTATTTTCTTCAATTTGCTTTTGTAATATTGGTTCGTCATCAACAACCGAATTGTCTAAAAAAATATCGGTAAGTTTCATTTGCAGAAATTCTTCTTCAGTATACTTGTATTGTAAAATAGCTGCGGCATTTACCTGTAAAAAATGCAACGTTTTTAAATTGATAATCCACATCGGTTGAGGACTTAACTGAAAAAGGGTACTATATCTTTTCTCTGATTCTTCTAGTTCTCGGCTGGATTTCTTGCGCTCAATATTATACTTAATACTTTTATACAATGAAGTAGGCGTAATATCATCTTTTAGGAGGTAATCCGTAACTTTTAATGTAAGTGATTTGATGCTAAATTCAATATCGGTAAAGCCAGTTAGGATAATAACCGGTAGGTCAGGACAATTAGAAACAATATCTTTAATCAAACTCTCGCCTCTTTTATCGGGTAAGGTTAAGTCCAACAATACCACATCCAACAGAATATCTTTGTTGTTAAGTATTGTTAAAGCATCTGCATAATTTTTGGCATGATGAAGCTCAATATTTTCAATCTGCTCTTCTAAGTAATTTTTGATTAAAATGAAATCTCCTAAATTATCTTCAATGATGAGGAGACTTAAATTTTCTATGGATTTCATCAGCTATATTTAATGTCTTGCCAACCTTGCAGTAGTAAACCAGAATTCTTCAATTTTGATAACTACATGCATAAAGCTATTGATATCAACAGGTTTCGTGATAAAGCAATTTGCATAGTTCTTATAGGAATTCAAAATATCTGTTTCGGATGAGGAAGTGGTAAGCATGATTACAGCAATCTGCTTTAATGAATCATGTGATTTTATATACTGTAAAACTTCCTGACCATTTTTCTTGGGTAGATTAATATCTAATAAGACCATATCTGGCAAATCTTTAGGGTTACTTTGCAAAATTGAATCGAAATAATCTATCGCAGCCATCCCATCTCTCGCTACATCAATCTGAATAATAAATTTACTTTCTTCAAATGCTTCTTTTGTTAGAATAATATCTCCTTCATTGTCCTCTATCAGTAATAATTTTATAGATTTCATAATTGTAATTTTAAACTCTTTAATATCAGATTTTATTTTTTTGGAATGGTGAAATGAAAAGTACTCCCTTCATTTTCTTTTGATGTTACCCTAATTTCGCCCCCTATATTTTCTAATATTTTTTTTGTTAAAGCGAGTCCAATGCCTGTTCCATTGAACTTATCTCTGTTGTGTAAACGTTGAAAGATAATGAATATTTTCTCAAAAAATTCCTGATTGATTCCAATTCCATTATCAGAGATACTAAATTCCCAGAAATCCCCTTTTTCATTAGCATGAATTTCTATGTGTGGCGGTACCCCAACTTTGTTGTATTTCAAACTATTGCTAATTAGATTTTGAAAGACTTGTCTTATTGGAGTTTTGTGAGCAGTTATGATAGGCAAATTTTGATAAAGAATCTCTGCGTGTAATTCCTTAATCTGCTTGCTATGTAAAACTTCAATTTCTTTGACAAGGTCATTTAGATTAATATCTTTTACGTTCTCGTCAGTTTTGCCTACTCTTGAATACTCAAGAAGATCTAAAATAATTTGGCGCATTCGCTTTGCACCATCAACGGCATAATAAATATATTCTTTAGCTTTCTCATCTAGTGCATCTCCATATTTTTTTTCTAATTGCGTGAGAAAGCCTGTTACCATTCTCAAGGGCTCTTGTAAATCATGAGATGCTACATAAGCAAACTGCTCTAATTCATCATTTGTTTTTTTTACTGAATCTAAAGCATCATTTAATTTGAGTTCTATTTTCTTTCTTTCTGTAATGTCTAAGCCATACCCAATGACAAATTTGAGTTTATTTTTTTCGAAATAAGGATAGAAATGTCTCAAAATATAATTTACATTTCCTTCTTTTGTAGGATGCTCATCCATCCACACTACCTTTTCTTTTTTTTCAACTGCTTCTTCAAAAAGTTCCCATCTTTTTTTTGCTGTACTATCATCAATTCCTCTCATTTTTGTATAATCAAAATCATTTTTGTTAATAATCCATTCTCTGATTTCATCATTTTTAATTCCATGTGGATTAACAAAAAGATAATTATGGTTTGGGGCAAATACGGCTATATCAGTCGGGATATTATTCAAAATATCTTCATTGAATTTCTTTTGATTTGCCATTTCTTGTTCCGCCAGTTTCTTCTCGGTAGTATCTCTGATGGCTCCAACGATTCTCATTGCTTTTCCCTCATCATCCCTCAGAATAAATGCATTGCCTGAAACATATGCGTAAGTGCCGTCCGATTTTAAGTACCTATATTCCTGTGACCAATGTGTTCTTGTTGAGTCAATTATCTCTATGATACTATTTGAAATTCTTTTCAAATCATCAGGGTGAATTTTTTGTTCAAAAGAGCTGATATGATCCTTGTTTGATGTTATCTCATATCCAAATAACTTTTGAAAGGCATCTCCGAAATGTACTTCTCCGGTTTGTATATTCCAGTCTATTATTGCTTCAGAAGTAGCTTTGTTCACAAATTCATACCGTTGATTACTCTCTTCAAGAGCTGTTTTTATGTCCTGAATTTGATTATTCGCGTTCAGTAATTCTGTTTTTTGATTCGTTAAGGTTTGAAGAAGAGCCTTTAATTCTTCATTTACATTTTCTTTTGTATCAAGAATATGTAATAATTCTAGATGCGGATTATAAGGGGCATAATCTTTTGATTTAAGGCCGGACGCATTAAATTCTTTAGTTGAATCAAACCATGGAGCTCCTAAAAAAAGCAAGTTTGTATTGTCATTGACCAATTCAAGTTGGCCTCTGAATTTCATTTTTTTGTGATGCAATGTCTCAAGAATTAACATTTCCGAACAAAGTAGACGAAGGCTAGCAAAGTCAATGTTGTCAGGTTGTCGGGGATGGCATGTAAAAAAAGAATGAAATGCTTTTCCTATAGGATCAGGAAGGACTTGTTTCAAAGAAATCCCACTATCAATTATATTCAGACTTTCGTCGATAAGAATAAAAAACGGAAAAATCTTATTGAATTCAGCTACATTGAATGTAAAGTGCCCCTTATTATTATTCTTCATTATCGCTCCATATTACTTTTAAAACTTTATTATCGTTTGCCGAACTTTTAAGCGTTTGAATAGGCACTTCAGCTTTGACTAATACCTTAAAAGATTGATCAGTAAACCTAGGTATAAAAATCGTTTTTTACTATTGAAAAGTAGTGATATGCTGTTTTGCCTCTTGAAATTAAATAATAATTCAGAATTGACCATAGTTATTTGAGTTATCTTTTTCTAGATCAATAAATTGACATTTATGTTTATAGAGAGTTTGTTTTTAATAATTCAACGTCAAATATTGGATTTTTAAAAGATTACGTCTATCTTTAAAATCCAAATGAATAAGAATCTCCGTAATATCATCTGCTATAATGTAACCAATACGGTAGTTACAACAGTTACTACAACCCGCTAGGGTTGTACATTACCATATTATCCAAAGGGCATCACGCTGAAGAAAAATCAAAGACATTCCAATTATTTCCAGTTTATAAAGTAAGATTTATGCAAGTATTAAAATTCGGTGGCACATCGGTAGCAAACGCAGAGAACATCAAAAAAGTAATCGATATTATTGCAAATGCCATCAAAAAAGAACCCGCAATTGTAGTCGTATCTGCCTTGGGTGGGGTTACAGATTTATTGTTAGATGCAGCGACATTGGCTGCCGAAGGCAATGAATCTTATATCGAAAAATTAAATTTAATTGAAAAGCGACATAAAGACTGTATCACAAATCTGATAAAAGAAGCTAATCAATTGAAACTTTTACAAATGTTAGACAAGGCGTCAACGGAGATGAGCAATCTTTGTGATGGATTGTTTATGCTCGGAGAATTGACATTAAGATCAAAAGATAAAATAGCCAGCTATGGCGAAAAATTATCTTCTCAAATTATCGCAGCGGCCTTTCTTGATAAAGGAATTGAAGCCACCTGGAAAGATTCAAGAGACGTTATTGTTACCAATTCTTCCTTCGGATCTGCTGCAGTTGATTTTTCAACTACGAATGAAAAAATTAAAGAGTATATAAAATCCACCAGAAAGGAACTTTATTTATTTCCTGGGTTTATTGCTGCTGATAAAAATGGTATTACTACAACCCTTGGTAGAGGCGGGTCAGATTACACTGCAGCCATTATTGCAGCTGCTATAAATGCAAACAATTTAGAAATATGGACAGATGTAAGTGGAATGATGACGGCCGATCCAAGATTGAGCAATAATGCCAAAATTATCCCACAGATTTCTTACCAGGAGGCGATGGAACTTTCCCATTTTGGCGCCAAAGTTATTTATCCGCCTACTATTCAGCCAGTAATGAGTAAGAATATTCCTGTTTGGATCAAAAACACTTTTGCTCCAGAAGATAATGGCACAGTGATTTCAAACGATTTGCAATCATTCCCACATGCTAAAACCGAATCCCAAAATATCGTAAGGGGTATTTCCAGTATCAACAATATCTGTCTGCTAACGCTTGAGGGTAGTGGTATGATAGGCATTCCGGGTTTTTCAAAAAGATTATTTGAATCTTTGAGCAATGAAAAAATAAATGTCATTTTAATTACACAAAGTTCTTCTGAACATTCTATTACTGTAGCTATTGATGATAATTTATCTCAAAAAGCCACACAAGCTGTAGATGCAGCGTTTGCTAATGAAATTGCCCTTCAAAAAGTGGAGCCCCTTAAAATCGAAAAAGCACTTTCTATTGTAGCGCTTGTTGGGGAAAACATGCGCAATCATACAGGAGTGAGCGGAAGAATGTTTAGCGCCATGGGTAGAAATGGTATCAATATCAGAGCAATCGCACAGGGCTCTTCCGAAAAAAATATCTCAGCAGTTATACAAACTAGTGATGTAAGAAAGACCATTAATGTCTTGCATGAAGAGTTTTTTGAAACAACCTACAAACAAGTGAATGTATTTTTAGCCGGTGTTGGAAATGTGGGCGGAAAATTATTGGCACAGCTCCAGCAGCAATCCCATTTCTTGCAGGAAAAACTTCATTTGAATATTCGATTGACAGGTGTCATCAACAGCACCAGAATGTTGATTGATGAATCCGGAATCGATATCAATAACTGGAAAAATTTATTGAATGATGGCGCCAGAGCAGATTTGCATCAGTTTATAGAGAACATTCATACCCTCAATCTTCGCAATGCTGTATTTGTAGATATTACTGCAAATGATACCGTTGCCGCTGTATACGATAAATTGTTACAAAAAAGTATCGCTGTCGTTGCTTGTAATAAAGTTGCCGCCTCGTCTAATTATGCCAGTTATAAAAAACTAAAAGATTTATCTCGTGAGTTTAATGCACATTTCTTGTTTGAAACTAATGTGGGCGCAGGCCTTCCTATTATTGGTACGATTAATGATTTGATGCATAGTGGAGATCGCATTCATAAAATAGAAGCAGTATTGAGTGGTACGTTGAATTTTGTTTTTAACCATTATGATGGCAAAAAGAAATTTGCTGAAGTGGTAAAGCAAGCACAGGACGAAGGTTACACAGAACCTGATCCACGACTCGATCTTGGCGGAACTGATGTGATGAGAAAAATTATGATTTTAGCAAGAGAGTCGGGGGAAAAAATCGAAATGGATAGTATTGTTAACAATAGCTTTATGCCAGAAGCCTGCATGCAAGGAACAGTCGAAGATTTTTATGCTGCGATGTTGCTTCATGAAGACCATTTTAAAAAACTATTTGAAGAAGCCCAAGCGAAAGGAAATATTCTGAAATTTGTTGCAAGCTTTGAAAATGGTAAAGCCGCAGTTGGTTTGCAGCATATCAATCCGCAAAATGATTTGTACCACTTGTATGGAAAAGACAATGTAGTGTTGTTTTACACAGATCGTTACAAAGACCAGCCCCTTGTAATTAAAGGTGCCGGTGCAGGAGCAGAAGTTACTGCTAGTGGCGTTTTTGCCGATATTATAAGAGCGTCTAAATTTTAATACATGCAATCTATAAAAGTAAAATCTCCTGCAACGCTGTCTAATCTTTGTTGTGGTTTTGATATATTAGGAATGGCTTTGAACGAGCCTTATGATATTATTGAATTGATTAAAAAAGAAGAAACAGGGATTCGGATTCAACATTTGGATGCGTATAATTTACCTCTTGATCCTCAACAAAATATTGCAGGTGTCGCACTTCAGGCGATGATGACTGCATTAGATTATAAACAAGGATTTGATCTTATTATTGAAAAGAAAATCAAGCCAGGAAGCGGAATAGGGTCTAGTGCTGCAAGTGCTGCTGGTATTGTAGTTGCAGCAAATGAATTATTGGGGAAGCCTTTTAATAAACAACAATTAATTTCTTTTGCCATGGAAGGGGAAGTCTTGGCAAGTGGATCCCGACACGCAGATAATTTAGCACCTTGTATTTATGGCGGTTTAGTATTAATCAGAGATACTCCTACCTTGGATATCATTGAATTGAAAACGCCTCCGCTATTTATCACCATCGTGCATCCTCAAATAGAAATTAAAACTTCTTACGCCAGAGAAATTCTCCCAAAAGAAATTCTCTTAAAAAGCGCAGTTATTCAATGGGCCAACGTTGCGGGATTAGTTGCTGGTTTTTTACATGCCGACTATAAATTAATAAGCAGATCATTGCAGGATGTTATTGTTGAACCAGTGAGAAGTAAGTTAATTCCTGGCTTTAATGAGGTGAAGCATAATTGTATGAATGCTGGCGCTCTCGGTGGTGGAATTTCCGGCAGTGGTCCTTCGCTGTTTATGTTGAGTGAAAACGAATCAACAGCCATACTTGTTGAAAATGAAATGAAAGCAGTTTATGATAAATTAGGAATTGATTACAAGACTTATATCTCGACAGTTGCCCAGCATGGTGTAGAGGTTGTAATTTAAATTAGTAATAAAATTTCTGTAAGTGCCATCTCATTTCGAACAGGAATAAAATGCAGCAACTTACAGGAAAAACGCAACATAAAAAATACAGATGAACTATTATAGCCTAAATAAAAAAGCTCCTCATGTAGATTTCAAACAAGCCACTATTAAAGGCCAGGCGCCTGATAAGGGATTGTACTTTCCTGAGCGTTTGCCCCTATTAGACAAATCTTTGATTGATAATATTGAAAGCATTTCCAATGAAGAGATTGCTTTCCAAGTAATCAGGCCTTATGTAGGAGAGGCTATTCCTGAACAGATACTTTTTGATATTGTTTCTCAAACTATAAATTTTAATATTCCACTTGTTTCGGTTAGTCCTAATGTTTATGCATTAGAAATGTTTCATGGAAATACACTTGCCTTTAAAGATATTGGCGCTAGATTTATGAGCAGATGTTTGGGCTATTTTGTAAAAGATAACAACAAAAAAGTAACCGTCTTAGTTGCCACATCCGGTGATACAGGCGGTGCTGTAGCAGATGGATTTTATGGAGTAGAAGGCGTGCAGGTAGTTATATTATATCCATCAGGAAAAGTAAGTAGCGTTCAGGAAAAACAATTGACTACACTTGGTAAAAATATCAATGCGATTGAAGTCAATGGAACATTTGATGATTGTCAAAAAATGGTCAAACAAGCATTCGCCGATGAACAACTTTGCTCTTCACTTTTTTTAACTTCTGCTAATTCAATAAATGTTGCAAGGTGGTTGCCACAGCAATTCTATTATTTCTTAGCCTATAAACAATGGCATGATAAAAAAAATCCTCCGGTAATCAGCGTACCAAGTGGAAACTTTGGAAATATTTGCGCAGGCTTATTAGCGATGAAAACGGGGTTGCCTATTCGCCATTTTATTGCTGCATGTAATGCCAATGATGTGGTTCCAAAATTCATGAAGTCTAATCAATACCATGCTCAACAATCAGTGGCTACGATTTCAAATGCTATGGATGTTGGGGACCCTAGTAATTTCATCAGAATAGTAGAAATGTTTGATCATGATATTTATAAATTAAGAGAAGTCTTAACTGCTGTAAGTATTGATGATGACTCCACCAGAAATGCAATTGAAACGGTAGAAAAAAATCACGATTATCTCATGGATCCTCATGGCGCTGTAGGTTATATCGCGTTGAATCAATATTTGCAAAAGTATCAGCATCTTCAGGGTTTTTTTGCTGAAACTGCTCACCCTGTTAAGTTCTATGATGTGGTGGAACCTATAATAAAAAAAGAAATCCCCTTGCCGCCAGTAGTAGCCGATATAGTAAACAAACCAAAAATTGCCACATCAATGGATGCGGATTTTGCACAATTGAAAGATTACCTGTTGAGTCTTTAAGCTCTAGGTATAGTTAGATTTTTGGCCTAAAGTTTCGTGCTCGGCTAGTAAGAGTCAAATCTTATAGCTGTGTTGCCATAATTTTACAAATTCATTTGATAAATATTAACAGAACTAACGCTGATAAGGAGATTTTTGTTTTTAATTTCGTCGCAGCATTAATCCAATATCAACTATGAAAAATCTATTCCTTAAAAAGAAACTGCCAGCGCTTGTTTTTTTTCTCATCTTTTTGCTTTATCTGCCTTTTGGTTTCGGTAAAACTCATTTTTACATGACCCCAAATAAGTCAACCGTAATTTTACCCAAGAGCTCCATAAACTCTTTTTACCTACTTTTAAAATTAGATAGCCTTGGCCTATCTAAGGAAGCTTTCGATCAAGCCATAAATGGCTACGAACAAATTGTTCATTTAAAATCAACAACGAATACTTCTATTTTGTCGATCATAGATTTTACAAAGTTATCTTCTCAAAAACGCCTGTATATATTGGATGTAGAAACTGGAAAGTTATTGTTTCACACCTATGTCGCACATGGCCGAAACTCTGGACTCCTTTTCGCAAATAATTTTTCAAATACTCCATCAAGTTTACAAAGCAGCTTGGGTTTTTTTCAAACAGGGAAAACTTATAACGGTAAAAATGGATATTCTCTTCAATTATATGGGTTAGAAAAAGGGATCAATGATAATGCTTTTGAAAGATCAATCGTTATCCATGGAGCAAGTTATGTGTCAAATCATTTTGTCAAAACTGCAGGATACTTGGGAAGGAGTTGGGGTTGTCCAGCTCTGCCTAGTGAATTAACAAAACCTATAATTGATAAGATTAAAAACGGGACGTTATTGTTCATCTTTGCCAAAGACAAAAACTATTTTGCTAAAACCTCTTTCCCCGACAAATATTCAGCTTCTTTTTAAGGCCTTCTTTTTATTTGTTATTTAAATTATAATTCTTTTGATTTAACTTCACAAAAAAAAATTGATGATTGAATTGAAAGGTGCAGGAGTTGCAATTATCACTCCATTCAATAAAAATAAAGATGTAGATTTCCCTGCGTTAGGGAAACTTATAGATTTTATTATTGATGGTGGCGTTAAGTATATTGTTACGCTTGGCACAACCGGAGAAACACCCGTATTAACAAGAGAAGAAAAAGTAGCCATTATTCATTTTACTTATGAAAAGGTAAATAGTCGTGTACCCATAATTGTTGGTATAGGAGGAAATGATACTTCAGGTGTAATCGAAGACATTAAAACTTTTCCATTAGAGGGAGCATTAGCTATTTTAAGTGCAAGTCCTTCATATAATAAACCATCACAAGAAGGAATTTATGAGCATTATAAAGCGATTGCTCAACATTCCCCCAAGCCTATAATATTATATAATGTTCCGGGTAGAACTGGAAGAAATATTTCAGCAGCTACAACCATAAGATTAGCGGAAGATGTAGCTAATATAATTGGAATCAAAGAAGCAAGTGGCGATATGGCACAATGCATGGAAATTTTAAAAAATAAACCGAAAGACTTCTGGGTGGTTAGTGGAGATGATTCATTGGCGCTTCCTCAAATCGCTTGCGGAATGGATGGTGTTATAAGTGTAGCTGCAAATGCCTTCCCGAAAGATTTTTCTTCAATGGTGCATTATTGTCTTCAGCATGATTTCAAAAATGCAAAAATCTTAAATGACAAATTAATCCCTGCGTTTCAGCTGATGTTTGAAGAAAATAATCCTGCAGGAGTGAAAGCTTTTTTAGCTGAAATGAAATTTATAGAAAATGAATTAAGGTTGCCATTGGTAACATTAAGCGCAGGACTTCATGATAAAGTAAAAAAATACCTTGCGCTTTAAAGTCAGTTGTACACTATTAAATTTTATAACAGGTTCCTTCTATGGCCAATACGGTCTCATTGAAAACTTCTTTCGCTTCATTTAAAAAGGGGTCAATTGATTCGTATTTCGAAGAAAAATGCCCAATCATTAATTTTTTTACTCCTGCCATTTTAGCGATAGTCGCAGCTTGATGGGTGGTACTGTGATATCTGGCGGCCGCCCTTTCTTCAAGATCTTTTAGATAGGTACTTTCATGATAAAGCAAATCCACTCCTTTTAATTTTTCAATCAGTGAAATATCAAAGATGGTATCCGCACAATAAGCATAGGTCTTGGGGGTGTTTGCAGCAATAGTAACGGCTTCATTTGAAATAATTGTCCCTTTTTTTGTATGATAATCTTCTCCTTTTTGCAATTGTTCAAAATAGGAAGCTGGGATTTCAAATGATTTCGCTAATTCAATATCTATACTTCTTGGGTTCTTTATTTCTTTAAATAAAAAACCCCAGCACTCAATTCTGTGCTGTACTTTAAAACAGGAGATTTCTATTTTTTTTGTTTGGGCAATTACTCCTTCTTCTTTTAAAGAATGAAAATGAAGTGTGTAATTCAATGTCGTATCTGCTACTTTTAATTGTAAGTCAATAATATCTTTTAATGCTGATGGCCCATAAAGGTGTAGATCCTGCTTTCTGTTGAGTAAACTCATGCTGGTTAATAATCCAATGAGCCCAAAATAATGATCACCATGAAGATGTGAAATTAAGATATGCGAAATTTTACTCGGTTTTAATTTGTATTTGGATAATTGTATTTGTGTACCTTCTCCACAATCAATTAAAAAACTACTTTCTGTTGTTTGAAGATATTGAGAAGTCGGATTTCTTCCAAAGGCAGGGATAGCTGAATTGTTTCCAAGTATGGTGATCGCAATCAAGACTTCGTAATTTTATTGTGATGAGTTGGTATCAAAATTATTAAATAGTTCTCTTTCTATTTCTTCCATTTGAAGAATGTCCCAGGCTTCACTTTCAGTTGGTGTTATATTCATAGCATCAATTAAATCTGTTTCTTCTAAGGCATTTAAAATGACTTTATTCAATCCACAAATAACAAAGGAATAGTTGTCATTGTAAAACTTTTGTTGCATTTCAACAATCATAGCTAAAACACTTTGCTCAATGATAGCTACAAATCCGAGATTTAATATGATATGTGGGATCTCTTTTTTGAGGTATGAATCCATTAGGACTTCCAAATCTTCTGACATATTAGCAGAGATTTCCTTATCACTTGGCGTAATTACAGTAAATTTTTCTTTGGTATCGATTTTGACATTCATCTTGTAAATCTAATTTGATAATGTTGTAAAATAAATAAATTTTAAATGAATACGAGTGAAATGAGATTATTTAATTAAAAAATAACTCTAGTCAGTTTTTAATTTTCTTTAAATGATTTTCATTAGCTAACTCCTTTCAAAAAATCGTAACTTTTCAACATATCAACATTTACCTATTCCGTAAACTAAAACGATACAAATAATCGTTATCATTGTAACAATTTAAATTCAAGGCCATGGACAACAATTTCTCTACCCAAGTAAAAGAAATAATATCATACAGTCGTGAGGAAGCTTTAAGGCTTGGTAACGATTTTATTGGCACAGAGCATCTCGTTTTGGGGTTGATTCGTGACGAAGAGAATACTGCAGTTAAAATTCTTAAAATCCTGAATATTGATTTGTATGAACTCAGAAAGGAAATTGAGATAGCAGTTAAAGACAAGAGTGGCAAGAATATCGCAAATATTAATTCTTTGCCCTTAACGAAACAAGCTGAAAAAGTAATAAGGATTACTGTTTTAGAAGCAAAATCATTAAAATGTCCTCAAGTGGAAAGCGAGCATTTAATGTTATCTATTCTTAAGAATAAAGAAAATATTGCTACTCAAATTTTAAATCAATTTGATGTTGATTACGATAATTTTAAAAGTGAATTAGGTTTCGTAGCCAGTAATCCACCCAAAGCGGAATACAATGATGAAGATGATTTTGATGAGGAAAGAAAACAATATGGACAGCAACCTAAATCTCCTAAAGGTGCTGCAGGTACTACCGCCAAAAGTAAAACACCTGTTCTGGATAATTTTGGTAGAGATATTACACGTTTAGCAGAGAATGGCTCTCTTGATCCAATCGTAGGAAGAGAAAATGAAATTGAACGGGTGTCTCAAATTTTGTCTAGACGTAAAAAAAATAATCCTATTTTAATTGGTGAGCCAGGTGTGGGTAAAACAGCTATTGTAGAAGGGCTTGCGCTTAGAATTATTCAGCGAAAAGTATCTAGAGTTTTATTTGATAAAAGAGTAGTAAGTCTTGATTTGGCTGCATTAGTTGCTGGCACAAAATATCGTGGTCAGTTTGAAGAGCGAATGAAAGCTATCATGAACGAATTGGAAAAAAACAGAGATGTGATTTTATTCATTGATGAAATTCATACTATCGTCGGAGCAGGTGGAGCAAGCGGCTCTTTAGATGCTTCCAATATATTCAAGCCAGCCTTGGCTAGAGGCGAATTGCAATGTATCGGCGCTTCAACACTTGATGAATACAGAATGCATATTGAAAAAGATGGAGCATTGGACAGAAGATTTCAAAAAGTGCTTATTGAACAACCTTCTGTAGAAGAAGCGATAGAAATTTTAACCAACATTAAAAATAAGTATGAAGATTTTCATAATGTAACCTATAGTAAAGATGCTATTGAAGCTTGTGTGAAAATGAGTGATCGTTACATGACAGATAAATTACTTCCTGATAAAGCGATTGATGTTTTAGATGAAGTAGGAGCAAGAAAGCATATTAAGAATATAAATGTTCCTGAAAATATTTTAGAACTAGAACGTAAGATTGAAGATATCAAACTGGAGAAAAACAAAGTGGTAAAAAGTCAGAAGTTCGAAGAAGCAGCTTCTTTGAGAGATACAGAAAAGAGACTACAGGAAGATTTGGAAACAGCAAAGCAGGCATGGGAAGAAGAAAGTAAACATAAGCGCTTTCCGATTGAAGAAGAAGATATTGCTGAAGTCGTTTCTATGATGACTGGTATTCCTGTAAAAAGAATGGTGCAAGCAGAAACGGATAAGCTTCGTCGTATGGCTGAAGATCTGAAAGGTGCCGTAATTGGTCAGGAAGAAGCTATTGCTAAAGTGGTAAAATCGATACAACGAAATAGAATCGGGTTAAAAGATCCTAAAAAACCTATAGGCACTTTCATTTTCCTTGGTCCAACAGGTGTTGGTAAGACAGAATTGGCTCGCTCACTGGCTAAACATATGTTTGATAGCGAGGACGCTCTTATTAGAATTGATATGACTGAATATATGGAGAAATTTACAGTCAGCAGATTGATTGGTGCTCCTCCGGGATATGTAGGTTATGAAGAAGGTGGCCAACTAACTGAAAGGGTTAGAAGAAAACCATATAGTGTCATTCTACTTGATGAAATAGAAAAAGCACATCCTGATATTTATAATATTTTGCTACAGGTATTGGATGATGGACAACTTACAGATGGCTTGGGCAGAAAAGTTGATTTTAAAAATACCATGATTATCATGACGTCCAACATCGGAGTTCGTCAACTTAAAGATTTTGGTGATGGCGTTGGATTCGCTACTCAATCAAGACAAGAAAATCAGGATGAAAACAATAAAGCAATCATTGAAAAAGCATTAAAACGCACTTTTAGTCCCGAGTTCTTAAATAGAATTGATGATGTAGTCATATTTAATTCGCTTACTAAAGAAAACATCTTCAATATCATCGATATCCTCATGAAAGGAGTGATGAAAAGATTAATCAACCTTGGCTTTTCATTGGAATTGGGTGCAGATGCCAAGGATTTTATTGCTGATAAGGGCTATGATAGTCAATTTGGCGCTCGTCCATTGCATCGTGCGATTCAAAAATATCTTGAAGATCCACTAGCGGAAGAGATTTTAAATATGACTATAAAGGCGGGAGATACTATGGTTGCAGAATTAGACAAAGAAGCCGGTAGAATTGTTTTTAAAATCAAGGGAGAACCCAAGAAAAAGGAAAAGAAATCAACATCGTAATAATAGAAACGCTCCGAAAAAATCGGGGCGTTTTTTATATCTTTCCTTTTTGCTTCAAAAAAATGATGCCGTTAACGAGTTTTAATTTATTTTACGTCTCGAATTGGTATATCCTTCAGTATGAAAAAAATAATTATTACCATTGATGGGTGGTCTTCTTGTGGCAAAAGCACTGTTGCTAAGCAGTTAGCTAAATGCTTGGGCTATGTCTATATAGATAGTGGGGCAATGTACAGAGCAATAACCTTGTATTTTTTAAGAAATCATGTAGATTGGACAGATGTGGATCATGTAGTACAAGCATTGAGACATATCAATCTTCAATTTTTTTATAATCCAAAGTCTTTACAATCTGAAATGCATTTGAATGAAGAGAATGTAGAGTATTTTATCAGAGATTTGGTTGTAGCTGAAAAAGTTAGCGAAGTAGCGACGATTGCTGCTGTAAGGGCATTTGCCGTTGAGCAACAACAAAACATGGGTATTGAGAAAGGAATTGTAATGGATGGTAGAGATATTGGCACAACAGTTTTTCCTGATGCTGAATTGAAAATATTTATGACTGCAGATATCTTGGTAAGAGTTGAGAGGAGATTTAAAGAGATGTATGAAAAAAATCCTAACATAACAGTTGAAGAAGTAAAAACTAATCTTGAAATGAGAGATTATATTGATTCTAACAGAGAAGTTAGTCCACTTCGCAAAGCTCAGGATGCTATTTTATTGGATAACACCAATCTTTCAATGGAAGAACAATTAGATTTTGCATTGAAGTTGGTGGCTAAAAAACTATAAGCCTTCTTTAATAATGGTTGAGACAACTCTTTGATATTCTTCTGTAGTAATGAAGTAGGAAGTGAGTTTTTTAATCACATTTTCAACTATTGCATCAGGGCAACTCGCCCCACTTGTCATTAAAATCTTAACTGGATTTTTATTAGGAATAAATGAACTTGTTTTAATTTCAGTTTTATGGTGAAAATCAAAATGATCTATTTCTTCTTTTGAAATAATTCTTGCTTCATTGTCTATAAAATAGGTAGGTAATTTCTGTTCGCATAATTCTACCAAATGAGATGTATTACTGCTGTTATAACCTCCAACGACCAAAGCGATATCTGCTTCTTCCTCTAACAAACCATATACAGCAGATTGGTTGTCATTTGTTGCATAACAAAGCGTGTCTCGAGTGTCTGCAAATCTCTCATGAGTCTCTTGCTCTGAAAGCTGGTATTTTTCAATTATCACTTTTTTAAGAAAATCACTAATGGCTTGTGTATCACTTGCCAACATTGTAGTTTGATTGACAACTCCAATTCTATTTAAATCTTTTTCTACGTTAAAACCAATAGAATGCTTGCCTTCAAAAGTGCTATAAAAATCAGCTAGATTAGATTCTCCAGTAATGAATGAAGCCAATATGATAGCATCTTTCATATCATTAATGATAAGTGTTGGTGTAGTTGATGCAGCATGAGAAAAAGTGGCCCTTGTTTCTTCATGAGTAGGTTTTCCATGCAAAATAACACTGTATCCCTTTTTAGCAATCTGTTCACTTCGATTCCATACTTTTTCTACAAAAGGGCAGGTGGTATTGTATTTTTCAATGGCAATCCCAATGTTTCGTAATTTGGTTTCAATTTCAATTGTTGTTCCAAATGCAGGAATAATGACAACATCATTTTTATTTAATGTTTCAAAAGGTACAATGGTTTTTCCTGAAGTGTCTTGTAAAAATGCTATGCCTCTGTTTTGTAAATCTTTATTTACAGCAGGGTTATGAATCATTTCGCTAAGCAAAAAAATACGTTTATCAGGATTTTCATCAATAGTTTTAAATGCAATTTCTATAGCATTTTCTACGCCATAACAAAATCCAAAATGCCTCGCAAGTATTATTTGCAAAGAGCCAAAATTAAGTAGTGTAGGCGTGAAGTCTTTCTTCATCTTATCCTCTTTTCTTCGCTTCTCTTTAATGGCGTTTATTAAGGAACTTCTATATGTAAATGGAATAGTAAATTGCTTCATTTTGATTTAAATCATGTCAAAGGTAAGATACAATCTTGTATTGTAAAAACGAATAAGCTATATTGTATAGATTGAAAAGAAATCAGACCATGAGTAATCGTAAAATTGTTTTTGATTATTTAAATAAGGCAACTATTTATGAAGTAAACCTCAGGCAGTACTCTCGTAATGGTGATATCAAATCATTTCAGTATCATTTGCCAAGACTGAAGTCTATGGGGGTTGATATTATATGGTTGATGCCTATACATCCTATTGGAATTAAAAATAGAAAAGGAGAGGTAGGAAGTCCGTATTCTTGTATGGATTTTTTTGATTTAAATGCAGATTTTGGGACAAAAAATGATTTTAAAAAATTAGTGGATAATATACATGCATTAGGCATGAAAATTATTATTGATTGGGTTGCTAATCATGCCTCATGGGATAATAAATGGACTGAAACCAATCCTGAATATTTTGAAAAAGATACAGAAGGTAATTTTCTTTCTCCTTATGATTGGACTGATGTTATTCAAATAGACCATAGTAATATAGAAGCTCATGATGCAATGAGAAATGCCATGTTGTATTGGGTTAGGGAGTTTGATATAGATGGATTTAGAGCCGATATGGCCCATTTAACTCCTTTGTATTTTTGGGTCAAATGCCGGGAGCAGTTAGACCAGATTAAATCCAATTTAATCTGGCTGGGCGAAACAGAAGACCGTCATTATTTTGAAGCCTTCGATATTATTTATGGATGGAAATGGATGCACAAATCCGCAGCATTTGTGCAACAGCATTCTTCTATTTCAGTATTGATTGATTTTATAAAACAAAACCAACAATCTTTGCCGTCAAATTCGTTGGAATTATTTTTCACTTCTAATCACGATGAAAACAGCTGGAATGGAACAGAGTATGAAAAGTATGGGGTTTATTCAAAAGCATTTGCCGTGTTAAGCTTTTTACTTCCTTTTGCTGTTCCTTTAATTTATGGCGGTCAGGAATTACCTAATCCTAAGCGGTTATTGTTTTTTGATAAAGATGAAATTGAATGGAAGGATGAGATGGAATTATTTTCCTTTTATCAAAAGTTAGCTCATCAAAGGAAGTATGGCAAGGCCGATCATACGCTTCATTTTATGGATACTCATGAAAAAGTTTTGGCATTTAAGCGAGGAAATGATAAGGAACATCTCTTTTTGTTTTTAAATTTAGATCAACATGATATTCATATAGATTATGCTCTAGATATAGAGAATTCGGGATATTATTTTAATGCTTTCACAGGTGTAGTTCAATTTATTCAACAAGCATTAGTTGTAAAATTATTGCCAGGAGAGTTTTTGCTTTTAGAGAAAATAAATAAAAATAGCCTGAATGATTAATCCAGGCTATTTTTATTATTAATAGTTAATCTTGTTTTTTATTCTAATGTAATGGGGTATTCGTAAAGGCCATCGTATCCTGGATAAAAGCCACTTATCGTTAATGACTTATCTGTGCCAATTATTTTTTTCATCTCTTCCACAGACTTCACTTCTTTGTCATTCACTTTTAAAATCACAAACCCATCTTTCATTCTGGTTTGATCGTACAAGGCGCCGGGATTTATTTTCTTAACAATAATACCTCCTGGAACCCCATATTCTTTAGCTTTTTTGGCATCAAGATTTACAAAGTCGCCACCCAGCAATTCCAATTGAGTGTCATTTTTTACAATATCAAAATTTCCAGCTTTGTTTCTTAGTGTAACGATTAGCGTTATAGGCTTCTCCCCACGCAAAACAGTGACTGATACTTTATCTCCTGGCTTAAATTTGCTAATTTGCTCTTGTAGTTCACCACCACTAACTATTTCTATACCATTAACCTTTTGAATTCTATCACCTTTACGGATACCTGCTGCATAAGCTCCTCCGTCTGTAGGAACATCCGTAACAAAGATGCCATCATAAATCGATTCGGCAATTCCAACTTTCTTTTTTTGGTCTTCTGTCATATCCGCTACCGCACTAAATTGAATACCTAAGTAACCTCTTTGGACTGTTCCAAATTTAATGATATCATCAACTACTTTTTTAGCAATATTTACAGGGATTGCATAAGAATATCCAGAGTAATATCCTGTTGGAGAAGCAATAGCAGAGTTAATACCTATCAGCTTTCCATCGGTGTTTATTAATGCGCCACCGCTATTACCCATATTCACCGCGGCATCAGTTTGGATAAAGGATTCTACCGCTCCTCCGGCATTACCAGACTTGTCTTTATTCAATCCCAGACTTCTTGCTTTCGCACTTACAATACCCGCTGTAACAGTTGTTTCGAGATTCAAAGGGTAACCAATTGCTAATACCCATTGACCGATTTTAACTTCATCAGAATTTCCATAAATTAAATAAGGAAGCGCTGAAGCATCTATTTTTATTACCGCAAGATCATATGCAGGGTCAGCTCCAACTACTTTTGCGGTGTATGTTTTTTTGTTGTTTAAAGTAACGGTAATCTCATCAGCATTTTCAACAACATGATTATTCGTAACAATAAATCCATCATCACTGATAATTACCCCCGATCCAGATGCTTTTTGTTCTGGAATAATATTCATTCTGCCACCGCCAAAAAATTGATCAAACATATCATCGTTAAATAGATCACTGAATGGATTTTGTTTCATTTTCGGCAAACTGTTTGTTACTTGCTTAGCGTTCGTCTTGGTTTTAATGTGAACTACCGCTGGTAATGCAATTGCTGCAGGCTGTGTGAAATCTATGGCTCCAGGAGGGGTGCCATTATCCCGCATCCCTGTTAGGGTGTAGTTGCTGGGTAAACTTCCAGAGAGCTGCCCCCCATAACTACTGCTATGCTTTAAATAATTACTATAACCCCAAACCACAGATAATGCGGTAAGGGCGCTAATTGCTACGGTTACCAGTACTTGTTTTAGTTTCATTTGAATGGGTTTATTTTTTTAATATTATTTGAGTATACTTTTTTCAATTCTCGTGCCCGGTTTGCAAAATAATCACAGACTGACAAAATGATATAATGCAGCTGCCATCTTTAACAATTAATTAGTAAGGAAATTATTTTTGTCATAGGGTTAATAAAAATTGGATAGTGTCTTTACCATCTGCGTAAGAAAACAAATCAGGTTGCTGGGCTTTTCCAAAAGGAATATCAGCTTTACTAATGATGCACTGAATTTGTTCGTCTTTCTTCAATTCTGCTTCTAAAGTATCCCTATTTTCATAATATTCATAATGCAAAATACTTATTGCTGAAAAGATACGTTTATCCTCGATTAATAAAGTGCTTTCGTTGGTCATGTATTTTACATTGTTCAGCAATAAAATAGATAATTGATAATCGTAGTTGTTGCTGTATTTATGATGGTCTCTGAAGTCTTTAAATGCTTCAAATGATTTCAGTAAAGGAATGAAATCATAATTTTTCGAAATAAATATTTTGGTAACATTTCTACAGCCCAATCCAAAATACAAATGAATATCACGAGAAAGTTCCAGGAGTTCATCATAGGTTTCGTTTCCGGTAAGTATAGCAACGGAAGTCCTGTTCTTGCGAATGATGTTTGGGTATTTTGAAAAGTATTGTTCAAAATAGGGAGCAGATTGATTTCCACCGGTTGCGATATACGCATCGCATCCTTTAAGTTGCTCTGCAAATGTGATATAATTCTTCACCTCATCATTCCATTTGTATAATTCGTTGATCAAATGCGCCAATAATGCATCATCCTTGGAAGATAGCTTGATGGTTTGTCGATGGCCACTGATAAAAACACAAAGGAAATCATGAAAGCCAACCATAGGGATATTTCCAGCCATTACAATTCCTACATTTTTATCAGCAATCAAATTGTCTAAATGATAATGAGCCGTCCATTGTTCTAGCAATGCTCTATTTAAAAACTGGGTAACAACTACATCAGTAGCCTGGTTAATGAATTTTTCCGTAAACCAGGGATTTTTTGCTGTAGCTTCTGATTTTACAGCCTGCCATTCTGGGGTATTTTTTTTAAGATACTCACCCAATAAAACCATTAGATCAATTCGATTTTGTAAATTCATGCTGATATTATTACTTTACATCAAAATTACGACAGATGGCTATAAAGATTACAGATGAATGTATTAATTGCGGAGCTTGCGAGCCCGAATGTCCAAATAACGCTATATATGAAGGTGGCGTAGAGTGGGCAATTGCTGATGGGACCTCAGTTAAAGGGTCATATAATTTGATGGATGGCGTCCTTGTTGATGCTGACTCAAGAAATGCTCCAGTAAGTAACGATATTTATTATATCACACCCAACAAATGTACGGAGTGTCAAGGTTTTCATGAGGAACCTCAATGCGCGGCAGTTTGTCCCGTTGATTGCTGTGTGCCAGATGAAGCGTATCGCGAAACCGTTGAAGAGTTGATGGCAAAGAAAGAAAAATTACATCTTTAGGCGACCCTGTTTTCCTTAGAAGTAAAATTAATATTTCCGTAAAAAAATATTTATGAAGGTTAATGTATTAATTTTTTTCTTTTTTCTTTTTTTTATTTCCTGCAAGAATAAGAAACTAGTCTCTCCAATTGAGGATAAAGTTTCTAAAAACTTAGACTTGATGGCGGCGGATAGAGCTTTTTCTACAATGAGCCAAGAGAAAGGGATGAAAGCAGCTTTTATTGAGTATTTAGATAGTAATGGCACTATGCTCCGGCCTAATCAAATGCCAATCAATGCTGGTGATGCTATTGATTTTCTGGTTCAACAAGACGATGCCGGCTATACGCTGGGATGGGATCCGAGGCATGCAGAAGTTGCAGAATCTGGAGAAATGGGCTTTACTTATGGTATTTATATGCTGCGTCCAAAATTGGTAGACACTATTTACTATGGTACTTATACTAATATTTGGAAGAAGCATATTGATGGGAAATGGAAACTTATGCTGAATGCTGAAAATCAGGGAGTGGGAAAGTAACTATTTTTAGCTCTTTAAATTAAATAAAAATGACAAAAAATATAGCGCTTGTTACCGGAGGATTTTCTGGCGAATCTGTGATTTCTTATAAAAGTGCCGCTGCTATTTTTGAAAATATTGATACAGAAAAGTGGAATTGTTTTTTGATTGATATCAATCCTGATGGGTGGTTTTATACCAACAAAAAAAACGAAAAAACAACTGTAGATAAAAATGATTTTTCTATTGTTGAGGGCGGAACAAAAATTATTTTTGATGCGGTATTAATTGGATTGCATGGAACACCTGGCGAAGACGGAAAACTACAGGGCTATTTTGATTGTTTGAAAATTCCTTATACTTCTTGTGATGCAGCAAGTTCTGCTTTAACTTTCAACAAGAGATATACTGTTGCTGTTGCTGCTTTTGCGGGAATTTCTGTTGCCAGATCATTGCATCTTTTTAAACACAATCCCATCTCAACAACTAATATTTTAAAGGAGTTGCAATTGCCAGTATTTGTAAAACCAAATAATGGCGGAAGTAGTTTGGGAATGAGTAAAGTAAATGAACCCTCACAATTAGCCCAGGCATTAGAAAAAGCTTTTAAGGAAGACGAACAAGTATTAGTGGAAGAATTTATCAGCGGCAGAGAATTTACAATTGGTGTATTTAAGTCAAAGGGGAATATTATTACCTTGCCTATGACAGAGATAATTTCTAAAAATGAATTCTTTGATTTTCAGGCAAAATATGAAGGAGCCAGTGAGGAAGTTACACCTGCTCAAGCAAGTGAAGACATTGCCGATAAAATTAGACATGAAGCAAAAAAGGCATATGCTGTATTTAACTGCAATGGAGTAATTAGAATTGACTTCATTTACAATGAGGAATTGAAAAAGCCTTTTTTACTAGAAATCAATACTGTTCCAGGTCAAAGTGCAGCCAGTATTGTGCCTCAACAAGTAATAGCAATGGGATGGAGTTTAAAAGAATTTTATACTGCACTCATAGAAGAATGTTTTTAATCTTTTAATTTGTATGTTTGAGCAGTTTTCTGACATTTCATTTACTTCAAATTGAATAATATTTTTAATTAGTGTTCAAGTTTATTACCAACAAGCCATTTTGGGTCAATCTTCTGGCAGCAGTTATCATCTTTATGCTAATCGTTTTTGGCATCTTGCAATTGCTGGGATCAATTACAAACCATGGGAAATATTTAACCGTCCCATCTGTAACAGGCAAAAATACAACAGAGGCAATAAAGTTGTTGGAGAGCAAAGGTTTTGATGTTGAAATACAGGATTCTATTTATACAGATACAGCAAAGATGGGTATTGTATTAAGACAAATTCCAGACCCCAATAGTACAGTAAAAGTTAACCGCACTATTTTATTAACGGTAAACAGACTAACCCTTCCTTTAATTGATATGCCTGCATTAGAGGGGAAGTCTTTGAATTTTGCTTTGGATATTTTAAAAAGAAGCCACCTTAAATTGGGGGATACTATTTTTAGGCCAGACTTTATGCGGGGTTCTATAATTGAACAACAATATAAGAGAGGGAAAATAACTTCCGGAACAAAAATACCTTGGGGTAGTGCTATTGATTTAGTTGTCGGCAATGGTTTGAATTTAGAGCCAATCCTTGTCCCTGATTTACTAGGGTTGACTTATTCAGAAGCGAGTATGATTCTTCAACAAAATGGCATCACATTGGGGGCGCTCCTTGCAGATCCTGGAGTTACGGATACTGCAAATGCATTTATATGGAAACAAAATCCACAAAAATTAAATGAATTAAATGAGCCGGAGTTTATCCAGCCCGGTCAGCTGATGGATTTATGGATTTCTATTGAAAGAAAAGTGCAAAGAGATACTACAACTTTACAATAATTTTTTTTATGCAAATCATACAGCCTGAAGAAGTAAAAGAAAGATTATCAGCAATGGAAACATTGAATTTAATTGATGTCAGACAACCAGAGGAACATGCTGATTTTAATATTGGTGGCCAATTGATTCCTTTGGGAAATATCTTAGCTATGCAAATAGAAGGAATTGAAGATTTGAAAAATGAAGAAATTATCTGTTATTGCAGAAGTGGACAACGCAGCATGCAAGCAGCGATGGTGCTTGAAACCATGGGATTTACAAATGTAAAAAACCTGGCAGGTGGAATGCTAGGTTGGGAATCGAAATTTGGAAGGGGCTAGTTTCTATTTTACAATGTAATTGAAAATCCTGCCATTAAATTGATAAGTGCCATAGGAAAATAATAGTTTTCAGTTGTAAAGTCTCCGCCAGAAATATAGCTGAAGGTCCAGCCATTTGAAACATACTTTTTCGAGAATATATTGTTCACTTGAATAAATAAGTCAAGGATCTTTTCGTTTTTAATTGGCTTACTAAAGGATATTTTAAAATCTTCTGTAAAATAATCTCTAAGGATTCTCTCATCATTTGATGTGTTATCCAGGAACTGTTTTCCAATATACTTACTCATCATGCTCAATTCAATATGCTTTATTGGTGTGATGGTGATTTCGCCTGCGCCTATAACGGATGGCGAATAAGAAATGTCGGAACTGCTGTATTGTTTTATTTCTTGAACATTATTGTCATAGTTGTCAATATACTCAGTAAAATCTTTTATTTTATTGATACTGAATGTCATATTGCTATTGAATTTGAGCCACTTAGTTATGTTTATCCCTGCTTGCAATTCGATTCCTGCTCGATAGCTGTCAGAGATGTTGCTTCGCGTATATGCGTATACGTCATTAACTTTCCCTGTTAATACAAGTTGGTCTTTATAAAGCATGTAATATAAGTTTAGGCCCCAATTGTATTTTTTGGATTTTCCTTCAAATCCTATTTCGAAGTCATGAAGCGTTTCGGGATGGGGCAGCTCGTTTGTGTTGGCTTCGAAATCAT
This sequence comes from uncultured Bacteroidota bacterium, assembly GCA_903831575.1. Classification (GTDB taxonomy): domain Bacteria; phylum Bacteroidota; class Bacteroidia; order Chitinophagales; family Chitinophagaceae; genus Ferruginibacter. The sequence continues at coordinate 35,344 of CAIKYB010000040.1, read as the reverse complement.
CTCTGTTTGGCTCCTTTGTGGCTTTAGCATAAGAAAAATAGACTTTCCAGTTTTTAGCTGCATAGGTGATGCCGGCTTTTGGATTGAAAAAAGAATAGTCTTTTTCTGTTAAAAGGGAAGGGTTTTTTTCAAATCCATGAATGGTATAAGTTACTTTTCTGAATTGTACATCAAGATAAGTTTGCCAATGAGTATTTAATTTCTGCGTCCATTTTGTGAATACAGAAAATTCTTTTTTATCAGCAGCTACATCATACCATTTGTAATTTTCAGGAACAGCAGCTGATACAGCGGAGTTGATAATCTCTCCAAAATGTTTTCCATCATAACTACTCCAGATGCTTCCAATAATAAAGTCGGTATTTTTTCTATTGTATTCCGCAGAAAAAGTAGATCCGTAAAATTGGTTATCAAGCCATGGACGTCTTACAAGATCTGTGCTATCAACTAAGACAGTTCCATCTGAATAAGCCAGTAAACCGTAGTCTGCCAAGGCTTGCATTTTTTTATACTGCTCAAAATATCCTTTCCCTTTTATTAAAAACACTCCAAGATTCAATTTTACGTAATCATTTATTTTTCTGTTATAAAATAGCTGGTAATGTGTTTGTCTGTAATTGTCTGTTTCATTATCATAAGGGTCTCCGGCCTTTTCTGTCCCTGCAGGGTTGTATCTTCTATTTGTATCCAGTGTAGTTTGATTGATGCCAAACCACGCGGCATGTGTTTTTTCTTTCGCAGAGAAAATATTTACTCTTAAGGTTTGTTCTTTATCAACATAAGATGCACTTGTGAAGAATGACTGTAATCGGCTGTTAGATCTATCAATGTAACCATTACTGCTGATATTGCTTAATCTGCCTGAGAAGATAAAATGCTTTTTCAATAAACCGCTATTGGCAACCAAGGTATTCTTTACTGACTGGTAGGATCCAATTGAATTACTAGCTGTTATATATTGATTGGTATCCAAGTCATTTGTGTTGATATTTATAGAACCTCCGAATGCGCCGGATCCATTTGTTGATGAGCCAATACCTCTCTGGATTTGAATAGCATTAGCAGATGAGGCAAAGTCGGGCAAATTTACGAGGAATGTTCCTTGGCTTTCAGGATCATTAAAAGGTATACCATTCAGTGTAATATTAATTCTGCTTGCATCTGTTCCTCTGATTCTGATTCCCGTATATCCAATACCGTTACCAGCATCCGAATTAACTTGAATAGAAGGAGTCTGGTTTAAAATAAAAGGCAGATCATAACCTATATTTCTTTTAGTAATTTCTTTTTTGTTCAGTGTTGTCTTTGCAATAGGATTATTATCGGCTGCTCTTACCGAGTTGATTTCAATTGACTGAAGTAATGTTGTGTCTGTTGTTTTTTTTATTTGGGCCCAAGCGCAATTCACAAAAAAGCAAAAAAAGGCACTAAAAAGTAATAATCGGTTCATTTGATTAAAGTTTTTTGCAGAACATCCGGATAGAAATATAATCCTAATGTTAACTCCGAAAATTGGAGCGTCTCCCTTCGCAGGCATTATCCTGAGCAGGTTATCGGGTATTATCTCAGCCTTCTTAAAGAAAGCACCCCGGAAATTCTTGCAGTAGTGGTAAGAACGTTTCGGATGCAAATATAAAAGAAATCACCCCGCCCGCAAATATATCTTTTGGTGACAACGGATTATTCTATTACTTTTGCTTCGCGAAGTAGAGCAGCGGTAGCTCGTCGGGCTCATAACCCGAAGGTCAGAAGTTCGATCCTTCTCTTCGCAACGAAAAAGGCTCGAGTTATCGGGCCTTTAATTTTTTAGGGATAATTTTTTCAATGAAAACAGGTTTTGTAAATATTTTCGGTAAGCCCAATGCGGGAAAAAGCACCTTACTCAATGCCATCATGGGTGAGAAGCTGGCTATTGTATCTCACAAAGTACAAACTACTCGACATAGAATAAAGGCTATCCTTAATGAAAAAGACTACCAGATTATTTTTTCTGACACACCAGGTATTATTGAGCCCAAATATAAGTTGCACGAAAAAATGATGCAAGCGGTAAAGGGTAGTTTGGAAGATGCAGATTTGGCTTTGTTACTTTTTGACGCCAAAGGAAATCCGGAAGAATCTAATGCAATCTTCGAAGCCCTACATTTAAAAGCTCCTGCAATTATTGTCATCAATAAGATTGATGCTATAAAAGATGAACAATATTTAGCTTCTGTCAAATCGTTGTTTGAAGGAAAAAGCTATTGTAAAGAAGTTATTGAAATTTCAGCACTAAAAAAATCAGGAGTAGATAAATTACTGGAACGAATTTTATATTATCTTCCAGAAGGTATGCCCTTTTTTGAAGGCGATGATGTGAGTGATATGCCGACAAAATTCTTTGTGAGTGAATTGATCAGAGAAAAAATATTTGAATTATACCAGGAAGAACTTCCCTACCATAGTGCAGTATTAATAAGAGAATACAAAGAAAAAACAACCTTAATAAAAATAACAGCTGATATTATTGTTCAAAGAGAAACGCAAAAGGGAATTATTATCGGGGACAAAGGAAGCATGATTAAAAAGTTAGGCACATTAGCAAGAATTGATATAGAGGCTTTTTTGGGAAGTAAAGTTTTTTTGGAATTGTTTGTGAAAGTCAGAGATAAATGGAGAGATAATGAGACGTATTTAAAGGAGTATGGGTATTAGGAAGGGTTGAAAGAAGGGTTGAAAGAAGAGTTGAAAGATGGTTGAAAGATGGTTGAAAGAAGGGTTGAAAGAAGGGTTGAAAGAAGGGTTGAAAGAAGAGTTGAAAGAAGGGTTGAAAGAAGAGTTGAAAGATGGTTGAAAGATGGTTGAAAGATAGTTTAAGGGTTATTCCATATTCAACAACCTTCAACAATCCTCAACAACCTTCAACAATCCTCAACAACCTTCAACAATCCTCAACAATCCTCAACAACCTTCAACAACCTTCAACAATCCTCAACAATCTCCAACACCGGTTTTAAAAAACATAATATAATAAGTCATGAGTTTTACAGTAGCAATAACGGGAAGGCCTAACGTAGGCAAGAGTACATTTTTCAATCGCTTGCTTGAGCAAAGAAAAGCCATTGTTGATGATATAAGCGGTGTTACCAGAGATCGCCAATACGGAGTAGCTGAATGGGCGGGTAAATCTTTCAATTTAATTGATACAGGAGGTTTTGTTCCACAAAGTGAAGATGTATTTGAAAGAGAGATTGCTAAACAGGTCAATATCGCTATCGATGAAGCAAATGCTATCATTTTTATGGTGGATGCATCTACAGGGATTACCAATTTAGATGAAGCAATGGCTGATTTATTACGCAGAAGCCATAAGCCTGTTTTACTTGCTGTAAATAAAGTAGATAATCATTCTCGCTTGATGGAAGCCAGTGAGTTTTATAGTCTTGGTTTTGAACACATCTTTTTCATTTCTTCTATAAGTGGCAGTGGCACCGGAGAGATTTTGGATGCAGTTAATGCAACTATGAAGGAAGATGAGACCGATGCAAATGTGTTGGATGAAAACACACCAAAATTTGCAATTATTGGTCAGCCTAATGTTGGAAAATCTTCTTTACTGAATGCACTTGTTGGACAAGAGAGAACAATTGTAAGTGATATTGCAGGGACAACAAGAGATACTATTCACACGCATTATAACTTATTTAATAAAGAGTTTGTGTTGATTGACACGGCAGGTATCAGAAGAAAAGCCAAAGTCCATGAAGATCTGGAATTCTATTCTGTTATTCGTGCAATCAAAGCGATCGATGAAGCAGATGTGTGCATGTTATTGTTGGATGCAGGGAAAGGAATTACAGCACAGGATTTGGCTATTTATTCATTGGCAGTTACAAAAGGGAAAGGGCTTGTAGTATTGGTAAATAAGTGGGATTTGATGGAGAAGGAAACGAACACCGCAAGAGATTATGAAAAAGATTTGAGACAACGTTTAGCACCTTTTAATGACGTGCCCATTATTTTTATATCGGTATTGGAAAAACAAAGAATTTTCAAAAGTATAGAAGCTGCCATTGAAGTGTTTGATAATAAACATAGAAAAGTACAGACTTCAAAATTGAATGATATCATGCTTAAGGCAGTTGAGCAGTATCATCCACCGGTTGTGAGGGGAAATGCAGTTAAAATAAAGTACGTAACGCAGTTGCCTACTCGGACACCCACATTCGCTTTTTTCTGTAATTATCCTGACGATATTAAGGCTCCTTATCGCAATTATCTGGAAAACAAATTGAGAGAAAACTTTGATTTTAAAGGGGTTCCGGTAAGATTGTTTTTTAGAAAAAAATAATCCGGAACAAAAAGTTATTTTTTCTATTGGTGAGATTTCTCTGTTACATTTTCAATTTGCGTACTCTCCACAACTGTTTTCTTTTTATCAAAGAATAACATTTTAATCGCGATTACTAATAAGAGTATGGCAAAAATACGTTTTACGATTTCCTGAGAAATACTTAATGAAATCTTGCTGCCTAGAAAACTTCCCAACACAAATCCAATGGCTAAAATGAGGACAATATTGAAGTCTACATGCCCTTGTTTGTAATATTGAAAAACTCCTAAGATGCCAACAGGAAACATGATTAAAGCTAAAGAAATGCCTTGAGCATCAAGTTGAGAATAGCCAAGAATAAATACAAGAGCTGGCACAAGGATAATTCCGCCTCCAACGCCAACCATCCCTCCAAGTATGCCTGTAAAAAATCCTATCGTAAGCAGCATTACAATTGTATTGATATCCATCTTGTGTTTTTTATGTTGAATCATTTTAAGAAATGGGTTCTTTATTAATCTTAATTAATTTATAAATAGTAAAGTTGTTTAGCCTGCAATTTTAAAACCAATAAACGCGGCTCCAATACCTAGTGTCAAACTTGCAATTATATACAACAAGGATAAAGATAATTTCCCTTCTTGTACAAGTTGAATGTTTTCAATACTAAAAGCAGAAAAAGTTGTGAAGCCTCCACAGACTCCTGTAGCTAGAAAGGCCTTCCAATTATTATTAAAGTTTACATTTTTCAAACTAAGGCCAAATATAATGCCAATCAACAAACTGCCTAGTATATTTATGGCAAGCGTAATCAAAAAAGGGTGGTTGGGCTTGGTGATTTGATAAGATAAAAATCTGATTATTGTTCCAATGAATCCCCCAAGTCCTACCAATAGCATATTTTTTATCATAATTAATCTATTGGAAGATTTCCTGAATAAGTATATTTAAAATCAATACTCCAAATATTATTACTTCTTACAACTTTAATATCCATGGGCTTATTCATGTAATCATTTGCGTAATTGATTAGTATGGTAGAGTCATTAATTTCATTTAGTTTATTGATTTCGTAAGAAGCTTCTTTATAATGTTGTTTTTTATCAGCGGACATTCTATCATAGAATTGTTGGTAAGCTTTGAATAGTGCGACGTTTTCCGAATCCTTTATGAGTAGTGTTTCAGCAGTTGTAAAATCACCAATCAAACTAGCTTTAATAAAAGCTCGTCCAGTTTCAATTGAAGTTGATGGCCGCTCTGGTTTATGCTGATTGCAGGAGAAAAGTAGCGATAATAGAGAGAGAACAGGTAAAAATTTATTTGTTATCATAGATTAAAATTAATCATTTAAATGGTTTGATAATGATTAAGACTTCTTTTCCTGATCTTTCATGATTCTTTCATCATCCTTGTTGTAAGCTTTAATAATAGCTTTTACCAACCTGTGCCTTACAACATCTTCTTCGTCAAGTTCAACATAAGAAATGCCATCGATATTTTTCAACAAACGAGTTGCTTTAAATAACCCGCTCTGTTGATTTTTGGGCAAATCAATTTGTGTAGGATCTCCTGTAATGATTGCTTTTGCATTGGGCCCGATTCTTGTTAAGAACATTTTAATCTGTAAGTCATTTGTGTTTTGCGCTTCATCAAGGATGATAAAAGCATTATCCAAAGTTCGTCCACGCATATACGCGAGTGGAGCTATTTCAATAGTTCTTGTGCTCATATAATACCCGAGCTTATCAGCAGGAATCATATCGTCAAGCGCGTCATAAAGCGGCCTTAAGTAGGGGTCAATTTTTTCTTTCAAATCGCCTGGAAGGAAACCAAGGCTTTCGCCGGCTTCTACTGCTGGTCTCGTAAGAATAATTTTTTTGACTAATTTATTTTTAAGTGCTCTAACCGCAAGGGCAACTGCAGTATAGGTTTTCCCTGTTCCTGCGGGCCCGATTGCGAATACAATATCATTTTTGTCGCAAGCCTCAACGAGCAATTTTTGATTTGAAGTTCTTGCCCTGACTGTTTTCCCATTTGGTCCAAATACAAGTACATCATTAGGATTTCTTTCGATGAAATTATCAACGGTTTTTTCGTCATCGCCTCCTAATATTTGTTCAAAATAATTTTCACTCATGTGTCCATTTCGTTCCATGTATTGAACCAGCAGAATTATTTTTTCTTTAGCTAATTCAACTTGTTCTGGAGCCCCGCTTAGTTTTAATTGAGTACCCCGGCTTAATATTTTTAAAAGGGGAAATTTTCTTTTCAGGATATCTAATTTTCCATTGTTTACACCAAAGAATTCAATTGGATTTACGGTGGCTAAGTTGATGATATTTTCTGTCAAATTTTTCTGTTTTATTGACCTCTTCATTTTTAAAGAAAGAGGTCGGTTAGGAATAGATATTTAGGATGTTTCGGATGGCTGTATTCAAATTTAATTCATTCGAATCGAAATTGAACCAAGTTAATTATTAACATATTTGTAAAATAAGTGGAAAAGGCTAAAACTATTGCAACTTAATTTCTGCCTTTGCAAATGTGTTAACATTCAATTTTGAAATTAGAATCTGGTAACGATTTTGAGATTCAGTAATCTGGGAGTGAGTTTGTTAGGGATAGCATAAGTATTGCTGGCAAAATCTTTGATGAGTTGATAGGAGATTGTATTGGATTTGTTAATCAAATTAAAAACTTCCAGACTGAGCCATATACTTTCAAAGCTTTTAAAAGGGCTGTGGCTTCTTCTGGTTTGTTTTTCACTCAACAATAATGCACTAAATCCTATATCTATTCTAATGTAAGGATCCACAATTAATCCATTTCTATATTTAGTGCTGTTAGGGATGTTGTAAGGCATATTGGTGCCATAAAGCATATTCAGATGAACTTTAAAATTTTTATTGGTAGGCAGATAATCCTGTAAAAATAATCCTACAGTTATTAATCTGTCTGTTGGCCTTCTTAAATATCCAATTTCATTTTGAATAGTATCTGTTGCTACCTGATCAGAGGATGAAGAAGTGATTGTTTCTCCAGCTGCATTTTTATAAGTGTTATAATAATCATTGTTAAGGTTTTCTTTTGTTCGCATAAATCCAATACTCAACCAGCTTTCTGCATCTTTAACTAATTCACCGAATAGACGGAATTCAATACCTGTTGCATAAGCCTTCGCATTATTTCCACCAAGATATTTTATTTTAACATTGTCGATATCGTAAGGTATTACATCGGTCATCGATTTATAATATCCTTCTATGCTCAGTCTAAATGGTTTTTCGTTTATGCTGTTGAATTGATGATCCAATCCCGCTATGAATTGAATGCTTTTTTGAGATTTTATGAGGGTATTGATTTCTCCATTGTAATTTCTGAGTTCTCTGTAAAATGGAGGTTGGTTGTATATCCCTGCTGCAAATCTCAGTACAACATCTTTTTTCCATATTGGCTTCCAGCTTATTTGCGCTCTTGGACTAATCAGCATCTCTTTATTTAAGCTATTGTAATGGTAACGTGCCCCAATCTGTAAAGTGATGTCCTTTAGTGATTTAGTAAGATGAATATTGTCTTGAAAATAGCCGCTGTATTTTTGAAGTGTTAAATCGGTTTTGTTATTGATTGCATTAATCAATGGAATGGATGTTGTGCTATACGGTAACGCGTATCCCGCAGAATCCTGATATTCAAATTGCCTGATAATATCATTTATTTTTACTTGTTCAACATTGTTTCCCCATTGAAAAAAATGTTTCCCTTTTTCGAAGCTACCTCTGTGTCCAAAATTCCATATTTCTATGTTTAATTGATTTCTGGCATATTGCTGATATTGTCCCGCACCCAATGGATTAATAATTTCACCAAAAGTACTACTGGTATTATCGAAATCTCTGTCACCAAAAAGGTAGGCGCCTGAAATGTCATAATTTTCTTTTTCCTTATCGTCGAATCTGCTCAATAGCCATTTTAATTTCAATCTTTTATTTGGGGAATGAATTAAAGTGACACCAATAAGATTGGTATGATAAGCATCTTTTTCTTGACCTTCAAAATAGATGTCTAATCCAAGATTAGCTGTGAATAAAGGCGAAAAAACAGAAGACGTTTTTTTGACAGACTCTGGGTAGTAACTAAAACGAGTAGACGAAATTATTGACAATAATTCCAATTGTACTTTTTCTGAAAATTTGTGTGTTATTAGTCCCTGAAAATCAGAAGAGGATGGAATATAATTTCCTATTGTTGGTTGATTCCGAAGAAGGCTCTGGTTGTTTTTATTTCTTATTCCAATTAAGTATGTTGTTTTCCCTTTGTTTATATTACCGCCTAACTGTAAGCCCTGTTCTAGAAAACTAAAATAAGCACTACCATTAAATAGTGTTGGTTTTTTGTATTGAATATCAAGAACACTACTCATCTTATCTCCGTATTTCGATTGGAACCCACCGGTATAAAAATTTACATTTTTTACCATTTCCGGATTAATAAAACTTAGCCCTTCTTGTTGCCCATTACTAACTAAGTAAGGTCTGAAAATTTCGAAGTCATTTACATAAATCAAATTCTCGTCATAGTTCCCACCTCTAACATTATACTGGGAAGTCAATTCATTGTTGCTTCCTACAATTGTTTTGATGAGTGATTCAATGCCGCCAGTTGTGCTTGGTAACAATATTGCATCTTTTGGATTTATTTTTATCAGACTGCTTTCCTTTCTTTCCTTTTCATTACTGATGATAATTGATTCCATCGCTTTTAGAGACGAGGTAAGTTTGATTGCAACACTTGTTGTTTCATTTTTACTTAAATAGAATTCCTTTTGAATATCATTGTAACCTGTATGGCTAAACGATAGTGCAAAATGTTTTTCTGCTTGATATTTAATAATAAAACTTCCGTTTTCTGAGGAGGTGATCCCTTTTTGTTTTCCTAGTATAACTACGCTTACATTACTGATGGGGATATCATTTTCATCAATGATTATTCCTTTAATAGTCGCATAATTTTTTTGAGCATTCGTTGAAATACTAAAAAAAAGCAGGACTAAAAAAAAGATTTTTTTCATAAATAGAAAATAATTCTAAATAGATTTTAATGCTTCAATTGTAGCTATTGGATCTTTAGATTTAAAGATGGTGTTTCCTGCAACAAGAATATCTGCACCTGCTTTGATAATCGATAATGCATTTTCTAAAGTCACTCCGCCATCGACCTCAATTTTTGTATTTAATTTTTGCTCATCAATCAACGTTCGCAGCTCTTTTATTTTATTTATTGTGTTCGGAATAAATGATTGTCCACCGAAACCAGGATGCACACTCATTAAACAAATAAGGTCCACTTCTTTCAAAATATTTTTTAAAGATTCAATTGGAGTATCTGGATTAATGGCTACTCCTGCGTGCATGCCTAGGTTTTTAATTTGCTGTATGTTGTGCTTTAAATCTTTACAGGTTTCTATGTGAACGGTAATATTATTTGCCCCTGCATTTTTAAAAGCTTCTGTATATTTTTCAGGTTCTTCAATCATCAGATGAACATCGCAATACCTTGTGGTTGATTTGCAAATAGCCGCTACAATCATAGGGCCGAAACTTATATTCGGAACAAATTGTCCATCCATAACGTCAAGGTGAAACCAATCTGCTTTACTTTGATTAAGCATGTCGCAATCTCTTTCTAAATGTAAAAAATCAGCTGAAAGTAGGGAAGGTGCAATAATGGCCATTTTTTTATGCAATTTAGTTGTTTAGTGTATTAGTTGATTTGATTATTGTTTGATTCGTTTATTTCGCCGCATCGTCAAATTATTTTATTGCTGCATCATCAATTTTTTCAACGCTTTTTTCGCTTCTTCGTAATCTGCGTTATACAAGATAGCTTTTTGATATGCTTCTCTTGCTTTTTCATGATCTTCAATTTTTTCATAGCATTTACCAAGGTAAAAATAGCCTTCGTCAAAACCATTTTGAATAGTAACAGCTTTATTTAAAACTGAAATTGCATTGTTGTATTGTTTCTTATCATACAATGCAATTGCTTTTTCACGATAAGCTTCCATGAAGGTGTAATCTAGAGAAATGCATTTATCAAAATAAACAATTGCTTCAGTTTTATTTGCTACATAAGAATAGTAAAGCCCCTTGATAAACCATGCTTGCTTTTGAAAGTTTTGTTTATAATTTTCAAGAAGCGCATCTGCAATGGCCAATGCTTTTTTATTCTTCGTTTCTGCGTAGAGGGTAGCGAGTGCTATAGTATCTGTTGTATTGGACATCAATTGCATTTCTTTTTCAAAGGATTGAATTGATTCAATAGTATCTCCATTCTCAAAGTGCAGTACAGCTTTCATGTTCCAAAGTCTGGGATTTATGCTGTCATGTTTAATATATTCGTTAACGTTGCTGATCGCAGTTTTATAATTTGCCCCATCTCTATAAAACTGGATTAGATTTTCTTTTAATAAAAAGGAGTCTTTAAATTGTTTGATATTTTCTAGAAGCGTGTTTTCGATGTTATTACTGTTGGGGTCTACTTGAATTATATTTTTCTTCTGGTTATTGCAACTGTAGACAGATAACAAGATCAAAAAAAAAGTGATTGAAATTATTTTATTCATTTGGGTACAAAATTAATGTTTTCCGCGTTGGTTCGTAACTAGTATGAATTATCGCGGCGAGGATTTTTCATTATGACAAAAAATCTATACTTTTAGCACACTATTTGTTATAGAAAAGTATTCAAAAAATTAAAATAAGTAGACGATGTCAATAGAAAATCCATTTACAGAGCCAAGCGAAATGATAATAAAACCATCATCTCGATTGAATGTACTTACCATTCTTACAATCATTGGAAGTGCCATGAGTTTACTTTTTTCAATTTGGGGATACTTTAGTGCTGATAAAAATTACGAACAGATTGAAAAAACCATGAAGTCTGCTGATTATGACAACGCTCCTAATTTTGTAAAGGGAATGATTAATCAAAACACGTTGGAACTGGCACGTAAGTCACTAGAAAATAGAATTCCTCTTTTGATTGTTGGGGTAATCGGGTCAATTCTTTGCTTGTATGGTGCTATTGCTATGAGAAAATTAAAAAAAGATGGCTTTTTGCTTTGGTTGATAGGGGAATTGTTGCCTCTAATTGCTACACTACTTTTCATTGGATTAGCAGCCTTTTCGGGGTTTTCTCTTTTGGGCTTGGGATTCCCTGTTCTTTTTATTGCATTGTATGCTACTTGTAGAAAAGAATGGAGTTGATGCTATATTATTTGGGTTTATATTGATTTTCTATTCTATTAATGCATAGCTCTATTCAAAATACTAACTAGTAATTGTTTCACAGTTTCCATCTCTTCTGCTTTACTGGAAGCAACAAATAAAGTCAAACTGGCTAAAGCATCGTTGCTAATTATCGTTTGTTCTTGCTCATTATACAATAAATTATTTCGTTCTAAAAATAATATAAAACAGGCTGCCGCAATTCTTTTATTTCCATCTACAAAAGAATGATTTTTCACAATCAAATAAAGGAGCATTGCTGCTTTATCTTCGATACTTAAATAAATATCCTTTTCGTCAAATTGCTGTTCAATTGAGGTAACTGCGCTTTTAAATCCTTCGTCTTTTTCTTTTCCGAAAATAGCAGAATTAAAATCTGGTTTCATTTTTTCAACTACTTCCATATACTCTTTCAATGCAGGATATTTAGCTTTTATTGTATGCTTTCCTGTTTTATCCAAGGCCTCATGATCATAATCATCTAACAATTTTAATCCAAGTCTAAATTGATGAAGCCACTCGAATTCATCTGAATTGGCTTTTTCTTCAATCGCTCTGCTGAGAATTCTAATACCATCCTGCAAAAATTGAATTTCTTTATTTTTTCGTGCTAAGCGTTTTTCATTTACCGCAACACCTTCTATGAGGTAGTCTTTTAATCGTTGAGTAGCCCATTGACGAAATTGTGTTCCTCTTATAGAGTTTACTCTATACCCAACAGAAATGATCATATCTAAGTTGAAGTGGTCTATATTTCTGGTTACAGTTCTCGTTCCTTCAGTTTGAACTATCCGGAATTCCCGGATAGTTGCTTTTTCATCCAATTCGCCAGTTTTAAATACTGTTTGAATGTGCTCATTAATTGTACGTAAATTTTTGTCAAATAAATCCGCCATTTGACTTTGTGATAGCCAAATTGTATCTTGAATTAACTGAACTTGAACTTCGGTTTGGCCATCTGGACTTTTGTATATTTCAATTTTATTTTCCATATTTGATGAACTTTGTTGAATGCATTTACCTTAAACAGATTTAATATTCCGCATTAGTTGGAGTAGAGTAATAACTTCTTAGCCGTATATTTCATAAAACTTGATAAAGGCATTTCCTGTCCATTTCTCTCATTTTGTTTCCAAATAAGGTGTATATGGTTTGGCATAAGTACAAAACCATAAATTGTAATAAGCTTGGCGTTATTAAAATGTTGTAAAAACTCAATAATCATTTTTTTATTATCAGGGTCATCTAGAATTGGATACCATTCATGTATAGTTGCAGTCCAGAAATAGATTTTATCTATGGCCTGGTATGATTTTCTTTTAAATAACATAGGATGCAATTTCCATAGCATTAATTGATGCTTCAAAGTAAAAACACCCCATTTTGGAGTGAAAATAACAATTTCATTGCCGACGCTTGCCGTGGTACGAACCAGGTAAGTACCACGACTTTGCATATAAATTCACAAAGTAATTAATGACTCAGTTAATTTATTTATTGATTTTCAATTAGTTGCAACTAAATTTCTCACTATTTTCATAACTCAAGTATGCTTATCAATTTATTGAGAAATCATATTTACTTCACATTGGTACGAACCAGGTACGAACCAATACTAGGGAACCAATACTAAGAGAAAAAACGTCCTAATGTTACGAACCACAAATTAGGCCATAGGGCCATGGTACGAACCAGGTACGAACCACGGCATTGGAATTGCATAATTAAACAATTAATTATCAACAATTTATCTATTTAATTAAAAAACAGTGTAACTGTCAGTTGTTATGGTACGAACCACAAATTATTGCTACGAACCACAAATTATTGCTACGAATCACAGGAATCGAACCACCCATCCTTACATCGTTATGGTACGAACCACGGCTTAGAACCAACCAATATTGGCTCGAACTAAGGCAAGCAAAAAGTTTAAAAAAAAAGCCAATTTTTCTTTTCTTAATGATTATTTAACTTTATATTCACAGAACAATTTTCCGAAACCCTAACATAAAGCGATAATATAATCCCAAATTAGAGAATAAAAATACAGCGTATAGCTTTTAACGTTATTAAGTTATTTAATTTTTTTTTATGAAGGAAATGAATTTATCAAACAGCCGCTTCTACAACAGTGTAAAGGGTTTCATGCAATCGCTACTATCAGTTTCGCCTAACCGAAAACGAGGGCGACAAAGCGATTTTATTCCTTCTCCAATCTTCGTATACAATCAGAATAATACTAGTACTATAACAAAAAACCAGCAGTCTATGCAACATTCAGTAATCAACAACTCAGTAAACACATTTTCATCAAGTGTAAAAAAAGTTTTAAGTTTCTTACTCTTGACACTAACCGTGATGTTGTCGTTTTTACCAAATGGCGCAAAAGCACAAAATTCAGCTAATTACGCCTTCGCTACCGCAACGAATGGCTCCTTGGCGCTTGATCGTATCGGAAATGCGATAGACACAAGTGTAAGTATGAATACTCTATTGACTGGTACAAGTGATGCCGGTGTCTCGTCAGTAACTAATATAGGGTTTACTTATACTTTTATGGGCAATAGCTATACTCAGTTTAGTGCTAGTGCAGACGGTTTGTTAGGTTTGGGAGGTACCGCTGTTTCAGGAACAGTTGCTTCTGGTGGTACAACTACTACACCTCAAATTTCTGCTTGTGGTGGAGATTTTTATTTAGGTGTAGGTGGAAAAATAAGATATAAAGTTGTTGGTTCTGCCCCATCTCGATGTCTTGTGGTGGAATGGACAAATATGGCAATTACTTATGGTACTACAGCCGCAAATGCAAATAGCAATTGGCAGGTTAGGCTATATGAAACAGGAGCCCTTGAATTTGTATATGGTAAAATGAACTGTACTGTTACCACTTATGGCCCACTTTATGCCGGTTTCTCTGTAGGTACTTCTATAAATAAATTAGCCTCTATAACATATGCAACTAACACAGTTAGTACTGCGGCTACCTTTAATACAAATGCAGCTTTACTTGGAGATATAGCAAATCTAAATTCTGCGGCTAATGGAAGTAGAAGAATTTATACTTTTTTTCCTCCACAACCTTGCGTATCGCCAACTGCTCAACCTACAGGTTTATCAGTTGCTGCTACAGCAGGTACATTTGATCAAATCACAGGTACTTTTACTGCATCTTCTCCTGCCTCAAATTCATACCTGGTATTGGCAACAACTGAAAATACTGATCCATCTCCTGTAGATGGGACCAATTATGTTGTAGGTAGTTCTTTCGGCCCTCTATCCGCCTTGGTGGTTTCAAACTCACCATCTACTTCATTTACTGCTACAGGATTATCTCAAGGAAGAACGTATTATTTCTGGGTGTATTCCTCCTCAGCAACAAATTGTTCAACTACACCTGTTAATGATTATCTGACGACACCATCAGCTCTCACAGGAACTGCTACTACCAATGTAAAGGTATTGCCGACTTGTGCGACTACAGTTACCCCTGCAAATAATTATAATGGTTTTTCTCCTGTAGATACATTAAGATGGTCTGCAGTAACTGCTGTACCCGCTGTTACAAAATATCTTTTATATTTTAGTAAAACACAATCCTTGGTAGAAACTAAATCTTCTACAGTAAGAACCGATCTTGGTAATGTATTGAAATACCAGCCAGGTACATTGGATTATTCAAGTACTTATTACTGGAGTGTACTTGCCGTAGTTGGTACTGATACTGCCATAGGCTGTGTAAATAGCTTCACCACTGCAGGTCCTGCTGTACCGTTATGTTATACGGGAACGATAACGCCTAGTAATGGTGCAACGGGTATATCGCCTGCTGCAGCTATTACATGGGGTGCTTCACTAGGAGCCCCTAGCCCTACCGGCTATGATATATATATGAGCACTTCCTATTCTGCTGTTCAGGGATTGCAATTATCTTCGAAAATAATCAGCAATACCCCTCTTGTAACATTTACACCCTCTTTTTCAACTATTTTATTAAGTCCTTCAACAACATATTATTGGGTCGTAGTCCCCACCAATTATGTGGGTGGTGCTTCTGGTTGTTCGGTCTATTCCTTTACTACATACACGCCTTCAAAAGTTACCTCTACTACAAAAGGGGGTGTATGGTCAGATGCAAATACATGGGTTGGAGGAGTCGTTCCTCTCACAAATGATAGCGTTGTGATTGCAGACGGAGCTACTGTGTATGCGTCTGCTACTCCCAATTTAATTAGAAATCTAATCATTGGGCAAGCCTCTTCAGGTAATGCAATACTTCAAGTTGCTGCAGCACTAAATGTTTCAGGAAATATTACTATTGCTTCAAATGGTAAATTTCTACCTTTTAATACTGCAGGTACTACAGGTTATGAAGTTAAAGTTGGAGGAAATTTTACCAATAATGGGTATACCAATTTAGCCGTTTCGGGAACTATATTAAACATGAACGGCAGCCAGATAGGAGGAGGAAGTAACGCACAGGTGCTGGGTGGAACAGGTGTGTTTGAGGGAGATACTTCTGGTACAGGTAATAGAACGCTTAGAGGTATTCTTCGTGATCTTAGGTTCCAAACTACTGGTAGTTCAACAATATCTACCACTCAAAATTTGGTTGCATATACTTTATATCATACCGCGGGAGCATTAAATACCAATGGTAAACTTACCATAAATAATGCCCCTCAAGTATATGGACGTAATATTAATCGCAAGGTTTCTGCGGTTAATATTACAACAATAGGAGCGGGTTACAGCACGTCAACAGCTCCTGCCATTGCTCCAACAGGTGCTACTCTTTGGGCGGCTACTACTCCTTTTACCGCAGGTACAATTAAAGTGTGGGGTACTAATGTATATGTTGTAACTAAAGCGGGTACTTCTGGTTCAACACCCCCAACATCGACTTCAACATCGCATTTTATTGATGGTATCGGTACCGATTCTTTATTATGGGTTGGTAATACAGGAACTTTAGGAACTCCATTTCCGAATGTAAGTACAGGTCCTGCCGTTGGATCTCAATATTTTTATGGAAACAAGTTATTTACTAATATAAAGGGAACAAACGCTTTGTCAGCTTCACAAGCATCTGCCTTGGCTGTTCTGATGAACGCTGTATCAACAATTGGTAATACTGCGGGTATCAATGGCGATACGCTAATATACATGGGTACACCAGCAAAAGCCACTATAAATTTGGAGACTGCGGGTACTGGTCCAGGTACTGTGAGAAGTCTTAATTTAACGGATTCTGGAAGTGCCTATTTGGCTACTGCCCCTACATTTGCAATTTTAAGTATGGTTGCAACTCCTGCAGTAACTACTACAGCAGTTGGTTCGGCCACACTACTCCAACAAATAATAGGAACTGTTTTTAGCTCCGTTAATAAAGTACCAACCGCTACTATCAGCGGTGGATTAAATATATCAAGCCAGCAAAGAGTAGTAGGTATTTCTACAGCTAATGGTGGAGTTAATTATAAAGGAACGCCTCGTGTAGGTTTCCCGCTTCCAACCAACTTTAATAATCTTGTTACTTATGCTGGCTCTGGTTTTACCACACAGCCAACGGGAGTTAGGATAATTGGAGGTACTAAACAAGCTACGACTACAAATCCTACATTTACTTATGTAGTGGCTCAAGGTAAAGTGATTTCAGTAATTTGTACAGGAGGTGGAACTGGATGGCTTACACAACCTGATTCAATAAAAATTGGTATGACTGGTGTACCGGATTCAGCCGTTGCTAAATTCCCGGCAAAAGCATTGGCAACAGCAACTGCTGTAGTTTCCGATGGTACCATTGTTAGATTTAATGTTGTAGATAGTGGTTATGGTTACTCGGCTGCTCCTACCGCCTCACTTGATTCAACAGGTAATACTGTTGGTCAAACCTTGTTTACGGCTGCAACAGCACCTGCAACTCGTGTAGGTTTATATAATCTTTATTATCAGATATTAGATCCAACAACTACACCAACACAAGCGAATACTTCTGTGGAGATTCCACCTACTAGAAGAATCAATGTGCTTAATATAGGAGCTCGTACTAGAGTGAAATTATCTGGAGGAAGTCTTGAACTTTATGCTGGTAGTGGAGCGTTAGTATTTGCTACCTCAGGTAATGTAGGAGCTTATTTAGATTTGAATAAAGATACTTTAAACTGCTCAAATCCGCTATTTGGCGGGTTTGGTACTGCAGCTGCTATTACTCAGTTAGGGTATGGTCACTTAAAAAATGGTTCAATGAGTTTGGCTTTGCCGGGTAGTAGTTCTGGTAATTCAGTTGCTCGTACTTTCCCATTTAATGCACCTTTTTTAGTTAATACCGGAGGTTGGACAACTGCTACGACAAACACAGGAGCAACGATGACGAAAATTACAGTTACGGATTATTTTAATCCAACTGCTTCTAATCCATCATCAATAACGCCTATTGGTAAAAAGGCGTATTATGTAAAATTAGATTCTTTGCCTGGCTCAGGAATATCTCCAATTTATGGTACTAATCCAACAGTTCAATTGTCCTATAATGCGTTGGATTCTCTGCCTACAACTTTGCAACAACAATATCTTTTTATAGGCCAATCTGATTCCTTAAATGGAACCTGGGTGAAAAGAAGTAACCCTACAGGAAGTACTGCGCTTCTTACAGTCGGCACCTCTTTGTCAAGAACAACAGCTACTACGATTAATGGGCCTTTCCTATCGCCAACCGGCAAAAACTATTTTGCTTTTGTGGATAGTTTCCCTTTACCAACAATTACTGCTCTTGCACCTACAGGTCAATTCTGTTCAGTAGGAGGACAATCCATAACGATTACAGGTACTAACTTTGTTGGTGTTACTGCTGTTAAATTTAATGGTATTGACGCGACATCATTTACAGTAAACTCAACTACTTCAATAACTGCAATTACACCTGCAGGAATTTCTGCAGGATATTTAACGATTACTGCCAATGGTGTAACAGGCACCTCTGCTTCTACCTATACTGTTGCTAATGTAGGTACATTTAGTCCAACAGTAACGCCATCAAATGGCTTGAAATGTCTTAAAACAGATAAGGTATATATATCTATCAATGATATTAATGCCGACTCCTATACATGGTCTCCTACTACAGGGCTAGATGTCTCTGAAGGAAGAGATGTAATAGCCAGTCCTGATTCTTCCAAAGTATATACTGTGACTGCAGTATACGCTGCTTCAGGTTGTACAGTAACCAAATCATTCCCTGTGGGTGTTATTAATGGTGCAGCCATTGTCCCTACTGCTTCTCCAGCATATTCTTGTTTCAATGCGGGTCAAACAGTAACGCTTAATTCTAATCTAAGTGCCGGGAACTTTTCGGTATCTCCTGCAACTTATATTAATCTGGTACCACCCGCGAATGCAACAACATTACTTCAAACAGGTATTACTAATTCAAACTATGTTCTGGGAGGTTCTCTAGATGATGGTGGTATTCCAGATGTTCCTATTGGATTTAACTTTAATTTCTTTGGTCAGTCATTTAATAAAATTGCTTGTGGTACTAATGGTTTGTTGATGTTTGGAACAGTTCCTGGTTATTCTGCTAGCCCAGGATATCTTGGACAATGGGATTTTAATGTTACAAACGGTTTAATTTTCCCTAACCCAAACAATCCTGGTAATGTAATCGGGCTTATGTTGGTTGATGGTAATTTCGCGGCTGCAAGACCAGATACCATTCAATACTGGACTGAAGGAGTAGCTCCAACCAGAAGATTTATTGTAAAATATTATATGCCAGATTATAGAGGCAGTACAGTTTATCATGCTATGTCTGCAATTTTATATGAAACTACAGGTATAGTTGAGATTCATGTTAAAAGTTCTGGCTATGCTGCAGGCTACCCAAGAACAATAGGGCTTCAGAATGCAGATGCTTCTGTAGGTGCCGCTGCGCCTGGAAGACAGGCTTTTATAGATGTAATTTCTACACCAGAAGCGTGGAGATTCTCCCCTCCAACAAATTATTCTTACTTATGGTCCCCTTCAACGGGTCTTGATGCCACAAATGGAAGTTCTGCAATCTATACTGTTCCATCTTCAGGATATAAGAGTGTAAATCTTAAAGTTACCAACCCAACAACAGGTTGTGTAAGCAATATTCCCGTACCATTTACGGTAAATGCTACACCTAGTGCACCAGTTATTTCTGGTGTAAAATCGGTTTGTGGATCTGGTTTTACGGCATTAACGTCTAATTATCCTGCAGCAGGTAACAGTATCAAATGGTACAGTGCTGAAGTTGGAGGCTTGTTGCTAAATACAGGAACCTTGTTTGTAACACCTGTAATTACTCAAACAACTACTTATTATGTAGAGGAGGTTACTAATAGAATATTGAACCCTTGTTCAAGTCCTCGTACAGCTGTAACAGTTACTATCACAACTCCTCCGTCATTTGCTGTAAACAAGCCCGTGCTTTGTGGAGATGTAACATCTACACAATTAAATGTAACTACAGATCAAAGTTTGTATGATACTTATACTTGGTCCCCAATTGCAGATTTATTCGAAGATGCTGCTTTGACCATTCCATATGCTGGAAGAAGTATCGGAACAGTGTATGCTGGATCATTATTACCTGGCTATAAAAAATATATTTGCGCTGCAAGTAATTTCTCAACTTTATGTGCAATTAAAGATTCATCAGAAATAAATCTTCAGCCAATAGCAGCTACTATAGCTGCTTCGCCTACTTTTGTTTGTGTAAGCGGTACATCAGATCTTACGTTCAATACAGCTACTACACCTTATCCAGGTACAATACAGTGGCAGGTTTCTACAACTACTAATTCACCTTCAAGTTTCAGTGATATTGCCGGAGCCACAACTGCAAACTATACTGCGCCTAATTTCCCAACCAACAGATATTTCAGAGTGGTTATTAAAGGTTTTGATGGCAATCCTTGCTTTACTTCATCAGCTTATTACCTTCAAGTAATTGATCCTCAGGTAACAAATCCTACTGCGCTTGGATTCTGCGCTAATTCAGGTAAACCTACACTATCAGCTACTGCTGCCAGTGGAACAATTAACTGGTATTCAGGGGCTAATCAAACAGGAGGTACATCATTATCAAGTTTGGCAACTTATACGCCAACTACTTCAATTAGTACCACTACATCATACTATGTAGGGTTGACTGTTGATGGTTGCGAGGGTACAAGAGTTCAGGTTACCGCTCTTGTTTCTACACCTGCTGCAATTACCTTATCAGCTGGTCAAACTGTATGTAATAATGCAGTGGCTACGATGAGTGTAACTTCTACTCCAGGTAATTACACCAACTACGTTTGGACACCTTCAGCCAATCTATATACAAATTTAGCTTGCACCGATGCATACGTTGCCGGTTCAAGCGCTTTAACCGTATATGCAAAAACTACCACTGCAGGTACGACTTCTTATACTGTAAATGCAACAAACACAACGTCATTATGTGCTACTTCAAATACTGTAGAAATTACGGTATTAGAAGCAGCTTACACAGCTTCTGCTACAAAAACAACCATTTGTAATACAGGTACAACTGTTATAAGTATTACTCCATCTACTGGTTTTGGTGATGGTAGCAGAGTATGGCAAAGCAGTAGTGATGGTATTACTTATAATACTATTGCATCAGCTACAGCAACATCTTATACAACTCCTACAATTACTGCTACTACGTATTACAATACTGTAATCAAGGATCAGGCAGGAGCAATTTGTGCTATTGCGCCGATTACTATTAACTATGCTAGTCCTGCAATTAGTGTGAATGACGTAACAGGAGGGGAGCGTTGCGGTTCTGGACCGATTCCTATTTCTGTAAATAGCACTGTTGGTACAGTAAAATGGTATAAAACATCAGTGAGTACAAATTCTGTAGCTACTGGTTTAAGCTACACGCCTACGGTACTTGCTACTGGTAATTATTATGTAACAATCACACTTAATGGTTGCGAGGGTACTACCAGAACTGCAGTACCAGTTACTATTAATGCATCTCCAGTAATGACGCTGGCGTCTACATCACAAACAGTGAATTGCAGTAGTCCTATTGTTGCCATGAGTATATCATCTGACACATTAGATTACGATACTTACGTTTGGACACCAGCTAAAAATCTTTATACTGATGCATCTGCAACTATTGCTTATGTTGCAGGAACGAGTGCTATATCAGTTTACGCTAAATCAGATACTGCAGGTTTATATATCTACACGGTATCTGCTAACAACAGCTCATCCTGTTCAAGTATCAAATATGATACCATCATCGTAACTGCTAACAACGCTATTACGGCTACACCAAAATCAGGTACAGCATGTAACAATGTACCAATGCAACTTACGGTAACATCAACCTTAGAAAACTACAATACCTATAAATGGACTCCTGTTGCTAATCTTTACTCAGATGCCGCAGCAACTGTTCCATATGATAATGCTGTAGATAATATCTCAACAGTTTATTTCAAATCGGCTACAGTAGGTACGTCTTCTTATGTTGTTTATGGCTCTAATACCGATTTAAGCTGTGTTGGAACAGATACTGTTCAAATTACAGTAATGCCTGCTTCAGGTACAATAACATCTAGTGGTACAGCAACTTTCTGTCGTACAGGAAGTGCTACTTTGACACTGAATACATCAACACCTATACCTTCAGGAGCTACTATACAATGGCAGAGTTCTGCTGATGGCAATACCTACACTAATATTTCGGGAGCTAACGCTACCACTTATGCTATAAGTAATGTGGCTACCACATCTTATTACAAAGTGAATGTTTTAAATAGTCTTGGTGATATTTGCTTCTTCGTTACTTATACACAGGCCGTTGTTAATCCTACGATTGTTTCAACTACCACAGGTAGTCGTTGTGGAGCAGGTTCTGTTGTATTAACAGCAGCAGCATCCTCAGGAGCATCGCTCAGTTGGTATGGAACAAATACTTCAAACACGGCTCTATCAACTTCAAGTACATTTAATACACCTTCTATTTCTATAACTCAAAATTATTATGTAACAGCTAAAATTGGCACATGTGAAAGCACGCCAAGAACGCCTGTTTCTGCGACAATTGCAGATGCACCTACTTCAACTGTTTCAGCATCTCAAACTGTTTGTAATAATACTGCAGCAACAATCAATGTCACTTCAACATTAAGTGATTATGATTCTTATACATGGTCAACTACACCTGCTGCAGATAGTAGTAAATTATTTACAGATGCAGCTGGAACAATTCCATATGTTCGTAGCACAAGTCCGGCTATGACGACTACAGTTTATTTCAAATCAACTACAGCAGGAAGTACAGCAATTAAACTTGCTGCAAACAATTCAGTAAATTCTTGTTCTTTCACTACTGCAACTGATACGGTTAATGTGCAACCAGCTTCTGCTACTGCATCAATTTCATCAGGAGCTGCTATTTGTAAAACAGGAACGGCTACCATGTCTGTTACTCCTGCTTCAGGATATGCTTCAACTGCAGGCGGTGCCATACAATGGCAGTCATCTTTGAATGGTACTTCTTATTCTAATGTAACAGGTGGTACAGGAGCTACTTCTGCTACTTACACTACTGGAACATTAGCATCAATATCATCAAGCGCATACTATAATTTTGTAGTGAGTAGCTCAACGGGCGTATGTTTTACTACTAATGCCAATCGGGTGGTGGTGAGCAATCCTGTGCCAACAAGTGTTACCGATTCTTCACGTTGTGGATTCGGAACTGTAAATTTAAATGCTACAGCAACTAGTGGAACAATCAGTTGGTATTTAACTAGTACAGACCCTACCAACCAAGGATTAGGTACAACCTTTACTACACCATCTTTGTCGACTACAACTACCTATTGGGTAGGAGTTAAAGTTGGAACTTGTGAGGGAACTAGATCTCAGGTTGTTGCAACAATCAACCCTGCGCCAGTTATTTCTGTAGCTCCACAAGCTGGAGTAGGCAGATCTAAAACTGTTTGTAACTCAGCCATTACTCAGCTTAATGTAACTTCTTTGCTATCCAATTTTGATTCTTATATTTGGACTCCAACTGCTAATTTGTATTCAGATGCAGCTGGATTAATTGCTTATGTTCCTGGAACATCTGCAACAACGGTGTATCTAAAGAGAACAACAACAGGAGCTACCAAAATATTTTGTACAGCAACCAACGTAGCTGGTTGTTCTAATCAGGACACCGTATTTATAAGTGTTCAACCAGCATCTGCTACTATTTCAGGTTCAGCTATTTGTGCTTCAGAATCTGCTTCTTCAACCTTGAATTTGCAACCAGGTTCAGGATATGCAACAAATACGATTCAATGGACATCGGCTTCCACACTAAATGGTGTTTATGCTAATATCACCAACGCAACAAATACCTCATATGCTGCAACAAATACCTCAACACAATACTATAATGTTGTTGTAAAAGATGGAGCAGGAGCTACTTGTTTCAAAACAGATTCATTTACATTGGTGTATAATAATCCTACCGTTACTTTACCATATACACAAATTTCACGTTGTGGTTTTGGTACCGTTAGCTTAAAAGCGTTTGCATCTGCTGGAGCTACAGTTAAATGGAATCTTTTAGCATCTGGTGGTACAGCATTGACTGCTGCAACAGATTCAACTTACATCACCCCATCAATAGGAGGCCGTTCGATTTATTATGTGTCGGCTACCATTAATGGTTGTGAAAGTGTAAGACTTCAAGATACAGCTGATGTTAATGATCCTCCTGCGCTTACGATTACAGCACCAAAAACAGTTTGTAATAATGTACGTACTACTTATACTGTAGAATCTACAGTAGCTGATTATGATACATACTTATGGTCACCTGCTACCTATCTTTATACGGATTCGGCTTGTCAAACACCATATGTACTTAATAATAGTGCTACAACATTGTATGCAAAATCAACAACACCAGCAACAACTAATTATACGATTTCTTCAAATAGTACATCCAGAGGTTGTTCTAATATTTCAACAACTTCATTCAGTGTTCAGTTATTATCTGCATCGGTATCGGGTACTCCAGCTACACTTTGTAATAATGGAATATCTACGCTATCGTTGACTCCTTCAACTCCTTATGGCGTTGGATCTATTCAGTGGGAACGTTCATTAGACAACTCAACATGGACAGCTAGTCCAGGTGCGGTAGCTACGTCATATGTAACGCCGCTTCAGACAGCTAACCGTTACTATCGTGCCTCGGTTAAAAATGGCGATGGAGTGAACTGCTTTGTTACCCCTACCTATACATTGGTGGTTAATACCCCAGCCGTACTAAGTACAACCGGAAGTACAATATGTGGAGCGAAGACTGCAACAGTGTCAGCAACAACCACATCAACTTCTGTACTGAGCTGGTATGCAAGTAACAGGGCGACTGATAATGTGGTATTGGCTACAGGACCAACGTATACAACCCCAGTATTATCTTCAACAACAACATTCTATGTACAAGCTACAACTGTAGGAGATGCAAGTTGTTTCAGTACACGTATTCCAGTTACGGTTACATTTGTTCAACCTCCAGTGTTAACCTTGAGTGCAAATGCTGTTGGGTATTGTTATGGTGGTTCTTCTTCATTAGTTACTATAACTTCTGGAGTGAGCTCATACGATAACTTTACATGGACACCTGCAACTAATATCACAGGGGATGTACAAAACGGTTGGGCATTCAACACCCAATCTTCAGCTACTTATACCTTTGTGGTAAGCCAATCTGGTGGATCGGGATGTGCTTTAACAATACCTTTCGCTGTTAACGTGAATCCAGCTCCAGTTATTGATAGTGTGAGAAGCAGTTCCAGTGCAGTATGTAATGGTGTTTCGGCAACATTAAATGCCTATGCTGCTGGTATTGGTTCAGGACCACAGGTATTGCCTACAGGATACCTAGCTTCTAATGCAACAAGTACTTCAGATGATGAGATCTTCAATGTAACGATTGTGGGTACTACACTAAATAATTCTTCTACTTGTGCTACTCTTGCACCAGGTGCAGGAAGTTTGACTGCAGCATATGCGAATTACACTACAAGTGTTCCTGCTCCAGTACTTTACGCAGGTTCTCCATATACAGGTAGTCTTACTATCGGTCAGTGTTTGACTACTGCGTATACTACAGGTTACGCTGTATTTATAGATTTCAACAGAAGCGGAACTTTTGAATCTAATGAAACGATGTTTAACGCTGCTGCTTCTACAAGTAATGCAGTTACTGGTACAGTAAGAGGGTTCAACTTTACTATTCCTACTTCAGCATCACCTGGTCTTACCAGAATGAGAATTGTGGCAATAGAATCTTCATCTGCTCCAGCGGCTACAGGTACTTATACATGGGGTGAAACGGAAGATTATGCTGTAAATATTTACAGTCAGACGGTAATTAACCCTGATATTTTGTTCACTTGGAATCCAGGTGCTGCAACAGGAAATTCACTGGTAGTGACTCCAAGTATTACTTCTACCTATACTGTTTCAGCAGTGAATACCAAAACCGGTTGTGCGGCATTAGCGACTGACTCAGTAGTAGTAACCGTTAATCAATTGCCAGAATCACCAGAAACATATAACAGTGTTCAGTGTGGATTTGCTGTTCCAAGTTGCT
This sequence comes from uncultured Bacteroidota bacterium, assembly GCA_903831575.1. Taxonomy (GTDB): domain Bacteria; phylum Bacteroidota; class Bacteroidia; order Chitinophagales; family Chitinophagaceae; genus Ferruginibacter. Next base: position 9,078 of record CAIKYB010000040.1, on the reverse strand, counting down.
ATGCAACAGGAGCGTCTGATGGTGGATATCGCTGGTATCTTACACAAAGTGGCGGTACAGCACTTGCTGGAGAACAAAGCAGTTCACTAAGAAATTATAATATAAGCGCTACAACTATTTTCTATGTAGCCATATCAAATGGTACTTGCGAAAGTATCCGTACAGCAGTTACTGCTTCGGTTAGCCAGCCTGATCAGGTTGTAGCTCAAGTTAGCAGTGCAAGCACTTGTGAAAATGGTGCTGTTACCTTGTCGGTTACTCAAAATGGTACATCACAAGTTTATGATTATGTTTGGACAGCATCTCCTGTTTCAGCAAGTGGTATTTCAACATCAGTTAGCGGAAGCAGTGTGAATGTTACTCCAACTATTTCAGGAACTTATGTGTATACTGTAACAGCAACAGATACAGTTGCAGCTTGTGTTGCTGTGAATCAGGTTACATTAACAGTAAACGCTAACCCTCTTGTAGGTTTAGTTACGGCTACTTCTTCAAGCTTCTGCGTTGGCGGAAGTACAACATTGACAGTTAATCCTCCTATTCCAAATGGCCCTCAAACATTACCTACAGGATATTTACCATCTAATGCAACTTCAACATCTGATGAGGAAATTCTGAGAGTTAAATTTGGCACTTTAGACAATTCTTCTACCTGTTCAACAACAGGAGGAACGGGGTCTATAACACAACAATATTCAGACTACACAGCTACTGTAGCAGCTCCAATCGTAAAAAGAGGAGATAGTGTGGCAGTAGGATTTACTGTAGGGTATTGTGGTGCGTCAGTATGGTCCAATACAGCGGTTATGTATTTTGACTGGAACCGTGATGGTGATTTTGTTGATGCAGGAGAAGCTGCGATTGGAAAATCTTATGGTACTGCTGCTTTAGCTGGCTCTTATTACACAGGAAAAATAAAAGTACCTACAACGGCTTCTGTTGGTAAAACAATGATGAGAGTTGTTCTTACAGAATCTTCTACAATAGCACCTACTGGTACATATTCTTATGGTGAAACGGAAGATTATGCTATCAATATTATTGATAGTTCTTCTTTCACTGGAAAGAACTATACCTATAGCTGGAATCCGGGATCAAGTGACCGCGATACCATCAAGGTAACTCCTATTGTAAGTACTACATATACTGCAACAGTTACAAACCCTGTAACAGGTTGTTATACTAACAAAACAGTAGATATTAATGTTAATCAATTGCCACCAGCACCAACAGGTGGAACTTCTGAACAATGTGGATATGGAATTCCAACCGCATCGGTTAGTTCTAACTCAGGCGCTGCGTCTCCAATGTTTGTATGGTATTACGCTGCTCAAGGTGGTGACTCATTACAAATGAGCACATCAACTACATACAACAAAATAATAGATTCAACGAAAGTGTTTTACGTTGCAGAGTTGAGTGCTTCTGGATGTGAAGGACCAAGAACAATTGTTACTGCAACAGTAGCTCAGCCTGATCAATTACAAATTACCCATTCTGCATCAAGAATATGTTTGGGTCAATCTGTTGATATCAGCTCTAGCTATTCCGTTGTAAATAATCTGTATGATGCATATAGCATCATAGGATTCCCAACTACTGGTAGCGGATTATCTGAATCTACGCCACTGACAGATCTTGGATTTGCAACAGCTCCAATAACGATTACTCCAACAGCTCCCGGAACCTATGTATACTTGCTTACAGGTATAGATAATACTTTTGGTTGCTCTACAGTAGCAAGAGATACAATTATAGTAAATTCTTTACCTGCAATAGACAGTGTAAGGGCTACTGCGTCTGCAATATGTAATGGAGGCAATGTATCATTGAAGGCATATTCTTCATTGACTACTATGGCTCCTGCACCAACCACACTTCCAACAGGATATTGTGCTGGTGGTGGTGGCACCAATTTTGCTGATGAACAGATTTTTGCGGTGTCTTTCGCTTCAATGACGAATGCTCAAGCAGAAAATTGCGCTTCAAACTATACGGATTACTCTGGAACTATCGCTGCGCCAACTGTTGTAAGAGGATCTGCATATGCATTATCTGTAACAGTTAATGAGTGCGATGGTGCTAACTATTCAAGTGGTACTTCAGTATTTATAGATTACAACAGAAATGGTGTGTTTGATGATGCAGGAGAGCGTGTTTATGTAACATCAGCTTATGAAACAAACCCTCATACAAATTCAGCTACTATTACCATTCCTACTTCTGCCAGTCCAGGTAGAACTAAAATGAGAGTTGTAACTGCGGAATACAATGCAACACCTACTGCTTGTGGTACATATACCTATGGTGAAACGGAAGATTATTCAGTTTACATCGCAGGTGATTTGTCACAAACAATTGCTGTTAATCCAAACTTAACCTATACCTGGAATCCTGGGTCTGTTACAGGATCAACAGTATCTGTTGCTCCAAGTACGTCTACCGACTATACTTGTACTATTTCAAACCCTCTAACAGGGTGTTCTTCTGCGGCTTCAAGTGCTTTGGCTATCACTGTAAATCAATTACCATCTGCTCCTATTGGTACGAATAGTATTCAATGTGGAAATGGTGTTCCTTCGATTTCAGTAGCATCAGCAGATGCAACTGTTGCTCCACTGTTTAACTGGTATGATAGCGCAACCTCAACTACAATAGTAGCAACAGGTGCTGTGTATACAAGTGCTATAAATAAAACTAAATCGTTCTTTGTAGCAGAAAAATCTGCTGCAGGTTGCGATGGTCCTAGAACTCAAGTTACTGCAACAGTTAACGTCCCTGATACCATACAGGCTTCTTCAAGCGGACCCATTTGTATTGGAACTGACTTGAACCTGACTGCTACAACTATCGGTGGAGGTAACAGTAATAATTATACATTCACATGGTCTTCTACAACGGGTTCTGGTATTACAGGATCTACTTCAGGTGGAACCGGTTCTTTCGGTAGTCCATCTACGATAACTGTAACACCAACAACTGCAGGAACCTATGTATTTGCATTAAATGGTACAGATGCTACCGGTGCATTAACTTGTCTGGCAACAACTTCTACAGTAAGTGTGGTTGTAAATGGCAGACCTGTTATTGATAGTGTAAGATCAAGTGCAACTTCAATATGTGGAGGCGCTCCAGTATCATTAAATGCTTATTCTGGATACCTTGCTGTAGGTCCACAGACATTTGCTTCTTATACAGCTGCTACGGCAGTATCAACTCCTCTAACAGATGAAGATTTGGGTAATGTTACTATTACCAAAGGAGCAACAACAATTTTAGATAATTCTTCTGTTAGAAATAGCCTAGTGGGTACTATTGGTACTGCAACTGGTATAGATGGAGGTTTTTCTGATTTCACTGCATTTGGTCCTTACACAATGAAGGGAGGGAATACCTACCAGTTCTCCTTAAGTTCTTTACAGTCAACAAGTGCATTCAGCAATTCTATGGCCATCTTTATTGATTACAACAGAGATGGAGATTTTAATGATGCTGATGAAACGGTATATATCGCTGGCGCATTGACATCCGGAGCTCATACAGAAACAGGTAATTTCACCGTGCCAACATCTGCAACTCCTGGTAAAACTAAAATGAGAGTTGTTTGTAAAGAATCTTCTTTAATAACATCTCCATCTGATGCGATTACTTGGGGAGAAGTAGAGGAATATGCTGTAAATATTGAAACACGCGTTTCAGTAAACCCTGGTTTGACGTTTACCTGGAATCCTGGTAACATTTCAAATAGTACAGGTGCAACTACAGTTAATCCGGCTTCAACTTCAACGTATACTGCTTCTGTGATTAATACAGCTACTGGTTGTGCGGCATTGAGTACTGCATCGTTAACAATAGATGTTGTAGCGGTTTCAGTTACAGCAAGTTCAACACCAAGTACTGCAGTTTGTACTGGAACAAGTGTAAACTTGTCTTCAACACCTTCAGGTGTCGGTCCATTTACTTACTCTTGGAGTAATGGCTCAACTGTTGTTGGCACTTCTGCTACATTAGCAGTTAGTCCAGCAACAACAACAACCTATACAGTTACGGTAAGAGATGCATGTAACAATCCAGCAACAGATTCTGTTACGGTGAATGTAAATGCGTTACCAACAGCAAGTATCAATGAAACGTCTTCAGTTGCAATTTGTGCTCCAAATACGTTGGTATTGACTGCAGCTACAAATGCTTCTGATCCTGTTTATGAATGGTCATTGAATGGTGTTGTAATTCCAAGCCAGGTTAGCAGTAGCTATACAGCTTCTGTATATGGCACATACACTGTTTCCGTTAAAGATAATGCTACGGGCTGTAATAGTGCCGTATCATCAGGGGTGTTATTGACTATTAACCAGCAACCAACTCCGATAACAATTACGCCATCAGCACCAGCTATCTGTATTGGTTCTTCAACGCCTTTAGCTATAACTGGAGGGAATATTGTTAATCTTGGAGTAACAACTCTTTCTGAGAACTTCGATAATAATGCTCCAACATGGACCATTACGAATAGTGGATCATCGCCTTCGGTTGCAAACTGGTCATTCAGAGCAGCACCGCTTACTTATGCATCACCAAATGGTGGCGCATCATTTACAAACTTCTCTACTCCAAATGGAGGTAAATTCCTTCTTGCAGTACCAGATGCTGGCGGACCTGGCACAACTACAAACACTGTCATAACATCACCAGTATTTAATACTACTAATTATACCTTGGCTAACCTTGTATTTGAGCACGCTTATAAATCCAGTGCAGCAAATGAAGCCAAGGTGGAGGTGTCTACTAATGGAGGCTCAACATGGACAACTATTAAAACTTATACCGGTAGTTTTGCAAATAGCACAGTTAATAATAGTCAGTCAACTAGAAATGACACGATTAGTATGGCGTCATATTTGAATCAAACTAATCTGCGCATACGTTTCAATTATGTAAGTGCTTATGGTTTATGGTGGTTATTAGATAATGTTAGAGTTACCGGTAAAGTAGAGGTTCCTACTACTTACACTTGGTCTCCTTCTGAAACACTTAGTTCATCAACTGGTGCAACAGTAACCGCAACCCCAGCAACCCAAACTACTTATACTGTAGTTGCAACAAGTATTTACAATTGTACAAGTACACAAACCGTAACCGTTTCTCTTCTTGATCGTCCAACAGGATCTATCAGTGGTGCGGCTACAATTTGTAATGGTGCAAGTGCTAACGTAAGTATTGATGTAACAGGTACAGGTCCATGGAGTGGTACATTAAGTAATGGAACTACATTCAGTGGAAGTACTAGCCCAATCAGTGTGAGTGTTTCTCCTGCCTCTTCAACTACAATCACTATAGCTTCATTAAATGATGCTAATTGTGCTTCTATAGCTGGAGATCTTAGCGGAAGTGCTTCAGTAACTGTTCGTGCTCGTCCAACTGGTGTAATTTCTGGATCAACTGCCTTCTGTAATGAAGGAGCTGCAAACTTAAGTATTGCATTAACCGGTACAGGACCATGGAGTGGTACATTAAGCAATGGAGATAGCTTTAGCGGAAGCGAGAGCCCAATCATTGTGAATGTTTCATCAACTACAACAACAACCTATACAATAGCAACATTATCTGATGAATATTGTACTTCAATAGCTGGCGACAGAACTGGAAGTGCAGTGGTAACCGTTAATCTACCTACAGAATCGTACACTACTATTACCAATTGTGATAGCTACTTGTGGAATGGTGTAACGTATAATACATCTGGTACCCAAGTCGTACACTTAACTAATGCATTAGGTTGTGACTCAACAGCGACGTTGAACTTAACGATTACAAATAGTAGTTCATCAGAAGCAACAACAATTACCAATTGTGATAGATATGATTGGAATGGAGTTACATACAGCACATCTGGTACAAAAGTTGCACATTTTACAAATGCAGCAGGTTGTGATTCAACAGCAACGTTGATTCTTACTATTACAAACCGTACTTCATCAACAACAACTGTTACCAATTGTGATAGTTACTTGTGGAATGGCGTAACGTACAATACCTCTGGTACTAAAGTTGCACAATTCACCAATGCAGCAGGTTGCGATTCAACAGCGAATTTGAACTTAACGATTACAAACAGTAGTACATCAACAACTACTATTACCAATTGTGATAGCTACTTGTGGAATGGTGTTACGTATACTACTTCAGGTGATAAAGTTGCACACTTTACTAATGCAGTAGGTTGCGATTCAACAGCGACCTTGAACTTAACGATTACAAATAGTAGTTCATCAGAAGCAACAACAATTACCAATTGTGATAGTTACTTGTGGAATGGCGTAACGTATACTACTTCAGGAGCTAAAGTTGCACACTTCACTAATGCAGCAGGTTGTGATTCAACAGCGACGTTGAACTTAACGATTACAAATAGCAGCTCATCATCAACAACTATTACCAATTGTGGCAGCTATGAGTGGAATGGCGTAACATATAATACCTCTGGTACAAAAGTTGCACACTTCACTAATGCAGCAGGTTGCGATTCGACAGCGACGTTGTACTTAACAATTAAATACAATAGTTCATCAACAAGAATTATTACCAATTGTGATAGCTACTTATGGAATGGCGTAACGTATACTACTTCAGGTGCTAAAGTTGCACACTTTACGAATGCAGTAGGTTGCGATTCAACAGCGACTTTGTACTTAAGTATTAAACAGAGTACTTCATCAGTTGCGGATGTAACCATCTGTACAACTGAAGTTCCATACTTGTGGAATGGAGGTTCGTATTCAACAAGTGGCACACATGTAGAACACTTTACTAATGCAGCTGGATGTGACTCAACAGCAACCTTGAACCTTTCAGTTAATAGTTGCTTCACAACCTTAAATGTAAAAGCTTTCTTAGAAGGTTTCTACAGAGGTAATGGAACAATGGCAGCTACGTTGTCTGACTTAGGAATGAGTACCGACGTAACGGCTACGGATAGTGTTGAAGTTAATTTGTGGAGTGCAGGAAGCTTGAACAATGCCTCAGCTGATTTCAGTGCGAAAGTAATGCTACATACAAATGGTACTGCGACTGCGGTATTCCCTGGAGCTACATTGGGTAACAGCTACTATGTTGCGATTAAGCACAGAAATAGTGTGGAAACATGGAGTGCTTCTGCAGTAACTATAGCATCAACAACAAGCTATGATTTCTCTACAGGATCAAATAAGGCATATAATGACGGAGTATATGCGCCGATGCAGAATATGGGAAGTGGCGTTTATGCAATTTATGGAGGAGATGTGAACCAAGATGGCATAATCGATAACTTTGATTCTCAATCAACAGAAAATGATGGAAGTGCGTTTGCGGAAGGATATATATCTACTGATTGTAACGGAGATGGCATTATAGACAACTTTGATTCACAAATCATAGAAAATAACGGATCTCTATTCATTGGTTCAGCAAGGCCGTATTAATCCAAACTTATAAAAACATAAATTTAAAAGCAGTAAAAATTAAAATAAACGACGATGAAAAAAAATGCCACCACACTCGTAAGACTTCTAATAATGAGTCTTTGGGTTTTATTGACTTTCTCTTCGAAAGCTCAGAATCCAACCTACGAATTGTACGTAACCAATCAATCCTTGATTGATTCCAAAACGTATCAATTTGACGTCTATCTTTTAAACAACAGTGCTGTACCTTTAAAGCTTGCTCAGGTTCAGTTTGGGTTAGGTTTTAATACTGCATTGATAAATGGTGGCACATTAACTTTTACGTTGCAAAGCAATTCGTCGGCTGTGCCTGGTTATTTAACAACAACAGCTGTTGGGGCTTCTTCACAAACCATTAATGGTATTACATATAAGTATTTGAATCAAGCAGGAGCCACTGGCCCTGGTTCTTTAAATGCTTATACAGTAAGTACTACTAAGGCCTCTTGCAGTTCTCCTGGTACAAAAATTGGTACTTATCGGTTAACCAATACGGTTGACTTTACTGCCGATTCTACTGCACGACATTTATTCAGTACATCTGGAGCATCGGGTAGAACCAATACTGCGATTTTTGGATATATAGGGACTGTTAATACAACCCTTACTGGTACGTTCATGAATTATAATACAAGTGGAACTTGTGATCAAAACATAGTATTTAATCAATCATGTAATGTTATTTCGTCGGTAACATCTACTACATCTACTACGTGTTTTGGTGGTTCAAATGGAACAGCAACAATTACTTTGTCTGGTGCAGGCACTGTTTCAAGTGGTACTTATACTGTTGATGGTGGTTCATCAGTATCATACAGTACAAATCCATTTACTGTTAGTGGTTTTACAGCAGGATCTCATTCTATTTCTGTTTCATCAGGAACATGCTCTTCATCAACTGGAAGCTTTAATATAGCCGGTCCTTCTTCAGGATTAGCCTCATCATTTAATGCTACTAATTGTATTTCTTATTCTTTACCGTGGGGAGGAAGTGTTACTTCATCTGGTTCTAATCAGCATGTGTATACTACGGCCGCTGGTTGTGATTCAACTGTAACAGCAAATGTTACCATTACGCAACCAACAACATCAAGCGTTTCCGCATCAGCATGTGTGAGTTATTTATGGCATGGCACAACATATACAACAGGTGGTGCTAAAACATGGCATGGCACAAATGCTGCGGGATGTGATTCAACTGTAACGTTGAACCTTACCATCAACACAGGAACATATAATTCCAATAGTGAAATATCATGTGATAGTTTTGAGTGGCATGGTACTACTTACTCAGCGAGTGGTGTGTATACCTATGGTTACTCTAATACTAATGGTTGTTCATCAGTAGATACGATGCATTTAACCATCAATGCAAGTACTACAAGTACGGAAAGTGCTTCAGTATGTGCATCAAGTTTACCATACATATGGCATACTATGGATTACAATTCATCAGGAGTTTACACTTACCACACTAACAATGCTGCTGGTTGTGATTCAACTGTAACATTGAACCTTACTGTCAACACAGGAACGTACAATTCCAATAGTGAAATATCATGCGTTAGTTTTGAGTGGCATGGTACTACTTACACAG
>CAIKYB010000039.1 GCA_903831575.1 uncultured Bacteroidota bacterium | reverse complement strand
CGTTTTGATATTGATTCAAAACTCATCTTCTCTTTTTCTTTGGTAGCCAGTACTTTCCTTCTAAAATCTATCGAATATGTCATAACAATTATTCTTAATAATACCATTTACTATAACCGTTATATAGAGGTTTGGCTATAGGTTATGTTTGTTTCGTAAAGTATTAGCAAAATTGTGATTAGTATCCCTATGTCCAGCTTCATCATTTCTTACCGCAATTACAACTTCTCTTAGCCTCGCATCTAGCGTCAATCCCCAGTATTCTATTGCAACTTTGGGAGCTGGTACGTTTTCAATAGTACCATTATCAATTTCTTTAAGGTATAAACTATAACTAATGATAGCCTCTTCTTCAAAATACCCTACTAAACGGTGCGCAGTTTTAGAAGATATAAAATATAGAAACAAGAAGGCTATTGAAAAAACAATTTGAGCTACAAGAATTAAGGAGCGTTCCAACCAATTAGGTTTAGCTATTTCAATAAAAGTCATTAAATGCATGCGCTCATTTTCTGCTTCATCTAATAAGATTTTTATCCAACCATTATCCTTGCATTGTTTACGTAAACATTTAAAATGAATCAACATAGCTCCTACCATACCAGGTACAGCAGCAACTGTTTCCAGTACAACTGCCCTATGACCATAACGTTTTTTAAAACAAAAGTCTGCTATCCATCGCAAACCCTTACATATGACTTTTGCAAAATAATCCTAGCCCATTAGGACTTGAAATAACAAAAGCAACTTTTTCTGATTTTAAAAAGAAATTTAAAAAATATAATAAAATTGAACAACCTAATTTTATTAATGGTGGCTCTACCTATTTGGTAAGCCCTCAATATGTACCACTGGATAATGTTAAAGACGATGTGATTTTTGTATTTGATAAAAATTCTATATTAGAATCAGTGCTTATTGTATTTGATAAAAGTAAATATTCAGAGTTACAAGCTCATTTAGTAAACAACTATATCCCAATTATTGAAGGGGCTAAAAGCATGTTTAAAAAAGGCCTTACTGAAATTAATCTTCATAAGACTTCATTTTTTTATTCCGTATTAAATACAAGTACATTTAATTCAGATGTCTGTACTTTGATATACCAAAGCAGGGCTTTTTCTGTAAAAGTGTTCGAGAGGGAATTGGCTTTAAGAAAATTAGAAGAAACTAATAAAGATATCAAAAGATTATAGAATACCACCGCTTGGCCGAGTAGGCCAGAAGAACTTCCCCTATGAGGCATCCGGTGACGGTAGACCCATTTTTCTGGCAACTCGTTCCTTATTTTGTTTTGTAGTTGTCACTTTGTTTGTTTTAGTCTAATTAATTGACATTATGTACGTAATATGGTACATTAAACATAGAATTTATTTGGGATATTATTTATGACTATTTACACTAGTACTCAAGCAAGAGCAAAATTGTTTAATTTAATTGATGAAACCAACCAGACCCATGAACCTATTTATATTAAAGGTAAACGTAGCGATGCAGTAATCTTATCAAAGGAAGATTATGAGTCTATGCAAGAAACTTTATACTTACATTCTATACCTGGGTTGGTAGAAAAAATAATTTCAGCTAGCAAAGAACCAATAGAAGAGTGTATTAGCCATGAAGAAGCATGGAAATAATATACACTCTAAGTTATACTAAAAAGGCAATTAAGGACATACAAAGTTTAAAAGCAGCCAAATTAGCCGATAAAGTTGAAGACTTATGTAGATCCTTAGTAGTGAACCCAATGCCATTGTATAGTAAACAACTATCTGGGGATTTAAAAGGTAAGCGTTCTATTAGAATTAACTTACAACATAGATTAGTATATGAAATACTAGAATCAGAAAAAATAATCAAAATATTAAGTATGTGGAGTCATTACGAATAAAAACCCCGCTTATTTTCCATAAGATAAATTATGGCGTTGAAATTTGTAAGTGCAAAGTAGTAATGTCGCATATCGTACCTTTGCAACGATTAACCCTCTAATACACTGATTCGTAACCTTCTTGCCAACTACTTGTAAATATGGATTATTACAACGCGCTAAGCTTATTAGTGTTGATTATGATGACTTGGGTATAGTATAGATTTTTTTTGTTAGCAGACCTTGAAGGAGTATGTCAAATATCTATCTTCAAATTCAAATGCAATTTCTTTAACGATTCATCATGATCATTCACTTGGCTATTCTGTTGGTGATGATTCATATTATTAAACGATTCAATACTATTATGATTTTCATCATGGTTTAAATATTCCTGATATTTTTTGTGAATCTCTTTAATAGGTTCGTTATGCCCCCTAAGATCGTGATATACTTTTTCCTGTGTCAATATCTCTCTGTACAACAAATGCTCTACATTTTTACTGAGTAATTTAAAATCAACCCCTTCTGCAGCCTCAGTATGAGCAAATAATTTATTGTCACCTCTTACCTCGCTATATTTAGCGAAAGCCAATAGATGATCTTTACCAAAACTCGAATATATTTCATACTCTTTTTGTCTAGCTATTAATAATTCATCTAAAGTATTTGCCTTTTGTTTTTCTAGTTCAATTGCATTTACTTGTGGCATAATGTGTTTGTCAATAGCTTGAGCTGTTACTTCTTTCATATGAGTTATCCTTTGTGTTATGTCCATATCTTTTAATATAGCTGTTAAATGATCTCTATCTATCTCGCCCGTTTTTTCTATGAACAGCACCTCTCTATTAAAGGCAGTTAAATATCTATTCCTATTCAAGTTTGCATGGCCTGTTAATATTTCTGTAGCTTTCATTACATCATTATTACTTATAATTTCCTTAAGTTGCTCTTTTTTAATAATTCCATGCTTGATATTAGCCGATAATTCTTGCTTTAATTTCTCTATGGAATTATTCCTATCATTTTCTTCTGCACCAACCACTAGCTCTCTAATTCTTTCTGAAGTATGCCGCGGCTGCTGATTTCCTATACCAAGTAAATATCCTTGCTCCTGCACAATTACTTTTACTACTTCATCCAGGCTTTTTGCCTCTCTCTTATACTTTTGTAGAGTGGCAATGGCGCTATTAACTGTGCGCACCAAAGCTGATTTTTGCTCATTCTCTTTGTTAAAGTTATCTCTCCATTCTTTACTAGTAATAGTCTTATACATTTGGCTGCCAGCATGTTCCTTATCGCTCTTGCCAAACTGCTTCATTTTAGCTACTTCTTCTTTAGCCGTATTTTCTATATGCTCCCTGTGCGTTCTGGTGAGTTTATTTACGCCGAGCTGCACTTGATGTAATACAGATGTGTCACGTACCAAATCATTGGTAGTTTGCTCTTGCACTCCAAGCTCTTTAGCGTCTTGAGTCTGATTACCAATCGCATACTCCCTATGTAACTTTTGGTATTCATCCTGCACTGACCTAATATTGGAGACAAAGCTATCTGATTCAGTCAGATCTATGTTTAGTTTTGACGCAATTGCTACCATGGTATCATGATATATTTCTTTTGAGACATATTCATCCTTGTCAATCCTTCCCGTCTCTACTAACATATCAATCGAGCTCAGAGCAACTCTATTGCTTCGTTGTTCTTGGGCTCTCACTTCAAGGTTAAACACACCCAATCCTTGGCTAGAGGAGATATCTGACTTTACCACTATTT
>CAIKYB010000038.1 GCA_903831575.1 uncultured Bacteroidota bacterium | reverse complement strand
GATTTGAGATTTCTCCCTCTCGCTTAAGTGGCAAAGACTTGGTCCCTACGAAAAGTTTGCAAAAATGATTGAAAGACACTGGGACGGTATCGCAGCTTACTGTGAACCAAAAAATAATGTAGCCCTAGGATTCGTCGAAGGATTCAATAACAAGATCAGGGTTATCCAACGTTTCGCGATGAAGAATATCTCAGATTGAAAATATTGACTTGCATGCTACCTGAGATTTAAACAATGTTTTGTCTAAAATAGTGATAATTCTTCCCCAGAAGTACGCGAAGAGCCAGTATAAAATATAAACTGTAAGTAGAGAATTTGATTCAACTACCTGTGTCTATTATGCATTTCTGATTTATTAAAAGAATGCTGAACTCTAACATCCCAATGAATACCTAGCGCGACTTTATTAAAAGTTTGACGAAAAAATCCATAACCTTCCGATTTAAATCACGAAAATCAAATTCTATTTGTATACTACAAGTGGCAGTTTTATTTTGAATTTTTTTGGATCTATTGCTAGCGCATCCGCTATTGGCTTGATCTCTGACTTTATTTTTTCAAGCTTATAGTCTGTTTTCGGTATGCCTTTTCCTTCTTTTTGCTCAATGAAGCTTGTAAGTCTGATTGTTTTTAAATCTTCCATCATCTGATTCATTGAGTATTGAATTGGCCTTACTGATTTTATTTTTAAATATAGATACGAAGTTAGCAGGTAGCCAATAATGCAAATTAGAAAATGTACTTTTATTTTCTGATCTGTCCAATGAAACTGAGGCCTGACAGCCGTGTGAAATGGATTTTTTAAATTTCGGAATGCAAATTCAACATTTGCTTGTCCGCGATAGGCTAAGCAAATTTCTTCATTCGTCCAATCATGTCGATTAGTGGTATGTATTTTGCGACCGAGGATGTTGTTTTTTAGCCATTCAAAGGCTTCTTCATCAAGACTGTAAGTAAACGATATTCTTTGATTCTCGAGTTTGATAATTTCATATTTCAAAATATCATTTATAAATTGGCCATGAATTATTTTTTTTAATCGTTCGATCAGCTCTTCCTCTGCGAATATTTTTTTAGATCTTGCAGATTCTATTTGTTTTTTCAGCTCTGCAAGTACTTTATATTTTTTTTCAAGATGTTGATGGATTCCCTGAATTTGCCCTTCCTTAAGCTGCTGAGACACTGTGACGACGCAAGTTCTTTCCTTGCCCCATACATCTTTTTTCACTCTGTAAACCGGAATTTCTTCTCCATCGATTTTCATAGTTTGAAAATTCTTGTTGGCATCTTCAATTAATTCTTTAAAGTGTGAGGAAACGAGTCCTGCTACATAATGCAGCCCTTCGCAATTATCTATTTCCTTAAAGTTTTCTTTGGAATTGTTACCTTTATCGAAAACAATTGTAACATCAGCGAAATCATTGGCAATAGCCTTAAGTCTTGTCGCTAAACTTTGAAAATTTTCATTGAATGTTTTTGAATCGTTTTTATTGCCCTCATAAGTCTTATGAAAAAGAGGTAATTGCCCGTCCTTAGAGACCAGCAGTGCCATGCCGATTTGCCGCAAATCAAAACGCTTTTGTTTATTATGACCTCTTTGTGGTAAATCACAACACTCATTCATCGAATCAATAAAAGTAAAAAAATTCGTAGTATCAAAAAATAGTGAATCCAGTTTTATTCCAGACTTATCAACTAGCATTTTAACAATTTCGGATTCGATCTTTTCAATAGCATCTACGGAAACAATATTCATTTGGTCCCAAAAATGCTGAGAGTCGAGTTTTTTTAATGATTGATTTAAAGAAATTTCAAGCGAAGTGCTTTCTGCCCAGCTATGCCATCCCATCTTACTCGTCGGACGACAGGCTCTTCCAATTGCTGCCAGCAATAAGGACGCACCAACGGTGAGTTCATCACGAATCTGCTTAGCTCCGCTTTTCGTAGGGGCAATATGCTTATTAATTATATTAATTATGTCCAATTCTTCAGCGACCTTACATAAAGAAAAAGTGTCGCCGTGTGAATAAGATTTAACATCAAATGATTTTTGGTTATCCAGGCGGCTCAACAAATCTTCAGCTTTACCTAAGTAGGCCAAAGTAATTGGACGAGGCTTGCCGTTAACACGTCTTGATTCAACGATGTACCAGTAATTTTGTCCGTGACTTTTTCTTTTCTGTAAAGTTGCCATTCAGAGTATACAATATTTGCATTAATGTGCGTTTCACAAGCGTAAAATTGGCATTAAACACCTTGTCATTTCAGAGTATACAAATAAAATTTTATTTTCGTGATTAAAATCGGAAGG
>CAIKYB010000037.1 GCA_903831575.1 uncultured Bacteroidota bacterium | reverse complement strand
TTGGAAACATTGAAAATTTAAACAATACTCATTTATGAAGCATGTTAAATCGAATATTTTAAACAATAAAAATTTCGAATTTCTTAAAATTGTAAATTTTTATGAATCACAAATAAAAGCATTAGATAATATGCTGAAAGAAGTAAATGAGAAAAATAATAATAGTATTTCTACATTAGAATCTTTATTTTTTCAAAACGAATTTTTAAGTAAGCAGAATATGATTACTGAGATTAAACAAAATATAGTCAACCATGATTATATAATTACTAAAGAATTAGTAAAAAATGAAGATGCGAGATTAGAGCAATTATCAAGTCATAATAAAAATATTGAAAATATTATTTATTCATTCGAAAAAGACATTAATGAATTAAGTAAAGATTTCGTATGCTACATTTCTGATAAGCTTTAGATAAATTACATTTAAATTACTGTTTTAGATTTATAAACAGAATTTTTGAATATATGTCAATTCCTGAATCTCATATCGGTCTTAATGATAAACAAGTTGAATTAAACAGATCAAAATTTGGTAATAATTCCTTGCAATTTTCAGAGGATAGTATTTTAATAAACATTCTACGAGAAATACTGCTCGAACCAATGTTTATAATACTGCTTATTTCATGTATCATTTATTTCACTGTCGGCCAAATTAAGGAAGGCATGATCATGATGATTTCTATTCTTATCGTTAGTGGTATTTCAATATTTCAGGAATATAGAAGTAAGAATGCAATTTTAGTTTTAAAAAAAATAGCTACATCTAAAGTCAAAGTAATTAGAAATGGATTTGAAATTCAGATTTTAATTGATGAAATTGTTGTTAATGATTTATTGAAATTAGTAGAAGGAGAAATCATATCCGCAGATGGCTTGATAGTTTTGGCTAATGATTTTTCAGTAAACGAATCCATTCTAACAGGTGAATCATTCCCTATTTTTAAAAATTCAACAGCGAATAATCAAGTATACAGAGGAGCATTAGTTTCCAGTGGTTCTGCAATCATACAAATAACAAGAGTTGGATTAAATACAATGTTTGGAAAGATTGGATTGTCTTTGGAAAAAATTGACATTTCGAAAACTCCCTTACAAAATCAAATTAGATCATTTGTTAGAAATATGATCATAATAGGGGCTATTGCTTTTCTTGTTATTGTTATTTTCAATTACATACAATCATCAAATATGATTGATTCTTTTATAAAAGGACTTACTGTTGCGATGAGTATATTCCCTGAAGAAATACCGGTTGCATTTAGTACATTTCAGGCTTTAGGGGCTTTCAGATTATTGAAAAGAAATAGTATAATTGTAAAACAGCCTCAATATGT
This sequence comes from uncultured Bacteroidota bacterium, assembly GCA_903831575.1. Taxonomy (GTDB): domain Bacteria; phylum Bacteroidota; class Bacteroidia; order Chitinophagales; family Chitinophagaceae; genus Ferruginibacter. The sequence continues at coordinate 205,057 of CAIKYB010000037.1, read as the reverse complement.
TGAAACATTAGGTTCTGCTACTGTTATTTGTGTAGACAAAACAGGAACAATTACTCAAAATAAAATGAGTATTGAATATGTTTATGATGTGGTTACTAAAAAATCATACCATATTAATTTTGCGAAAGACATACCTATTGAAATAATAGAATACGCCATGTGGAGTAGTGAAATAATCCCATTTGATCCAATGGAAAAAGCCATTCACAATTTGTACGATACTTTAATAACTAAAAAAAAATCATTTGCTCAAATTCACGAATATCCTCTAGGAGGAGTTCCTCCAATTATGACTCATATTTTCGAAAGTGATTTAGGTGATATTATTATTGCTGTTAAAGGTGCTCCTGAAGGAATATTAAATCAATGTGATTTAGATGAAGAAGCTAAAAATAAAATACTAGATCAGTCAAGGAGCTATGCAAAAAATGGATTTCGTGTATTAGGCATTGGAAAAAGTAATTGGCATGAAAAAAAATGGCCTGTATCCCAACAGGAATTTAATTTTAAATTTATAGGTCTGATTGCATTTCAGGATCCACCTAAGGATTCAATTACTCAAACAATTAAAAGATTCAAAGATGCAGGCATTGTTGTGAAAATGATAACTGGTGATTTTCCTGAAACCGCAACCTCTATTGCTCAGCAAATTAATTTAGGTGATAATGAAAGCGTTTGTACTGGGGATGAAATCTTAAAGCTTAATGCCATTGAATTACGAAAGAAAGTAAAAGACGTCAATATTTTTGCAAGAATGTTTCCGGAAGCAAAATTAAAAGTAATAATGGCATTAAAAGAAAATGGCGAAGTCGTAGCCATGACAGGAGATGGTGTTAATGATGCACCTGCATTGAAAGCTGCTGATATTGGTATTGCAATGGGAAATAGGGGAAGTGAAGTTGCCAAGAGTTCAGCAGCGTTGATAATCATTGATGATGACTTATTCCATATGACAGACGCGATAGGACTTGGAAGAAAAATTTATGACAATTTAAAAAAAGCTATTCAATATATTGTTTCAATTCATATTCCTATCATACTTATTGTTATTATACCAATAATGTTAGATTGGAAATTTTCAAATTTATTTTCTCCCGTTCATGTTATTTTTCTTGAACTAATTATGGGTCCAACATGCTCTATCATTTACGAAAATGAACCGATGGAGCCAAATACAATGAATAGACCTCCATTAAAATTAGGGACTACTTTTTTATCAGTTTCTCAATTGAGTACAAGTATAATACAGGGATTGATTATTACATCAGGATGTTTAGGTTTAGGCTATTATTATTTAAATCTTGGATTATCAGAGAATATTGTCAGAACAATCGTATTTATAACACTATTATTGAGTAATATTTTTCTTACATTAATAAACAGATCATTTATATATACAGTTTTAAAAACCATAAAATATAAAAACAAACTGGTCCCGTTTATTACTGCCATTACTTTAACCTTGATTATCATTTTGATTTACGTTCCATTTGCAAGAAATTTATTTGAATTAAATTTAATCACTATCAATCAGATTACACTTTGTATAGTAGTTGCAATAATATCTACATTTTGGATTGAGCCTATAAAATTCTTAAAAAGAAAATGACTCTTGAATTTATACACTTAAATTTGTGCATAAATTAAAAAATGATTGATTCCTCAACTCTTATTTCAATTACTGGCGCTGTAAAAATATTGATTTCAAAACCAGCTATTGATGGCATCTCTATTAATTTGTATGCCGATAGGAAAATTGCTATAATGGGGGAGACAGGTTCAGGTAAAAGTACTTTTCTGAAATTAATTGCTGGATTAGAACAGCTTGATGCTGGACATATCCTTTACAAAGGCGAAAAAATAAAAGGCCCTAATGAAACATTGATAGCAGGGCATCCAAAGATTGCATATTTAAGCCAGCATTTTGAATTAAGAAATAATTATAAAATTCATGAAATCCTTTCCTATGCAAATGAGATGAGTGAAATGGAATCTTCAAATCTATATGAATTATGCAGAATCAATCATCTTTTTGACAGATGGACCGATGAGTTATCAGGGGGTGAAAAGCAACGTGTAGCCTTAGCGAAATTATTAACTGCAAAACCAGATTTACTTTTATTGGATGAGCCATTTTCTAATTTAGATTATTATAACAAGAATATCATTAAGCAAGTAATAAATGACTTGATGGATATGCTGAAGATCTCCTGCATAATGGTTTCGCACGATTCGTCAGACTTACTATCCTGGGCAGATGATTTAATTATATTAAAAGATGGCAAAATTGAACAGTTTGGAAATCCAATTGAGTTATACCATCAACCACTAAATAAGTATTGTGCGAATGTATTAGGCGAATATCAATTACTTGATTATAAAAGTACATTTTTTCAATGGCTTTTGCCACTCGGAAATCATTCAGAAAAAAGGCAAATGCTTATACGTCCAAATTATTTTTCTTTTAATACCTCTACAAATAATTCTATTAAAGGGATCGTGCAAGAAATTAATCATAGACCTAATTACAATATTGTCACAGTATCAACACATGATCAATTAATAGACATTGCTACTATTGAAAACACTTATACAGTAGGGGAGTTGGTTAGCTTTTCCTTTAACAGAAATACGGCTTGGTTTATCTGATCTTTTGGTAATTCCATTATCACTATAAGTGTAGCTACTTAACTTTATTCAGGATAAACCCAAATCTTATAAAATTATCTTTTCTATTGTTAGTATTCCCATGATTAGGATATTAGATTTACATACCCGTTTTAACCAATATCCAACCAAAAAATTTCAATTGCTGAATTTTAATATCTACTAAAGATAATAATATTCTATAGTATACATTGCCATAAAAGTCTTTATATAAAGACTTCTATAGCATAAGAGTAAATTAAGTGGAACTACTTACTTAATTTCCATTTATATACTTGAAATTGAAAAGACCAATACTTTCTTAATAATATTTCTTTAAAAAAAACGTCTAGGATATGTGCAAACAATTATCCAAATATCCAATATCCTACAAACCAAGTTTTTAAACTGAACCATGAAAACAAAAATTATCCAAACCATCCAATCCAATGAAAAATTTAGTTTCTTAAAAAGATTTAATTAAATCTATTATTGAAAATCTAAACAAAACCCTGGTATTTACCAGGGTTTTGTTTTATATAGAAATCAAGTAAGTATATTAAAAGTAGAATGTAATAACAGTTAGCAATATTTTAGCTTGAGGACTATATTGATATTGCAAATTCGCAATATTGCGAATACGATAAAGTATTAAACAAATTAATTCACTTAATTTTCTTTAGTTTATTTTCACCTATATCACAAGAACATCCCATTGATTATTAATATTTCTTTACCAATCTTATACGTAATTACACCTATCATCATTATACTTAAATACGCTAAAATTAAACCTAATAAAATCTCAAACAATATCATTGCCATTTTATCGTATAATACATGAACAAAAGAAAAAGGTTCGTTTTTCATCCCCCTATCCAAACTCAATTATCCAAACAAATGAAAAAACCAATGGCTTCCAAATCCTGTTGAAAACAATAAAAAAATTAAATTTCACAATGGAGCCATACAAAATGAACCCTATAATCGGGGTTCATTTTAATTTATACCATTTAATCATTTGAAATTATTTCAAAAATCAACAGACTCAAACAAGTTTCATTTTCTATATTTGTAAAATGCCTTCTGTTATTTGTATCGGTTCGGCTTTAATTGACGAGCTGTATTTCTGTAATGAAAATGTTATTGCTGGAACTTCCAATCCTGCAAATTTATCCCGTAATATAGGTGGGGTATTAACTAATGTAGCTTTTCATCTTGCATATCTTGATGTGGACATAGAATATATCACTGTATTAGGAAATGATGCTGAGGGGAAATGGGTTATGGACGAATTGCATAAAGCCGGAATTAAAATTGAAAATGTAGCATTAGTTAATGATCCCACGGGGAAGTATGTTTCTTTTTTAAATGCAGATGGTTCTTTACATGCAGCTGCTTGTGTAGATGTTTGTGAGAAATATTTAAATCCTTCATTCCTAGAGGGGAAAGTTGAAACATTATTAACTGGGGATATCATAATTACTGATACCAACATTTCAATTGAATCCATAAAATGGTTAATTGATTTTTCAACTATTCATCATAAAACTTTAATTATTGAACCTGTCTCAGTTGCGAAATCCAGGAAATTAGCTGCACTCGATATCCAAAATGTTTTCATGATAACACCAAATGAGGATGAACTTTTTTCAATCTGCCAGAATACAAAAGAAAAGGAATCTGACATGATTAAAACCTTGCTCTCAAGAGGTGTGCAAAATATATGGTTAAGAAAGGGGGCTTCTGGATCCATCAAATACAATAATGAAAAGGAGATTTCCCTTGCTGCTGTAAAAATTGAAATAATAGACAGTACAGGTGCAGGTGATGCTGCGTTGGCTGGCTGGATTGTGGGTTATCTCAATAATTACAATGAATTAGAGTGCTTACAACTAGGTCATACTTTAGCATTCGAAGTATTACAAATTAAAGGAGCCGTAAATCACCATATAAAATTTTCTTCACTTTTAGAATCGCGAAATAAATATTATAAAGATGCAAAATGATTTTTTAGTAATACAACCTGAGGTTAAAGAAGCGCTTTCAAATAATCGCCCAGTAGTCGCATTAGAATCAACTATTATTTCTCATGGGATGCCATGGCCCAGAAATGTAGAGACGGCTATTTCTGTTGAAAATGCAGTAAGAAAAGAAGGAGCTGTGCCTGCAACTATTGCTATAAAAAATGGAAAATGTCATATAGGATTATCTGTCGAAGAGATTGAATTTTTTGGACAAACAAAAAACGTTTGGAAAGTTAGTCTTAGAGATATGCCCTATGTGATTTCAAATAAACTTCCAGGTGCAACTACAGTTGCTGCGACAATGAGAATCGCATCTATGGCCGGAATTAAAATCTTTGCTACAGGCGGTATTGGCGGCGTACATCGGGAAGCCCAACACACTATGGATATATCTGCAGATTTGACAGAAATGTCTCACACAAATGTAGCGGTAGTCTCTGCAGGCGTCAAGTCTATTCTTGATATAGGGCTGACACTTGAATATTTGGAAACGATGGGCATCCCTGTTGTTACCTTTGGTCAAGATGAATTTCCTAGTTTTTACTCAACGAAAAGTGGCTTTAACTCTCCACTAAGAATAGACGAGCCAGACGCTATTGCTGAATTGATCAATACAAAATGGAATTTAGGTTTAAATGGCACTGTATTAATTGCCAATCCTATTCAAAAAGAATTTGAAGTCGCTCCTGAAATCATAGAATCTCATATTCAAAATGCACTTTCGGCTGCATCAAATAATAAAATAACTGGAAAAGAAGTCACTCCTTTCTTACTCAAATACATAGCAGAAAATTCAAAAGGAGAGAGCCTTGAAGCAAATATTGCATTGATCCATCAGAATGCTTCACTTGCTGCTAAAATTGCTGTTGCCTTGTCCAAATAAGTATCATCTCTTTCTTGTGGTAAATCATCTTCTATTTTCATAGGATGGCATGGTAATTGTTTTACCTATTTCGTTAAGTTTATACTACGACTTCAACTTATCAATCTTTAATAATTATTTAGGAAAAGTGTAATTATAAATATATGCACATGAAAAGTTTAATTGTATTATTTATACCTTTTATTTTTCACACAATTAATAGTTTCACATTATCCAATTTCAAAACGATTTGTCCAGATGTGGATACGATAATAAGCTCCCGTTCAAAAGACACCATACTAAACAAACAGTCTGCGTTACTACATTTTTTTTTACTCAAATACGCTCAATTAAAAATGATTGAAAAATGGGATCCTATTCCTATTCCAAAAAAATCAATAAGGAATATTGATACTTCTTTTATCATTGGATTAGTCAGAAGAAGATTGTTTTTATTGGAAGATTTAAAATTTGATAATAAAAAAAATGATTTCGATAATGATTTGATTGTAGGAATTAATCAATTTCAAAAAAGAAATGGGTTAGAATCGAAAGCAATTATTGATCAAACGCTGATCAGGAAATTAAATACACCCATTGATAAGATTATTAATAAAATAAAAGCAAATATTATTGAATGGAATGCGTCTCCAAAAGATTCAAAAAATGAACACATCGTTATTAATATACCTGACTTTAAACTTTTTGTAATTAGAAATGACAGTTGTATTATGGATATGAAAGTTATCGTAGGAAAAAGTAAAAATAAAACTCCTTTATTGGAAAGCGAAATAGAATACGTCGTTTTAAGTCCTTACTGGAATATTCCTACAAGTATTCTTGAAAAGGAAATTGCTCCACTACTAAAAAAATATCCTAATTATTTACAAGTTCATCATATGGAATGGAATGGAAAAATGCTGAGACAAATGCCTGGGAGCGATAATGCATTAGGAGGAATAAAATTTGTTTTTGAAAACCCTTATCATGTTTATCTGCATGATACACCTGTAAAATCATTATTCCAAAAAAGTATTCGTGCACTAAGTCATGGTTGTATAAGAATTGAACAACCTAAAAAACTTGCGCTGTATTTATTGAGGAATGACAGGAATTGGAATGAAGTAAAAATAGATCGAGGTATACAAAGCGGGAAAGAGATGTATATAAAATTATCCTCCACAATACCAATTAAAACCTGTTATTTTACCACATGGGTAAATGAATGGGGTAAATTAGAAATTAGAGAGGATATTTACAATAGAGAAAATGTACAATAAGAGCTGAAATTAATCTCTTCTGTTATTATACCCTCCACCATTTGAACCATTATTACTTCTGTTAAAGCCTCCGCCTGAGGGACGAGTGGATGGTGGTCTAGTAGATGGTCTGTCTTCAGCTTGTTTAACCACTAAAGGCTTTTTTCCTAAAGAAATATCATTAAGACTTTCAATTGCTTCAAGGCCTTCGTCATTATTCTGCATTTCTACGAATGCAAATCCTTTGCTTTTACCTGTTTCTTTATCTAAAGCTACTTTTGCTGATACTACGGGGCCAAATTTCTCAAAAATTTCTTCCAACTCTGCATCATCCAAATCATAAGGTAATCCTGCTACAAAAATCTTCATGTTTTCAATTTTGTACGAAATTACAGAACTTATTTTTCTAATAAAAGCATTATCGTCATTATTTTAACTTGAAATTGATTACAATTACAGAAGTTTATTAAAATAACGGTGGAATTACTTCCCTTACGATATTGATTACTTGATAGGATTCATGGCAAAGTTTTACTAAATAATTTATTGGAATTAGAATTCATTCAATATTTTTGACCTTTAATAAAAAATAAAATTATAAAATGTCAGCAATAAATCTAACTAAAGGAGAAATACATACAAAGCATGGAGTAATTACATTTGAATTGTATGATGATGACGCACCGAAAACAGTAGAGAATTTCAAGAAACTAATAGCCTCGGGTTATTATGATTCACTTGCATTTCACAGAGTTATTCCTGATTTCGTAGTACAGGGTGGCTGTCCTGATGGGACTGGTGCAGGTGGCCCTGGTTATTCGATTCCTTGCGAAACTAAAGGAGTGAAACAAATCCATGACAGAGGCGTTTTCTCTATGGCTCACAGAGGTTTAAATACAGGGGGATCTCAATTTTTCATTTGTCATAGCAGAACGAATACCAAACATCTTGATGGCGTACATACTTGTTTTGGGAAAGTGATCGATGGAATAGAACTCATAGATAGTATAGCAACAGGTGATAAAATGGAAAAAGTTATTCTTACCAATTAGGACTTTAGCAATCTAATCAAAGGCCTTCAATCGAAGGCTTTTTGTTTATTGAAAAGGATAGTCTTTAAATAATGTGCCAGTAAAAAAATTTATACATGAGAGCGGCATCTTTAAAAGAAATAAAAACAACTTTGGAAAATTTGCCTCCAAAAGAGTTATTATCTCTATGCTTAAAATTGTCGAAATTCAAAAAAGAAAACAAAGAACTCGTTACGTATTTGTTGTTTGAGGAACAAGATGAAGAATCTTATATAGCCAGTGTAAAATCTGAAATCGATCTTGCATTTGAATCGCTTAACCTTGTCAGTATTTACATTGCAAAGAAAAACATCAGGAGAATCATCAGAATTGCCAATCGATATATAAAATATAGTGAAAAAGAATCAACTTTAGTTACATTGCTTATTTACGTTTGTAATAAAATAAATGAATCAGGATTAGAACTAAATAAAAGCCAGGCACTAACTAATATTTATGCCTCATTAGTAAAAAAAATAAATATTGCCATTAGCAGCATGCACGAAGATTTACAATACGATTACAAAAAAGAAGTAGAATTGTTATGATTAAAAAAATAGAGGACTTTAGTAATGTTTTTTTTATCGGAGTTGCCGGAACTGGCATGAGTGCAATTGCTCAATATTTATCTGGAATTGGAAAGCAGGTAAGCGGCAGCGATAGATACTTTATCAATAATGAATTTAATGACACTCGTGATAAACTGGAAAAATCCGGTATCAAATGTTTTGAACAAAACGGTGATGGCATAAGCAATGAAACTTCTCTTGTAGTAGTTTCTACTGCAATAGAAGATACTGTTTTGGAAGTTCAGAAAGCAACATCATTAAACATCCCAATTGTAAAAAGAAGCGAATTGCTAGCTATTATTGCAAAGAGTAAAAAAACAATAGCAGTTGGAGGCACTTCTGGAAAAAGCACAACAAGTGCGATGTTGTTTGATATTCTTGAATTTGCTAAAATGAATCCAAGCATCATCAGTGGGGCTGGTTTAGTCAGTATTATAAAAGAAGGAAAAATTGGTAATGCAAAAGTAGGAAAAGGAGAATGGTTGATTATAGAGGCCGATGAAAGTGACGGTTCTATTGTTAATTATACGCCTGAAGTTGGGCTGCTCTTAAATATCGACAAAGACCACCAAGAAATTGACGAGCTACTTTCTATATTCGGGTCATTTAAAAAAAATACAAAAGATTTATTCATTGTTAATCAATGTAATGCTTTGTCAGCTTCATTAAGTGTTAACCAGTCTAATGATTTTTCTTCCGATGAAAACAAATCATCTGGATACCTTGCTACAAATTTCAAACAAGACGGATTGGATATTTCTTTCCTAGTTCACAACCAGCTTTTCAACATGCATACCATTGGCAAACATAATATGGAAAATGCTTTAGCTGCTGTAGCTGTTGCAAACCAATTGGGTGTATCATTAGAAGATTGTTCAAATGGATTAAAAAATTATGAAGGTATTTACCGAAGACATCAATTATTGGGGATAAAAAATGGTGTATATGTGGTAGATGATTATGCACACAATCCTGTAAAATGTGCTGCTTCTATTGAAGCTTGTCAGCATATTGCACCAAAAGTTATTGCATGGTTTCAACCACATGGTTATGGGCCAACCCGATTTCTTAAACAGGATTTTATCAGCGAATTTGTTAAAGCATTGAGACCACAGGATGAAATATGGATGAGTGAGATTTTTTATGCAGGAGGAACAGCCGTAAAAGACATTTCATCTGATGATTTAATAAAAGAAATTCGATTACAGGGGAAAAATGCCTTTTTCATTGAGCATAGAAATGATTTCCTGGAAGTGGTACGTCCGCATCTTACGGATAATTGTGTATTATTGATGATGGGGGCGAGGGATCCAAGCTTGGAATATTTCAGTAAAGATTTATTTAAAGCGCTATAATTTTTTATGAAATAAAAGATGGCTACACTAATAAAAAATATAAAGTCACTGGTAAATATTCGTGAAGAGCATCTATTGCTTCGTGGGAATGCTTTATCACAACTCCATAATATAAATGATGCCTATGTATTGGTTGAAGATGGTATCATCGCGGCATATGGCGAAATGAAAAAACTGCCACATGAAATAAAAAATATGCCCGATCATATTATTGATGCAAGTGGACAATTTATTTTACCAACATGGTGCGACAGTCATACACATCTTGTATTTGCAGGAAGCAGAGAAAATGAATTCATTGATAAAATAAAAGGATTAACCTATGCAGAGATAGCCGAAAAGGGTGGAGGCATCTTGAATTCTGCACGCAAACTAAACGATACATCAGAAGACCAGCTCTTCATTGATGCTTGGAAAAGGCTTGAAGAATTATCTAGATTAGGAACTGGTGCTGTTGAAATAAAAAGCGGCTATGGTTTAACAATAGCTTCTGAATTAAAAATGCTCAGGGTAATAAAAAAGCTTAAAGAAAAATCTGCTATAAAGATTAAATCAACTTTTTTAGGCGCACATACTTTTCCGACAATATTCAAAGAAAATCATCAGGGATATATCAATGAAATCATCAACGAAATGCTGCCTGTAATTGCTCAAGAAAAATTAGCAGATTATATAGATGTGTTTTGTGAATCAGGTTTTTTCTCTGCTGAAGAAATGGAGCAAATTTGCAATGCTGGACTACAATATGGCTTAAAACCTAAATTACATATCAACCAGTTAAATAGCATTGGAGGCATTCAATCTGCTATAAAAATGAATGCATTATCTGTAGATCACTTAGAAACTATGACTGACCAGGATATTCAAGATTTATCAAGATCAACTACAATTGGAACGTTATTGCCAACCGCAGCCTTCTTTTTACGAATGCCATACCAACCGGCAAGAAAATTAATAGATGCCAATTGTGCCATTGCTATTGCATCTGATTTTAATCCGGGCTCTACACCAAGTGGCAATATGAATTTCGTTGTATCACTTAGTTGTATTCAAATGAAAATGCTTCCTGAAGAAGCTATAAATGCCGCCACTACAAACGGTGCTTTTGCAATGGAAGTGGAGAAAGAACTGGGAAGTATTTCTATAGGCAAAAAAGCAAATTTTATTTTTACCAAACCTATACCATCTTTAGCATATCTTCCTTATTCTTTCGGAACTAATTTAATTGATAAGGTTATGATTAACGGACAATTTTTGAATTAATATAAATTGAATTTTATGCAACAACTAATTGAATGTGTACCTAATTTTTCTGAAGGAAATGATTTAACTATCATCAAACAAATTACTGATCAGATTGAATCTGTTGAAGGGGTAAGGCTATTAAATGTTGATCCAGGGAAAGCGACGAATAGAACCGTTGTTACTATGGTGGGTCAACCCGAAGCTATAATTGATGCGGCTTTCAGAGCTATAAAAAAAGCTGGCGAATTAATTGACATGAGTAAGCACAAAGGTGAGCATCCAAGAATGGGTGCTACAGATGTTTGTCCGCTGATACCTATCGCAAATATTAGCATGGAAGAAACTGCAATTTTTGCGCAGCAATTGGCAAAGCGTGTTGGTGAACAATTAGATCTTCCTGTTTATTTATACGAATCAGCACAGCCCAATAAAGAACGAAACAATTTATCTATAATTCGAGCTGGAGAATATGAAGGATTTGCAAAGAAAATTTTATTACCAGAATGGAAACCAGATTTTGGCCCAGCAATATTTGATGCGAAAAGAGGTGCTACAGTAATTGGTGCAAGAGATTTCCTTGTTGCATATAATGTTAATCTTAATACTACTTCAACAAGAAGAGCAAATGCTATTGCTTTTGATATCAGAGAAGCGGGTAGGGTTAAACGTGAAAATGGCAAAATTGTAAATGATGAGCATGGTAACCCTGTAAATATTCCTGGAAGTTTAAAATCTGTAAAAGCTATTGGATGGTTTATTGAAGAATATGGTATTACTCAAATTTCCATTAACCTTACTAATATAAATGTAACTCCTGTACATATTGCATTTGATGAAGCATGTAAAAAAGCCAATGACAGAGGAATGCGGGTAACAGGAAGTGAATTAGTGGGTTTAATTCCTTTAAAAGCAATGACTGATGCTGGAAAATACTTTTTGAATAAACAACAAAGATCAATTGGCGTTAGTGAAAAAGAACTGATTAAAATTGCGGTAAAATCAATGGGCTTAGATGAATTATCACCTTTTAATCCGGAAGAACGTATCATTGAATACATGCTGGCTAATAAAACTGATACTATATTAATCGATATGACCTTGACCGCATTTGCAGATGAAACTGCAAGTGAAAGCCCTGCGCCCGGTGGAGGATCTATTTCAGCTTATGTAGGAACATTAGGAATTTCACTCGCTACTATGGTCGCCAATTTATCCTCTCATAAAAAAGGTTGGGATGACAAATGGGAAGAGTTTAGTCAATGGGCCGAAAAAGGTCAGTATATCAAACAACAACTTTTAAAATTGGTTGATGAAGACACCAGAGCATTTAATAATATTATGACTGCTTTTGGATTACCAAAGGGCTCTCCAGAAGAAAAAACAATTAGAACAAACGCCATACAAACAGCAACCAAAAATGCCATTCATGTACCTTTCTCCGTTATGCAGCTTGCATTTGAAAGCTTGGAGATTATTAAAGCAATGGCAACTATTGGTAACCCAAATTCCGTTTCAGATGCAGGGGTAGGTGCCCTTTGTGCAAGAACTGCCGTAATGGGTGCCTTTATGAATGTGCGCATCAATGCTAAAGATTTTGAGGATAAAACTTTTGTGGAGGATATTATTTTAAAAGGGCGAAAAATAGAATCGGCTACCATTGCCCTTGAGGCTGAAATTTTATCTATCGTCAACAATAAGATTGGGATTTAAAGATATATGATGAAATTCAATAGAATTGATTAGTTTTGGTACTTAAATTTTAAATAAATCTTCTTTATGAAGCATATTAAATTAACTGTTGCGGCTCTTTCGATACTAGTATTAATAACTTCTTGTAAGAAAGATCCAAATTTGGTAACTACTACTAATCCTGTTGGTGCAACAATAATTGTATCTCCTGTAGCTCCTCCATCAGCAGCCACTGATAGCACTTTAGTTATGGGAAATCCAAGCGGTGCTACCTTAAATATTTTAGATATTGATAATTATCTTATTAAAGAAGGCTTTTATTCGGTTTCGTATAATCGTGATCGTGGTATTCCCAATTGGGTGAGTTGGCATTTATCTGCTTCTGATTTAGGTTCGGTTTCTAGACAAAATTCTTTTGCTCCTAACGACCACCTTCCTTCTGGATGGTATCAAGTTACATCAACTAGTTATAGCAACTCAGGATTCGATAGAGGACATATGTGCCCTTCAGCAGATAGAACCACTTCTCTTGATGCAAATAATTCAACCTTTTTCATGACTAATATAGTTCCTCAGGCACCTCGCAATAATCAAATTACTTGGGCAGGTCTAGAAAACTATTGTAGAGACTCTTTGGTTGGATTAGGGAAAGAGTTGTATATTATTTCTGGTGCTTCTGGTAATGGTGGTTCTTATGTTACTGGAGGAAATATTATTAATAGTATTGACAATGACCGAATAGCTGTTCCTGCTTTTGTTTGGAAAGTAATTGTAGTGTTATCAAATGGAGGAGGTGATTTAGCCAGAGTAAATACTAATACCAGAGTAATTAGTGTTATCATGCCTAATAATAATGATGTCGATACTAAATGGAGAACTTATCGTACCTCAGTTAGAGATATTGAAACACTTTCGACTTATAATTTACTTAGCAACTTGTCTACATCTTTGCAAAATACTTTAGAAGTTAGAGTTGACAATCAATAAAGCAATACTTATTACAAACAACCTGTTCTTCCTCCATCAACAGGAAGGTTGATTCCATTTATATAAGAAGCCGCTGGTGAACAAAGGAATGCAACTGCAGCACCTAATTCGTTAGGCTGTCCTATTCTGCCTACAGGAATTTCTTTAACAAGGTCATCTATTATTTCTTTTTCGGTATGGCCAGTAGAGGCTGCTTTTTTCTTGATGATATAATCTGCTCTTCCAGTCTGAGTAAATCCTGGCAATACATTGTTTACGGTAATACCATATTGACCAAGTTCTGTTGCCAAGGTCTTGCTCCAATTAGCTACAGCAGCTCTGATAGTATTGCTAACGCCTAATCCCTGAATAGGTTGTTTTACAGAAGTAGAAATGATATTAATGATTCTTCCGAAGTTGCTTGTCTTCATTCCTGGTACAATTGCCTGCACTAAAATATGATTACAAATTAAATGGTTATTAAATGCTTGCAAAAACTCATCAATATTTGCATTCATGGCAGTCCCACCAACTGGTCCTCCGGTATTATTAACCAATATATGAATGGAATGGTTACCTAATAAATAATTATCAATAGCAATCTTAACAGATTGATGATTAGAGAAATCCGCAACTATATAGCTGTGCTTTTGCCCGGAAGAAACATCCAATAATCCTATTACTGATTTTAATTTCTCTTCATCTCTTGCCATAAGAATCACAGACGCTCCAAGCAAAGCAATCTCAATAGCCGAGGCTAATCCAAGTCCTTGAGTACTTCCACAAACCAATGCAGATTTACCATTTAAATTTAAATCCATATGATGTGTTATTTTTTATTTTCTATAAAATTTGTTTCTATTTTTAACTGCTCTACTACATTATAAATTATCGGACAAATACTGTAATGAATCAATGTACCAAACAAACGATCCGTAAAATGAGGTCTATTCAAATGAGGGAATTCTCTGCACTCTTTAAATCTATTTTCATAAATAGTGCATTTTTTTTCATTCAAAAAATGACAAGGGATGGTGTTTATAATTAACTGGCCTCCCAAACTTTCCTCAATGTATTTTTCTTTGAAATCAGTTTTACTCATTAATAAATGTTCCGCAACTCGTTCTGATTCTAATTCAGTAACATTAATCATTAGTCCATTACAACAAGCGCCACAATCCGTACAATCTATTTTATCTTCTACAATTTCATTGATCTTGAATACCAAATTGTCAATGGAAGCGGCATCTCTCTTTTTTAAAAAACTCCGGAAAGTAATATTCTCCTCCTGACGAGTATTTGCAAGACTTGCAATGGTTTCTTTATTTGACTCTATATAAATAGACAATTATATTTAGTATTATAAATGAATTGACAAAGCTAATAAAATAAGTACGATTTGAGGTTTTCAATATCTAAAAGCCATAAATAAGGGACGTAAAAGCTATTTAAAACAGAAAAACAAAGTTTACACACATTATATTAATGATGTGGATAAATGTATACTAGTAAAAATCAAGCCATTCTGTTATATTCGCAAGTTTAAAAAGCATATTTTTTATCCAGAAAAATAAGAAAACTAAATTATCAAAATGGCGGAAAAGGAAATATTTGATTATAACGAAGACAGTATAAGAAGCCTGGATTGGAGAGAACATATTCGTCTTCGTCCGGGAATGTATATTGGTAAATTAGGAGATGGCAGTAGTGCCGATGATGGTGTTTATGTTCTTATAAAAGAAGTTATAGATAATTGTATTGACGAGCATACGATGGGTTATGGCAAACATATTGATGTTAATATTGAAGGGAAAACAATTACCATCCGAGATTTTGGTCGTGGCATTCCATTAGGCAAAGTAGTTGATGTAGTAAGTAAAATAAATACAGGTGCTAAATACGATAGTAAAGCATTCCAAAAAAGTGTGGGTTTAAATGGAGTGGGTACAAAAGCAGTAAATGCGCTTAGTAATTATTTTAAAGTAACGGCATATAGAGAAGGAAAGGAGAAGACTGCAGAATTTGAAAGAGGCATTCTTAAAAAAGAACACAAAGAAATAGCTACAAAAGAAAGTAACGGCACTTTCGTAACTTTTATACCTGATGAAACAGTATTCAAAAATTTTCACTTTGTTCAGGAATATCTGGATAACCAGTTTTGGAATTATTGCTATTTGAATGCAGGTTTGGTTTTGAATTTAAATGGTAAAAGATACGTCAGCAAAAATGGCTTATTAGATTTACTTCAACGTAAAACTAATGAAGATGAAATCAGGTATCCTATTATTCATATAAAAGGGGATGATATCGAGGTTGCATTTACTCACGGCAACGGGTATGGCGAAGAATATTATAGTTTTGTAAATGGTCAGTTTACAACGCAAGGAGGAACACATCTTGCGGCATTCAGAGAAGGGTTTGTAAAAACAATCAGAGATTTTTTCAAAAAGGATTATGATGCTTCTGATATAAGAGGAAGTATTTGCGCTGCTATTTCAGTTAGAGTTCAAGAGCCAGTGTTTGAAAGCCAGACAAAAACAAAATTAGGCTCTCAAACGGTTTATGAGAATGGCCCAAGTATGAAAAATTTCGTTGGCGATTTTTTAATGAAAGAATTAGATAATTATCTTCATCGAAATCCAACTATTGCAGACTCCATAAAAAAACGAATTGAACAAAATGAAAGAGAACGTAAAGAATTAGCTGGAATTAAAAAGTTAGCTAATGAAAGAGCAAAGAAAGCAAATCTGCATAATAAAAAATTACGAGATTGCAAATATCATTATAATGATGAACCTACAGGAAAAGAAAAAGATTTAATTATTGAAAAACAAAAAGAGTCTTCAATATTTATTACAGAAGGAGATAGTGCAAGTGGTTCTATTACAAAAGCTCGAAGTGTAAATACTCAGGCCGTATTTAGTCTTCGTGGTAAACCATTGAATTGTTATGGTCTTACTAAAAAGATTGTTTATGAAAATGAAGAATTTAACTTATTGCAACATGCATTAAATATTGAAGAAGGTTATGAAGGGTTGCGTTATAATAATATTATCATTGCTACTGATGCGGATGTTGATGGTTTGCATATAAGATTATTATTAATGACTTTCTTTCTCCAATTCTTTCCAGACCTTGTAAAAAATGGCCATATTTATATTCTTGAAACACCTTTATTCAGAGTAAGAAACAAACAAGAAACTATATATTGCTATGATGAGACAGAAAAAAAAGCAGCGATTAAAAAATTGGGCTCAAAACCAGAGATTACAAGATTTAAGGGATTAGGAGAAATCAGCCCGGATGAATTCGCTCGTTTCATTGGAGTTGATATGAGATTACAACCAGTAATAATGGATCATGGTGAGCATGTTCAAAACCTACTTGAATATTACATGGGAAAAAATACACCTCAACGTCAGGATTTCATCATTGAGAATTTAAGAGTAGAATTAGAATTAATTGAAGACTAATTTTTAACAAATGAAAAACAAAGAAAAAACTAAGCCACATCCAAATCTTAAACAAGAAGGAAACTCCTTTATTGACAAGATGAATGATGCTCTTCAAAATAAACAAAACTTTATTTTTTATTTCATTTTGGCTTTAGCTATCTTATTCAGCTGGAAAATATTTGACCCGAGAATTTCATTATCCGGCGATGACTCTTCATATGTAATGAGAGCAAATGAGTTTTTAAAAAATCATACTTTCCCAAGTTATCAAGGTCCATTTTTTCCTATGGTTCTTGCATTAATGATTAAACTTAAGGGCGTAATTGATATCCAGTTGCTTAAAATGGTTTCGTTTGTATCTTTTATTACAAGTATCCCTTTTTTCTTTTTTGCATTAAAAGGAAAGCTGAAGCCCATGATACTATTGCCTTTCATTGCTTTATATGCTTTCAATAGCTTAGAACTTATTTACTCCAGTTATTTATTATCAGAATCATTTTATCTTCTGCTGGAATCAATTTGTTTTTTTATTTTGTTTAAATTTTGTTTGTCTGATAATAACAAACCATGGATTCATTTTTTAATCCCTTGTATTTTATTAGGTGTTTTTATCTACACTTTGGGGATTACGAGAAACATAGGCATAATAAGTTTCCCACTAGTTATTGCCCCCATGTTATTATTTAAACATTACAAAGCTGCTTTAATAACAGTGATCGGTTTTTTATTAATGTTTGGTGCATTCTATGTATACAAATCACAATTTGCTGCACCACCTCAGCTTGATAGCCAGCTAAAGATTCTATTAAATAAGAATGCTTACTCAGATGCTGATGGTAAAGAAGATTTAGCAGGATTTTTTGGAAGAGTAGTGGACAATTCAAATCAGTACCTTTCCAAGCATATGCTTAGTAGTATGGGATTGAGAAAAGCTCCCACAGATACTGATGCTCCATTAAGCAACTCCCCAATCGCAACAATTTTTATGTATGCGCTGATGTTATTTGGACTTTATATAGCTTACAGAAAAAAGGATTTAATAATTATTATTAATTACTTATTCGCTTTTGCATTAAGTCTTGCCACATTTTTAATTCTTCAGGCTTTTTGGGATCAAGACAGATTGATCCTGATATTTTCCCCCTTTTGGATTATAGGATTACTTTATGCCCTCTATCAACTCTCAACTACTTTTTTAAAAGGAATCGGAAGTTCGCTATACATCATTTTGTTTTCTTTATCCCTCATCACCACTACTGTAAAGTCAGTCGGTTTGTTTGATGAGAAATCATCCATAATGAGTGATTTCAATAATGGGGATAAGTATGCAGGATTCGATCCTAATTGGCAAAATTATTTAGCCATGTGTGAATGGTGTAGTAAAAACATTTCCACAAAAGAAAAGATTTTGGTACGCAAACAAGAAATGGGCTATGTAGTTAGCGATGGATATTTATTTGCTGGTGTTTATAAATCTCCAGATAAAAATCAAACTGCAGATTCTATTTTAAATTCTTATAAAAGGGATCACATACGATACGTTCTACAAGACCATATTTTTGGCACAGTCACCAATTATTTAAGTGTGATTAACAATGCTTATCCGGCAATGTTAAAAGAGAAAAAAAGAATTGGCACAACACCTGATACCGATGCTGTTCTATATGAGTTACAATATTAAAATCTATTAATAAAGAATTATGAATATTTCACCCACAAATCATCAAAAAAAAATTCACGACTATTTCGAAGGCATAGCACGAGAATATAAAACATACCGAAGAAAATTTAACTACTATTACAACGACCTTGTAAAATACTGCAACTATTTTATTCATCCTGATAACAGTGTATTGGAAATCGGTTGTTCTACAGGTCAAACTATTTCTAAAATAAAAGGAAGTTATAAAGCAGGGATTGATTTCTCTGAAACGATGATTACCGAAGCCAAAATCAATTGCCCATCAGTTGATTTCTATGTAATGAATGCAGAAGATCTTACGATTGATCGAAAATTTGACGTCATTATCATATCTAACGTAATTGGATATTTGGAAAATGTACAGGATGTACTTCTTCAAATCAGAAAAGTTTCGCATCCGCAAACAAGAATTATAATTACGCATTATAATTATTTATGGGAATCTATTTTGCATTTCGCAGAGTTTATTGGGCTCAAGAAAAAAAGTCCACAGCAAAACTGGCTCTCCAGAAAGGACATCACCAATTTATTAATGCTAGCTAATTTTGATACTTACAGAGAAAGTAAAAGGATGTTGATTCCTGTGAATATCCCTTTGCTGTCGTGGCTTTTCAATAAATACATTGCACAATTACCTCTTATCAAACATTTGTGTTTAAGTCAATTCGTTTTTGCAAGACCGGTTCTTCTCCCTCAGGAAAACAACCAGGAATCACAATATTCAACTACTATTGTGATTCCTGCGCGCAACGAAGCAGGTAATATTGAGAATGCTATTCTTCGATTACCTCAATTTGGTTCTAAACAAGAAATTATTTTTGTTGAAGGGAATAGTACCGACAATACCTGGGAAGTTATTCAACAGATAAAAGAGAAATATAGTCACTCACATAATATTGTAATAACGCAGCAAGAAGGGAAGGGAAAAGGTGATGCCGTTAGAAAGGGTTATTCCATCGCAACTGGCGATATATTGATGATTTTAGATGCGGATCTTACGGTTCCCCCTGAAGAGTTGCCTAAGTTTTATAATGCCATTGCTACAGGTAAAGCGGAGTTTATAAATGGTTCAAGATTGGTCTACCCAATGGATGACAATGCTATGCAATTCTTAAATACTTTAGGCAATAAATTTTTTGGTGCTGCATTTTCATGGTTAATACAGCAGCCCATAAAAGATTCACTTTGCGGAACTAAAGTCATGTTTAGAAAAGATTATGAAAAACTCGTTCAAAACAGAAGCTTTTTTGGAGAATTTGATCCATTTGGTGATTTTGATTTACTTTTCGGCGCTTATAAATTAAATCTTAAAATCATTGATTTACCAATCAGATACAGAGAACGAGTTTATGGCAGCACTAATATTTCAAGATTTAAACACGGTATCATGCTTTTACGCATGTGCTGGTTTGCTTTATGGAAAGTGAAATTTATTTAACCCTAACTAGAAAAATAGATAAATGATACATATTGTTTTTAATGAACCCGATGTTGCTCAATTGAAAGCAGCAATTGCAATGGATGAAACCATACATGGAGAAGTTGTATTAATCAGAGATGATTTCGCAGTTGGTCCACTGGAAAATATTTATAGTGAAGATGGGATTGCCGCGCGTAACCATTGGTGGCAAAGTGTTTTAGCTGGAGGTGATTATGAAAATAAGTTATCAGAAACATATGATGACACGGAGACTATCAGTCGTGTTGTAGAAGCCATGAAGACATATGAGACTGAAACCATCTGGATTTGGGCTGCTCAAAATAAACACGATGTATCAGGTTACTATTGGTTACTTCCTTTCATGAAAGAATTCCAAGGGCGCGTTTCAATTCTTTATCTCAACAATCTTCCCTTTATCAACGAGAAAGGAAATATTTTTTACCCTGTTTGGCTATCTGAAATTCCAGCAAGAGAATTTTTAAAAGCAAAAAAACTAGCCAGGGATATTACATTAAGCGAATTTGAAGTAGATCCTGATGAATGGACAAAAATTTGCGCAGAAAATAAAGGGGTTAGAATTCTTGAAGGCGGAAAAAAATTGGCACAACACGATTACGATTTTTATGACAGTGATTTAAAGAAATTTATTATGCCTGATTGGCAAAAGGCTCAGAAAATTATTCATAATTTTTTAGGTAAATCTAAGCATACAACTGGTGACGCTTACCTGCTTTGGAGATTAAAAACATTGTTGGCTATGGATCAGTTTGATGTACAAGGGAAAATAGGAAACATGAAAGACTTTGAATTAAAATATCATTCTAAATCAGAATAATATTACACGAATTATATAAATAGAATGGCTACAAAAAAAGTTAAAGAAGAATACACTCATAGTGATAAAGGAGTGAGTGGACAATATAAAACCTGGTTTTTAGATTATGCAAGCTATGTTATATTAGAAAGAGCTGTGCCTGCTGTAGAGGATGGTTTGAAACCTGTGCAACGAAGAATCCTACATGCGATGAAGGAAATGGATGATGGACGTTACAATAAAGTTGCTAATATCATCGGTCAGAGTATGCAATACCATCCTCATGGAGATGCCAGTATCGGTGATGCAATTGTTAATTTAGGTCAGAAAGATTTATTAATTGATACACAAGGAAACTGGGGTGATGTTCGTACTGGTGATGATGCAGCTGCTGCCAGGTATATTGAAGCACGATTGAGTAAATTTGCTTTAGAAGTTGCATTCAATGCTAAAACTACCAATTGGCAATTGAGTTATGATGGCCGTAAAAATGAACCAGTAACACTCCCCATGAAATTTCCTTTATTATTGGCTCAGGGTGCTGAAGGTATTGCAGTGGGTTTAGCTACAAAAATTCTACCTCATAATTTCTGTGAATTAATTGAAGCATCTATAAAAAATCTTCGCGGAAAAAAGTTTGAAATATTACCTGATTTCCAAACTGGAGGCACGATGGATTCTAGCAACTATTTGGATGGAAAAAGAGGAGGTAAAATCAGAGTTCGTGCTTTAATAGAAGAACAAGATAAAAAGACACTTGTGATTAGAAGTGTTCCATTTTCGGTTACTACGACTCAATTGATGGAGAGTATTGTAAAAGCAAATGATCAAGGGAAAATAAAAATAAAAAAAGTTACCGATCATACTGCAGCAGATGTTGAAATTATTATCGAATTAGCTCCTGGGATTTCTCCAGATATTACAATAGATGCGCTTTATGCTTTTACAGATTGTGAAGTAAGCATTTCTCCTAACGCATGTGTAATTGTAAATAAAAAACCACAATTCCTTTCCGTTACAGAATTGCTTAAAATTTCATCTGAAAACACAAAAGATCTTCTCAAAAAAGAACTAGAAATTAAATTAGCTGAGTTACTTGAAAAGTGGCATTATACTTCTTTAGAAAAAATATTCTTTGAAGAGAAGATATACAAAGAACTGGAAAAGAAGCATGAGACTTGGGACAAAGTAATTCTTGCTATTGACAAAGCATTTGAACCTTTTAAAAAGAAATTAAAAAGAGAAATTTCTAAAGATGACATCTTAAAACTTACAGAAAAACCTGTAAGAAGAATCTATAAATTAGATATTGATGACCTCAATGATCAAATAAAAAATTTAGAAGCAGAAATAAAACAGGTTAAAAGTGATTTAAATAATCTTGTTGATTTTACAGTCGCGTATTATGAAAATTTATTAAAGAAATACGGAAAAGGAAGAGAACGCAAAACTGAAATAAAACTTTTCGATACGATTCAAGCAAAGTCTGTAGCTATCGCCAATACAAAGTTGTATGCAAATTTTGAAGATGGATTTATTGGTACTTCTTTGAAAAAAGATGAGTTTATTATCGAGTGCAGTGATTTGGATGATATCATTGCCTTTACTAAAGGAGGCACAATGAAAGTAGTTCGTGTTTCAGACAAAGTGTTTATCGGAAAGGATATTATTCATGTTGCACTCTTTCAGAAAAATGATGAAAGGACTACTTATAACATGATCTATCTAGATGGTAAGACAGGTGTAAGTTTTGCTAAACGATTCAACGTTACAGGTGTAACCAGAGAAAAAGAATATGAATTAACTAAAGGTTCAGATAAAAGTAAAGTGCATTATTTCTCTGCAAATGCAAATGGGGAAGCTGAACAGGTTAAAATAATACTTAGTCCAAATTGTAGTGCAAGAAATAAAGAATTAGATTTTTATTTCGAAGAAATGGAAATCAAAGGAAGAAGCAGTATGGGGAATCAAGTTACCAAATATCCTATTAAAATGGTTAAGTTCAAAGAAGCTGGTAAGTCAACGCTTAGTGCTAAGAAATTATGGTTTGATGATAAATTTGGCAGATTAAATGCAGAGGAGAAAGGTGAGTATTTGGGTATGTTTGATGCAGAAGATCGCTTACTAGTCATCTATAATGATGGTAATTATGAAATAACAGACCAGGAACTCAATCAAAGATTTGATCCTGAAAAAATGTTATTAATTGAAAAATATAACCAAGAAAAAATTATTACTGCAGTATATCTGGATAATGACAAACTTCAATATAATATCAAAAGATTTAAAATAGAAACGACTACACTTAATACCAAATTCTTTTTTATCAAAGAAGGAAAAGGGAATGTACTAGAAGCTGTAACCACTTCAAATGAGCCTGTATTGAGAGTAAAAAGTGGACGTGGTCAGCAAATAAATAATGCGAAATTTAAGGTCGCAAAATTAGTAGAGCTCATGGGCTGGAAAGCAGTAGGATCCAAATTGGTGGATTTTTCCAAGACTGTAGAAATGGAGTGGGAGAATACTGATAAGGAAAATAACCAGGGGGAACTTTTTTAATGATTTGGATATTTGATGATCAAAATATTTATCAAATATCCAAATCAAAAAAATTAGCCTCCCATTTCCATCATTTTTTCAAATACTTTTTCATATTCTTTATTAGCTGTTTCTAATTCCTGAACAGCTTTTTTGTAAGACGTTTCGGCTTGTAGAAACTTGTCTTTATCTCCGTAAATAGTTGGATCTGCTAATTTGTTTTCCAATTCTGATTTATTAGCATTTAGTTTAATCAAACTATCTTCCAATTGTTTGAAAAGTGATTTTACTTTTTGAAGTTCTTTTTTAGCATCATTGGATAAATTACTTTGAGGTGCTTTTTCGATTTTTGGTTCTGCTTTCGCTACATTTGGAACAGGTGTTTCATTTTTTTTTGCAGCAGCATCTGCTTTTAGTTTGCGCTCTTTCCAATCTTCCCATTCAGCATAAGTACCTTTAAATTCTCTTATTTTTTGATCATCGATTTCCCATATTTTATTGGCAATGCGCGAAATGAAATAACGATCATGACTTACTAAAATTAAACTTCCTTCATACTTATTCAATGACTCTACCAATAAATCTACCGAATGGATATCAAGGTGATTCGTAGGCTCATCAAGCATTAAGAAATTAGCTTTACTTGCAATTGTTTTAGCCAAGGCCACTCTCGCTTTTTCTCCTCCGCTTAATACTTTAATCTTTTTTTCTACACTATCGCCACTAAATAAAAAGGCACCTAATAAACTTCTTAATTCCAAATCATTCTTACCGCTTCTGGCATCTTTCAGCTCTTCCATAATATCATTATTCTGGTTCAAAGCTTCCAGTTGGTGTTGAGCATAAAAAGACTCCACCACATTGTAACCCCACTCACGCTCTCCCTCAAATTGTTCGGTACCAGCAATAATTCTAAGTAATGTCGATTTCCCTTTACCGTTAGCACCAATTAAAGCTATTTTATCTCCGCGATCAATTTCTGCTCCGGTGTTCTCCACAATCTGTACATCCTTGAATTTTTTCGTGATATTTTTTAAGGTGCATATAATTTTTCCGGGCTGTTTTTCTACAGCAAAGTTGATACGCATATTTGGTCTTTCAATTTCAACATCTTCAATGCGATCTAATTTGTCTAATCTCTTTACAATACTTTGTGCTTGTGCCGCTTTACTTGCCTTAGCCTTAAATCTTTCAACAAATCGTTCTTGCTGTCTGATATAATCCTGCTGGTTTTCAAAAGCTTTCTTCTGCATATCTATTCTGATATCTTTCTCTTTTTCATAGTAAGAATAATTACCTGTATAAAAATGTAGTTGCTGTTGATATAACTCTACAATTTTATTGGTCATTCTATCTAAAAAGAATCGATCATGCGAAACAATTACCACAGCTCCCTGATAGTGCATCAGATATTTTTCAAGCCATTCTATACTTGGCATGTCAAGGTGATTCGTAGGTTCATCCATCAACAATACATCAGGATGTTGTAAAATCATCTTTGCGAGCAAAACACGCATTCTCCAGCCACCACTAAAATTTTTATACGGCTTTTGTAATTCAGCGTTTGTGAACCCAAGTCCTTGTAATATCTCTTCTGTCTTGTGATGAATACTATAACCATCAAGCACATCCATTTCATGCAATAAATCTGCATAGTCATTTGCTAGCTTTTCATCTCCTGTTTTGGAAAGTTCTTCACCCATTAACTCTATTTCTCTTTCCAGTTGTTTTACTCTTTCAAAAGCACCTAAGGCAACTTCTAAAATGGAATCTTCCGTATCAAATCCTAATAAATCTTGGTGCAAGAAACCGATAGTCGTTTCTCTGCCTTTTTCCACAGCACCTTTTGCAGGCGAATATTGACCCGTAAGGACTTTGAGTAAGGTTGACTTCCCTGTTCCATTGTAACCAATTAATCCTATCCGTTCATTTGGTTGAATATGCCAGGTCGCATCTTCTACAATTGTTCTTGCCCCAAATTCAAAAGTCACGTTTTGTAATCCTAATAACATTATAATATATTTATCTAATATTGAAAATTCGCACAAAAATAGTTTATTCAGTCGACTACTTCGATGAAAGCTTCATTATTATTCCTTTTAAGCAAATATTTCATTCTTAAAATATTATCTCTATTAAATTTATCATTTGACTTATTTTTGCGTTGATTTTATTTATATGAGATGCCAATTAAGTGTGCTTCATACCAACTAATGATAATAAAATCTATAAAATGTTAATTAAACTTTATAAACTAATAAAGAAATGAAAAGTAAAATACTAGTATTACTAATAGTAGGATTGTCTTTAACAGCTACATATTGGTTCTTTTTAAGGAAAAAAGATAAGGAAGATGTAAAAGTGCTACCACTAAATATTCAAAAACATTCAAACGCTTTCAATGCATCCGTTGCTAAAGTAACAGATACATATCTTGTTTTAAAAGATGCTTTTGTGGAATCTGATACCAATCTTATCAGAATTAAAACGAACGAATTCATAGATGCTTTAAATACAATTGATACTACAGAATTAAAAAATGATACTACTTCTGTTTTTGAAACGGTAATGGCTACAATTAATGACATTCGTATGAATGCCGAATCTATAAATCATCAAACTTCCATAAGTGAAATGAGAAAAGATTTCAGTAGTTTGACAGATATGATGTTCCCGTCATTTTTTTATGCGATTAAATATGAAGGTCCAACTCTTTATCTTCAGAATTGTCCGATGGCAATAGAAGATTCTATTCCAGCCAATTGGATTAGCAAGAGCAATGAAATCGTAAACCCCTATTTAGGAAAGACTCACCCTGTTTATAAAGGTACTATGCTTCATTGTGGTGAAGTTAAGGATTCTATTATAGCAGAATAATTATATCATAATGCGAATCAAATACCTTCTGTTTTTTTTCTTTTTAATTGTTTTTTTTAATCAAAGCGTTGCTCAAAAAAGATTTACAATTAATGGATATGTTCGGGATTTGTCAACAGGCGAATCTTTAATAGGGGCTAGCGTTTCTGTAAAAGGTAATTCAAAAGGCATTACAACTAATTTGTTTGGATTTTATTCTATTACAGTTAATGAAGGGGCCTATACAATTGTAACAACTTTCGTTGGATACAAATCTGAAATTATTAATCTGGAAATTCATTCAGATACAGCGTTAAACATATCGCTTATATCAGGGCAGAATTTGTCTGAAGAAATTATTGTTACTTCAAAAAAAAGAGAACAAAATGTCAAGACTGCTCAAATGAGTAAAATTGTACTTCCGATTGAACAAATCAAATCTGTTCCGGCTTTTCTTGGTGAGGTAGATTTGCTAAAAGTTATTCAATTATTACCAGGTGTAAAAAATGCTGGAGAAGGCAGTGCAGGAATATACGTTAGAGGGGGAGGAGCCGATCAAAATTTGATTTTATTGGATGATGCAGCTGTATACAATACCGGTCATTTATTCGGTTTCTTTTCTATTTTTAATGCAGATGCTATTAAAAATGTATCTCTAATTAAAGGAGGAATGCCTGCGCAATATGGAGGCCGTTTGTCAAGTGTTCTAGATATTTCGATGAAAGATGGCAATAATAAAAAGTTTCAGGTAGATGGAGGTATTGGTTTAATCGCTTCTAGGGTTTCCATTCAAGGTCCTATTGTAAAAAACAAATCATCTTTTATTGTTTCAGCAAGAAGAACTTACATAGATGCTTTATCCAAACCATTCATGAGTAAATCAAGCCAATTCAGTGGTTCCGGTTATTATTTTTATGATGTAAATGCAAAATTGAATTACCAATTTAATGACAAAGACAGATTGTATCTTAGCGGCTATTTTGGCAGAGATGTTTTTGATTTCTCCAATTCAAGACAAAGTTTGAAAATAAATATCCCATGGGGAAATGCCACAGGTACGATTAGATGGAACCACGTTTTCAATAAAAAATTATTTGCCAATACAACAGCAATTTTCAATAATTACAATTTCACTTTTAAAGCAACGCAAAATAACTTCGAAATAAAATTAGCATCTGGAATACAAGATTTAAGTATCAAACAAGATTTTGATTTTTATCCATATGCTAAACATAAAATCAAGTTTGGAGCGTTGTATACTTTTCATAAATTCACACCTTCTGTAATAAGTGGAAAACAAGACTCCGTCGTTTTTAACCCTTTAAATGCACAGGTAAAATACGCTCGTGAAGGTGCGGCTTATTTTCAGGATGATTGGGAATTGTCTCCTAAATTTCAAATAAATGCAGGAATCAGATATAGTTTTTTTCAACAGGTTGGGCCTAATAAAATATATAATACTGATGCAGATGGAAATAGAATCGATAGCATTATTACTACAAAAGGACAGCAGGTAAAATATTATGGAGGCTTAGAGCCAAGGTTAACTTTGCGTTATTCCATCAATGAAAAAATGTCTGTAAAGGCTTCTGTCACTAGAAACTTACAATATATTCATTTGGTAAGCAATTCAGGCACTACACTTCCTACAGACTTATGGGTTCCTAGTACTTATAAAGTAAAGCCTCAAATAAGCTGGCTTTATGCCGCAGGATTATTTAAGAACTTCAAGAACAATACTTATGAAACTTCATTTGAAGTTTATTATAAGCAGATGCAAAATCAAATTGAATATAAAGATGGGTACACGCCGAATACTTTGGATGACACAGAAAATTCATTTGTTTTTGGAAAAGGATGGAGTTATGGAACAGAATTGTTTATTAATAAAATCAAAGGAAGACTTACGGGTTGGATTGGTTATTCTTTAAGCTGGACCTGGAGACAATTTCCAGAACTTAATTCCGGAGATAAATATCCTGCAAAATATGATCGCAGAAATGATTTAAGCATTGTAGCACTTTACGAATTGAATAAAAAATGGAAAATATCTGCATCATTTGTTTATGGTACTGGCAATGCAGCAACCTTGCCACAGCGGTTTTATATTATTGGCAATGTACTAACGCAAGAGTATAGCCGAATAAATCAATACAGACTTCCTTCTTACCATCGTTTAGATCTTTCTGCAATCCTTACTCCAAAAAAGAATCAAAATAGAAAGTTGAAAACAGAATGGGTATTTAGTGTTTATAATGCATATAGCAGAAAGAACCCTTATTTTATTTATTTTGATCAGACAGGAAATCCACTTGACGGTTCTCTTCAAATTCAAGGGAAACAAGTGTCAATATTTCCAATCATACCTGCAGTAACCTGGAATTTTAAATTTTAAATTTTATCTCATTTTTTTCGATCCAGAAACTATAACTAAATAGAAGGTTGGGGTAATTATAGTTAACAATAACAAAGGAATAAGCCACCATTCAAGACTTGAATTTTTATCCAAACTTGAACCAACGACTTTTATAATAATACAGAAAAATAGAAGCGAAATATTAAATTTCAAAATTCGCATTATTCTTGTTGCAAGCCTGTATTGCTTTTCAGCATTATCAGCAGTAATCTTCACCATGTAATTAAATTGGTGAGGGAACTTATTTAAAACAGTAAATAAAATAAAAACAGCTGTACTTATAATAGGTAAAATCCAAATTGTATTTTTAGAGCCATAATCATCCACAACTCCATTTGAGTTGAAATGTGTAGGAATAATATCAGGAAGATGTTTGTAATTTATAAAAGTAAATCCCCAAATAAAAAGAATTATTACCAGTGAAGTATAATCAAGTATGGAATCTATCGCACCCTTATTAATAAAAATAATGGGACGTTTATTTTGAAACATAAAAATAAATATTATTTCCCAACAATTACTTTTTCTCTTTTTGCATAAATCTTATCACGCCACTTTTTTCTAAGTCGGAAGTAATCCTGACTTCATATCGATGATGGCCATCTGTAATAACCATCAATGCTGTATTAGGAGGAATTGTACCAAGATTTTCGGCATACATAATCAACTCATTATTAGATTCATTATTTTCTAAATTAAGATTAAAGCTAATTGCTTTTTCGGTCAGTCTTTTATTTGATAATAATAATTTCCCATTATAAAATAAGGAAACACTATCCCCATCAATATCACCATTATCATACAAATCAACTTTTATAGTATGATTTTCAACTTCTATTGTTTTCAAAACCGTATTTTTTCTGGTTTCAATTTTCTGAGTAGATAACTTAGCACTCTCTAATTCAGGTGATATAGTGTTGCCTAAAATTTTAACAGGATCCTCGGTTGATTTCTGATTTCGCGTACTTTCCTCAGTTTTCAGATTAGAAATTTTCTTTTTAGAATCAGCCTTCAATGATTCTTCCGATTTATTATTATTTATTATAGAGTTGGTTTTATCAGGCCCTTCATTTTTATTTGATTTCGACAAAGCATTGGGATAACTATTAATTAAAGAACGACGTGTTAATATTGTAGACCCATTGCCACAGTTACCTGTTTGATGAGGCGCTGGAATCCAATTACCTTCTAAAGTCTCTGTATCTGATTGTTTGAAATAAGTAAGTCTGTGTACTTGAAAACAGTTTCTAATGTTTATGGGAATATTAGTTTTTGTTCTTTCGGTTTCTTTGATTTCTAAATATTTTTTTTTGACATCAAATGATCCTTCTAATTTACAAATAGTGAAAAAACGTTTCCCATTTTCTGTGAAATAAGTATAGGAGGAACCAGATATTATAACGCCATTTACATCTAGCTCTATCACATAATCACATTTATCCCCAGCATAATTTCCAACCCCAGTGCTTTTATCAACAAAAGTACCTTTCCATTGGCCATTTAGATTTTGACTTAAGCAATAATTTGTTGAAATCGTGAAAAATAAAAATGTAAAAAATCGAATCATATTCTTTATAAATTGGCAACACGCAAAAATAATGATGAATTATTAGTCAAAATATATAAATCTCTTACGCAATTAGCCAAGACTTCGTTAAATTTGACTAAAATTAAGAAGAAAGAACGATTAAAATATGATAAAAATTACACTACCCGACGGTTCTGTCAGAGAATATTCAAAGGGTTCTACTGCAATGGATATTGCGAAGTCTATAAGTGAAGGATTGGCTAGAAAGGTATTAGCAGCGACAGTTAACGGGGAAGTTTGTGATATAACAAAACCAATAGAAACTGATGCCACATTCAAATTACTTACCTGGGATGACACAGAAGGGAAATCTACTTTCTGGCACTCCTCAGCACATTTGATGGCTGAAGCAGTTCAAACTACTTTCCCTCATGCAAAATTCTGGGTTGGCCCTGCAATTGATAAAGGATTTTATTACGACATTGATTTAGGCGATACTAAAATGAGTGAAGATGATTTGATCACTCTTGAAAAGAAGATGAATGAGTTTGCCAAACAAAACAATGCTTATGTAAAAAAAGCGATGCCGAAAGCAGATGCTATAAATTATTTTTCAGAAAAAGGAGATGAGTACAAGTTAGACTTGCTGAACAATCTGACTGATGGAGAAATTAGTTTCTATACTCAAGGTAGTTTTACCGATTTATGTCGTGGCCCGCACATTCCTTCTACCGGTTTTATTAAAGCTATAAAACTAACCAGTGTTGCAGGTGCATATTGGAAAGGTGATGAGAAGAATAAGCAACTTACAAGAATTTATGGCATTACATTTCCTAATCAAAAAGAACTTGAGGAATATTTGCTCATGCTCGAAGAAGCAAAAAAAAGAGATCATCGAAAATTAGGAAAGGAACTATCTATTTTCACAATGGATGATGATGTCGGCCAAGGCTTACCGTTATGGATGCCAAATGGTACTATCATAATAGAAGAACTAGAGAAGCTGGCAAAAGAAACGGAAGCTGTTGCAGGCTATAAAAGAGTTGTTACGCCTCATATTGCTAAGGAAAGCATGTATCTCACCAGCGGCCATTTACCATATTACGCTGATAGTATGTTTCCTCCAATGGAACTAGATGGCACAAAATATTATTTAAAGGCAATGAATTGTCCTCATCATCATAAAATATTTGATGCGGAACCTAAAAGCTACAAAGATCTTCCTTATCGAATTGCTGAATACGGCACTTGTTACAGATACGAACAAAGTGGAGAATTATTTGGACTCATGAGAGTAAGATGCTTGCACATGAATGATGCTCATATTTATTGTAATAAAGAACAATTCGGATCAGAATTTAGAGCAGTAAATGAAATGTATCTAAAATATTTTAAAATCTTTGGCATTGACAAATATGTAATGAGATTGAGTTTGCACGACCCTGCAAAACTTGGACAGAAATATGTGAATGAACCAGAATTGTGGCAACAAACTGAAACGATGGTAAGACAAGTACTTATCGATTCTGATATTCCTTTTGTCGAAGTGCAAGATGAAGCCGCTTTTTATGGTCCTAAGATTGATGTACAAATCTGGAGTGCGATTGGAAGAGAATTCACCTTAGCAACGAATCAGGTTGACTTCAACAGCGGCAATAAATTCAAATTGTCATTTACTAACCAGCATAACACTCCAGAAGTACCGTTAATTATTCACCGTGCACCATTAGGAACTCATGAAAGATTCATCGGATTTTTATTGGAACATTATGCGGGAAAATTCCCCGTTTGGATTTCGCCTTTACAAGTTAAAATCCTTCCCATAAGCGATAAGTTTATGGATTATGCCAATACAATTTTGCAAAAGCTTAAAAAAGCTGATATTCGTGTAGAAATTGATGACCGAAATGAAAAAATTGGAAAGAAAATTCGTGATACTGAAATGATGAAAGTCCCCTACATGTTAGTCATTGGCGAAAAAGAAATGAATGAAGATAAAGTGGCCGTTCGCAGACAAGGCAAAGGAGATATGGGCGTGAAAGACGTAAATGAATTTATTACAGGATTATCCGCAGAAATATTAGAAAGAAGAGGAGAATAACGTAATTTGTATAAGATTTTAATAAACAACACTATTGTAAACCAAAACAACTAAATGGCATTTCCACCAAGACCACCGAGAGGAGCATTTAATCCTCGATTTAAAAAAGAACAACAACAAGAGCATCGTACCAACTACATGATCAAGGCACTGGAAGTAAGACTTGTAGGCGAAAATCTGGAACCAGGTATTTACCCAACACCGGATGCACTTAAAATCGCTCAGTCTCAACAATTAGATTTAGTAGAAATTTCACCAGGTGCTAATCCTCCAGTATGTAAAATCATCGACTACAATAAATTCTTGTACGACGAGAAGAAAAAGAAAAAGGAAATGAAAGCGAAATCTAAAACCAGCGAGGTTAAAGAAATTCGTTTTACGCCAAATACGGATGATCATGATTTTGAATTTAAAGTAAAACATGCAGAAAAATTCTTGTCGGATGGCGACAAAGTAAAAGCACATGTTCAATTTAAAGGAAGAGCCATCATGTTTAAAGAAAGAGGAGAATTACTTCTATTAAAATTTGCCGATCGATTAAAAGATGTTGGTGCATTGGAAGGATTGCCGAAAATGGAAGGAAAGCGAATGTTGGTAATGTTCGCACCAAAGGCACAACAAACAAAGAAAAGAGGATCTGAATTAGGCAAATTAGTAGAAAAGAAAACGGAAGAAACACCAGATGAATCTCCAACTATTGATAAACCTGAATAATTTTTTAAAATAAATACATAAAAAGCTGTCTTTAATAGATGGCTTTTTTAATGCAAAAAATCAGACATTGGATACAAGTTTAAATAAATATATCAGCGACTCAGGATTTTGCAGTCGGAGAGAAGCCGATAAATACATTGAAGATTGTAGAGTTACTATAAATGGGAAGGATGCACAAAAAGGAAATCGTGTACAGGAAGGTGATGATGTAAAAATTGATGGCGAACCATTACGAAAAAAGAAATCAACTATTTATTTGGCTTTCAACAAACCCAAAGGTGTTACTTGTACTACCGATAGAAAAGATAAAACAAACATTATTGATTTTATTAACCACAAATCTAGAATTTTTCCTATTGGAAGATTGGATAAATTATCTGACGGGCTGATCTTTTTAACAAACGATGGCGATATCGTAAATAAAATCTTACGAGCAGGAAATGGTCATGAAAAGGAATACGTTGTTACTGTTGATAAATCAATAGATGGTCAATTCGTTCTTCAAATGAAAAACGGAGTCAAAATATTGGGAAAAGAAACAATGAAATGTTTTGTGAAACAAGAAGGAGAGAAACGATTCAGGATTATACTAAAACAAGGATTAAATCGACAAATCAGACGAATGTGTGAATCACTTGGATATAAAGTTATTACGTTAACTCGTTCAAGAATAATGAATATCACTCTTAATGGGATCCCCCCCGGGAAATGGCGTTATTTCACTCCTAATGAATTAGTCGCTATCAGTGACATGCTTAGAGATAGCAGTAAAACTTCACAACAAAACGATGAAGGGTTTGGCGAGTGATATTTTACAAACAAACTTTTTTCCTAAAGATTAAATTAATTACTTATCTTTGAAAATATTCATTTGTAACCAATTATCCTAACAAAGACCGTAACCCAGATTTCTATTTTTTTAGAAATTATTCATCATTTTAGATTTGTCTTAATGGAAACTTTTTTGTTAGAACTCAGAAGAAGAAATGCTTTATTATTTTGGTTTGGCATTTACAATTTCATCATAGCTTTTATTTGTCTTGGATTTTTAGCTTTTGACCATACTTTTATTACTGGAGAGCATGCTTACGCCAAGCCATTTAAATATGCACTTTCTACTGGATTAATTTCATGGAATCTGGGTTGGATATTGTTTCATCTCAGTTCAAAAAAAATAATTTCTATTTTCAGTTGGGTGAATGTGGTTTCAATGTTTGTTGTTGTTTCTATTATATTTTTTCAATCCTTTAGAGGAATGCCATCCTATTATAATATAAGCACTCCATTCAACTCCATGCTCTATGTTATATTGGCGAGTTTCGATATCGTCTTTTTACTCATGATGATCTTCCTTACCCTTAGTTTTTTCAGACAAAAAAAAATGCCGATAAGCCAACATTATACATGGGGTATAAGAATGGGCTTGTTATTATTTGTTTTATTTTCTTTTGTTGGAATAATGATGATGTCGATGATGTCTCATACTATAGGAGGTTTGGATGGAGAAAAAGGATTGTACTTCTTAAACTGGAGCGTAAAACATGGTGATTTAAGAATTATTCAATTCATGGGCGTAATTGCATTTCCTATTGTGTCGCTAACAAGCTATTATGCTTTCAAAAAGAAAAATCAAGTGCTGTTATTTTCATTTACTTATTTTTTGCTTGGGCTAACCTTATTCATTCTAACATTAATGGACATCCCATTGATTCCCATTCGATAATTTTCCTTCTCCTATTTTAATGTAAGATCTAAGCAAGTAGGACATATCTTTGAAGAAAAATTTTGGAAAAATCTAATCATATCATTCTTCAAACGGAAAACTGGTTAAAAAGAGTTGTTATCGCATTAAACTTTTGTCCTTTTGCATCAAAGCCAGTTCGTGAAAAATCAATTCATTATGAAGTCATAGAAAAGGCAGATCTTAATATAGCGCTTCAGTCATTAATCAAGATCTGTATGAAAATGGATAACGAAATCAAGATTGATACCGCATTAATCATTTTTCCAAATCAATTTCCAATATTTGACACGTATTTAGAATTGGTGGATTTAAGTGAAGCTCTTTTAAAAAAAGAAGGTTACGAAGGTCTTTACCAAGTGGCTTCTTTCCATCCTTTATACCAATTTGCAGGATCAGATAAAAATGATGCTGAAAATTATACCAATCGATCTCCTTATCCAATGTTGCATCTATTAAGAGAAGATCAAATAGAAAATGTATTAAAAAAATATCCTAACCCTGAAACTATCCCTGAAAAGAACATTTCTACTGCGAAACAATTAGGATTGGAAAAGATGAAAAAAATGCGGGAGGACAGTTTTAAGTAATCAACATCCTCCTATTTATTTTTAATCTTTAACACCTCACCTAATCTTACAAAGTGGTACGAATCACATTATCGAAACTCTATTGTAGAATAAGGTGTGTAATGCCTTTTTTTGCCTTGGTTCGAACCACAAAAGGCAACAATACTAACGAAAAATCAATGGACAAAAGTCAATGTATCGCCATAATCTTAGAAATCCCAGCAATTACCTAATCAACATCTCCAAAATAAAAATCAAGTATTATTGTTGAAATCTACAATAAAAGACTATATTTGCAGCCCGAAAAGAGCAATCTTTTCAATCATTTCCCACAAGGCTCCATAAGTTTCCGTCAGTTCGGAACGCCAGCAGGGAGTAACTAAAATAAGTTATATAATGCCAAAGGTTAAAACCAACAGCAGCGCAAAAAAGCGCTTTAAAGTTACCGGATCAGGTAAAATCACTTTTCAAAAAGCTTTTAAACGTCACATCCTTACTAAGAAATCAACTAAACGCAAACGCAATATGCGTATGGATGGTACAGTTGCTGACGCAAATATGCATTTTGTTAAGCGTTTATTGGGTATGAAATAATAAGTCCCATTAACAATTTATCAATCATTAACTTAAAAAAATTAAAATATGCCACGTTCAGTAAATGCAGTAGCCAGCAGAGCTCGCCGCAAAAGAATATTAAAAGCCGCTAAAGGATATTACGGCAAACGTAAAAATGTATACACCGTTGCGAAAAACGTAATGGAAAAAGGTCTTACTTATAGTTATGTTGGACGCAAATTAAAAAAGCGTGAATACCGCACATTATGGATTGCTCGTATTAATGCAGCTGTAAGAGCTGAAGGAATGACTTACAGCCAGTTCATCAATAAACTAAACGAAAAGAAAATTGATCTGAATCGTAAGGTTTTAGCTGATTTAGCAATGAATGAACCCGAGTCTTTCAAAAAACTTGTTGATTCAGTTAAATAAATAAACTGTACAAATAATAATTTGAAATCCGGGTCCTGTATGGTATCCGGATTTTATATTTAGATTCTATTCTTAAATAATATCTTTACAAACTTAATTTTATTAAACTTTATTTTTGAGAATGACCAACGAAAGCATGAACAATACCTACAGAGATTTGGTAAATCAAACATTTAATTTCCCTCAAGAGGATTTTAAATTAGTAAACAATTATCTACAATATAACAACCAAGACATTAAGGCTTTAATAGACAAATACGGCACACCACTCAAACTTAGTTATTTACCGAAAATTGGCAAGCAAATTAACAAAGCTAAAACTATGTTTGCCAATGCTTTTAAAAAACACAAATACACCGGAAAATATAATTATTGCTATTGCACCAAAAGTTCACACTTTTCTTTTGTAGTTGAAGAAGCACTAAAAAACGATATTCATCTCGAAACTTCTTATGCTTATGATATCGATATCATTAAAAAGCTTTATGAAAAAAAGAAAATAAACAAGGACATATTCATTATCTGCAATGGCTATAAACAAAAACCATACACACAAAGAATTGCGGGATTATTAAATGGAGGGTTTAAAAACGTAATACCAATCCTTGATAATAAAGAAGAGCTAAAGGCCTATATCAAATCTGTCAGAGTCCCATTTAATCTAGGCATAAGAGTCGCCGCAGAAGAAGAGCCAAACTTCCCTTTTTATACATCTCGTTTAGGCATACGTGCAAAAGATATACTTGAATTTTATGTTGATAAAATAGAAGGGAATGAGCATCGTTTTCAATTAAAAATGCTTCATATCTTTTTGAATAAAGGAATAAAGGATGATATTTATTATTGGAGTGAGTTGAATAAAGTGGTCAACCTTTATTGTCAATTAAAGAAAATTTGCCCTGAATTGGATTCCATCAATATTGGTGGAGGTTTTCCCATAAAACATTCCCTGGGTTTTGAATACGATTATCAATTCATGATCAATGAAATTGTTAGAAATATAAAAGTTGCCTGCACAAGAAGCAAAGTCCCCATGCCCAATATTTTTACAGAATTTGGTAGTTACACTGTAGGAGAAAGCATGGCACACATTTATAGTGTTATAGGACAGAAAATGCAGAATGACAGGGAAACCTGGTACATGATTGATTCTTCATTTATCACAACTTTACCTGACACATGGGGTATTGGAGAGAAATTTCTAATGCTACCTATAAATAAATGGGATAATGAATACCACCGTGTAGTATTGGGAGGAATCACCTGTGATAGCCATGATTATTATGATTCTGAAGAGCATATCAATGAAGTGTTTCTTCCAAAATTAGAAGATGGAGAACCCTTATACGTTGGATTCTTTCATACAGGTGCTTATCAGGATCAAATAAGTGGCTATGGCGGTATCAAACATTGTATGATACCTTCGCCAAAACATATTATCATTGGCCATGATAAAAATGGTAAATTAGTAGATTGGGTTTATGCAAAAGAACAAACTGCTCAAAGCATGTTGAAGATTTTAGGCTATTAAACAAATCAACCAATAAACTAACCAACTAATAAATCTTAAAAACTAAAAAATATGTATCCCGCAGAAATTGTAATCCCAATGAAAGAAGAGTTAACCGAAAATGGTTTTCAAGAACTCTTAACAGCAGATGATGTTCAAAAAGTAATGGATGAGAAAGGCACTACTTTAGTTATGATTAATTCAGTTTGCGGCTGTAGTGCAGGTACTGCAAGACCAGGAGTATTGATGGCTGTAAAAAATACGCTTAAAAAACCAGATCACATTACCACCAGCTTTGCAGGTTTTGATATTGATGCTGTTAAAAAAGTAAGAGAATATCTTTTGCCATATCCGCCAACATCTCCTGCTATCGCATTGTTTAAAGATGGTCAATTGGTTCACTTTATAGAACGTCACAATATTGAAGGCAGAAGTGCGCAAATGATTGCAGACAATTTAATGGGCGCATTCGAAAATTATTGTAACTAAACAAAATAAACTTCAAATGTATCCAAATTTATATTATGTTTTTAAGGATCTATTCGGTGTAGAATGGAAATCGTTAAGCTTTTTAAATACTTTTGGTTTAATGGTTGCACTTGGATTTTTAGTAGCTGCCTGGGTTTTATCTATTGAATTGAAAAGAAAAGAAAAACAAGGATTATTTCTACCAAGAGAAGAAATAATTACTGTAGGGAATCCGGCTTCATTCTTTGAATTATTGACCAATGGTATAATAGGATTTATATTTGGATATAAGTTTTTAGGGATTTTTTTAACGAAAGCTGATGACATTTCACCTCAGGAATATATATTTTCAAAACAAGGCAGCATACAAGGAGGAATAGCTCTTGCCCTTGTCTTGATTTTTATTAAATGGTGGGAGAAGAATAAACAAAAATTAAAGACACCTGAACACAGAACAATCAGAATTTGGCCACATGATAGGGTAGGCGACATTATCATACTCGGTTTAATATTTGGAATTTTAGGCGCAAAACTTTTTGATAATCTTGAACATTGGGACGATTTTTGGGCTCATCCTATAGAACGTTTATTTTCACAAAGTGGACTAGCATTTTACGGCGGATTAATTATGGCATCTATCGCAATATGCTGGTATTCATATACTAAAGGGATAAGACTTAAATATTTAGTTGACGCTGCAGCACCTGCTTTAATGATTGCATATGCTATCGGAAGAATTGGTTGTCAGATTTCTGGAGATGGAGATTGGGGAATATACAATAGCGCTTACGTGAGCGACAATACAGGAAAAGTTGTTTTAGCTAAAGGGGATGACTTTAAAAATAATCTTAAAAATAACGAGACTTACTATCTTCAAGGGATGGTAAATGATGCTGCAAAAGCTATATATGTCACAGACCGGGTTTATCCAACATTAGATCAAGTGCCGCATTATCCTTTCGTTGCTCCTTCATTTTTACCAGCTTGGCTATTCGCTTATTCATATCCACAAAATGTAAACAAAGACGGAATCATTATGCCAGGTATTACTGATGAACACAATCACATTTTGCCACAACCAGTATTTCCAACGCCACTTTTCGAGACTATTATTTGTTCATTTTTCTTTTTAATAATGTGGCTAAAACGTAGTAGCATAAAAGCCCCTATGTTGATGTTTGGAATTTACTTAACTATTAATGGTGCAGAACGACTCCTAATCGAACGCTTAAGAGTAAATAGATTTTACGAGATT
The DNA here is from genome assembly GCA_903831575.1 of uncultured Bacteroidota bacterium. GTDB lineage: Bacteria > Bacteroidota > Bacteroidia > Chitinophagales > Chitinophagaceae > Ferruginibacter. The sequence continues at coordinate 165,274 of CAIKYB010000037.1, read as the reverse complement.
ATGGGCTTTCAATCAACACAAGCTCAATTCATTGCATTATGCTTAATGATCGGAGGAATTAGCTTAATGGTATACTCCAAGTTGAAATATTCAAACGCAGACAACTTAAATTTTAAATCTTAAACCTAACACATTATGGCTTCTTTTGACCTCGTAAGTAAAGTAGATTTGCAAACACTAGATAATGCAATAAACGTTGTAAATAAAGAAATCACAAACCGCTTTGACTTTAAAGGTTCTCATGTTGTGATTGAACTCAACAAAAAGGAATTTAAATTAAATCTTGAAGCAGATAGTGAAATGAAAATCGACCAGATCGTTGATGTGCTAATTAGCAGAAGTATCAAACAAGGACTCGCTGCTGAAATATATGATCTGAGTAAAGATGCTTTTATAAGTGGAAAAGTTACAAAGAAAGAAGTTGCTGTTAGAAATGGCATAAAACAGGAAGATGCAAAGAAGATAGTCAAATTAATAAAAGAAAGTGGCTTGAAAGTTCAAGTTGCCATAATGGATGATATTATTAGGATAACCGGCAAAAAAATAGATGATTTACAGGAAGTTATAGCTCTCAGTAAGACCTGGGACATAGGATTGGCACTTCAATACATTAATATGAAGAGTTAGTTTATCCATTAAAATTTCCATTTTAAAGTAAAATTACCTATTTTCGCATCTCAAAAATAACAAGTACGGCAAAACCCGTACACAAAAAAAATAAAAATGAAACAAGAAATACACCCAAAAAATTACAGAACAGTTGTTTTTAAAGACATGAGTAATGGGCACACTTTTTTAAGTCGTTCTACTGCTAACACTGGTGAAACAATAGTGTTTGAAGGTGATGGTCAAGAATATCCAGTTATCAAATTGGAGATCTCTAACACATCTCACCCTTTTTATACTGGTAAAAATGTACTGGTTGATACTGCAGGTCGTATTGATAAATTCAAAAAACGTTACGAGAAAAAAGCAAAATAAAAGCTTTATTATATACTATTTAAAAATCCCGACGCTTATCGTTGGGATTTTTTTTTCAATTAAACCTAATCTCAATTTTATACCAATAATAATATGGAGATACAACATAAACCCTTATTTTTATTAATAACTTACTACTTTTATTATCATGAACATTTTCTTAGATGATAACCTTTGTAAAAAAACACTAACACCTTTATCTCTAACCAGACATGTTTCAGAGATTAGAATAGGCATTTCTTCCATAAGAGAAAAATGGGAATTACTTGTTCATAATAAAGGATACCATATTATTATTTCCACAGAAAACTGCAAAGATTACATTTCAATTCCAGCGAATATTATTCCAACAAATGAAAATTATACACACCTAATTGAATTATCAAGTTTTAATAAAGAAATCAATGAAAGCTCCGCAATAAAAATCATTAAATATCCCTGGCATATTTTTCAATACAACGATTGGGCACTCAGAAAAGATTTTGAATATCTTACACAAAATAGAATATCAGCCCCTATTTCTTCATCCAATAATATCATCAACACAAAAGATATCTTCGTGGAAGAAGGGGCTCAAATCGAATACAGTTCTTTAAATGCATCAAGCGGACCAATTTACATTGGCAAGAACACGCAGATCATGGAAGGAAGTTTAATTCGTGGGCCTTTTTCATTAGGTGAAAATAGTGTGGTAAAGATGGGAACTAAAATATACGGCGCAACAACAATTGGTCAAAACTGCGTTGTTGGAGGAGAAATAAAGAATTCCATTATACTGGACAATAGCAACAAAGCTCATGATGGCTATTTAGGCGATAGTGTAATAGGAGCATGGTGTAATTTGGGAGCAGGCACCAGCAACAGTAATGTAAAAAATAATGGCAGTGAGGTCAAGTATCAATTAGATACATTTGCTGAACCTATTTCCGCTGGTAATAAAGCTGGGCTTATTATGGGAGATTTTAGCCGAAGTGCGATTAATACTTCATTCAATACCGGAAGTATTGTAGGAGTTTGTTGCAATATATTCGAACCTGGTTTTCCTCCAAAATATTCAAGTAATTTTAGCTGGGGTAAGAAACGATATGAATTAGATAAAGCAATCAGTGATATTGACAATTGGAAAAAAATGAAAAACAATTCGATTACAACTGCTGAAATTGAAATACTAACATCATTATATTCTAAAGAAAAATAAAATATGCGGAAACAAATTATTGTAGCAAATTGGAAAATGAATTTAAGTAACATTGAAGCGGAATCTTTAGTTGATGAAATATTAAAAGCTACTCTTTCTTTAAAAGACAATCAACAGGTTGTATTCGCTGTACCTTTTCCTTATCTAATAAATATTAAAAATATTATCGGAAATAAAAATTCATTTTTTGTCGCTGCACAAAATTGTGCGTCAACAAAAAATGGAGCTTATACTGGAGAAGTAAGTTCGGAAATGCTGGATGGAATTGGGATAAAATATGTTATCATCGGACATAGTGAAAGAAGATTATACAACCATGAAGACAATAAAGTACTGAAACAAAAAGTTGATCTTGCTTTAGAATCGAATATTCATCCCATTTTTTGTTGCGGTGAATCCTTAGGCACAAGAGAATCCAATAATCAAAACACTTTCGTTGAGCATCAATTGAGAGAAAGTCTATTTCAATTAACAACAGAGCAAATAAAAAAAGTCGTAATCGCCTATGAACCAATTTGGGCAATTGGCACAGGAAAAACAGCAACTAGTGAAGAAGCCCAGGAAATGCATGCACACATAAGAAAAGTATTGTCTACCCAATTTGGAATAACAACCGCAGAAAGTATTTCCATTTTATATGGAGGAAGTGTAAAAGGGTCAAATGCTGAAGAAATTTTCAACAACTCTGATGTTGATGGCGGGTTAATTGGTGGTGCAAGTCTTAATGCAACAGAGTTTTTGACTATAATTAAAAGTTTAAAGTAAAATAAACAGCATTTCCTCTTCGAAATTCTACCTTTAAGATTGACCACAGCATTATTCTAAATTATCTCACTTTTTCAATTGATGATAATTATTAAAGATGTCAGTAAGTTCATTTCTAATCATTGTGATTTACGCTTAAAATAAGTTATTTTTGCAATCTCAAAAGCTGAAAGAAAGGAAATGAAGAATATCAGAAATTTTTGCATAATCGCACATATTGATCATGGGAAAAGCACATTAGCAGATAGGTTGCTTCAAACAACCAATACTATAAGTGAACGAGATATGCAGTCTCAGGTTTTGGATGACATGGATTTGGAAAGAGAAAAAGGAATTACAATTAAAAGTCATGCCATTCAGATTAATTATCCTTATTCGAATCTAGGTTCTCCTAATGCAGCACCTGACGGAATTTACACTTTAAATTTAATAGATACTCCCGGCCATGTGGATTTTAGCTATGAGGTAAGTCGTGCGCTTGCTGCTTGCGAGGGTGCTTTACTGTTAGTTGATGCCACTCAAGGAATTCAAGCTCAAACTATCAGTAATTTATATTTAGCTATTGAAAATGATTTAGAAATCATTCCTGTAATTAATAAAATCGATATGGATGGGGCAATGATCCCTGAAGTTAAAGACCAAATTATAGATCTTGTAGGTTGTAAGGAAGAAGATATTTTATTAGCAAGTGGAAAATCAGGAATTGGAATTGAAGAAATCTTACATGCTATTTGTGAAAGAATCCCAGCTCCAAAGGGCTCTCAAGATGCTCCTTTACAAGCTTTAATTTTTGACAGTGTTTTCAATAGCTTCAGAGGAATTATCATCTATTATAGAATATTTAATGGCTCCATAAAGAAAGGAGATAAAGTTAAGTTTTTCAGTACCGAAAAAGAATATGAAGCAGATGAAGTGGGCATATTGAAATTAGGGATGGAAAAGAAAGACGAAGTGCATTGCGGAGATGTAGGATATATTATTACAGGTATCAAGAATGCAAAAGAAGTTAAAGTAGGAGATACGCTCACTACTGTAATCAATCCCACGAATCAACGAATTGATGGATTTGAAGATGTGAAACCAATGGTATTCGCTGGAATATTTCCAGTTGATACGGATAAGTTTGAAGAGTTGCGCGATTGTATGGAAAAACTTCAACTTAATGATGCTTCGCTTACGTTTGAATTAGAAACCTCTCAGGCATTGGGTTTTGGATTCCGTTGTGGATTCCTCGGTTTGTTACACATGGAAATTATTCAGGAAAGATTAGAAAGAGAATTCAATCAAACTGTTATTACAACTGTTCCAAACGTAAGTTTTATCGCCTATACTGTTAAAGGAGAAAAAATTGATGTGCACAATCCAGCTACCTTGCCTGACCCTACAAGAACGGAAAGAATTGAGGAGCCCTTTATTAAAGCACAGATTATCACCAAACCAGATTATATAGGCAACATCATGACATTATGTATTGGTAAAAGAGGAATGCTGATACATCAGGGATATTTAACCCCAACTCGTGTAGAACTTACTTTTGAAATGCCTTTAACAGAAATCGTATTCGATTTTTATGATAAATTAAAATCTCAAACAAGAGGGTACGCTTCGTTTGATTACCATCCAATTGGATTTCGCGAAAGCGATATTGTAAGAATGGATATCTTATTAAACGGTGAAAAAGTAGATGCACTAAGTGCATTAATACATCGTACACGTGCACAAGACTTTGGAAGAAGACTTTGCGAAAAATTAAAAGATCTATTAACACGTCAACAGTTTCAAATTGCGATTCAGGCAGCTATTGGTGCGAAGGTTATTGCAAGAGAAAATATCAGCGCTATGCGTAAAGATGTTACCGCAAAATGTTATGGTGGTGATATCAGTAGAAAAAGAAAGTTATTAGAAAAACAAAAAGAAGGTAAGAAGAGAATGCGACAGATTGGAAATATAGAAGTTCCACAAGAAGCATTTTTAGCAGTATTGAAATTGGATGATTAATTTTTCTTGTCCAATTCCCTTCCTTTAAGTTTTTGGTCATCTATATTACCATTATCATCTCGAATAGGATTTGGAATCGGCGCATTCCCTTCTGGAGTAACTTCATTGAATACTTTTGAAATATAGACCCATTTCCCATTTAACCATTTAAATCCTTCATAATCTCCATCACCAATCAGGGTGAATTTTTTATTGGGCTCATTAGATGGTGATATTAAATGCTCCATGATAATCATCCCCAGCTCATCGTCATAAGTGAGTCTGGGACCAGCTTCTTTCTTATATTCCATGATAAAGCGTGCATGATTTTTCGGTTTTATATTGTCATCTGGCACGCTGAAATATTTTCCACCAAAAATGGGTACAGCATTTTCAAAATGAAGTAACTCGATAATTTTCCGGTTACTTCTTATGTCATTTTCATCGTAACCTAAAAGGGTATAATAGTTTTCATTATTCCGCTTGTTTAATACAATTTTATAATAAACTGCACCAATCCAAGAGAAATTATTGCCTATGGTATCTTCTATGTTTTCTATAAAATCAGATTTATCAAATAAGGGGATCAATTTCAATGAACCATCTTCCGTTTTCATTTGGATAGCGCCATGTTGCCATGTTTTATTTTCATCTATCACTAATTGCCAAGTAAATATTTTAAAGCTGCTGTCTGGTGCATATAATTTAGATATCGTGAATAAAGAATCGAAAGAGTAATAAAAAGAATTTTTTGTTTTTAACGCACGCACAAGCATTTTTGTAAAAGTACTATCTGCAATAAATCTGTCAGTTGTATTTATTCCTTGAAGGATTTCAATAGCATTTTTAGTCATAGAATCTTCCTTACTTTTTAACAACCGAAGGTCATCTTTTTTAATATGCTGTGCTGAAGCATTAAATTGAAGAGAAATTAAAATGAAAAGTAAGTAAGGGAATTTCATACGACTAATATTATTTAAATTAAAAAACAGTTCCTATAAATCATTCTTGAAATCTTAGAAGATGTTCATCTTTATGGAAAATATTTATGCAATTATAGTTATTCTGAAAATCCATTCGACCTGTATTAACTAAATCTTATGATTGCAGAAAAGCTGAGAAAGAAAATAAAGAATCCGTTACCAAATCAATTCTTTGATCATCAAGTGCTACATCTGGTCTTGTAGTTGGAAGAAATACGGTATAAGCACCAATGTTTCTACCAAATTCCATATCACTTATGGTATTGCCAATCATAATAGATTTCGAAAAATCGATTTCAGGAAAATCAGCCTTCGCCTTAAAACCCATACCAGGATTAGGTTTTCGGTCAGGACTATTTTGATCAAGATCCGGACAAAAATAAACAGCATCAATATGTCCACCTTCAAATTCTACCGCAGCTTTCATATTGATATGTATGAGATTAAGATCTTCCAATTTTGTTAGTCCCTTAGCAACCCCTTTCTGATTGGTAACTACAATGATGCGATTAAAAAATGAAGAGAAAATTTTTATAGCTTCTGTAACGCCATCATAGAAAACAAATTCATCCCAGGTATGAATATAATCTAGGTGTTTTTCATGATTAATCACACCATCACGATCTAAGAAAAGTGTCCAGGATTTATCTATATTTTTTAAAGGAATCATTGTAAATATTTATTAAAAATCAGGAAGCTGAAAATTCTTTCCCAGCTCTTTCAAAATCTTCAGGAATTCCAATATCAATAAAATACTCATCTTGAATAAGCCCCATCATTTTCTGATTGGAGAAATATTTTTCCAAATAGTCTTTTTCAAAAGAAAACTTTTCAGGAAAATGCAATTCATTTAATTGATCAATATTCAAAGCGTAAACACCACCATTTATCAATCCTGAATGATAAAACTGCTTTTCTTTAAAATCCTGAATATAGCAGTCCTTATTGATTTCTACAACACCATACCGATCAAAGTCTTGCATTGGCTTAAGTGAAAGTGTACAAGAGGAATCTTGCTGCAAATGAAAATGAAGCAATTCTTTTACATGTACTTTAAACATGGTATCGCCATTAAGTACAATTACATTTTTAGTGGTTGCTTTTTTGCAGGCTAATGAAATAGCACCTCCTGTTCCCAGCGGTTCAGTTTCTAATGCAATGGAATATTGTAAAGCAGGGTAGTCGCTCTTAATAAAATCTTCAATAATTTCATGAAGATAACCCAGTGCGAAAATAAATTTCGTAACCCCTTGTTCTAATAAATAATCGATTAGGTATTTTAAAAAAGGTTTGCCATTTATTGGAGCCATACATTTTGGCAAATCCGGAACAGCAGAACGAAGTCTTGTACCCAAACCTCCAGCGAGAATAATACATTCAATAGTAACAATTTCAATTGCTGTAGGGCCTTTATTTGATTGGAATACAATACTCATTAAGCAGAAATAAATTATGCAGTAGTATTAAAATATTGTTCTTCGACAAGCTGGCAAATAATATGTCCTAATAAAATATGACTTTCCTGGATTCTTGGCGTGTCGGTTGAAGGAACATTTAATAAATAATCGCTTAATTCTTTCATTTTGCCACCAGTAGCACCAGTTAATCCAATCGTTAGCATTCCTTTTTCTTTGGCCATTTCGAAAGCCTTCACAATATTGATGCTATTGCCAGATGTACTTAGGCCTACAAGTACATCGCCTTTTTTTCCAATCCCTTTGATGATTCTGGAATAGACTACATCGTAACTATAATCATTCGCTACTGCTGTGAGGTAAGAAGTATTTACATGTAAAGCTTCAGCAGGTAAAGCGTCTCTGTCAGTATAAAACCTGCCACTGAATTCTGCTGCTAAATGCTGGGCATCTGCTGCACTTCCACCATTACCACAAAAAAGTACTTTATTGCCATTTTTGAAAGCTTGTACAATATCAGCAGAACATTTAGATAGACTTGAGATTAAATCTTCATTGGTAAGTAATGTATTTTTTACATTTATCGACTCCTGTATAATATTCTTTATTTTATTGTTTATCATGCTATTAAAAATGTTATTTAAATAAAAATTTTATAATTTAAAGACTCCAGCTACTCAGCCCATAATTAGTAAAAGTATAATTTTTAATCTCCCCACCAAATTTGAGTAAGGCTTCTTTTACGGCATAATTTGTATTCCCAGGACAATAAAATATCATGAACCCACCACCACCTGCGCCACTAATTTTACCTCCTGTGGCACCTGCTTTTATCGCTGATTCATATATTTCCTCTATTGAACTATTACTAATGTTGGCAGCCATCTTTCTTTTTTGCTGAAATCCGAAATCAAGTATTTCTCCGAATTCATCCAATCTTCCTTTTAGTAAAGCTTCTTTCATCATCTTAGCCTGCTCCTTTAACTGGTGCATAGCTTCGATACTTTTTTCATCTTTATTGGTTACATTTTTCACCTGCTCTTTAATAATCGTGGCACTTTCTCTTGAAGTAGCTGTAAAATACAGTACCAGATTATTCTCCAGCTCATGCATGTATTGAGATCTGATACGAAGTGGATTTACAATCACTTTATCATTTTCGTAAAATTCCATAAAATTTACACCGCCGAAAGTGGCTGCATACTGATCCTGTCGGCCACCAGCCAGGGAAAGATCATTTCTTTCAATCTCATAAGCCAAATGCGCAATATCATAATCCCCTAAAGGCAATTTCAGCATTTCTACAAATGCACCAAGTATAGAAACGACTAATGTTGAAGAAGTCCCTAATCCTGATCCTGCAGGGGCGTCTACAAATGTAGATAAACGAAAACCCGTAGAAGGAAAATTAAAATCTCTATTGATTCTGTTATAAACACCCTTTAATAAATCCAATGTACCATCAATTGGAAGTTGCGATGCTAAATCATGAATCTGTTGTTCCTTTCGATCCAGGGCTTCCACAATTATTTTCTGATCACTGATAGGTTCAATACTCGCATAGGCAGATAATGAAATAGTAGTATTAAGGATAGCACCGCCGTATAAGTCGCTGTAAGGACTAACATCAGTACCCCCACCGGCTAATCCTATTCTCAATGGCGCTTTGCTTCTGTAAATCATAATTATTGCAAAATAAGAAAAAAAGGTTGATAAGTAAACATGTTGGGTTAGAATACCAACTTCAAAATTTCTTCAATCATAACATTCCAGCTGTATTTTTTCTTTTCTTCAATCAACCCAGGAAGGAATTTGTCAGCACCAAGATTAAAATATTCATTAATTTTTTGAGCAATTGACTCCGCATTGGGCTCTGCTACTAATCCGACAAGCTGGTCAGGAACCAATGCAGGTAATCCTCCAACATTTGTGACAATCATAGGAACTTCAAAATGATAGGCAAGGGGAGTGACACCACTTTGAGTAGCATTACGATAGGGCTGTATCACTACATCAGCAGCACATAAATAATTTTTCACTTCACTGTCTGGAATAAAATCAGTTCTTAAAATCAACGCCTCTTCAATGTTTAATTTTTTGATTAAATCATCATAGGGTTTTCTGTCTTCATAAAATTCCCCAGCTATTAAAAAACGAATACCATGATTTTTGTTGGTTGATTTTTCTAAGATACTTATCGCCTCTAACAATAAATCCAACCCTTTATATTGTCTGACAAATCCGAAGAAAAGCACAATGGAAGATTCATTTGAAATATTAATATTTTTTCTTGCCGCAGCCTTATCAACCTTATCTCCGAAATTATCATACAAAGGATGAGCTACATATTTCGAAGGCGCACTTGTTGAATATTTTTTCAAATCCTGAAGTACTTTTTGGCTCATAGTAATAAATCCATCAACAGGCTTTACGAAATATTTTGTAAATACATCATCGCCGATTCTTTTCTCATGAGGAATAATATTGTCGGCGATGCAGACTACTTTAGTATGGTTATTTTTTTTAACTTTTCTAAGTATAGTACCAAGACAGGGGCCCATAAACGGGAGCCAATAGCGTACAATAATTAAATCGGATTTTTTATTTTTCAACTCCTTGCCAATTTTAATCCAATTAAATGGATTAATAGAATTAATAGCAAGATGAATGTGAATATCTTTCGGAGGTGGTTCTGTCGAAAATTGTGTTGTCCCTGGAAATAAAAATCCAGGGTATTGCAAAGAAAAAGTATAAATCTCAACTTGATGACCTTGTTGTTGAAATGCCCTGGCCAGACGCTCATTATAAGATGCAAGCCCACCACGTAATGGGTGAGCAGGACCTATGATGACAATATTTTTAGAAGAAGATACCAATGAATAAGGTTACTTAGTTTAGAATAATAATTAAAGACCGGACTTTTTCTCAATCAAATAATTATTCCTTTCGGCTGAGTTTCGTGAAATTAATTCACCAATAAATCCAGCAAGAAATAACTGTGTCCCTATAATCATTGCAAGAATGGCAAAAAAGAATAATGGGCGTTGTGTCATTCCAGTTACATCAAAGAAGAATTTAGAAACAGTGAGGTAAGAAAAGATTAACAACCCAAATGAAAAAGATAAAGTACCCCATAATCCAAAAAAATGCATGGGTCTTTTTCCAAATTTTCCAACGAAAAAAATAGTCAGTAAATCAAGAAAGCCATTTACAAATCTTTCCCATCCGAATTTCGTTACTCCGTATTTTCTTGCTCTGTGTTCCACTACTTTTTCGCCGATTTTTTTAAACCCTGCCCATTTAGCTAATACAGGAACATAACGATGCATTTCCCCATAAACTTCAATGCATTTTACAACTTTTAGTTTGTATGCTTTTAAGCCGCAATTAAAATCATTGAGTTGAATTTTGCTCATCTTTCTTGCAGCTGCATTAAACAACTTACTTGGAATATTTTTAGTAAATGTATTATCATATCTCTTTTTCTTCCATCCACTAACGATATCAAAATTCCCTTCAAGAATCATTTTTCGCAATTCAGGAATTTCATCTGGACTGTCTTGCATGTCTGCATCCATAGTAATCACAACTACACCTTGAGCCGCTTTGAATCCTTCATTTAAAGCGGCACTCTTCCCGTAATTTCTTTGAAATTTTATAGCTTTAATATTTGAATTAGCCATACGAAGCTTTTCAATAACACTCCATGATTCATCAGTACTGCCGTCATCAATCAAAATGACTTCATAAGTTAGTTGATTAGTATTTACTACTCGCTCTATCCAAGCAAGTAATTCTGGAAGAGATTCTTCTTCATTAAATAATGGTATTACAATTGATATATCCATCATGAATTTATTTATATCGGTTCAAAAGAATTAATTGCTACTATAATTCAATTATTTTTTTGGAGTTAAAAAACCAGCCGAAACTATTGAAATAATAGCCCCTAAAAAAATATATTTTATGATATTTATTGACAGCATCATAGGCATAAAAATATCCCTTAGTTTTTCTGCATTTTCTTTAATTTCCATTTCTGTCTTATCTCCTTGACTTATAATAATTGCATTACTTTCAGAAATCCCTTTTTCAAGTATTTGTGGATTAAATCGATAAAAAATAAATGTGTACAATGCCATAAACAACGTAATCACAATAAATGCTTTAAATCCTTCTGAAAACAACTTTTTAATATCAGGACTTTCAACTTGATACTTCCCTGAAAGTATTACCCAAAACATTCCTGTAATGTATAACCCCAATACTACATATTGACTATTCCCATTTTCTGGCAAATCCAACAGATAAAAAGAGATTAAGGAATAAGAAATAAGTATTATGGAAATAACAATTCCCTTTTTGGTTGAACTAATAGAGTTAAAGTGCATACTTCTGTTTTTACAATTTAATCTTGATATTGCTTTGAAATTATTCTCCATTTCTTATGTGAAATACTCACTTGAACAATTAATTTCAATTGTAATAAATTAAAGCAAAAGTATTGTATTAATACAAATTATTAATACTATTTAGCTATTATCCAATAACCACATATTAAATTACGAGTCAAAACGGAGGATATTCTATTAAATTGCATCTTAACCATAAATAATATTCTTGTCAGAATTACCCGAATATATCCAACTTCTAAAAAATGGAGATCGACTTGCCTTTAATGAATTGGTTGAAAAGTACCAGCACAAAGTCTTTAATACCGTTTTAAGCATCACCCAGCAAAATCAAGATGTTGAAGATATATGTCAGGAAGTATTCTTACAGATATTTAAAAGTATAAAAGATTTTAGAGGGGACTCAAAACTTTCAACCTGGATTTATCGAGTTTCGTTATCTAAAGCTTTTGAATTTGAAAGAAAGAAAAAAGCACAAAAACGAATTAATTATTTTAAAAATGTCATAGGATTTGAAATAAATGAAATCCAGGTGCCTGATTTCAACCATCCTGGAGTGACTTTGCAGAACAAAGAAAAAGCTGCGATACTTTTCAAAGCCCTGAAAAAACTACCGGATAATCAAAGATTAGCGTTTACACTTATTAAAGCAGAGGGATTGAGTTATGAGGAAGTTGGTGAAATCATGAATAATAGCTTAAAAAGTATTGAAGGTTTAATACAAAGAGCTAAAGAAAATTTGAGGACTATTTTAAAACCCTATTATTCTAAATAAGAACTAATAATGAAAAACGAATCAACAAACTTAATAGAGGACACTTTAAATAGTATAGACCTTATCAACAGGGCAGAAGCTTCCCCTTTTTTCAGCATGAAACTAGCTGTTAAATTAAACAATAGTCCAAGCATAAATGAAATGCCGTCAAAAATATCACTCTTCATTATTGCTACTTCATTATTTTTATTACTGTTTATGAACACGTTAATTTTAAAACAACATATCCCAAAAAAACAAAAAGAAATTGATCCATCTTCGTATAAAGAAAGTTTTTCAGACCTGTATGATTTAAATACTCATTCAACATATTATTATGACTACAAACAAAAATAAATTCTTGCTGATTTTTATTATGGTATTGCTGATTGCTAATACCATATTCACTTCTATTTTATGGTTAAGGCCTAACCAGCCTTCTATGAGTAATGAAGATCCCCTTCAAAGACCAGGCCATGGACAGTTCCTAATTAATCAATTAGGATTAGATAGTAACCAACAAAAAATATTCATTCCTGCATTCGAGCAACATCATATGCAAATGGATAGTTTAAGAGAAATACAAATGCATGCTAAAAATGATTTTTTCTCTTTATTAAAATCTGATACTGCAAGCCAGGTTACTGTAGATTTTTTTGCAAAAAAAACTGCTGCAATTTCTATGGAAATTGATACTGTAATTTTCAACCATTTTAAAAAACTTAAATCAATTTGTAATCCAACTCAACTTGAAAAATTGAATTATTTTATTGAAAACGATTTTTTAAAACAACAATCAAATCCAAGACCTCAAAACAGAGAAAATGAAGCCACAGATACGAAGCAATTAGAAGCTGATACACATTCAAACGACGACAACCTAAAAAAGCATAATAACGATCCTATTGAGGGAGGGCCTCGTCATCATCCTCCATTTAGACATGATGGTCCGCCACCGCCTTATGGGAGGCCTCCAGGACCGCCGCCAGGAGAGCACCCTCCTCATAGACCACATGATGGACCGCCTCCAATGAATGGAAGACCTCCAGGGCCTCCACCTCAAGAATAATGGAGAAATTAATATTAAAAAACTACATAAATATTTTACAATACTTACTTTAAATTACCATCAATTAATAGCATTAATGAAAAAAAATACCATCCTATTTTTATTGTTTTTAACAATAAGCAATTCAAATAACTTATACGCACAATACAATACCCTTTGGATTCCTGATACCTTGTCTGGAACAGTCTTTAATCTGACACTTAAAGACACTTTAAAGCAATTGCGTCCCACAGGACAACAAACCATTACAGGCGGCATAAATAATAGTGCATTCTGGGGGCCTACTTTATTTTTTAATAAAGGGGAAACTGTACACATGAACGTTACCAACAAACTGAATGATTCATCCACACTTCATTGGCACGGAATGCATCTCCCTGCGATTATGGATGGAGGTCCGCATCAGGTTATTCCTCCGGGAACTATATGGCAGCCATTCTGGAAAATCGCGAATCAAGCTGGTACATATTGGTATCATCCTCATCTACATGAAATGACTTTAGAACAAATAACAAAAGGTGTTGGTGGATTCATAATAGTAAGAGATTCATTAGAATCATCATTAGCCCTCCCAAGAAAATATGGCATTGATGATATTCCTCTTGTTCTTACAAGCAGAAGATACGATGCAAGCAATCAATTTATTGTTCAAAACACAGCTTATGGCGATTACATGCTCACCAATGGGACGCCGAATGCACAAATTAATTTACCCAAACAATATGTCAGATTAAGGATATTAAATGTAGAAATCGAAAGAGGGTACAATCTTGGCTTTAGTGACAACAGGACTTTTTATATCATAGCAAATGACGGAGGATTATTAAACAATCCCGTTCCAGTATCACGAGTAAAACTTCTTGTAGGAGAGCGAATAGAAATATTGGTAAACTTAGGGAATGATGTTCTTGGAAGTTCATTAGATTTGAAAGCATATAATTCCAATCAAGCATTTGGATTCCCAGGTGGTGAACCTGCAAATAATGGACAATTTGGAAGTTTACTCAACAATATAGATTTTACAGTGTTACATATAAATGTAGGCGCTACTACATCAAATCCAGTAACAACTGTACCTGCGACATTGGCTAATAATATTTATTTTACTGCAGCACAATCCACTGTGAACAGAAGTGTAACGATTACAGGCGGTACCCCAGGTACTAATTTGCCATTTGTGTTTGATAATACAGCTTTTAATCTAACTACGATTAACAAGAATATAAAATTAAATGATATAGAAAAATGGACTGTTACTAACAATAATGTATTTGGTCATACTTTTCATATCCATGATGTTGAATTTAAAATTGTTGCCAGGAATGGGATTGCAACAAATGTAGGAGATTATGAATCCGGATGGAAAGATGTAATGTATGTTCCTAGAAATGAAAATGTAACTTTTGTAGCAAAATTTGATGACTATGCAGATTCAATTCATCCTTATATGTATCATTGCCATTTCTCCAATCATGAAGATGGAGGTATGATGGGACAATTTGTTGTAAAAGGATCTGATTCTTCAACGAGCATACCTATTACAAATGGTTTAAATTGTTCGAGTAGTTTATTTTCAAATCTTCCAATAATTAATACTTCTTTTTCTGGAACAGCAACAATTCCTTTTACAAGCTCTAGTATTGTTACTAACCCTTCAAGTTATAATTCTGGGGCATCAATCCCTTCAACTGGTGTACTGGGATTGACAGCAACATTACAAGCAGGCACCTTAACAAACGGAAATGGTAATTTAATATTTGTAATTTCAGGAACCCCAACATCAATAGGCACGGCTAATTTCAGTGTTAATTTTGGCGGAGACACTTGTGCATTAAATTTAATAGTTAATGCTAATACTTTAAATACTAAAATCAAATTTGATTTTAGTATTCAGCCTAATCCAATAGAAGACAATGTTCTAAAGATAAAATTATCGTCTTCTGATTATAAAGCATATTACGCAACGGTATACGATGAACTAGGAAGAACAATGTACATGTGGCCCAATCCAATTGATTTAACCAATGGAAATGGTATAGATATTTCACCGTTATCAAAAGGGATTTATATTCTTAAAGTTATGAATGATGGGAATAAAGAAGTGGCTTCAAAGAAATTTGTAAAAATCAAATAACAAACAATTTCAAATTCATTAGAAATGAAAATAACAAAAAATATTTTTGTATTTATTTTTATAACCATCGCTTATAGTTTTACTAGTTCAAATGATCCCCATACAAAAAAAGCAGGCAAAATTATAAATGATTTCAAATTAAGAAACACAGACAACTCCATAATATCATTATCAAATTTCAAAAACGCAAAAGGGTTTATAGTCGTATTCACCTGCAACCATTGTCCATTTGCTAAATTGTATACAAAAAGATTAAATGCACTTAATAAAAAGTACAAACCATTAAATGTTCCATTATTAGCAGTAAATTCAATGGATTCTTTATTATACAAGGAAGAAACATTTGACCTCATGCAAAAAAGAGCAAAATCAGAAAAATTCAATTTCGATTATTTGCAGGATGGGCAACAAATTATTGGAAAAAATTTCGAAGCCAAACATACACCACAGGCCTATGTAATATGGAAAGAGAAAAATACCTGGATTATTAAATACACCGGTGCTATTGATGACAATGGAGAACATCCTAATTTAGCAACTCCTTATATTGCAAATGCTGTTGATGAATTACTTGACAATAAAAAGGTTTCAGCCCCTGAAACGGAATCTTATGGATGTAGAATTTTTTACAGGAAGTAAAATATTAATTAATTCTAATCAACAATTTTCTTTTTTACTTTACTTTTTTCTTATTTTACAATCCTAAATTAAATTTAGGCAAAAGGTTTTTGTATATAACAGAGATAAGAATAATGTTGACCATTTATTAAACGAATAAACTAAATCAGAATGATTAAAAAAAAATGGATCCTTGCTTTTACACTTGTAATTAGTTTTAATTATAGCAATGCTCAGTTAGCGAATAAAATAAAAGATACTTTAGCAATACCAAAAAATAATCCATTGACAGGCTTAAAAAAAGCAGACTTTAAAGACCTTGATCCTGATAAACCTTTAATGTTAGATGGAGTTACAACTCCTGTTTATTCTGAAAGTCTTTCGTTAATTCAAGGAGATGATTTTATGAAAGTGATGATGTCCAGAGACTATATTCCTGATCCTTTTATTGACAGTAATAGAGAAGTAAAAGCATTTGTGTTAAGAAAAGCAACACCTTTAGAGAAAAGCCAAATGATTGAAATGGATGACAATATGCAAAGCAAAAATGATTTCATAGGAAAAGAAGCATTGCCATTTGATGTTACTGACATTTTCGGAAAAAAGTATTCTCTTCAAAATCTCAAAGGGAAAGTAATTGTAATTAATTTTTGGTTTGTGGAATGTAAACCTTGCGTTATGGAAATGCCTGAGTTAAATGAATTGGTTGAGAAATATAAAGATAAAGAAGTTGTTTTTCTTGGTTTTGCAATGAATGATAAAAGAAAAATTGATACATTCCTAAAAACTAATACTTATAAATATAATATTATCCCAGACAGTAAGGAGGAAGTACAACTATATAATGTAAACTCTTTTCCAACTCATCTGATAATTGATAAGAATTCAATCATATCATATTATGTTAGTGGATTAGGGCCAACGACTATCAACGACTTGGACAATACAATTGACTCTTTAATTAAATAATTATCTCAAATAAAATCTCAAATCACACTTATTAACGGGAACCCAATAAAAATGTTGAAAAAAAATCAGAATTACAATTTTTAGGTTTTAAAAAAGTAGTATATTTGCATTCGATGGAGAAAAAAATACCTTTCATTAATCATTACACGGGCTTTAAAAGCCTTAATCAAATATTTTCAAAACGAAATCTTTTACGATTTCGTTTTTTTTTGCCCAAATTTTAAATTGTCATGTTAACCATAACTGAACTGTCAACCGAAAAAATATACAAAATAGTGGATGAGGCCTTGTCATTTTCGGAAGGGAAAATCATGAGGCCAAATAGTGATGTGTATGTATCAAATTTATTTTTTGAAGACAGTACAAGAACCAAGACTAGTTTTGAAGTAGCCGAAAGGAAACTAGGATTAAATGTAATCCCTTTTGATGTCAATCAAAGTTCTGTGAACAAAGGAGAAACTTTGTATGACACCATAAAAACACTGAAAGCCATAGGTGTAAATTTAGTAGTTATCAGGCATAAAAAAGATCGTTATTTTGATGAATTACAAGGCATTGAAATCGCAATAATTAATGGTGGTGACGGCACAGGAAATCATCCCTCTCAAACTATGCTTGATTTGATGACAATCAAACAGGAATTTGGCAAATTTGAAGGGCTACATGTTGGTATTGTAGGAGATTTAAAACACAGTAGAGTTGCCAATTCCAACGCAGAAGCTTTACAAAAATTGGGAGCCAAAGTGAGCTTTTCTGGCCCTAAAGAATGGTTTGATGCGGAGTCGGTTAGTAGTGGGGTTTTTCAGGAGTTAGATGACTTAATAGAAACTGTTGACGTATTGATGCTTTTACGGATCCAGCATGAAAGACATGACACTAAAACAACAATTAATACCAGCGAATACCTCAAAAAATATGGATTAACAGTAGAAAGAGAGAAGAGGATGAAATCCCATGCTATCATTATGCATCCTGCACCAGTAAACAGAGATGTAGAGATAGATTCTAATCTTGTTGAATGTACGCGTTCAAGAATTTTTAAACAAATGGAAAACGGTGTCTATGCAAGAATGGCTATTTTGAAAGACACACTAGAAAATCTAGGCTACAATTTTATAACAAAATAAATCAGATTATACTAAAAATGAAAGAAATCTTAATTCTAAAAAACGCTAAAATTCTTTCAGATAATGGAGATATTGTGTCTACTGATATTAAAATTGAAAACGGAATTATTTCAGAGATTGCTTCTGGTATTTCCTATGAAGGAGAATTGATAGACGCAGGCGGTTTATTTGTAAGTGCTGGTTTTATTGATGTACATGTGCATCTTCGCGAGCCAGGCGGTGAACATAAAGAAACGATAAAAACTGGTTCAATGGCAGCTGCAAAAGGTGGCTTTACTACCATCTGCCCAATGCCCAATACTAAACCAGTTCCAGATAGGGGAGAACGTTTTGATGATCTTTTGCTAAGGATTAAAGAATCAGCTGTGGTGAAAATAAGACCTTATGGAGCCATTACAGAAGATTCAAAGGGAGAAAAATTAACTAATTTTAAAGTGCTGAAAGATAAAGGAGCTGTAGGTTTTACTGATGATGGAGTTGGAATTCAGCAGGCCGGAGTAATGTATAAAGCCATGCAGGAAGTTGCAAAAATCCAATTGCCAATTGCAGCTCATTGTGAAGATAACTCATTGATATTAGGAGGGTGTATTCATGACGGTAAAAAAGCGCAAGAGCTTGGCTTGAAAGGAATTCCAAGTGTTTGCGAATCAGTGCATATTGCGCGGGATATTTTATTAGCAGAGGCAACAGGCGCACATTATCATGTTTGTCATGTTTCCAGCAAAGAATCCGTTAGAGTAATTGCTGATGCGAAAAAAGCAGGAATTAATGTAACTGCAGAAGTCTCTCCTCATCACCTGGTGCTAACAGAAGAAGACATTATCTCTTCTGATACGAATTACAAAATGAATCCTCCACTTCGATCCAAAGAAGACAGATTATCTTTAATAAAAGGACTTGAGGATGGCGTAATCGATTGTATCGCCACGGATCATGCACCACATACTGAAGAAGAAAAATCTAAGGGAATGTATGATTCCCCTTTCGGCATAGTAGGATTTGAGACCGCATTTCCTGTTCTTTATACCAAATTTGTAAAGACCGGAAAATGGACATTGAAGCAGTTGGTTGATTGGATGACAATAAAACCTGCAGCCGTTTTCAAACTCTCCAACATTGGCAAAATTAAAGCAGGTTATTGTGCCGATCTTACCCTAATCAATCTTGACATTGCCGAAAAAGTGGATAAAAATGCATTTGTTTCAAAAGGGAAAAATACGCCTTTTGATGGATGGTTGTGTTATGGTTGGCCTGTGATGACTTTGGTAAATGGAAAAATTGTTTATAAAAAATAAAATGAAGAAAAAATTAGTTTTAGAGTCGGGTGAAATTTTCCTTGGAGAAAGTTTTGGATTCAATCAGGAGATTGAAGGAGAAGTAGTTTTTAATACCGGAATGACAGGTTATCAGGAGCTTATTTCCGATCCTTCTTACTGTGGACAAATTGTTTGTATGACTTATCCACTTATTGGGAATTACGGAATCAACCGAGACGATTACGAATCTATGGAGCCGGCGATAAAAGGACTTATTGTAAAAGAAGTTTCTGATTTGCCTTCCAATTTCAGGAGTATTATGACGGTTGATGAATTCTTTCAAAAAAGAAAAATATCTGGAATTTCGGGTATTGATACCCGTAAGTTGACTAGATTAATTCGTAACCATGGTGTAATAAAAGGAAAGATTGTAGATATAGAAAGAACTGACGAAACTGTTATTGCAGAATTAAAAAATAATACTTTACCTACAAATCAGGTACAACAGGTTTCAACTAAAACTGCTTATGCAAGTCCGGGGAGAGGATACAAAGTGGTACTAATAGATTTTGGCTCTAAACTGGGAATAATCAGAGAGCTTTCCAGAAGAGATTGCGATATAACAGTAGTTTCTTATCACACTACTTCAGCAGAAATTTTAATGATGAATCCAGATGGGATTATGCTTTCTAACGGTCCCGGAGATCCGCAGGATGTAGAAGGAGCAAAAGAGATGATTCAGGGCCTGCTTGGAAAAGTTCCCATTTTTGGAATATGTCTTGGACATCAGCTTATTGGTTTGGCTTGCGGTGCAAAAACATTCAAACTGAAATTCGGACACAGAGGCGGAAACCATCCTGTTTTGGATCTTAGAAGCAATAAAGTAGCAATCACTTCTCAAAATCACGGTTATGCTGTCGATCAGGAATCATTAAAAAATACCGATTTGGAAGAAACGCATATCGCTTTGAATGATAAAACCAATGAGGGTTTCCGACATAAAATACATTCTTGTTTTTCTGTGCAATATCACCCTGAAGCAAGTCCTGGTCCGGAAGATGCCAATTATCTTTTTGATGAATTTATTGAAATGATGAAGGATTTCAATAAAAAATGAACATAAGGTATCAGAAGTGAATTTTCTAAAACTGGGAACTTAAAATATAGCGTCTAAAAAAATGAAAAGAAACGACATAAAAACCATTTTAGTAATTGGAAGCGGCCCCATCATTATTGGTCAGGCTGCTGAATTTGATTATGCAGGTACACAAGCTTGCTTGGCGCTAAAAGAAGAAGGGTATAGTGTTATCCTTATCAATTCCAATCCTGCCACTATCATGACAGACAAGGAAATAGCCGACAAAGTTTATATAGAACCGATATCGCTACCATTTGTCAGTCATATTATCAGAAAAGAAAAACCAGACGCATTGTTGCCAACTCTAGGCGGACAAACCGGACTCAATATGGCTGTAGAATTACAAAAATCAGGTATTCTGGACGAATATAAAGTAGAAGTTCTCGGCACTAAACTTTCTGCTATAAATCAAGCAGAAGATCGGGATTTATTTCGAACATTGATGAAAGAACTTAACGAGCCTGTTCCAGATTCCGAAATTGTAAATACCGTTGATGTTGCTTTGAAATTTGCTGAGAGAATCGGCTATCCTGTTATTGTAAGACCTGCATTTACGATGGGTGGAACAGGCGGTGGAATTGCTTCAAATGAAGCTGAGCTAAAAGAAATAGCAGCAAACGGATTGAAATACAGTCCTGTAACACAATGCCTTATTGAAAAATCGATTGCTGGTTTCAAAGAAATTGAATATGAAGTAATGCGCGATGCCAACGATAACGCGATTGTCGTTTGCAATATGGAAAACGTTGATGCAGTTGGAATTCATACAGGCGACTCCATTGTAGTGGCGCCTTCGCAAACACTTTCAGACAGAGAATACCAAATGCTTCGTAATGCATCACTCAAAATCATAAGAGCACTTGGAATTGAAGGCGGGTGTAATGTTCAGCTGGCTTTAGATCCTCATTCATTTGATTACTATATAATAGAAGTGAATCCAAGAGTTTCTCGATCATCTGCATTAGCGAGTAAGGCTACGGGTTATCCTATTGCAAAACTGGCTGCAAAGATTGCAATTGGGTTAACATTAGATGAAATGCTGAACCCTGTAACAGGCAAAACTTATGCCTGTTTTGAACCTGCATTAGATTATGTAGTAACAAAAATACCAAGATTCCCATTCGATAAATTTGAAAAAGCTGACAGAAGACTTTCTACTCAAATGAAAGCAACAGGAGAAGTAATGGCCATCGGAAGAAATTTTGAAGAGTCCTTAATGAAAGCCATTCGCTCTTTAGAAACAGGTATTCAGCATTTAGGATTAAAAACCAAACAATCTCAGGAATTATCTGATGAAGAAATGGAACGAAGAATCAAAGTTTGTGATGATGAAAGACTGTTCATTATTGGTGAAGCATTACGAAGAGGATACGACTGGGAAATTATTGCAGAATGGAGTAAAATTGACAGATTCTTCATTTGGAAACTCAAGAAATTGGTCGACTTCGAAAATACAATTTCAGCAAATAAATTCAATACGGAAATTTTACTTCAAGCAAAAAAGCTCGGATTTTCCGATATCAATATTGCACATCTTTGGCAAACAGATCACAGATCAATTTTTAATTTTCGAAAAGAACACCGAATAATGCCGGTTTATAAAATGGTAGACACTTGTGCAGCTGAGTTTGAATCTGAAACACCTTATTTCTATGGCACATATGAAGAGGAGAACGAAAGTCTCCCTTCGGATAATGAAAAAGTAATTGTATTAGGTTCTGGTCCAATCAGAATTGGCCAGGGTGTCGAGTTCGATTATGCAACAGTCCATTCGGTTTGGGCTATTAAAGAAATGGGATACGATGCTATCATCATCAACAATAATCCGGAAACGGTTTCTACAGATTTTTCTATTTCAGATAAATTATATTTTGAGCCCTTAACAGAGGAAGATGTAATGAATATTATTGAACTGGAAAAACCAAAAGGAGTGATAGTTCAGTTTGGTGGTCAAACTGCGATCAATTTAGCCGACAAACTTGCTTATCATGGAGTAAAAATTCTGGGAACGTCTCTTGAAGATTTAGATCGTGCTGAAAACCGAAATAAATTTGAATCTGCATTACATGAATTAGGCATCCCTCAGCCACTTGGAAAAACATGCTTCACAAAAGAAGATGCAATAAAAATTGCAAATGAAATTGGTTATCCAGTATTGGTTCGACCAAGTTACGTTTTGGGTGGAAGAGCAATGGAAATTGTTTATGAAGATCTTGAATTGTCCTATTATATGGATCATGCTGTGATAGACAATGCAGAACATCCTATTTTAATTGATAAATATTTAACAGGAAAAGAAGTCGAGATTGATGCTATTTGTGATGGAGAAACGGTGCTGATTCCAGGGATTATGGAACATATAGAAAAAGCAGGAGTACATTCCGGTGATTCCATTGCAGTGTATCCGCCTCAGCATATTTATCCAGAACAAAAACAAAAATTGATAGATTATACCATTCGTTTAGCCAAAGGATTAAATGTGATTGGTTTAATGAACATTCAGTATGTTTTGTTTGAAGGTGAAGTTTATGTAATTGAGGTAAATCCAAGATCTTCCCGAACAGTTCCTTTTCTTTCAAAGATTACCGAAATACCAATGGCCAAGCTTGCTACGAAAGTAATTTTAGGCAAAAAACTGAAGGATTTGGGTTACGAAAACGGATTGGCTCCTGAAAAAGAAGGCATTTTTGTTAAAGTGCCAGTATTTTCATTTAGTAAGCTTACAAAAGTAGACATAACATTAGGTCCTGAAATGAAGTCTACCGGAGAAGTAATGGGAAAAGATATTACATTAGAAAAAGCACTTTACAAAGGTTTAATTGCTGCTGGTAGAAAAATTCCATTACATGGTACTATACTGTTTACTATAGACGATAAACATAAGCCAGAAGCAACAAAAATTGCTAAAAGATTTATGGAAATTGGGTTCAAAGTTTTAGCTACACAAGGAACAGCAATTGCATTTGAAGAAGTAGGAATCAAAACAGAAATCGTATACAAAATAGCCGATGGCGAAAGCAATAACACTATTCTTGAAAAAATTCAGCGCGGAGAAGTACATTATGTGGTCAATACTTTTTCTAGTGGTAAAAAACCTGAGAAAGACGGTTTCCGTATTAGAAGAAGCAGTGTTGAAAATGGCGTCCCTTGCTTTACCTCATTAGACACTGTCGAAGCTGTACTGAAAGTCATTGAAAGTATGACATTTAAAATGGAGGCGATGTAATTCAGTTTTATTATATAGATTACAAATAATGTTACTTGTTTCTTTTTACTCAAAATACCGCTTTGTCGTATTAATAGATTTATGCAAATGGTTGCTCAAATAAGAAACTTGAAAAAGATAATCACAAATCTTTCTGAATAGAAAGTAGTTTATTATTCTATCTTTTATTATTTTCACCGAATAAACCCCTAAATTAAACAGACATGAAACTTACTAATAGATTACTTTTATTTTATGCTTCATTAGTCATGATGTTACTTATTTCATCATGCAGCAAAGAAGGAGGTAGCAACTCCATCAAAATATTATACGGTCCATCTGTATCCATTGGCAATGGGGAAGGACGAGCATGGGTATCAGAAGACATTTATGGAAATCCTACTGCTGTTGGTATTGATCTATCGGAAGCAGCTCTCAGCAACCTTCCACAAATGAATCAAGAATACATTCTCCAATTTAACTCAAACAGTATCTCGCATTTTTATAAGTTTGTTTGCTTAAACTGGAGCGCTCATGGACATATCCCTAATCCTGTTTATGATATTTCTCATTTTGATGTTCATTTTTATAACATTGAGGATTCAATACGAATGATGATTGGATCAAACGGGAGTAATGAAATTACATTAGCTCCTGCAACTCAATACATTCCCTCTAATTACGAACAACTAATTGGTGGAGCACCTACTATGGGGGCTCATTGGTTTGATCTTTTAGCACCAGAATTTAACGGATCCATATTTACAAAAACTTTTATCTGGGGATCTAACAATGGACAGTTCATTTTCTGGGAGCCGATGATTACACACGATTATCTTCTAACACACCCTAATTCAGAAACATCATTGCGCCAGCCTTTAGCTTTTCAGCAGGACGGATGGTATCCACAATCCTATACAGTTAAATATTCAGCTACAACTAATAAATACACTATAGCACTAAGTAAACTTGCTTTTAAACAAGGACAATAAAAAATAGACTGTAATAAAATATACTTTTGAGAATGTAGGAAACAATCCTCTTAGTAGTCCCATATAAAAATAGATGTAAATCTATTAATTGATTCAACTAGTTTGTATTTAAAAATTTGTTTGCGTATAACTTCATTAACATGATTTTAGACCAAACTTATTTTTTTGCATGGGATATCAATGATTATCAATAAATAAAAGCATAGCTCATTAATAGTTAAATATTGAAATCAGTCTTAAATCAAAAAATACTAACTTAGTATTTAAAATAAATAACAAAATTAAAACCTATTAGTTGCTATCATCAACAAAATTTACGTAGAATTTTTTTTTAAAATAATAACTATATAGAGGATATACAATTTAAATGTCAACAAAGTTTCCAGATAAATATTTTTTTTCAAGTTCAATCTCTGACAATAAAGTCATAGGCAATCTCTCTAAGCTTAAGCTTACAATATTCATTTTTCCAACTCTATTTTTACTCTCCATAATATTGATATTGTATCTCAACGACGCATTAACAATAAACAACTATATACAATTTCAAAAGAGTTGTTTTTTTTATATCAATTCAACATTATCAGAATACCCAAATACACTCATCAATCTAACACAGCTAGGTGATGAAGTAATTTCCTTATCATTCCTGAGTATTTTTTTTGTGTATAGACCAAAAGTATGGGAGAGCTTAATTTCAGCTTCCCTCTTTTCAGCTTTAATTTCTGTATTACTAAAAAGATTTTTTGCCGTACCTAGACCTGCAGCAGTCTTTGACCATAATAATTTTAATATTATAGGAGAAACCTTATCAGGCAAGACAAGTTTACCATCAGGGCATTCAATTACGGTATTTATGTTACTAACAGTTCTTCTTTTTGCTTTTATGCCTAAACAACAAATAAAAAAAACGCTTTGGTACATTTTGATAATGATGTCCGGATTGATACTTGTATTTACAAGAGTAGGAGTAGGTGCACATTATCCACTTGATGTTATAATTGGAGGCGCTATAGGTTATATATCTGGACTTGCAGGAATTTTTATCAGCAGAAAATTTAAAATCTGGAGTTGGATTGTGGATAAAAAATATTATCCTTTTTTCATCTTGTTATTTTTACTATCCGCCATTGTATTGATCAATAAAATAATTTCCATCAATTTGATCATATTTTATCTGGCATTGTTTTTTTTGTTATTCTCGTTAATTAAAACCATCAGTATCTATGTTAAAAAATGACATAAAAATCACTCATTTTGTTTTAATAATGAGCATTCTAAATTTTCTTTTCTTTCATTTTCCATTTTACAACTTTGTATATAATGATTTGAATTGTAAAACTTTTAATGGCATTGCAATTGTTTTAAGTTTGATTGTTTTAATGATTGTTTTAAATTCATTTGTTTTTTATTTGTTATTCTCACTGTCAAAATTTGTAGGAAAACCCTTACTTGTTGTTTTTTTTATTTTAAATTCTATTGCAGTTTACTTTGTTAATACTTATAGTATAATAATAGACGAGAGTATGATTGGCAATGTTTTTAATACAAATAAAGAAGAGTCTTTCAGTTATTTTTCAGTGAAATTAATTTTGTATGTATTGTTGCTAGGCGTACTTCCTTGTGTTTATATTATTAGGGTAAAAATTATAAACGATTCTTTAAAAAAGTTTTTAATCACTACTGCTTTTACTTTATTGTTCATACTTACTTTAGCATTTATAAATTCCAGTAATTGGTTATGGATTGATAAGAATTCGAAAAAACTAGGAGGCCTTGCAATGCCTTGGTCTTATTCGGTAAACACTTCACTTTTTTATTTTCACAAGTATAAAGAAAATGAAAAGGAAATTTTATTGCCAAATGCATCAATAAAAGATAGTGCAAAATCTATTATGGTGCTTGTTATAGGAGAATCTGCAAGAAGAAATAATTTTTCTTTATATGGTTATTCAAAAAATACAAACCCGCTGCTTTCCAATTTAAATAATTTATATCATTTTGATGCGACGTCTTCCGCCACTTATACAACAGCAGGTGTAAAATCTATTTTGGATTATACGAATACAGATGATTTATATGAAATATTACCGAATTATTTATATAGAAACAATGTAGAGGTGATCTGGAAAAGCACGAATTGGGGAGAACCACCTATTCATATCAAAAACTATCAAAACAAAAATGATTTGATACAGAATTGTAAAGGTGATAGATGTGATTATGATGAAATTTTATTAAATGGATTAAAAGAGCAAATATTATCGAGCAAGAAAAATAAAATATTGATTGTATTACACTCAAGTACAAGCCATGGGCCTAGTTACAGTAATAAATACCCGCCGCAATTTGAAGTATTTAAACCTGTATGTAATAGTGTTGAATTAAGCAAATGTTCACAGGATGAACTCTTCAATGCTTATGATAATACTATTATTTATACAGACTACATTTTAAATAAAGTGATTGAAAATCTAAAGCAATTAACTGAATTCAAAAGCGCAATGATTTTTGTTTCAGATCATGGCGAATCTTTGGGAGAAAAAAATCTATACATGCATGGACTCCCTTTGAGTATTGCTCCTAAAGAACAATACGAAATTCCTTTTATCGTTTGGGTGTCGGACAGCTCGAAACAACTAAAGCCTAATAAATTATTATCTCAATGGCATGTATTTCACAGTGTTTTAAATTTTCTAAATGTACAAAGTCCGATTTACCAGGAGAAGATGAATATTTTTAAATAAAGAAAAAACAAAGCAATTTAATTGTTTAATATATCATTAAAGCAGTAAAGACATCTTTAAGGATTGTACTCATCAAGAATAATTCACGAAATTAATTTAATGATTTATACTTTTATTCTTTTTAAATAATAAAAATATTTTAATAGCAATATGTCAACAATCGTAATTGAATTAATTCCTCCTCTAATGACTAATTATTTTTAACCGAAAGGCAACTAAAGTAAATGAAAATCAACATTGTATTAATAATAAGTTTTGTTTTTTGTTTTTCAATTTGCACTGCACAACAAGAAATACTATATAAGCAAATTGATACCACTAAATTATTCATGCAAGTATACACTCCTAAATCTTTAGATTCGTCTAAAAGTTATCCCGCTATGGTTTTCTTTTTTGGAGGGGGATGGAGTAGTGGTGATAAATCTCAATTCATAAATCATGCAATGTATTTTTCACAAAGAGGCATTATTTGTTTTCTGGTTGATTACCGAACAAAAAACAAAAACCATACAACTCCTTTTGAATCTCTTCAAGATGCAAAAACATCTATTAGATTTATCAGAAACAATGCAACTTTGTTTAGAATAGACACATCAAAAATTATTGCTTCTGGTGGTTCATCTGGTGGTCAACTTGCTGCAGCCACAGCGTTAATAGATGCTTATTCTGAAAAAACCGATGATTTGTCCATAAGTTGTATTCCAAATGCATTAGTACTTTATAACCCAGTAATTGATAATGGCCCAGGCGGTTATGGCTATGAAAAAATTGGAGATGACTATAAAAATTTTTCTCCGCTACATAACATAAAAAAAGGAGCACCACCAACTATTATTTTCCTGGGGACTAATGATAAACATATCCCAGTAGAAACAGCTGAGTATTATAAAAAAGTAATGGAAAAAGTAGATAGTAAATGTGAATTGAGATTGTATGAAGGGCAAGGACATGGGTTTTTTAATCACAAGAATTTAGAATACTTCAAGAAAACGATTATTGAAACAGATAAGTTTTTAGTTTCACTTGGGTACTTAAAAGATGACCCTATTATTACAATTGAATAATGTTATTGAGCAATAGAACATACTTTATACTTAACTATATTAATGCTTATTGCGGAATCTTAAAAAAAAAATATACCATAAATCTCTTCAACTTATTTAAACGCAAAATCCTAAGCAATGCTGAGGATTTTATTTGTCGGGATGATTACCGGGAGTTCGGACTTTTTAGAGGATGTACAAACCATAAGAATTTATAAATTTAATTATTTTGATACATAAGCAGATGGGTTCTTTTTAAATTCATCCTTGCAGCCAATGGCACAAAAGCCATAAACTTTTCCGTTATAGTGTGCTGTATCTGCAACACCTGCGGATACAGGCATTCCACATACAAAGTCTTTTATGTTTTCAAACTTCATTTTTTCAAACTCTATTTCAGGGTGCAATGCAGTCTCCATACCACCGTCATACATTGTTCTCATCATTTCTACAATTTCTTTATCCGTATTATTTTCACTCCCTACATTGTATAAAGGTTTGGGGTCGTACTCTAAATCAAGCATTGCAGTCTTAGTATATTTCTCACCCATAATTTCATTTAACAAAGCAAGGCTCATGTCCATACCTGCTGTAACGCCTGCACTTGTCCAATATTTACCACTTACTACATAGCGACTGTCTTTTATTTTTGCACCAAATTGTTCGGCTAATATTTTTTTTCCGTACCAATGTGTGGTAGCTTCTTTATCTTTCAGCAAACCAGTTGCACCCAATATCCATGCACCTGTGCATACAGTGGCTGTATATTTTGTGGTACTGTCAATGCTCTTTATCCAACTAAGTAATTCCATATCTTTTGTAGCATTGTAGGTTTCTTTAAGTCCTCCAGGGATAACAAGTATGTCTAATTTTTTTACTTCTGCAATAGAAGTATCACACTGCACTTTCATTCCACTCATGTTGGTAATCAACCCTTTTGTTCTTCCAACAAAAAAAACCTTCACACCCATCATTTCACTTAATACTTGATATGGCCCCATTGCATCCAAAGTGGTATAGCCATCATACAATAAAATACCAACGGTTTTAATATCCACTTTTGGCTTTGGGAACATTTCAGCCATTAACTCGGCATGGCTTTTATTGGTTGTTTTTACCGCATCTTCTTTCTTGTTTTTACAAGCTGCAATCACTGCTATGATTGAAAGAGCTACAATTATTTTTTTCATACTCATTTTTTTATTTGTTTTTGTATTAATGGAAATAAAGCCATGTCATACATTTCTTTCATCATATCAGCTACAATTTTTTCTGAACTTTCGGGTGTGCCAGCGTTATATGGAGGTTTAGGATTGTATTCCAAATCAAGCATTACACCTTCGGTATATTTTTTGCCCATTAGTTCATCAATAATTGCAAGCGACATATCAATACCTGCAGTAACACCTGCACTTGTCCAATATTTGCCGTCTCTTACCCAGCGTTCCTGCTTAAATTTTGCACCATAGCTGTTCAGCATTTCTTCTGCCCTGTACCAATTAGTGGTTGCAGTTTTACCTTGCAATAAACCTGTTGCACCTAATATCCATGCACCTGTGCATACACTGGTCGTGTAAGTAGTTGTTTTATCTATCTGTTTAATCCAGTTTAGTGTTGCAGTGTCTTTTGTTTGCATAAAAGTTTCTACTGCACCACCAGGAATAACTAAGATGTCAAGGTTTTTTACCTCAGTAAATGAAGTGTCAACCTTCATTTGTAAACCCCGTTGATTTTTTATCATTCCCTTTTGTTTGGCAATAAAAAATGTCTTTGTTCCCATTATTTCAGCCAGTGTATGATATGGCCCCATCGCATCTAAAGTATTATACCCATCATAAACCAAAATGCCTATTGTTTTAATTGGAACTTTTGGCTGTGTCATAATGATTGCCATCATTTCTTCGTGCCTTTTTGCAAGTGAATCCTTATTGGCGGTTTGTGCAAATGAACTTCCCCAAACCAAAAGGAAGCTGACTAGTAGTAAATTAATATTCTTTGATTTCATATTATGATATTTAAAAAGCCAAAGACATTTTGTCTTTGGCTTTGTGTAAAAATTAGAATTTTGCACTTAAAGTTAAACCAAGAGTTCTTGGCTGTGCCATTCTTGATTGGCGACCAAAACTACTATCAGGATTTCCGTAAGCTAAATACCTTTCATTCGTAAGATTTTGACCCCAAAAGAATAAACTATATTTATCATAAGTAATTCCGATTCTAGAATTAAGAAGCGTATAAGATGGTTGTTCAATTTTATTTTGAATGTCGGTATACTGTTTACCCAAATTACGTATTTCGCCACGAACAACTAGTTTAAGCTTTTTATTTACAGCATATTCATACTGGGCACCTAAGAAAATAGTGTGACTTGGTGCGTTAGAAAGCTTGTTGCCACCAATAGCTGTGGTGGTTTCTACACCTGTACCAAAGTTCACACGTTTTAAGTCAAAGCCTTTGTATTCGGTTGGGTTAAACCCAAAACTTCCGTCTAATTGTAAGCCTTTTGCAGGCAAAGCAGATACTTCTAATTCTAAACCCATTGATTGTGCGTCGCCTACATTTTCTCTTGCATAAGTAAATGGTGCAACCAAATTATAAAACTGTAAATCTTTCCATTGAATTAAAAAGGCAGAAGCTCCTATGCTAAGTTTTTTATTGGCTAAAAATGCTTTGTACCCAATTTCGTAATTGTTGGAATATTCAGGGTCAAATGTTTGTCGTACTCCTGCTGGTAATGAGCTTGCATTTATCCCGCCTGCTCTAAAACCTCTTGTAAAGGTGGCATAAACATTTGAAAGTTTATTTAGTGCGTAGCTCAAAGAAAATTTAGGCGAAAGTGCTGAATAATTGCCGTCAGCAGTAATATTTGGTTTAATGTCTGTAACTACTCCATTGTACAACATTGCGTCGCCAAAACCATTAAAGGTTGCCTCACGTTTTTCGTAATCGTAACGTAAACCTGCGGTTGCCTTCAATTTTTGGGTCAATAAATAGCTCATCTCTCCAAAACCCGCAATTCCAAAATTGTTGCTTCTGTTTCTGTTAATCAAAAACGTTCCGCTTGGCACACCATAGGCTGTTGCTTCTGCATCTGATAATTCGTAGGCAGTATTGGTTGTTGGTTCATATCCTTTTTGAGTAAAGGCATAAAGACCTGCTGTGTATTGAAATTTGCTGCCGGAATTTGAATTAATTCTCAATTCTTCACTCCATACTTTTTGTGGAGGAAGCAGTTCGCCAATTTTTCCATCATAATAAGAATGGTAAATGCCTGGAAAATCTAAATCTTCAAATCCAAAAGCAATTGTTTGTAATGCAGATATTGAGGTTAAAGTAAACTTATTTGCATAATATTTGGCTACCAATGAAGTGTTTAAAATATTACGTTCGTGTTGTGCTATTCTTGCCAAGTTAATTTTATCTGGATTAGCAAAAGCATATGTATCACTAAATTGAGAATTCATAAAACCTGAATTATTGCTTTTGTCTCGCTGCCCTTTTAAATTTAATGTAAGATGAAAACGTTTTGAAGCTAACCATTTTAAATACATATTCCCATACAGATTTTTCTCCCCGCCTACGGTTCTACCGTTTATCTTGGTATCTGTAGCTGTCGTACCTGTAATATCATTTTTCAAAAATCCATCTTGTGTTTGATACAAACCATTAAAGCCAAAAAATAGCTTGTCTTTTATAATTGGCGTTTTAAAACCTGCACTGTATCTCTGTAAGGCAAGATTTCCAAAACTTAGTTCCGCAAAACCATTGGTTGTATTTGTAGGTTTTTTTGTAATGATATTTATTACACCCCCCATAGCGTTTCGACCATACAAAGTGCCTTGAGGACCTCTTAGAACTTCAATTCTTTCAATATCGGTAAATGAAAAACCGTTTGCCAAAATGTCAAGATTATTTACGTCATCGATATAAGTGGAAACCGCAGGGTTTTCGCTAAATACCTGAATACCACGAATAGCTTGAATTTGTTGAAACGAAACACCTAACTCTTGGTAGTTGTAATTTGGCACTAAGGCAGAAAGTCCGCTTAAACCCCAAGTACGAGTATCTTCGATTTTTTTGCTTGAAAGGGATGTAATAGAAGTTGGTACTCTAATAATGTCTTCTTCTCTTTTGTTCGCTGTCACAACAACTTCGCCCAATTGCTGGTTTTGTTCAGTTAAAATAATTGTAAGTTCTGTTTCTTTATTTGAGCTAACCTTTACTTCAGTAATTTTTGAAGCAAACGAAACTGAGCTTATGCTTAACTGATAAGTTCCTGGTGCGATATTGTTAAATGTAAAATTTCCTTGCTTGTCGGCAATAATTGTTTTGTCTGTGTTTAAAATATTGATAGTTGCTGCTTCAATAGTATTTCCATTTGCTGCTGTTATTTTTCCTTTAATGGATTGTGCCTGCAACGCCGCTACTAAAGCAACCAGCAGAAAAGTGATAGTGATTTTTTTCATTTTTTATTTATGTTTTTATTTGACTATATATTTGTCCAAATGGACTTTAAAAATTGCATAATGTTTTTCAATTGCAAAGCAATGATGGATGCAAAGAGCATAATCAGTAAGAATTTTACCATTGCCCTGATCCTATTAAATATTTTTTGGTGTTTTTTTAATACTTCAGTTGTTTCCATTGTATATATTTTTAGTTGTAATAAACAGGGTTTATAATAATCAATTGGTTTCCTGGAAAGGATATGTTCTAAAATCCTTTTCAGCGAATTAAACCAAAACGATTTGTTACCTGAATTGAAAACACTAACAGAGTAAACAGCAATTCGGCTGTTTTAATACCCATTAAATAGTTTTAAACAATGAAGGAAGGGGGGCGAAAGACTGAATGTAAATAATCGGAAGTAATAGAAGAGGTGTTGAGCTTGGGATAGGAAATATTGCTGTTTATAAATATAACTGGCTTTTGCAATTCTGTTGAATTATCCTGACAAAAAAGGTTGATTTCTTTTGTTTTTAAATCGGGGAATTTCTGCTGTTGCTTTTGGTCCTGGTTTAGTTGATTCTCTAAATAGCAGGAGCCCTTACAAATAGGAATCGCTTCAAATCTGTTGATACAAATATTGGCTGAGATATAATCCTGATTGATTTTAAAAGCAGCTACAATCCATAAATAGCTGGTACTTTGTACAAGAAAAGCAAAAATCAATAATATGGAAATTATCTTTTTCAACGTTGCAAAAGTATGACTAAAATTGTTCTTTTAGAAGTTTTTTAATGTCGCCTATAAGACGTTGAGTTTCTTCGGGTTTAGTACTGTTATAAACACCGCGTATGTGGCGGTTCTTATCTATTAATAGTAAGCCGCCACTATGCGTAAATCCCCCCGGCGAACTACTATCAGGGTATGCTGCATTGAAATAAAAATGTTCAGATAGGTTCATAATACTATCCTGGTTACCTGTTACAAAATGCCATTTGGATGATGAAACGCCTAAATTAGTTGCATAAGCTTTTAACATTGGGATGCTGTCATGTTCTGGATCTATAGTGTGTGAAATGAAACCAACTCGTTCGTCTGTTACAAATGGCAAATAGGCATTGTACAATTCTTTTGTCATTTTGGGGCAGATAGTCGGGCAGGAAAGAAATATGAAATCGGCGACATAAATTTTATTGTCAAAAGTTTTATTTGTCACTGACTGCCCATCCTGATTAGTAAGAGAAAAATTAGCGATAGTTGGGTAAGTAGTGTCTTTACCTATAATTATGGGATTGCCTAAAATAGGTAATTGTTTAGCTGATTGTTTGCAAGATGCTAAAAGTATAATACTCATTATGGCAATGTAAAATTTCATCTTTCTTCTGTTGTTGTTTGGCGAAGTTAGTTTGTCTTGCTGAAATGATGAACTGCTGATGTGTAATGATTTGTCTGCCAGTTGGTGGATTGGCATAGGGCTTTGTCTATTGCAGCTGATTTAAATGAAACAACTAGCGATAGTAAAAAATAACAAAACCATATTATTCCCTCTTCAAAACCCGCAACAAACTATTCAACTTCCTTTTAGCAGCTGCTGGCATATAATCTATATTATCAATTGCTTTTTCGATAATCTCACAAATCTTACTAATCATTTCGTCGCTATCATCTGCAATCGCTAATCGACCTTCCATCCATTCGCTGAAGGGAATTTTATTTTTGTTACAAAAAATCAAAATTTTATCGTATCTATTACGATCTATTCTTAATGATACCACTTTTGTAGATTCCATATCTATATGTATTTAATGTTTACAGGTGTTATCTGCTGAATTCTCTATTTTTTTTCTTTGTTTACAGCAGTTTTCTGTGAGGTAGAATAGAAAAAAATCTAAAGGAAACAGATGTAAACGGCAGATTACTTCATTTTTTTTCATAGTTATTACCTCTGGATGTAAATTTAAAACATTTATGTCTAATATTATAGACATAATAAAAAATATTTTTCCACATTCTGTGACTGCTTATTCCTACATTTTACTACATATTTACACATTTACTACGTATTAATAATTTTTTCTTGTTTTGTTCCAAATTTTATATATTTGTCTATATGAAAGGACATGATATACTTAAGGAGGAAATCGAATCATTCCAAATCGACAATATGAGAATGATGCTTACGGAAAATCCGGAAGTACTCTTCGAAAATCTGATGAAAATGGCTGATAGAAAACTCAAAGTAACCGAAATGGGAATTGGCTTCGACCGAAAGTTACTTTACGCTTGGAAACAGCACGAGTTGTTACCATTTCCGCACGATGATAAATCGTGGAATCGTTTCAGTTTTATCGAAACCTGTTGGCTAAAAATTTTACTTGAATACCGAAGTATCGGTGTTAGTATCGAAAAATTAAAAATCCTAAAGGAATTGTTTTTTAAAAAAAAATTTATCGAAGAGTATATCGATAAATTAAATGAATTAGTCGATGATCCTACTGAAGAAGTTGACTTAAAAAAGAAGTTAGGCGTAGTAAATAGAATCGAAAAGTCGGATGAAGTCATAAAAGCATTTGAATCGATTCAGTTGTCGTTGTTTTCGTTGTATTTGTATTCGATAATAATGACGAGAGCAAACCATTCACTTGTTATTACCGCAAATGGTAAAATAGATGTAATTGATTTGAATTTACTTTTCGGAGATTCCTTTACGGAAATACCGAAACTTCATACATTTTTATCGGACAATACGATTGCCTGTGTAAATGTTCGAAAAGTGATTTTGGAATTATCGGGTACTCACGAGTATTTTTCGAAAACAGAAATAGGTGCGATGGTTTCCGAAAAATCGGTAAATGCACTTCGGAATTTGTTTTTGGATAACAATGTAAAAGAGGTAACGATACGAATCAGCGAAAACGGTGTAGCTACTGCCTCAATAAAAAAAGATATGGATTTAGCGGAAATGCAAAAAGAAATTTACGATTTGCGCAAGAAGGGAAATTTCAAGGATGTTATCATAAAAACCAGAGATGGAAACATCCAATATTTCGAACAAACAGAATTGGTAAAACTTTAAAAAATGTACTGAAGTCCTCAGTCGTATTTATAAAATGAGCGTAATGTGAGACAAACTCACTTACAATCCCAATCATTGAAAAACAATGAGGGATTCTACAACAAAACATCGGATAAAAAACGAAACCACCGATGCGAAAAAACAAGAATTTGAATTAGAGAATAACCAAAATATCGCAACAATTGATGAGCAGCTTGATACGTTTGCTGATATCATCGTTGCATTATTACTAAAAGAAAATTACGATAATGAGAATGAATAACAAATCTGTGCTGGAGGAACTAATGGCTAAAAGGCTTAACCCTGTTTCGAAAGTAGTGTCTCCACGTTCCGGTAATGTTTGTTTCACTTACGATAGGGTATCGTCAAGAGACCAAATGGTAAACGGTAATAGTTTGGCTTGGCAATTCGAAAGATTGGATGAACATGCCTTAAAAAACAATCTGGTTATTAAAAACAAATATGGTGGAACCTACGAATCTGCGAAAACGGATGAACGAAAAGAGTTCAAGAGAATGTTATCTGATATTGCGAAAGACAAATCCGTTTCTGCAATATTGATTTATAGTTACGACCGATTTTCTCGTTCGGGTGCAAATGGAATATTTCTGTTGGAGAATTTAAAGAAGCTGGGTGTCAAGATTATCGCAGTCACACAAGAAGTAGATTCATTTACGCCCACAGGAAGTTTTCAGGAAAACCTATACATGCTTTTAAGCAAACTCGATAATGATATGCGTCGGGATAAAAGTATATCTGGAACAAAGTCGATGATTAAAAAAGGATTTTGGCCTTATGCCACACCTCGTGGATACACCAATACCGTAAAGTATGCAACCGCAGACAAGCATATATACATTGTCAATGATGAGGGTAAAATGCTTCGCAGAGCTTTTGAATGGAAAGCATCAGGTAAATTGAGCAATCAGCAAATTATCGACAAATTAGCGTTGAAAGGATTAACAGTCACACTTCGTTACATTGCTTGGATTTTTGCGAATCCTTTTTATTGTGGTTATGTGTATAGTTCACTATTACCCGGCGAATTAATTCCCGGAAAACATCCAGCATTAATCAATGATGATACTTTTTTAAAAGCAAATAACATCAGCAAACAAAATGCAATCAGCGGTGTACCAAAAAAATTAAATGTGGATGAATTACCATTGAAAGTTTTCGTGAGGGATATGTTTAGTAACAGCCCATTTACCGGCTATCAAAATAAAAAGAAAAAACTGTTTTATTACAAGACAAGAGATGCAGGAACCAATATCAATATTTCAGCCAAAAAATTGAATAGCCATTTTGAAAAACTACTTCAATCGTTTGAGTATGATAATTCAAGTAGGGAAAAATTAAAGACAATACTGAATCAAAAATTGTCAAAGTATTTTGATGATAACAAAGTTGATGAGGTGGTAAATAAAAAACGAGTAACCGAATTACAAAACAACATTGATAAAATGGAGGAGCGTTTTGTTTTGAATGAAATCACGAAAGAGCAGTACGATAAATTCTCATCAAAATACAGAGATGAACTCGCACAACTTAAGAAAGAAACGAAGACATATGCCGACATGAGTTCGAACCTTGAAAAAGCAGTTGAAAAGGGTTTGAATATCGCTGAAAATATAAGCCAGTTGTGGATTTCATCAGATTACTATGAGAAGCAACAATTACAATACTTGCTGTTTCCGGAAGGAATGTTGTATGATAAGAAAAATGATAGAGTTCGAACTATTAGAGTTAATACCTTATTCCGCGAAATTGCAGTACAGGCAAGGGTTTTAGCTGAAACTAAAAATGACAACCCGTTTTTGGATTGTCATTTTGGAAGTAATGTCGGGATGACAAGATTCGAACTTGCGACCCCACGCCCCCCAGACGTGTGCGCTACCGGGCTGCGCTACATCCCGAAAAAATGTGAAAGCAAATTTATGGTCAAATAAATTACATTCAAAATCGAATATACTCTCGTTGTAGTATTGATAATATGCTGGCTAAAAAAATGTTATAAACTAAAGAAAATTACAATAAGGCGAGAGATTGCAAAAAACTACCTTATTTTTGATCACTAAAATTATATAAAATGACAGGTTGGATTATTTTTATTATTTGCACCATAGGATGGCATATCGGTTTATCTGGAATGTTCAACAAAGCGGGTATTGATAAATGGAAGGCTTTTATCCCTTTTTACAATACTTGGTGTATGGTGAAATTAATGGGGCTGAAAAAGTATTGGTTTATTTTACAATTCATTCCAATTGGAGGTCAATTCATTACCATTTGGATAACCATAAAATTCGTTGAACACTTTGGCAGATTTGGTTTTTTACATCATGGCGCAACTGTTTTGTTTCCATTTATTTATTTCCCTTATTTAGGACACTCAAAAAATGAAAAATATGCAGGGAAAATCGTAGTGGACAATTATAAAAAATCTGCCGCAAGAGAGTGGGTTGATGCCGCTTTTTTTGCTATCGTAGCGGCTACGATTATACGCACATTTATTTTTGAAGCTTATACTATTCCTACACCTTCGATGGAAAAAACTTTACTGGTTAGTGACTTCCTTTTTGTAAGCAAATTTAGCTACGGGCCAAGATTGCCCAATACTCCAATAGCAATGCCTTTTGTTCATCACACTATGCCAATTACAAATTCCAAATCGTATTCAGAAATAATTTCATTACCCTATACCAGATGGTTAGCTAGCCCTGTAAAAAGAAATGATGTAGTGGTTTTTAACTTCCCCGTAAACGACACTTTAATAAATGACGAACAAAACTTCGGAAGCAGGGTGACCTACTATCAAGCTATTAGAGAGTATGCAAAAAACTATAATGGAGATTTCAATCAGGCAAGAGAAAAAGTTTGGCAGGATTACGGAGATTTAATTATTACCAGGCCAGTAGATAAAAGAGAAAATTTTATCAAAAGATGTGTTGCCATTGGAGGAGATACTTTGAAAATAGTAAATGGAAAAGTATTCCTAAATAACAAACCTCAAGACTTTTTCCCTGAATCAGAAAGATATTATAAATTAGAAACGCCTTCGAATGTCATGCTGGATCAGGACCAACTCAAAGAGATGGGTATAAAAATACACGCTGGAGAGGATATTGGAGATATAAGAGACATGGGAATACCTAATACCATATTAGTAAATATAACGAATGCAGAAAAAAAGAATTTAAAACTTCCTCAGGGCTATAAACTTTCCGATTTTATCATGGAGCCAGATAACCAGTTATTCCCTTATTATGTTTTAGATTCTACTATAAAATGGTCTGCTGATAATTACGGCCCAATTATCATTCCGAAAAAAGGAGAGACCATTACCTTAAATGCGGATAATCTTATTCGTTACCAACGCGTCATTCAAGTATACGAAGGGAATAAATTCGAAAATATCAATGGTCAATATTTCATTAATGGAAAGCAATCTACTACTTATACATTCAAGATGAATTATTATTGGATGATGGGTGATAATCGCCACAATTCGTTGGATAGTAGGTATTGGGGATTTGTTCCAGAAGACCATATTGTAGGTAAAGCGTCTATGATTTGGTTTAGTTGGGAAAATGGACCTAGATGGAAAAGATTATTTAGTTTCATTAATTAAAATAAAAAAGTTGTATATTAGTATCATCCTTTTGCAGCAATGCAAGAGGATTTTTTATCTAAAAGTAAATTATGCAAAAAGCAACTATTCATTTTGATTTTGAAGTATACGAATCTATTGCAGATTTAAATGCTGCCGACAGGTCTTTACTTGAATCTGCAAGAACTATTACCAGTAAAGCATACGCCCCTTATAGTAACTTTTTAGTTGGGGCTACTGCCTTACTTTCAAATGGCGAAATCGTAAATGGTGCCAATCAAGAAAATGCTTCTTATCCAGTAAGTATTTGTGCGGAAAGAACACTATTATCCTCTGCAGCAATGCTCTTTACAAATATCCCAATTGAAACCATGGCCATTGCTTATCACAATTTAAATGGGATAAGTAACAAGCCTGTTTCACCTTGCGGCATGTGCAGACAAGCCTTGCATGAATATGAGGAAAGAACAACACATCCAATTCGATTAATATTGAGTGGAATGGAAGGGAGGATCTTCATTATAGAAAAAGCAGGGTTATTATTGCC
Source organism: uncultured Bacteroidota bacterium (assembly GCA_903831575.1). Taxonomy (GTDB): domain Bacteria; phylum Bacteroidota; class Bacteroidia; order Chitinophagales; family Chitinophagaceae; genus Ferruginibacter. The sequence continues at coordinate 124,812 of CAIKYB010000037.1, read as the reverse complement.
TTTATCTTTTGGTGGCGATGACCTAAAGTGATCCCAGATAAATTCTTTTTGGAAAAAATTAAAATTAATTGATCATTTATAAATTAGCTCCGCCTTTTTATTGATACCTAAGTACATAGTATGCTACATCCCTTCTTCATGTACCAATTATCTTATCGAAAATTCAATATTATTCTCACTTTTATGTATTAATCGAAAAGATTTTTATTAAAAACTTACACTATTTTTTGTTACTGAATTATCTAACCCTTACTTTTGCCGCGGAGAGCTGGCAGAGTGGTCGATTGCGGCAGTCTTGAAAACTGTTGACTGTTACAGGTCCGGGGGTTCGAATCCCTCGCTCTCCGCATCATTTCTAACAAGAAATAAGCTAAAACCCTGATTATCAATGATAATCGGGGTTTTTTTATGGGAAAATATGGCTCTGAAAACGACTTAAAACGCCATAAAACGACACATTTATTTTGCAACTTGTGACGTAATCCAAAAAAACACCAATTACGTCACAGTATGTCGCTCAATGTCGCGTCCTGTCTCGTTTTGACGTTTTGCAACTCGAGATTTTGTCATCAAATTTGTACTCAAAATGGGGGGCCATTTGATAAAATTATTATGTCGTCAAAAACAACTTTCAGATTGATGTTTTACATCAACAGATCCCGTCCTACAAAAAACGGAGACTGCCCCATTAACATGCGAATTACCATCAATGGTCAATCGCTCGCCATGTTCACAAAAAGATACGTGCAACCCGATGTTTGGGATGGCAAACTTGGAATGTGCAAAGGAAAAACATCAGAAGCTTTAGAAGTAAATCGTTACATGGAAGCGTTCAAAGCAAATGCGTATAACAAGTACGCTGACCTTAATGCCCTCTATGACCAGGCTACTCCTGAACTTTTACGCGATGCCATTTTATGTGTGAACACTAGCAAGTCAAAAACACTTTTTACCGTGTGGGAAGACCACACCCATGACCTAAAATTACTCATCGGAAAAGAAACCTCTTATGCAAACTACCAAAAGTATTGCACGGCTTTGAAATGGATGAAGCAATTCCTCATGGAAGAATACCGAGTACATGATGTGCCCATTAAATTAATCAATCGACAAATGGTTGTAAAGTTTGAAGTGTTTCTCCGCACAAAAAAGTTGTGCAACTACAACACCACTATCAAGTATTTACAAAACTTCAAACGAATTGTAATGATTGGGTTTAAAAACGGTTGGCTTAAAATTAATCCGTTTGCAGATTTTAAATTAACGCTTCGTGAAGTTGACCGTCCTTATCTTACTGAAAAGGAATTGCAGAACATCATGGATTTAGAAATCATGATTCCTCGATTAGAGCTTGTTAGAGACCTTTTCGTATTCTCGTGTTTCAGTGGGCTTGCTTATGCGGATTTATTCAAGCTAAAGGCCTCAGAAATCGAATGCGACCCTAAAGGTGTGTTATGGATTCGTACTCGAAGACAAAAGACAAAGGTTAAGGCGCAAATTCCATTGTTGAATGTTCCAACCTTCATCATTGAGAAATACACCGACTTGAGTATTTTGAAAGCCGAGGAAAAAGTGTTGCCAGTAATTAGCAATCAAAAATTAAATGCCTACCTCAAAGAAATTCAAACGCTTATAGGGTTAGAAAAATCATTGACCTTTCACGTTGCTAGACATACGTTTGCTACTACCGTTACCATGATGAATGGCGTGCCTATTGAATCGGTTTCCAGGATGCTGGGACACAAGGATATAAAATCAACGCAGCATTATGCCAGGATTGTAGATACTAAAATTGGAAATGACATGACGGACTTGGCTCTCAAAATGGGTTCACGACTTTCGTTTCCAAAGACAGCTGCAACAGTTTAATTTATTCAAAACGGGGGGTGTAATTTAAACGACACCAAAATGAATGAAGAAACTTTTAAAGTGCGAGCTTACGGTTATGGTGAGCTCGCACAATTATATTGTCCGCATGTAACTAAAAAAAGTGCAAGTGCACAGTTACATAGATGGATAAACGAAAGCGAAACTGCTTTACCAAGACTTGAAAAACTTGGGTATAAATCAGGTATTAGATTATTTACTCCAGCTCATGTGAGGGTTATAATTGATGAGTTTGGGGAGCCGTAGATTCTAAATTGTATATCCGAGTGGATTTATAATTTAGATTTGTCAATAATTTTGAATTATTGCAGTCATATAAATAATAAAATGCGTTTGCTTATGTTTTTTCTAATTTAATAATTTTCCATTTGTCTCCTGTGAAGATTGCTATTGCCGAAATGTTACAATTGAAGGTTATATTGTTATCTCGTAAAATATTTTTAGGAACATAAAAATCATCAACAAAACCAAAATCAGGAATTGTACTACTCGCTTCATCATCTTCCAATTCATAAAAGTCAATAGTACTTCCACCTCTTTTATATTTTAGTTCTAATTTACCATTTATCGATTTAATTAACTTAGGATTTGTTTCTTCAGTTTCTTTTATTTGTATTGCCTTAATAATTGTTCTATTTTCTGTTCTATGCTTTTTTGAAGTGTAAAATATTTCTAAAAATTTGCCTTCTTTTGGAATGATATCAGTTTCAGTAAATTTAATTATACCTTGAATTGTAGAATTTCCAACAAAATGAAAAAGATTCCTTTCGTAGTTAACTCCATCAATAACTGCAATTATTTTTTGAAAATGAACTATAGATATTTCTTTATCAATTTTAGAGACGTTCCTTATTTCAGTTCTATTTTCATCTTTTACTTTCTTGATATAATATTTAGCTTTTATAAAATCCCCAATCTGTAATGGAACCTCACTTTTTGGGAAAAACAACTCTTGGTTTTCAGAGGAAATAGCATGAATTATATTTTTTTCATTATTGATATAATCAACTGTAGCATAAATATCATCAAGTATAGACCAGTCCGATTTTTCGGATTTTTCTACCAATAGAGGTATGTATTTATACTCAGTTATTATTGTTTTTCGCATCCAAGAAATTTTGGATTCAACTTCCCTTTTAATTTCTTCCTTATATAACTTAAATTTATAAACGCAACCCAAAGATGCTTGCTTCAATAAGGCAAAACGCCTGATTCCAATTGAAAAATCTATTGTTTTTCCATTGGTAAAAGCTATTCTTTCTTTTCCTTCGTCATTTTTCCATTTTTCTGTTAATATTAACTCTAACCATTCGATATCCTCATAAGCATATTGTTCAGCAATAGGAATATATTTTTCATAAAGATTTTTGTTGTCTTTTAAGGTTGTAGTTATATTTTTTGCTTTATCTGTAATTTGAATATACATTTCTGATAAGCGCCAACCCTTCAATTCTCTGTGTGTTTTATATGAATTTAGTTCAACATTACAGTTGTCGATTAGTCCTTTTTCGAAAAGAGTATTAGCCAATTCTAAATGAATATCACCAAGAAAATCTTCGTTTTTTTCAAGCTGAAGAGATTTAGAAAGCATTCCGATCTTCAAGTCATCTTCAATCCCAAAACATGAAGAAAACTCATACCAGATATAAGATTTGTCTCCTAACTCTAAAACGAGTTTTTTATAAATATTAATAGCTAATTCAAATTCATTGTTTTTAATCAACAATAAAGCATTCTCTCTTAAAAGCCATTCATCGTTTGGATAGATTTTGACTGCATTTGTATAAAAAGGGATTAACCAATTTTCAGAAAACACTTTACTTTGATTCTTAATTATTTCAAATGACTTTTTTAAGCATTTAATGGCAAGTGGTTTATAAACCTTTTCATCTTTCTTAACTTCTTTCCAGTCTTCCTCAAGTAAATTACCTGGATTCCAATTTTTGAAAAAATCTAAAAATCTCCATTCTTCTGTTTCTTGCATATAGCGTTCAGCTATACTCAATATTTCTGAATGCCATTTTGACTTTTCGTATTTTGAAAAAGTTTTATTGTATTCATTAAAATAATTCCATAATTCTGTTTGCTTATTTTCCTTGTGTGCATTATATAACTTCCAAAAATATGGCTCTCTCAATAAGTCTAATATTTGTTGAGTAGAATTAAAACTTCTATTCCAATTATTTATATTGATTTTTTCAATTAAATAGTCAATATCAATTGAAGAATTTTTATCAATGAACTCTCTGAAAATTCTTGAAACTAGTGAAGGAATTTCTTTATCATTAAAATGTTGTATTTCTTTGTCTTCATTTCTTAGATTTAGGGGATTCCATAACTTAAAAAAATTATAAAGATTGAAATCTAAGTGTTCTTTTGAATAATGTAACGCAAAATTCAAAATCATAGAATGAAGCATTGAAGGTCTTTCATTCTTTAAATCCATATAATCCCTTAAAAATGTTCTAACTTGTATAGAGGTTAATTCATTTTCTTTATCTTTTATAAACCTATAAATAATCCAACCATAAGCTTCATGATGAATTTCAGTTAAACTATTTTCAGCAATCATTTTTTTGAAAATATTCAAAGCTTCATTATGATTGCCTTTTTTACTAAATTCCTCAGCTTTTTGTACTTCAAAATAATTAGCATCAATTTTTGGACGAAGAAAATTCTTTTGACTTTCAATTATTTCGTCAGTTTCTTGAAAATCAATTGAAAGTAATTGATTGAAATAAACACTAGCTTCATTAATATTTTTATTTAAAATATAGTATTTACTTAAATCTATTAGAGTATATGCAAATGCCTTTTGGTTCCATGGATCATATGGTTCGGCAGAGATTAATTTTTGTGCCATATTTAACGCCTCGGTTAATTTATTCAGTTTCGGAAAACCTTCTAAATTTTTGGCTTGATTCCTTAGTTCAAAAACGGTTTTAGATTCCATTATTACCTTTTTTTATAGTTAAAATGGCTTCTTTCAATTTTTCCCAAAGTGTAGGATTTGAATAATACTTTGCGGTAATAAAACTGAATGCTCCCTCTCCATTATAATCAATTTCTAAATCAAGTTCTTCGTTATTGCTAACAACTTTAATTCTGTCTTTAAATGTCGTTTGAATTATTTGGTGGAATTGAATACCAACCTTAGTTAATTCATCATTAAGTTTTATGTATTCAGCTTTTCTCCATAATTCAGGAATTGAATCAAAGGAAATATTTTCCTTTGTGCTAGAGATAAGTCCAATTACTAAATTAGATAAATCGATATCACCATTGATGTATTTAGGAAACTTGAATTGATTTTTTAAATTAAATCCAAAATCTAATGTAGCATTTTTAGAATCGGTACTAAAATTAATTCTAACATTCCAACCAGGAATTTCAATCTTATTTAGAACAAAATCACTGCTCAACTTATGCCTAATTATTTCAATTAATTCTTTTTTTGCAATTTCATTATCTAAACTATCTGATATGAATAAGAATTCTTTTGATTTTTTTTCCCCGCTATTATCAACAATTTCTGTTTTGTCAAATGGACTAATTGGCTTGTAATTGATTAGTGAAACTTTTCTCGTTGCTCTTGATATTGCAGTGTAAAGCATTCGGAAATATGGTTCGTGATTTTTACTGCCATTGAAACGAGTACTAGTATCTGTATTGATAATAACCTCTTTCCATTTGTAAGATGAAGCTTTATCAATAGTCATTGACCAACCAAATCTTAGCAATGCTGAGTTTTTAAATTTATAATACTCTGTTGATGGGTCTTTTCTCAATATTGATTCAATATTTGAACGATATTTTTTGCTTCCAGATTTGAAAATCCGTTTCTGTTTTCTAATTTTTTCATCCAATTTAGTTTTGACTTTTTCGCCACTTTCAAGTTTTTGGCTTAAATCTTTAATTTCGCCCTCAAGTAAAGTATAATACTCGGATTTGACAATTTCTGAATATTCATTTGTTTTCTCAAACGGATGCGCTTTTAAATAATCAGCAATGTATGAGTTCAAAAGTATCTTGAAAGCTACAATTTCATTTTTAGATAATTCAGCTTTTGCATTTAACCTATAGTTTTCTAGACTTAATACAACTGCTCTTTGTCCAGTATCATTTAGTGTTAATGAAATTTCTCTAAATGTCAAAACTGTTGATTCTACAGTCTTTTGAATTGGTGTGTTATTGACTGCTGCAATTGTTGCAAATTGACCATTATAAACCTTTTTAGGTTCAGCAAAAGGATCGTTGATATCCTCAATTGAAAAGTTATTATTGAATAATACCAAATCATTAATTGCAATGTCTTGACCGTTTTTGATTATTGATTGTTTAATCCAATAATTTACTTTTTGAGATTCCTCGTTGCTGAAACAAAGTAAATGACAATCTACTTTGTTATGTATGATATTTGAAACGGCATTTGTTACATCTTCTTTTTCTAAAAAGCAAAAGCTTTCATCTACAATAAATTGAAGTGAGTTGAAGTATTTCGTGCGAATTTTATCAACGCAAAACAATGCTTCTTTATTGATAATGGAAAAATCGGGTTTGTCTAATAGTTGGTAGGCATTAGTTTTTAGTTTATACGCTTCTTCTAAATACAAAGGATTTAAAGGCGATTCATCAGATCTTCCTAATTGAATTTGAAAAGGGTCTCCAATGAAGATTATTTTCCTTTTAGTATTTGTTGAATTCGTGAAACTTAAAAAATCTTTGAGTAAATATCCTGTTCCAAAAATTAAGTCTATGGATTGATTAAAAGAATCTGAAACGAGTTGCGATTCATCAACGATAAATAAAGCGTTGTCTGAATTATCACAGTTTTTTAAAGGGATTTCTTCAACTTGTAATTCTTTCGATTCATTTGCCTCGTCTATCTCTTCAATGTTCTCATTTTCCTTAGCTTTTTCGTCTTCCTGTTTATTGTTTCTTTGTCCTCCATAAATGTATGAGTAAATACTGTTCACTCTTTCTAATCCTCCAATAGTAAGCAAGTTATTTGCTACACGACTTGACGATGCGAAAATTTCAGTTTCTTGTATTCCCAAATTGTAGGCAATTTCCTGGATAAAAGGAATTAGGTATGATTTACCGCTATTTGCAGTCCCTTGTAAAATAAAAATTTGTTGTTCAGGATTTTCTAAAAATGTTTTTATTTCGGTTAATGCTGAATGCTGGTCAGCATAAAGCTTTTTAAAATCAAGTTTTACCGATTTATCGGAAAATGCTTTTAATTTATCTTCAAGCGGTTTGTCGTCAAACTTAAATTTGTCAGCTCGGAATACCTTTTTAAAAGCATCATAAGAATTTGGCGAAATATTTACATCCTTGTCGGAAACATCAATAATATCCAATATCCTTTCTAGAAAATTTATTTTGTCGATAATGAAAAAATTGAGTGATTCATTGGATGGAATTCTACCATTCACTTCAGTTTCTTCTTGAAAGCAAATAACTCTTACCGTATGATTTGGATTAAATATGTCACCAGTTTTGAGTTCATTTAGAATGTGCTTGTTGTAAACTTCCGAAAATCGTCTTTTCTGATTTTTTAGTTGAATAAAAGGGTTTATGGAGCTGCCGCCTTTGATTTGGTCGCCAATTGCATTTGTCCAAATGCCCATTTCGAAATTTCTTTCGCTTGGTAGGTTTATTTTACCACTAAAATTTTTGAAGTCAATAATACAAACTACTTGGTCAGTTATAAGTAAAGCGTCAATTTGAAGCCTTTCATCCACTTCACAAAAAGGGCTTCCAATTAAAAGTCCAGAACGTCCATTTTCATTGAAAGATTTGTGCAAGTGTCGAGCAAAATCTCGGAAAAATGAATTTTCATAATTTCTTGAGTAAGTGTTTTTTCTGACTTCTAACATCCTTTTAGTTACATATAATTAATAATTTTCAAAGATAGCAAAATGCCCTCATATATCTACACACACCGCTTTAGAGCTACATACGCCCTCACACGCCCTTTCAACAAATAAGTTATCCTGAAGTTTGTCTCCTAAAGAACACACAACTTGATGGAGCAACCTACACATAACGCATTATTCACTACCGCTTCGGGAGTTGTTGGTGGCGTTGGTAAAGCCATAACGGCAAAGCCACTTTTATTAGCCATTACATTACCTGGACTTTCTACTGTTATCATTTATGCAGTTGTATCAGCTGTGGCTGGTTATGTTGTAAAAAAAGGACTTGACGAATGTTCATTTCGCGTCAAAAATTATTTTAAAAAACGTAAAAAATAATTAAGATGAACAAAGTAGTTGGTTTGGCAATAGCAGGAACAATCGTTTATGGAATCGTTAAGTTATTAAAGGTTCAAAACGTATCAGAATTAGCAACGCTTTCGTTGTTAAATCCTCGTGTGCATCAAATCAACTTAGGTGGTTTGTATTTTAGAACAGAAGTTTCTATCAACAATCCTTCACGTGATAGCATTAACATTACTAAACCTGTTGTATCGCTTTCAACAAATGGAAAATTCCTTTCTCAATCCAATGCCGAGGATAAAATCATTGTCATCAAACCGCTAGGCGTTACTCAAATTGATACCATCGAATTACAATTATCCTGGACTGTTTTAGCAGGATTGTTATCCAATATAATTACCAAAATTCCAAGTGTGATTGCAGCCTTTAAAGCAGGCAACAAAAAAAATCTAGTTGCGCAACTTGGGATTCCAATGGAAATGTCTTTTAGTACTTATGTGAACGGCCTATTTTATCAATCACCCCCAACGAAACTTATCTGATGAGAAGCCTGTCACATATACCTATGAAGACCGTTACAAGCGGTTACCGTTCTATCAAAGACGGCAGTCGTTTCAATGCGTACTTTCCACCGCCTGATGAACGCGACCGTGTCATCATAAACGATGGTGAAGTAACAGACACCGTGGAACTAATGGAGAAGGTAGTTTGGAAGTACCTTGACGACACCAAGCGAATAGCTCCATTACTCCAACGGTCATCTACTATTGAAACTTGCCAGGCTATTTGGGAATTTGTTTATCAATTCATCCAATACAAATTGGATAAACGTGGATTAGAACAACTTCGCAGACCTGCACGCTCTTGGGCTGAACGCTCTACTGGCGTGGATTGCGACTGCATGAGCATTTTTGTTTCAAGCATATTAACCAACCTTCAAATACCACACAGCTTTCGCATTACCAAGTACAGTGCCGATTCCTGGCAACATGTATATGTGATTGTGCCATTACAAGACAGCAGAAAATATTGTGTTGTTGATGGCGTGTTATCTGAATTCAATTACGAAAAAACTTACACCGATAAAATGGATTATACTATGAACTTAAAAGGCATAAACGTAGCTGTCTTGAGTGGTGTTCCTGGTAATGACTTGCACGATGCTGTTATGGCAACATCGCTTACAGGTTATGGCTTAGGTGCAACATCACCACAAGAAGACTTAGACAAACTGTATCAAAATTTAGTAGCCACTCGTAACGCTGTGGCTCAAAACCCTGGACTGGTTTCATCGGTAGATGATCCAAAGGCATTGCTCAAAATGTTGGACTATGCCATTCAGTATTGGTACACCGACAAACGAAATGAAGCATTGGAAGTGCTTGCAAAAAACGAGGCGCAACTCAACCTTCGCAATGGTGTAAATACCATTAACGGTGTTGACCTAGACCCTGATGATTTAGCCCTTAGTGGTATAAGCATCAAGAAATTTTTCACCAGTGTAAAAAACACGGTAAAAACGGTAGGTCAAAAAGTGGGTGATGCCGCTAAAGTTGCTATCAAAGCAATTGTAAAATTCAATCCGCTAACTATTGCAGCTCGTGCTGGATTTTTGTTAGCCATGAAGCTCAACATGGGTAAAATGGCTTCTAAATTAAAGTGGGCTTATGCAACCCAGCAACAGGCTGCTGCTAAAGGCGTGGATGCTGCTACCTGGCAAAAAAGTAAAAACGCACTAGCCAAAATTGAAAATTTATTCGCAGATAAATTACAAGGTAAACGAAGTGCCTTACAAAATGCTGTCCTTAGAGGAAAGGCTGGAAACCTTAATGGTTTTGTGGAAGATGATATGCTAGGACAATTGGGTGACCCAGCTTCGGCATCGGTTATCGCAGCAGCAACTCCTGTAATTATTGCAGCCATAAAAATCATAAAGGAATCAGGCTTGTTTGCCAAAAATGAAAACGTAGATGTCAATAATCTTAAAAGTGAAGCTATGTCTGACCCAACGGCAGCGGCAGCAGTGGCAGAAATTCAAGCAAGCGAAAATGCTGGAGCCAATTCCGACCCACAGCAAAACAGATCATTAATAACAACGAGTGACAGTGGCAGTGCAGTAGCTACTACCGACCCTTCCACTACTCCAACAAGCACTGGCGGTGGTATTATGAATTTCATAAAGAAAAATCCTGTTCCAGCAGTAATTGGTGGTGGCTTATTGGCCTTTGGTATTTATCAATTGGTGAAACCTAAAAAAGCGACTAGCCTTTCAGGTTATGGAACAAGAAGAAGAAAACCTGCAACTACTACTCGTGCTAAAAAGCCAACAAGTACTAGAAGCACAGCAGCAAATAAAACAACAGTCAAATCAGTAAAATTATTTTAAAAATCTAAAAATCTATATCATGGCAGTTCAACGCAAAAAAACAACCAAGCTCAGTGGCCAAGCTGTGATGGGTGAAATCAAAACCTTGGCTATGCTTACTGGCGGTGTCGTAATTGGCTCCGTAGGCGGAAAAATGATTGATAAAGTATTGAATGTAGATGCTACGGCAACAGGATTCAATGTAAAAGCTATGGCTCGTCCTATTGTATTATTGGGCGTAGGCGCTGCTGGTAACTTAATGCTTAAAGACCCTAACATGAAAATGTTGGCAACAGGTGTTGGAGCAGCTGGTATGTTATCAGGTGTAAAAGTATTTCTGAAAAAAGATTTACTAGCTGGACTTTCAGACTTTAATATGTCGGGCATTGACGGATTGGGGGAACCTGCCGTGTACCGTGAACCGATGAACTTATCTATTGAACGCTACAACCCAGACTTGCCAGCGCTTTCATCTCCAACTTCATTCAATCCTGAAGACTATGCAAGCAACGTGGAAGGAATTACTGAGGAAGACCTTTCATACATCGAAATCATTTAATTAATAACAATCTAAAAATTCTAAAAAATGTTAACGCTCGGACAAATCGAAAACAGTGAGTACAATTTACTTGGAGCAATGTCGGAAGACGACTTTTTGCAAGCCATAGACCTTAGTGGGCCTAATGACAGAAAGAAATTGTTTCGCAAAATGCAAACGCAATCAAAAGCAGTGGCAGCAGCCACAGGTTCACGCTCTCGTGCAGAGTTTGAAAAACGTATTTCTATGTTACCAAAAGAAATACAAATTGGATTAGCCAATCAAAGCTTACAAGCTGTTGACACAGCTTACTATGTGGTAAAAACAATTAGTGGCTCTAAAGTCATTAAAATGTTTAAAGATGACGACAACAAAGTGGTGGGATCTAGCAACATCTCTAGTGGTAAACTTGAAAAAGGAAATTACTTCTTGTTGTACGGGATTCATTTATTGGGCGGTACTGCCGATAAAGAAAACAATCCTGGAAGTGTAAACTTTGACATCGTTCCTGATTATTTGCGTAACGGAGAATTTGAGTTCAAGGCAAACGGAACGGTGCTAGTTCCAAACACTTCATGCGAAGTGTTTCAAACCAGTGGTAAGGATACGTTCAAAGGATTATTCATCCTGGACAATCCAAAAATTATCCGTGACCAACAAAGCATCGAGTTGAATATTGAGTGGGCTAACAATGCACCAACCAATACGTATTTGAAAGCAATATTGAGAGGTACTGCTGTAATCAAGTCCTAATTTTTAATCATTATTTACCATGAAGAACCATAAGTTTCAGCAAATCAGAGTGCGCATTGCTGCACCAGGAGACGCTGTTCGCATCAATGCACAAACCGACAAACAATACAGCCGCATCCGTGGCATTTACGTGTCGTTGCCAAAAGGCAAATTGATTCCTGGAACTGCGCTGGGCTTGAAAGTAAATAACCAAGAGGTCTTTGAAGAATTACACGAAGTAAAGTTACTTACTAGCGGCAACCAGGTGGCTCCGAATAAAAAATTCTTTTTTTTTGAAGAGCACCTGGACGCTGGTGGCAGCACCCTGGAAGGTAAATTGACCGATGGCTGTGAACCAATTATTGATGGTGGTGGTAAAAAAGTAAACTTGCCTTACGGTTATCCGTATGAAGCAAAAATTTATTTATGGCTTTGCAATGACAAATAAGCTAAGCCATGGTAAATACGCGCTACAATATCATTCAAATAAAGGTTGAGAGCCCAAAGCAAATTGTACACTTTCAACATAAGATACCAACGTATTTAAAACGTTGCACTGGTTTTTTAGTGAAGCATGTAAAAGGAATTAATTCCGAACACTGCATGGCTGAAATTGGCTGGATAACGGCATCGTTCAATAGTTTAAAGCATGAAAAACTTGTTGCGCCTGTTAGCGTTCAAGCCATTTATGCGCTAGAAGAACCTTTCGGTTATCAGTCACTTGACGTAACACTAAAACCAGGACAATTGTTGGTAGGCGTTTACATAGACACCATGGAGGAAAAAGAATTTTCACCCTATACGGTTAGTCTGTACTTGAGATGTGTTGCTGAAAATTTCAAACCAATTGATCCTAAAATTCAATCGGTATTCAAGCAAGACATTCCTGTTAATCCTTGGCTTCGCTCGGAATTTATTTTTCAAGATGAAACCACAATGGATGATGAAGTAGAACAATCCATCACAACTGAACAAGAAAATCAAGACCAGTTATGTATGACCAATTAGTATTTATTCATCAACAGCTCAAACAACGTGAAGTTGGAATTGAATTACAACGGTTTACCAATGTTGTAACAAAGCCTGGCGTAAGCTATTATGAAGTACCTGCATACAATGAGTATTTACTACTTACCAATGCCAGTGCACTTCCTATCGGTACACGAATTATTTCAGATACCAATAGTATTGAAATTGCGGTCAGTCAAAAAACGCTGGTTGCCATGGAAGAATTTAGTGGGCTTATTGCCATTGAGCTTCCAAATGAAGTACAAGAATATCCAATATTAGAATTCATACAAATAGTCAAGGAGTGAGTAAGAAAAAAATATATCATGTTATAGAGGTTAGTCAGAAGATGATTAAAACCTTTCCCAAGCAAGGGCATAACCATGTGGTGTTCAATGCTGTTTTTTATCGTAATGGTAAAAAGCTCAACGGTATTGACCAGGCAGCAGTTGAGAACTTCTCTGCCCTGGTACGCAGCTATGATAAATCTGAAAACCCCGACAAAGTAAAAGTGGAATTCAAAGATCAGGACAGTAACCTGTTGATATGGTCAAAGACTTTTGAGTGGCATGATGTAGATGATGAAATTCAAAAGCCGTTTAATGGATATGCAGGACTTGGCGAAGCGGAAGTGAACGACTTGGTACATCGCAAGTTTTCGGAAATGGAACGCAGCAAAGAGCTGGAGCGCATGAGCTCCGAACTAACTAGACTGCAAGCCCTAAACGAAGAGCTGGAGTTTCAGATGCAGGACATGCAAAATAGTTTGGATGCTAAAAAGCAAGTGGAATACTATACCAACATTATTGGCATGGCGCTACCTGGACTAGCAAAGTTTTTTACCAATTCACCTATTGGAACAGCCATGAACTTTTTGGCTGGTAACGGAGAAACGGATAAAGGCATCGCAACACCAAAGCCTGACACGCAAGACCAAGGTGATGGACAACGTGATACGATATTGGAAATGATAAGTGCGTTTTGCAATACCATGACCAATCAAGAGCTAGGAACTATGTATTTGCTGCTGACTGAAATTGAAAAAGACAGAGGCAATTTGCAGCGAATCCTTCATTTTATTACGCAACCAACAACGAATTCAACAACCCCTAATAATCCGCAATAGACATGGCACATCAAGATGTATTAATTCAAGTAAAGGTCGCTAGTGACCAGGAAGCAAGGCATGTACAAAAAGCATTGCAATCCATTGCCGACAATTTTAAGGCACAGGAATTAGTGGTTATTTCTAAAAAATTAGAAATACCACTGGTGAAACTAAAAATAAAAAGCATGTTGTAAAAACTAGAGCTATGCCAGGTACAAAAGAAAAAATAATTCAGGTGGTGCAAAGCAATCAGTCAAAGATTGTGAACGGTATTCTCGTGCTTGGTGGTATTTACATAACCTACCGCTTGGGTAAAAAAATCATTGACGGTATCAATAAAAAAGACACGCAAACAAAAGCCGATGACAGTCCCGAAGTAAGACAAGCAATGGCTTTACGCTCTGCTATGAACCCTTCAGGCATAAGCTGGATGATGAGCTTTGATACAACCAATACCAGTAGTGTTTTAGACACTGCTAAAACCATTACCAAATTGGATAGCGTAGGAACTGCCTATAAAAATTTGTATCAAAATAATTTACTCGATGATTTACAAAATGAATTATCGACTTCCGATTATCAGAAATTCTTAACCATTATCAGTGGTAATCAAAATAAGGATGTTAGCAGTGGCGGAACTGCACCTGTTCAATATGCCAAAGCCAATCAACTGGTAGTGACTAAAAAAGATGTGTATCTAAGAACCTCGCCTGATGCAACCAATCACGGTCGCATTTACGAGATGTTCTCCAACAAAAATATTATTCGCCTTGCAAAGCCAGGTGAATTCCTGGGCTATGCCACAGGCAGACAGGCATTCGATGAAGTAAACAATGTAAAATTTATCGAAGTAGCCTATGTGATTAATGGTGCAAAAGCGCCAGCTAGTCTCAAACAAAAAAACAAACAACGTGTGAGTTATTGGGTTTCGAGCTCGATAAACTACGTTGATGTATTTCCGTATTACAAAAACATGTTTGATGCATATCCAGCAACGATGAGCCTTGTGGGGTGGATGAAGCCAACGGACTATTTCACCCTTAAAGGCCTTCCCATGCCAAGGCTTTTAACCAAAGTGCTCACACCTGTATTAAACGACCGCATGGTAACGGTAAATTATGCCCAGCCCAATATGGTGCTCGGGCAACTTATTATGTCCATGGATACAGGAGAAAATCATTTCATGCAATTCAAAACCGTTGACAATACGCTTCGTTGGGTTGACGGTCGTTACATCATTTTACAACAATAACCATGAGTACAAAAACAGAAAACTACGTTATCAATAATTTCCCACTGGCTAAAAAAGCAGGTGAACGATTCAAAATGGATCCATTGGTAATTCTATCACAGGGTGCTTACGAGAGTGCTTGGGGAACGTCTTCACTTTCTTCCAAACACAATAATTTCTTTGGCATAACTGCCGCAGGAAAGCCTAATGAATTTTGGAAAGGTGGCGTGTACCAGGCACAGAACCAATACAAATTAAAATTCAGAACCTATGCCAGTGCACAGGATAGCTTTTATGATTTTGCTCGGTTGATTGCCAGTAATTACAAAGCTGCACATGCTTCGGCAAATGATTACAAAGCCTATGCAGATAAGATTGCGCACAGTCCGTACATATCGGAACAAAACGGTGACGACAGAAATGCTTACATGAAAGGGATTATTTCCATTTATGAAAACATACTAGACATCGCCAAAAAAAAAGTCTTCTTGTCAGAGGAGGATTCAGCCTAGGAGCTGCGGCCTTACTGTTTTTAGCAGGCAGGTACATTTATAAAAACTGGTTAAAATAGTAGAGCATGGAGTTTACGCTAACGCAATTGCGAACAGGGGAAACAAAAAACTTCGGTATAAAAGACCTGCTCGAATTTTTAGGAGATAAGATAAATGATGAAATAATAATGGGGAGCGAAGTGTATCGCATAAGCTCCGCTGTTAGTGTGGTGGTGGTAAATCCAGTCAACAATACTTGCTGCAAAAAATGTCAGTTAAACTATTGTACTTGTTGGAAACATACCAAAATGAGAAAAGATTGTGTCTGCAAGGATTACCGTTTTATCAAATGCACACGAAACAGATGCCGATACCAAAAACAACTATTAGATGAATATACTAACTGTACTTAAACATAAATAAAAATGAACACACAAACCCGATTGAAACTAACGCTTATA
Organism: uncultured Bacteroidota bacterium; assembly: GCA_903831575.1. GTDB lineage: Bacteria > Bacteroidota > Bacteroidia > Chitinophagales > Chitinophagaceae > Ferruginibacter. The sequence goes on along the minus strand of CAIKYB010000037.1, from coordinate 108,767 downwards.
ACAGCTGCATTTTTAGCGCTGGTAACATTACTATCCTTATTAGCAAAGATGGAAACAGTTGCCACAGCAAGTATTGCAGGCATCATGACAATTTTAACGGCCTATATATGGTCGCAAACCACTAGACCCTCAAAAGATGAATATACTAGCGTTTCTAAACAACAAAAAAGTTCAAAACATACTGCTGGTCATCGCAATCATATTCGGAATATGGATGCTTTGGACAAGCAATAAAAATTTGAAAAAAGACAATCAACGCCTGGTGTCCAATATGGAAACCCTGGGTGCTGATTTGAAATACATACGGATTCAAAACGGTACGCTTGCTGCTCAAAGTGGTGTGCTAGAGCTTCGTTTAAAAGAGCTGCAAACACTCTTTCCAAAACAAAGTAAAAGCATACAAGACTTGGGGGTAAACCCTTCTAGGGTGCAGCAGTTAAGTACTACCGTTATTGAATCTCAAAAACAAATTGTAACAACACTTAGAGATAGTGTAATTCATGATACGGTGCATGTAAGAGTGTTTAGTTATAAAGACCAATGGTACACAATCAAAGGTCAGGCAATTGGAGATACACAACATGTGCAGATTCAAAACACCGATACGCTGGTTCAGGTTGTTTACAAAGGGCAAAGAGTAAAACCTTGGCTTTGGATTTTTTCGCCACGTAAGCTCGAACAAAGAGTAAGTGTGAGTAATCCCAATGCCAATATCAAATATGCGCAAGTGATACAAATACAAAAACGATGAATAAAATATTAATTGGTGCAGCAGCACTGGCAGTACTTTTAGCCTATTCTAAAAAAGGCAAACAAGATGTGGACGATAGCAATCCAGCCATTACGCCTGTGCAAAAACGTGACCGTACCATCACATTTTATAAAGCATAAAAATGGCAGCACTATCTGTACCTATACCTATGACACCTCGAGTATTTTACTCCAATATTGCTTTGCCACAAAACAAAGCAAAGCTGGCGCAGATTGCTAAAAAATATTATAAAGAAATCAAGCAAGCCGAAACATTAACCAACGTTCCTGGTGCGCTTATTTTATCAATCATATTTACGGAGAGCGCAGGAAATCCAAGTATTGTCAGTTATGTAGGTGCAGCTGGACTAATGCAATTAAAGCCACAAACGGCAAACGATGTAATATACCTGGAGAAAAAAGCAGGCAGATTAACACCTGGAGAAATTGCAGTGATAAAAAAATATTTAGGTAACAGAATCAATGGGCCGCTTAATCAATCTTTCCTATCACATAAAACCAGGGAGAATAATTATTCAGGCAATTCAGTAACACAAGCAGATATGCTCAATGCTGAATTCAACATTTTAATGGGTGCTATGTACCTAGGTATTTTAATAGACCAACATCACGAAGTGGGCGGTTTAAGATTAGACAAAGCACTACTTCGCTATGCAAGGGGCTACTTCTTTAAACCAGCGGCAGGCAATGTAGAACAAGTGCTTGACCAGGTAAAAGGAAAAAGTACGGAAGCGTATTCCTATGTGATAAAAATATTAGGAAAAAATGGATTACTAGAAACACAAGCATTGGTATAATGAATCAGTTTGAACTAAATAAAGAAATAGAACAGCTGATCCAAAAAAAGGATAAAGCAAAACAGGATTATTCTGAAAAGGATAAACAGTTTATTGCTCAGTACGAAGGTTCAGGCGGACAGGGCTCAAAAGGAGCTACTGGCGAAGGCGTACTGTATGAATTCTTTACGCCTGATTATATCTGTGAGCTAATGTGGAAACTAGCTTACCGATATGGATTTAAAGGAACAGGAACGGTGCTTGAACCTAGCGTGGGAACAGGCAAATTATTAAAAGACGCTCCCAATAAATCCAAATGTTACGCATTTGAAATTAATTCAACTTCTAGGCGCATTACAGAAATACTGTACCCTGAAGCAAAAATATACGAAGGTTATTTTGAAACGGCATTTCTGCAAGAGCCTCGCTTTACCGCGAGACTTAAGCAGAAACTTACGTGGGTCGAGGGTTATCCTTTCTCGCTTGTGATTGGAAACCCTCCCTATGGTAAGTATAAAAATAAATACAGCAGTTATTTCACTAGGCCTAAGATGCACCAAATAGAACTGTTTTTTATGTATCAAGGCTTACAACTTTTGAAGCCTGGTGGACTAATGGTGTATTTAACAGGCAGTAATTTTCTTAGAAACGGAATTAGCTACCAAAGTGAAAAGCTGGAACTAGAAAAAATTGCAGACATACTCGATGCGTATCGACTACCGCCTGTATTTAAGTTTTCAAAAGTACCCACAGATATTATCGTTTTTAAACGCAAATAATTATGAGATACAATCAAGCCCATATACAACCACAAATGGTTTTTGATAAGTCCACCTACCAGGATTTAGAAAGCCAAATTGATGAACTGGATGCAGAATTTAAAGTCCGTGAAATAGAAGTCACTTTTAACAAAGAGGCTTATTTTTTTGGACAAGTTTCTAGCACAGGTGATGTGACCAATTTTATTCGGGAGCGAATCCTAAAAGGCATTGAAGTACAAGAACACTTTATTGCTTTGTACCTAAACCAAGCCAATAAAATTATTGGGTATTACCACCATTCCACAGGAACGATAAATGCCACAATGGTAGATACTGAAATCGTTGCAGCTGTTGCATTAAAGACACTGGCAAAAGCAGTTATCATCTCGCACAATCATCCTAGCGGAAACTTACAACCTTCGGAAGCCGACCGTGTAATGACCAGACGAATCAAAGAAGCTTTAAAACTTTTTGATATAGCATTACTCGACCATGTAATCGTAACAAGAGAAGGTTATTTTTCTTTTGCCGAACGTGGCGAACGCTCGCTTAGTGGTATGGCTGGAGCGGATAGTAAGCTCGAACAAAAATTACGAGAAGAAATTTTACGACAATTAAAAAAAGTGACCAATGCCAATGCGCCTAATCTTTTTGAGATGATGCAATCACCCAAAGGATATGAGCAGGTAGAACAAATGGTTATAAACAAAGTGCTGCACGACCAAATGGTTCCTGCTGCTGTGATTCCCTTATTAGAAACCGAACTTGAAATGGTGTAATGGATATAACGAGCCCTATATATCTCCGTGCCCGAATTGACATGATTCGTGATGTGCTATCAAAGTCTGATGCAAAGGACTTTCATGTTGCATTACTACGAAACGGTGTGTTTCCAAAGGATAGAGATGAAAAGGGATTGGTTGAAATATATGCCAAACAAAAAGATTATTCCAGCGAGCCATTAAGCTTTACAGAGCTGTGCACTTTCAATACTTGGTTTGAACGGCATCCTGAAAAAGTATGTGGCGAACAAGAAATAACCACAAGCCGTGAATTTCCGCTGACTATCAAAGGCGACAAGACCTGGATAATGAATACCATAGGTCATGCGCTTGGGGATTTTAATTTAATACTGGATTTACCAGGCGACTGGTATATCGACTACCACGACCCTGAATACGAAGATTTTTATGTGCACTATAAATGCGGCACTTATTTAATTCAGCTCTTTATGCATGGCGTGGATTATAATTTTCAAATTCAAAATGGAGACTTCTTACTGGAAAACATTAATTACCGAGAAATCAAAGATGCTAATGCCCATGCTTTACGCTTTATGCAATCGCATCCTGTGGCTGACACAAATGTTTCGGCTTTAGAAATTGAGGCATTGGCACTCGAATACGAACTACAATTAAAAAGGCTATGAGTTACTTATCAGGCATACACAACATACACGAATTGGGTACATTAAACCCATATACCTCTACCAAAGTGAGAGGTAATGCAACCGTCATTGAACGCATTTTAAAACAAGCTGGCGAGCTCCAAGGATTGGGCGATACCGAAGGGAAAAAGATTCCATTTTCGGATGTGGTGGCTAAATACAACAAAGGCATCACTGAACCTGAAATCAAAGCCTGGGTGTGGTACAAACGCAGAATGGGCGTTCCCATGAGTGGCTGGCAAACCTATTACCTAAAAGGTACAGGCAAAGTATTGGAAGAACAACTCTTTGACCTGGTAAAAGCTGGTGCTTTGTTTTACCATGCAGGCGAGCTGATGCCGTTTCCAATTTACACCTACGGTAACATGTACGACCGATTGGTACAATTGGAAAAAGACAAAGATGATATTGAAAAACATTTTGGTCAAGGTATTTGGGATTTGCATAAGCAAGCCATTGACAAAGCAAAGCCTGAACTATTAACGGTAGAGAATCCCGATGAAAAAGAACGTCCGATTATTACGGCTATTTCTGATTTTGCCGTGGATCCAATTTTGTTTTATGTAACCAGTGTTCGAGAAGAATACATGGATTTAGAAAATGCCGAAGAGCTTAAAAAAGTAAACGGAAAAGTTGAGCGCAAAAAAGACCGTGAAAAAATTAATATTCGTTTTGACGGAGAAGCAAAGTTTACGCTGCAACATGTATTTGTAAAATGGCTGTTTACATTAAACGCTGATACCGACTTTGAAAAAAGCTCGGCTATTGACATTGCAGATTATTACCTAGCCAACAGGCAACTAAGAGACGATAAACTTTCCAAAGAAGAAAAGGCTGAACTCAAAGCCAATGCTCGTATTGAAGGAGAAAAACTATTCTCTAAATTCTTGCATGAAGTGCTTGCCTTTGACGACCAACATAAACTCAACTATGCCTGGAACAGAATGTACAATGGGCAGTCGGATATAAACTATTCCAAAGTGCCTATTGGCTTTGAATGTTCCGCTAGGTTCAAGTCGGGTATTCTACAAATCACCGACATACAAAGAGAAGGTGTGGCATTTATGGAAGCCATGGGCTCGGGCATTAATGCCTTTGATGTGGGTGTGGGTAAAACCATGACCGCCATTGTGAACCTAGCACATAACCTGTATTCAGGAAAATGTAAAAGACCAATTGTAGTGGTTCCAAAACCTACTTACAAAAAGTGGATGAATGAAATCATTGGCTTTACCGATAAAAAAACTGGCGAGTTTGTTTCAGGTGTATTATCACATACAGGCATTACTGTGAACGATTGGTACAACTTGGGAACTGATATTGTAGATAAGATAAACCTTAGTGCTGCTGTGCCTGAACGCTCCATTACCATGGTCACTTACGAAGGCTTCAAACGCTTGGGCTTTGGTGAATCTGTTTCGGATGAGCTGTTTACAGAGCTGGTGAATATATTGGGTCAGAGCAAAGAAAAATCGAGCCGAGATAAAGAGATTGAATACCAAAAATTCAGAGAGATGATTGGTGTGGGGCTTAAAAATTCCATAGCCGATATTGATGTGCTCGGTTTTGATTATGCGGTAATAGATGAAGCGCACCGTTGTAAAAATGTATTTTCATCCGTAAAGAGTGATGATGACGGTAACAAACGATACAACATTCAATCGGCAACTTCTGAAACTGGACAAAAAGCCTTTTTGATTCTTAGTTTTATTCAGCGCAAGTATGGCAGAAATACTATGCTACTTACAGCTACACCGTTTTCCAATTCACCACTAGAAATTTATTCGATGCTTTCCCTTGTTGCGTATGATTCGCTTCGAGATAACGGCATTGTAAACCTCGATACCTTCTTTGATTTGTTTGTGCTTCCAACCGTGGAATGGGCTGCAAATTACAAAGAGGAAATTGTAGAAAAGGAAGTGATTAAAAGCTTTACCAATAGAAGGATTTTACAAAAGCTCATCTACAACCACATTTTATACAAAACAGGAGAGGAAGCTGGCGTGGTGCGTCCTAAAAAAATCAACCTGCCCCTACTGTATAGTTTTGAAAATGCCAAAGAGCGATTGCCACAGGACAAGCAAGTGCTTACCTATATCAACATGACCCCAAAGCAAAGGGAGAATCAAAATGGTATTGTAGCCATGGCAAAAAGTTCTACCCAGGGCAAGCTCGACATGGGTAATTTATTTCGTGCACTGGCTTATAGTTTAGACAATGCGCTTTCACCTTACTTGTTAAATGGAACTCCCGAGGACTATAAGGATTTTGTAGAGCAAAGTCCAAAGATTGCCTATGTGATGGACTGTATCAAATCGGTAAAGTCCTGGCATGAAGAGCATGAGGAAACAGCCAGCGGTCAGGTGATTTACATGAACCGTGGCAAAATGTTTTTTCCGCTAATTAAAGAATACCTGGAAAAAGAAGTTGGCTATCAGCGTGGCGTGATGTACGATAAAGTAAAAGTGGATGAAGTAGAAATCATATCCTCTGAAATCAACGATACCCGAAAAGAAACCATTAAAGAAGCTTTCCTGGACGGTGTGGTAAAAATCATTATTGGAACTGCAACGATTCGAGAGGGGATTGATTTACAAAAACGAGGAACGGTTATTTATAACTGTTACCCTGAATGGAACCCAACAGATATTCGCCAGCTTGAAGGTAGAATATGGCGACAAGGAAATCAGTTTCAGTATGTGCGTATAGTAATGCCGCTAGTTCAGGACAGTATGGACGTGTTTGTATTTCAAAAGCTAGAAGAAAAAACCTCACGTATCAATGATATTTGGTTTAGAGGCGACCGTGGAAACGTGCTGGATTTAGAAAGCATGGATCCCGAAGAAATTAAACTGGCACTCATAACCGATGTTGACCGATTGGTGAAAATGTTTTTTGACCAAGCCAAAGAACAACTCAATCGAGACTATAAGAAAATCACCTTGGCTATTGCTGCCATTAAAGAAGTACAGCGAGATATTGTGGACTATAAACTCTACCGTGAAAAATCACTCGAAGCGGTACGAACTTTTAATACCTCATTATTGGCATCTACATTTTTGGCAGAAACACCAAAGGTGAGCGAAGATGGTGAAGTAATTAACAAGCAGTCCAAAAAAGCAAAGGAGCTAAAAGAAGAAATTGATTTAGTGCTTAATTCCAGCGAACAACAAGACAAGGACATTATTTCATTGGGCCGAAAAATTGAAAGCTCTTATCCGCTGCTTGGAATCTATTTTTCAAACCGATACTATTTCAGTTATTTCAAAGAATACGTGAGTAAGGTGCGAAAAACAGAACGTACCATTTTAAAGCCCAAAGGTTATTCACTCAACAGTGATTTAACTCCTGTAACAGCGCAATATGAAGCGGACAAGCAAAACATAATGGCGCAAGCAGAACTCTATAAAGGTGAACAGGATTCACCTAAATGGGCAGAGCTTAAAGTAGAAATACAAGCCAAAAAATCAGCACTCCAGGTAGAAGGTAGAAGTGCACAAAGTCGTGCGACAGAATTTGACCGCTTGAACTATTTGCTAGAATTCCGTACCAATTTGACCCCCTCGAATCCAACAGAAACTTCCACAATCAGTGAGCTTGAATTAGAAGCCCTGGCATTGGAAATAGAACTTGAACTTATAAATTTTTAAACCATGCTCAATACAAATAACTACTTCCAAAAATCACAAAGCATCGACTGGGAATCATTACCAGAAGCCCTTTCTAAAGGGAATAAACTCGTTGAAGGCGCATCTCAAAACAACTGGGCTGCCTACAATTCTAATGAAAACATCAAACGTGTTGTAGATGCTTATTTTCAGAAACTATCCGATTACCTGGATAAAAATCCAAGTGCACCAACGCAAAAATCAATGCCTGCAAAAGTTGTCAAAGCGGAGCCTAAAACTGCATCACCAGCAAAGCCTGCGCCAGCTCCTAAGAAAGCACCTGAGAAAAAAGCAGCAGCAGAAGAAGAAGAATACGATAGCGAGGATGTGGAACACATAGATACCGATGTGCAGTTTATCAAACGCTATGCAACCATGCACGGTAAAGTAAAATCACAAGCGCAAATATTAACCTTAATTCATAGTTTACAAAAAGCTATCCTGGAGCGTAGAATTAAAAAAGATTCTCCTTATGCCAAGGAAATCGAGCTGATGCAAAACCAACTGATTGGTTGCTATGAAAAAATGGGAGACATGGCAGAAATTAAAATAGACAGCAAAAACCTGAAACGCTATTTGCAAATTGCGCATAGCCAGGAAGGAATGTTATCTGTTGCTTTGCTTAAAGCCTATGTAGCGCTGAATGGAAAACGTGATATAAAAGATAAAGCAGAACGCTTATTCAATCGAATCAAAAAGGCCGTAGAACAAGGCAAAATTACTAAGTCGGATATGTACGCCAATAAGCTCAATGAAGCATTCGGAACGCTGAAAAATTATATTGACGGCAATCCTGCAATGCTTACCATTAATAAGACACAGCTTAATGGACTCATGGGAATATTGGGCGAAGACCTATTTCAAAAAAAAAGTTTAAACGGATATGATGACGACAATGGAATGATTGTGAGTTCAGGCGAATTACTTGCCATGGACTTTCAAACCATTGGGCTCAAAGGGAAATACAAAGAACTCATTGGTGATCCAAGTGTGGGTTTTACAGCCATGGTTTATGGATTGCCTAAAAGCGGAAAATCAACCATGTGTTTGGACTTTGCTAACTACCTGGCAGCTCACCACGGTAAAGTATTATTTTGCGCAGTAGAAGAGGGCTTTGGTTACACCCTAAAAGAAAAGATAGAACGCTTAAAAGCACATCACTCCAATTTATATATTACTGACCGTGTGCCTGAAAATATATCGGATTTTGATTTTGTATTTATTGACAGTGTTTCTAAAGCTGGAATGGACGTAAACGATATTGACCAAATTAGAAAATTGCATCCCAACACTTCATTCATATTTATTTACCACACTACCAAGGAAGGAAAATTCAAAGGCGTGAATGAACACGCCCATGAAGTAGATGTAATTGTACAAGTTGACAAAGGGAAAGCTACTTCCACAGGCAGGTTTAATGCAGGCGGAAGTATGGATATTTAATAGGTTCCATCAACGGTTGCAATAACGTAAGCACCGCTGCTGGTTTGTTGTGCTAGTACTTTACCGTCTCGAATTATCTTGACAGTTACGGAGCCGCTTGCCGTGTTATTTTGGGCTGACATATAAAGCCAACGTGTGCCTGTTTGCGTCCATTTGTAAGTTCAGCCGCTACCAACATTAGAGTATTGAGCTGTTCCGCTTGGTGCACCTTCGCAGGTAATACTATAATTGCCAGCAGAGCCGCTTACCTCGTATTGATAACTCGATTCTATGGAATCTTTTGAGCAACCTGTGAATGTTATAAAAATGACTGCAATTGCAGCAAGTGCTTTTATCTTCAATTTCATAAAATTTACATTTTAGCTTTTGCTTGTTCAAGCAATCCATACAATGTGGTTAAATCGGCAGCTTCAAGCCATACATAACTTTTACCGTCAAATCTTTCTAATTTCAAATAAGAAGACCAAGCACCTTTACTTGTAAAACAGCCACCTTCAAAACCGCCACGACTTCTGTAATAAACTTCTGTGTAGTTTGTTGGAACAGTAACCATAACCTTATCTTGCATCAATTTAATTGACTTCATAAGACCATCAATTTCATCAACATCAAGCACGGCTACTTTTGTATCTGTTGAATAAGTAGATGCAACTTCTAGTTCAAATTTTAACGCTGACTTTTTCATGTTTGAAATTAAATCAGTGTAATAAAGAACCTGAACTTTAGCTTTTTTTAGTGTTCCAATTTCTACAAATTCTTTTTGCATTAACGTTCCTGCCTTTGAAGAAAATACTTCAGCATTACTTTGTTCTTTTTCTTTTGCAGGAGCTTGTGCTTGTATTTGAATTGAAAACAATAGAGCTGCGACTGCGATAAGTAGATTTTTTTTATTCATTTTTCATGTTATTTGATTAATAATGATGCAAATGAACTCAATGTTTTTGCCAAATGAGGTCAATCGTTTGGATAGCTTAAATCATTTGACTTTATTTGTCAAAATATTTATCAACATGTTTAATCAGAACAGAATATACAGGCTATTTCAGCTGATAAATTATCTAAAGGCAAGACCAGCGAAAACGGTACGTAGTATCGAAACATTCCTGGATACTTCCGAAAGAACAGTATATCGTTACCTCGATTTATTGAAAGACCTGGGCTTCAATATCGAGAAAGACAGCAACAACAAAATATTTATCTCTGTTTCTTCAGACATTGAACTTATTCCTTTTACACCACAGGAAGCGGACTATCTTAAAAAACTCATTTTATCTACTGGAAAGAAAAACCAATTGGCGCAAAGTGTTTTGCAAAAAGTACAGCAGTCTAGTGAAATACAACTAGGAGCCGATAGTTTGTTCAAAGCGCACCTTGCAAAAATTGTGGAGCAAATTTCAGTGGCAATAATTGAAGGAAAGCAGCTTTTAATAAAAGGGTATAGTTCTGCTAACAGCCAAAGTATTTCCGACCGTTTGGTAGAGCCTACTTGCTTTACCGATAATTACGATGCTGTTTCTGCCTTTGAGATAAAAACAAGGCTTAACAAGTATTTCAATATTGAGCGAATGGCTAGCGTTGAAGTATTAGAAACTCCGATGAAGCATGAAGCCCAGCATGAATTCCACAAGCCTGATATTTTTGGTTTCCAGGGCAAGAGCATGAATAAGGAAATTGAATTGCAAATGACTATGAGGGCTTACCTGGTATTTAAAGAAGAATATCCCATGAGTGCTGCATTCATTAAGCAAATACCTGATAGTGGCAAGTATTATTTCAAAGCAAATGTGCAGAGCTATAAAGCGCCAGGACGTTTTGTAATGGGATTTTTAGAGGAAGTAAAAGTGGTTGGCTCAAAAGAATTTATACGGTACATTCAGCGAGTGGTGCAAAGAAACACTTAGTTATTTTTTGCGTCTGTATTTACCTCTAGTGTGGTAATAATACCTAGAACGGTTCTGATTTTTTATGGCGTTTTTATTAGTACTTACAGGCATGCGTACATGACCTTTTCTGAACTTGCCTTTATAATCAATGCTTGGTTTTACATACACTGGCTTTTTACCTGTTGCTGAATCATTACTATTGCCACAAGCCGCCAGCAGAAAGAATATGAAGACTATTATAAAGTAACGCAGCTTCATGCAATACAAATTTTCCATACCACAAAAGCCAAAGCAATTGGCATGCTTAATAATAACACCACACTCACCAAGCAGCCTCTACTGGTTTTGTTATACACTTTATTGTACAAAGCTTTCTTAGGGTCGGTTATCCAGCCCATGCCTCTAGGTGCTTTAAAACCTAGGTTGTGGCGAATGATACGCTTTACCGAAGTGCGAGCTGCAATTCGTTTATTAAGATTTGGTATGCGGAATCCGAATTTCATATATTCTTAGTAAAAATTAATTGATTTCCTTTTACTTTATCTCCGTATAAAAAAGCTAATTGCCCATATTTAAAAGAGATATGATTAGCTGTTTCCAATTCAATATTCTCAATAAAAAAGGAATCTTCCGACCAATCTTCATTTTTAGAAATACCTACACCAGGATAAAAATTAAAACCTTGTTCTTTTAATTGAACTTTTAATTGATTATTTCGAATATCGTTTTCAGATTTTGTTAATATATCTGGAAGTGGGTTCCAAGCAGTAATAAATGCCCAAGTTTTAATTTGAGGAAACCTTTGAATTAAATCTTTAGGTATTTCCCCAATTTTTAAAACGATAGGATTATTTTCTATTTCAGCTATATAATTAGTTTCTAAAAAAGCTTGTTCAATTTGATTACTGTCCATAAAATATTTATTCAGAATCAATTATTCCGTAAGATTGTTTCATCAATTCTTTTAATAATTCTTTGTGTTTTGTGATATCATTTTTATCAACTCTAATCCTATATCGTCCCCATTTGTTTTCATAATCCATTGTATCAAGCTTAGCATCATCCAATTTTTCTTGTATTTCTGGTGATTGTTTCAATCTGATTTCAAGAAGCATGCTGCTTTTCTTGGCCTTAAAAATTGCAAAATTATTTGGCTGACCATCTTTTGCTAATCCAATATAATATTTATTATACTTTAATTCAAGATTAGGACTGAATTCCTTTACGATTTCCAAAAGCTGGTCGGCCAATGCCACAGTTTGTTTTGTTCCTCTTATATTTTCCCAATAGTTTCTATCAGTTACTTCTTTTGTTTCTTCATCTTCTTCTACTAAACCTAAATTCACTTCATCTAAAACAGTTGTAAATATTAATGATACTTCTGTTTCTGAAAATTTATAAGCGGACATTTGAATAGCAATTAATGGAATATATCCATTAAATAATCCAATAACATTTAAAAATCTACTCGTAATATCTTCAGCTATTATTACTGCACAATGATCATATTGCGGATATCTTTTACGTTCTATATCCCAATATTCAATAGTTCTTATGATGTGACTTTCATCAACTTTTCCAAGCTGAATCTCAACTTCATATCTTCTCTTACTCTCAACATCTTGAAGTAATAAATCTAATCTGCCTGCTTTGGGGTGAATCCGCTCTTTGTCTTTTAGAATAAGGTCACCTAATCCCAATATTGATGGGTCATCAGCGATTACTTTTTGGACCCATGTTTCATTCAGTAATTTTGAAGTTAATAGGTTTATTTTTTCGTGTTTTACAAGTTTCATGTTTTAAAATATTTTTAAAGAAGCATTAGTAAACCTCTTTCGATTCCTTTAATATATTCCCATTCAGTATTATGAAAATTATGTGCGACAGCACTTAAATCTGGGAAATTATAATAAGATAAAATTGATTTGTCAATATTCTGAATATCTATTTGTTTAGTATGTTTTACAGATGCATATAATTTAAGGATATCTGAAACTTGTTCATCTGTCAACATTGATTTATTTATTTGATGAAACGTATTCGTTCCTGCTGGTTCAATGATACCAAAGTCAGACAATGTTTTAAGAAATGCCCTTGTGGATCTTTTTACTATTTCTGTATCACCATAAGCCTCAGTCATTTTCTTTGTTAGGGCTGTTGAACTAATTGATTGAGTAGGATCAAAAATTTTAAAATACATCTGAGTGAAGTATTTTAGAATTTCATAATCAAGAATAAACATTGCCAATAGGATTGGTTTCATATATTCATAATCCTTTTGCTTACATAGACTAATAAGTATGTTGTTTTCTATTATTTTGGTTTTTTCTTGAAAACTATAAATGAATGAGCGAAATAATACAGTTCGCGTTTTTCGCCTTCCGTCCTTGCCTGTTAATTCTACAGCAATTTCATTATATGCATCATAGTAATCTTCAGGCTTTTTGCCTGGTTCAACCAATTTCAAGGTTTTATATATCCATTCAGGTTTTAAAGGTCTATCGTATCCAATCATTTATTTAATTTAATATATGGAACAACCATTTCTTCAACAGTAATTCCACCGTGATTTATTTCAATTTGATTATTGTTTGCGAACATGTATCTGCCTTCAGGCAATACAATTATTTTATCCTCCACAAAAGGTATTTTTATTTTAGTATGCTCAATTAAATCACCAGCAGTAAAAGGAACAATCACAGCTCTTTTGGCAAAATCATCAATGAGGTATTTATCTAGTTTTTTACCGTTGCCATAGGCAATAACAGAGCCGTGGTCTGAACAAATATAAACGGTGAAATCATTGCTCTGTAATGTTTGCAATGTTTGCAATACTTTTGAATTATTCAGGTAACCTTTTACAGCATCAAAGTATAATGACTTATTACTATGGTGGGGCGGAAACTGTGCTGAATGCGAAAGGTCATCAAAGAAAGTATATAGAATACTGATACAATCATATCCTAACAATGTGTCCTCGGTTATAATATCTGTATCGGTAAAATATTTGACTTCCTTGTCAGAAAAGTAATTCAAAAAAGCCTTTGTTTCATCTCCTCTTCCTGGCGATTTGATATTGTAAACATCTTGTGAACCATGAAATATAGCTGACCTTGAAATTGATGTAACAGAAGGTAACATGGTAAATAAAGCTATATCAGTAAAGATGAAATTGCTATTTGATAAATATTCCTGAAAAAGATTCCATTCTGCAAAGCCCATGCAGTCAAAACAAATCAGTGCCGTTTTTTTATCTTTCTGACTTTTAATATTGGCTAAAATGCGGTCGACTGTTTTAGGATTTTTTTCGGTTGATGCAAACGTAGCTTGCTGCATTCCATCGGAGGCAATAAACGAAGCTGCAAATGCGTCAACTTGTTTGATATAGTTTTCATACCGCTTGTGCTGATGGATAACCGACAGGTACACTATTTTACCCCAGAGCTTGCCCAATTGTAGAATGTTATCAAATTGCGGTGTAGTTTGAAGCAATAAAGTAATTTGCTCAATCAAAGAATTGATTACCGATACGGCAGCATGAGATTTTGCAAGTAACAAAAGTCCTTCAATATTATACTTGGTAACTACCAGGTGCTCGTCTGTGGCATAAACGTAATTTAAAAGATATATTAGAGATTCGGTAGAAAGTGCTTTAAGAATGCCTGCTATATCGCCATTCAATGGAATATCAGCATGTGTAAATTGCTTGTGCTGTAATTTATTTGTGATAAATGTAGGTACATCCTTAATACTTGTAAAAACAACCAAAACAGGCATATTATTAGATGCTGAAAGCATTTCAGTCACTTTATCTGTAACCAAGTAGCTAACTGCCTTTTCATCCAAGAAGGACAAAAATGGAGTAGAAGATAAAATACCAGAATGGTCTGAGATAACCATAGGTGTTTTATCCTCTAGGTATAGCTTTGTATATATAAATAGTTGCCACTGCATAAGCTTAAGAAATACCTTCTATCATAATTTCAGCGGCCTCAACAAAGTCGTTTAGTTCTGAACTGTTTTCTAAAATTGTATTGTCTAATTTCTTCGCTATTTCAAGAATGTCATCGAATCTTTTTTCTTTGTAACACATTTCAAAACCAAAGTAAAGCGCTTCTTTCCTTACTAATTTAATTTTAGTTCTACCACTTGCCTTTGCTTCAATCAAAATTGATTCAAATTCTTTTCTTAAAACCCGTTCTCTTTTTTCAATTGTTTGAGAATGTTCATCACTTGATTTTGGTCTCCTGAAATTTCCATTTTCATTCACAAAATTTTCATCAAGCAACACCTTTAAATCAGGAACTATATCTCCTTGTATGTTTGATAATTTGGTAAATGCTGTCGAAATATCTGAAAAGTCTCTTGGCTCGCTTAGGAAATTGTGAAGCCATAACAGAGCTGACTTCTCGTCAATCACAAACATAAGAAGCGTCCCCTTTACATAATCATCTGTTCCTTCGATTTTAAGTCTTTTCTTAAACTCCGAATAGGAATTTATCTGATTAGAATTAAACCAATAACCATCTTGTTCAACAAAGTTTTGATATAGCATTTCATAAAACCTTTTGGCATCATAATTAATCTGATAACCCTTTTGAAGATAATACGCTATCATTTTAGAGTAAAGCATTTTTTCTGTTCTTTCTATCATAGGTTGAACTGGAAGATTTGAGAGAACCAAGTCAATAAATTCACCCTCTAAATTAACACCGACAGATGATGTAAATTTTTCAATAAATTTTTCATCTGGTTTATAAGCGTTAATCATTAAATCATTAGAGACAGAATTGGGTGATACATTAATTACAAAACTCCCTCCCTTGTTTTTTAAAATTGATGTGTGTGCAATCACGAAACCTGCTTTTGTAATTGATTCTTGCAAGCCGTTCCAAATTGCAGATTTTGAATTATGATATTCTATAGTAATCCAGCGATTTGGTTTTAGTACTCTGAATAAATTTTTAAAACATAAATGCATCAAGGAATTATATTCATGAATATTTTTATTTTGACTTTTGTTCATAATTGCTTCATCATTATTATTCGTAGCAATTTTTAACCAGGCTTCGTAAATAAAATTAAGTTCAGAATATGCCAAATTTTCGCCAAAAGGTGGATCGACAAAAATGTAATCAATTGAAGAGTTTGGTATATTAGAAAAATCAGTAGCTGATTGTGTTGATACAACAACATTTTCTTTTTTCAATGCATGAAGATTGATTTCATTTATTTTTTTTATTCTCGTTTCGAATTGTTCAAGAATTTCAACTTCAAAAAACAAAGATGGGATATACATATTGCCACTAATTGTTGTTATGTAACCACCACCGCCATTAAAATAATTTCCAATAGATAAAATTGCTTTCTTGCTTGAACGCAAAAGCATACTATTCATGGCTATATATAATTTAGAGCGTATGTCTTCGTTTTTAACTAAATTTATTTTAGAGAGTATTGCAGCTAAAACGTATAAATTTCGTTGTGTGAAATAATGGTGGACATGCGTTAATCCAATTTTGTCATTTCTTCTTGTTTCGCCACCTTCAGGCATTCTATCTGTCGGAAAATTATATGGAATTTTAGTTTGACTAATTTTCAAAATTAAATCAATATCGAATTGGTCTGGTTTTTTTTTAAATCTCTTTTTGTCAATAACATATATTATTTCAACAGGGCTGACTTTTACTTGTTCTATTTCTATATTTAAATATTGGTCAAATACTTTTGTCATAACCTTAGAGCAATCTGACTTATTTATTTTTCCTCCACAATTCATACATTCAAAGGGGTCATTAAAAACACCGTTTTCTGAATCTACTGCAAAATTCCATAACGTGAAATTTGTAGAGCAAATTGGGCAAATAAAATCATCACTATATAGTATTGAACTTATAACTCCCAATCTACCATCTGTATGTTTTGTTTCAAGCATCCAGCTAACCTCTAAGGAAACTTCATCAATTATTTTTACAGCCTCAGAATAAAAATTTGTGGTAAGAATAGAATGATTATAATTAAAAGCAATATTTGCTGCAATTGGAGATAAGTCTGTTAATACAGCTTTCCTATTTGCTTTTTGAGCAGCAATTCCTGTCATACCAGAACCTGTAAAACAATCTAGTACAATATCACCTGGTTCAGTATAATGTTCTATATATTGTTGGATTGCATGCCAAGGTGATTTTGTATGATATGAATGAGCATTTGTAAGTTTGTCATTTTTATTAGTATCAATATCATCGGTATAAGGCTTACAATGATAAGTGTCATTAACAGCATCATATTTTTTTGCATTATTCTCAACAAAATCCTTAATGTAAGGGTTAGGACAAGCAGTATAAAATGGTGGTTGAGATAATGCTAAAATATCTTCGTCTTTGCCTATAGGAAAGCCTTCAATGTTTTTCAAGTCTTTTAGGCGTTCAGCCAAATTTTTATTATAATCCATGTTCTATATTTTCAATTTTATTAATCAATTTTAAAACGAACCTCTTGTCCTTTATTTTCCTTTTCTAGTTTTTCTTTAAAATTAAAAAAGGCTTCACTTAGTTGTGTAAGTGTTACTAATTCATCTTTTTTGAATAAGGCATTTATTACTTCTTCCTTTTTCAGTTGAATAATTTTTATATCAACAAACAATTTATTGATTGCATCAATTAATTGTTGGTTAATTGTATCTGGTAATTTTCCAGTTTTGATAATTACTTCAATTGCAGTTTTTTGTTCTGAAGGTATTTTTACAATTGCCAATTGATCAGCTTTTTTCTTTACCTCAGCAATAGTTGTTGATGAGTAATCTTCAAAAATTGCTTTTAATGTGAATTCAATATTTTTTCCTTCTGATTCAATAATTGAATAATTCCTTTCCACCTTCATAAAATTAGTTTGGGTATCAAATGGAATATCATTCAAACTATCTACATCCAATGATTTTGACCTCATTGACAGAATACCTGACCACAATGTAATTTTACCATCAATTTTCTGTTTTACGTTACAATTTGCATTTGCTAAAATGCCAATTCTTTCAAATATTGGATTTCTAGTAAAATTTTCAAATGGTTTCCAATCAACCTTATTTCCGATGGTGTTTTGTAAAGCAGGATAATAAAATTCATTAATATACATTTTCTTAAAGGCTTCAATCTTACCTGCAAGCGGAAATCTCTCCTTTAACTGAAGGTATTTCTCAAAATTTTTGACAACATTAATTGTGTCATTACAAAATTGTTTAAGCTTTACTTCTACTTGAGCATCACTTAGGTAAATTTGATTTGATTCAATAATATCCAATGCATCTTTCATATAACGAATACCATTGTGGGTTTTTTCGTTGTATTCAGAAAGAGTAGTTTTTAAATTCTCGATAGTATTTAGTATTTCAGCAATATCGGTAAGCTTTACACTAAAACTTTCTATAGTATTAAACCTTGCATGATTATTAATATCTAGTTGCGCCCAATCAATACTTGTAATTTTAACAGCCTCTTTTTTAATACTGTCAATATTAACATAAAGTTCTGCCTTAGCCTCAGTTTTGTTTATCTGATTATTTATAGTTCTTATGTCATCAATAACATCCTTGATTTTATTTTTATATTCAAGGAAACTCTCGTTCCGAGTATTTTCCCGAAGCATTTTCGCGCCATTTAAACCAAGTGCATTGAGCAAATTGTTTGCAAAATCATAAGATAAATCATCTTTCTTGATTGCATAAACAATATTTTCAAATTGAGAAATACTTTTGAACTTATCTTTTATGTTTGAAACATCTATTTCATCACCGCCTTTTCCCTTCAAAGCAATCTTACCTAAAGTGGTAAGTATTATTAAAAAGAAATGAACTATTTCTGGCTCTAAACCATAAGGGATTTTTGCTAGTGGAATGTCAATTTCTTTTTCAATATCTACTACTTTACCAGCTTTAGCATTTATAGTTGTAAGAATAATTTGAGCAATTTTATTAGCAGCTACATCAGGATCGCCATTCGCATTTAAAAGACTTAAAGTGTTTAAAAAATTTTTACTTCTTTGTGATAAAGACCTAAAATTTCCATTAGTAACTTCATCACTAATTGTAGTAATAGTATTGGTAATGTTGTTTGAGGATAGAATTTCCGAATATTTAGGATGCTCAGGAAATTCATCATTAAAGCATTTATCAAATACTTTCTTTTTTAATTCTGAAACGATTTCAGAAAGGTTATTAATGTCTTTCCCTAATTGCGATTTAATTGAAATTGTATCTTCATTCAGCTGGGCTTCTGATAAATTCATGACCCACATTGCAATACGGTACTTAATACCTGGCACAACAACGCCTGCTGGATTTCTATATCCTTCAATAGTATCAGTTAATTTCTTGTTCATTGCCGACACCAAAATATTTTTACTAACTAAGGATTTTATAGCAACGATTCGTTTAATTACTTCTATACTTTCCTGACTACCAACTTTGATTTTAATATTCAGTTGATTTTCGCTGTATTTCTTTGGCTCTTTTTTGCTGAATGGAGAAATAAGATTGATAACATAATCTGCCTTATCGATACTTTCTATCTCTTGTTCTTTACGTTGGAATACAATTAACCCTTTTCTGAATGACTTTACAGATAACCAAGTACATTCATCCGAAAATAAGTTTGGTGTATTCTTATAATGGTCTAAATCTAGTATCTCTTTAATCTGGTCAAACAATACTGATTCCTGTTTGTCTTCATCACCTCCAACTGCTATAATTTCGTTATCAATTCTTTCTTCAGGATCTTTGCCATCTATAGCAGGGTCAAATTTAAAATAGTCGTTGCCTGTTGCATCGTCCTTAACCACTTTTATATAATAGCCATCAGTCGCCTCTCTAATTTTCTTAATAATCAAAGCCACTTGCATGAATGCTTCTAAGGCATTATTTTGAGGAATAATTAAAAGTTGTTCAGCCAATTCCTTTGCCGTTGCTCCATTTTGACCTTTGCTCCAAAGTGAATAAACTGCTAAGCCTTTTACTAATTTATATGCATCACTTTGTAACTTTTTGTCGAGGTTGGCAGCAATTTTTTGATTTACGATACTCACTATTTTAACCAAATCGTAGACCCCTTCAAGATTACGATTATTGGGGTTATTAGCTAAAATATCATAGATACGGTCAAATGTAAAAAAGTAAGGGAACGGTTTTGCAATAACATATTTTAAATCATTTTGTGCGAACTGAATAATTCCTCTTTTCTCAAAATAAGGTAATTCATGAAATAGGTTTAGTAAACTTGGAGTAAATGGAAATAATTCAATGTATTCATCTTGCTTGTTAGCAACATCTTCAATTTTGTCTATGAATGGTTTTAATTTTTTTTCAATTTCTATTTGCTGTTGCTTGGTTTTAGAAACAATACGTTGAGCTATAACTTGTTTTACAGCTTCTCTGCGAATAATTATATTTTGAAATCTTTCGCTTATGCGTGCTTCGTCACCAGCAATATCACTAAGCTTGGGGCTTGAATAAATATCCTCCTGCATAGAAATAGCCAAAAGCATATCCTGATCTTGGCAAACCTGAGCAACAACTCTTAGGAATTGAAAATCTCTTTTTATCTGAAAGGATTGCTTTGCTTGTAAGAAATCAGATACTTCATCCACTATTACCATCAATCCTTTTGAAGGGTCATTAGCTTTAAGTATTTCAATTATTTCAGCTAAATGGTCTTTGAAATTAATTGTTTCTTTTGTCAACTTTGGTATTTCTATTCCATAAGTTGACTTTATTTGTTTTTCTAATTCCTTGAAAAAGAAAAAAGACAAGTCGACATCCACGGGCTGTAATTCAAATTGGACTGTGAAAAACTTACGAGATATTTTTTCAGCAGCTTTTCTAACCTTTACATTTTTTATTAGAGAACGATAGCTTTCATTATTGATGATGCTTACCAAGAATGCTATTAAATGAGATTTACCACTACCATAGTTACCAATAATCTTTACAGCCTTGTGATTAGGCTTATCTAAGTTATCAAAAAAGTCTATTATCTGTTGTTCAAGTCCTTCTGAGATAATATAACTCGATATTAATTCTTTTTGTAAATCTTCTTGTTTTAAATCAGTATCAATATCTACAACATCTTTAATTACTGTGTAGTTAAATAAATTACCAATAGCATCATCAGGTAATTTATCGCCAGGTTTATATTCAACTGCATCTTCAGCGGCAAGGCTTATATAGTTTTCTTCTATATCATTTATTTTGGTAATTAGAATGTCGTTAATATCCTTATCATAATACTCTTCAGAACCTGCCTGACCGTATGAAATACGATTGCTAATTATTTTTTCATCTTCTAAAAATATGATACTACTTTTATTTCGTGAATTATATTTGAACGCTCCAACTGGCGATATTTTTGTAAATGCATTATGATATAAAATGCTCGCATTAGTAAGTATTAATTTGTCAGGTTTTGATAAAAACCAATCTTTAATTTTTTGCCCAATATCATGTGATGGCTCTTCGTTAGCATCTAAATCTTTATATAGACTACTTAGTTCTTCACCAACATTTACAAGAGTGTAATCCTTTTTTTGTAAATATTGAATTACAGCATTTTTTTTATGCAAATCTTCTCCGACAATTGCCCAAAGCTTAAATCGTAAGCTGTTAGACAAACCTAAATAAGTGTCAATATGATTGTTTTTATTTTCCATGATTAAATCTTTTTCTTTTTTACGATTTCTAAAATTGCTTCATTGTAAAACGGCTCATTACCAAAATGCTCATCAATTTTTTGATTCAATAATTGTATTTGCATTTCTTTATAATCTAAATCAAACAGTTCTGATAAGCCATAAAGCATGTGAGATTGTAGTTGCCTCTCTCCATTTTCAATCTTGCTAAGCAGCGAAATATCAATCCCTAATTTATCTGCAACAATTTTTAATGAATACTTTTTCTCTTTACGCAAACCATGAATATACGTTCCAAACTCAATCGGCTTTTCCATTACTTTTATCATTATTATATTCTAATTTAGACAAACGTGTCAAAAGTAAGGAAATATTATTGTTACTCCTTAACTATAAATAAAAAATTTCTGTCATTTAAGGTCAAACTAAGAAAAATCAAGTAATACCGTGGTAAAAAATAAAGTCCCACGGAAAACCGCAGGACTTTTACCAGAAAACGGGGGGACGAAACTGGCAATTTCGTGGAGAACCACAGAAATATTGTTAGAAAGGAAGCTGTACTAGGGTAAATTCACCGTGAGTTCCAGCTCCTTTTTCAATGATGTTAAGGTCTTTCATGTATTTAATATAGTTCTTAGCCATGCGTTCCTTTACATACAACAAATCCATGATGGCTTTTATCAAATCCTGGTAGCTGTAAGATTGTTTGGAGCTAAAAATATCACGTGCGGTACTTGCCAGGTCTTCCATTTTTCGAGCTTCGCTATCGGCTTTACTTTTTTCACCTAAAAAAACATGTCGGTTTAATTCTTTATTCCAGCCAAATTGTATTAACGGCACATCAAGTGGACTACCGTCTCTTACTTTTAATGCTTTTACTACGCTGGTATTGGTGTTGTCTTCCTTTTCAATAGAAAGTATGCCAGCAGCTTTACGTTGTATCTCTGAACCCAAATGTCCTCTTAGTTTCATACCACTTGGGCTAAGGTGCAAAACACTTACAATACAGGTTTTGTAAATACCTGCCAGTCTAAAAAGTTCTTCCACCAATTCCACCGATTGTGTTTCATCGTTTACGCCAGCAATTAAGTCAGCAATACCGTCAATCACTACCATGTGGATTCCACTATATTCGTAATAAAACCGATCCATGCTTTGAAAAATAACTTGCATCCGTTCCTTACGTGACATACCAACTAGGCAATAGGCTTTAAACCAGGTAGGCGGAAAATCTAAATTGGCTCGTTTCAAAATAAACGTGAGGTTTTTAAAGAGCTGGTCTTCGGATTGTTCGGTATCATACACCAACACGGCATTGCCAGTTGTGTTGTTTTTTATTTCTGTTCCCAAGGTATCAATCACATCACCGTCTTTACGAATCACGCCTGATATTAAACCGCCCAGGTAGTTTGTTTTTCCGCTGCCTTCACTACCTGTAATGCAAAGCAAATTTCCTGGAGAGCCTATGGTTACTTCATTTATAGTAATAAGTGGCTCGGGCTTTTTCGGTGGATTATTAAAATCAATTTCGCAAGATTTTAATATTGCCATGGTTTCTTCATAAATTTTATCAAGCATGTTGCAGAACAATTTCATCAATTGTTCTTTGGTATATCCAAGCTTAAAAAAATCAGAAATATCCTTTTCTGTTTTGGTTCCTTTAAGTGGAAGCATGAGGCATTTCACATCGCAATCTTTTAGTGTCTTACTGTGTTTTTCAGAGGCTTCTTTACCAGTTTTATCACAGTCGTATAGAAGTGTAATATGCTTAAAACGAAAGCTCAATCTGCGAATGATATTTTTAGGAATAGTAGCTGTTTCACTGTTGAAGCATATCGCATTAAAGCCACGTGCAGCAAGGCTCATTACATCTTTCTCACCACCAGTAATAAATAAAATATCGCCTCGTGTAGGCAGTTGTTCCAATCCAAAAACATAACCGTCAACCATTTCACCAGCATACAAAAAACGGTAATTCGATTTTGGTCGGTACAGTTTTATAAATCGTTTTCCAGGATAAGCAAAAATAGGTTCCGTTTCAGTTGACAATAGCTTATATGATTTACCTTCTTTATTGGTTCCTTCAAAACTATTAATACTTACTACACCGAATAGCTGCAACACATTTTTATCAATGCCATAGCTTTGCCAAAACTGCAATTCAGCATCGGTCATGGGTTGAGTAATAGGGGGTATAAAAGTAGTAGCCACGTGCTCTGCTGGAATAGCTGGTTCTAGCTCGCTGGCATATTTAATTTTATTGCCCAGGTCTTTTTTTAATTCCCGAATGCGGTCGTTACGGTCTTGTAAATCCAGGTGTAATTCACGGTCAATGATTTCTAGGATGTCGATAAAATCTTCACGGTTGCTGCAATCTTTGTTGAATATTTTTCCAACGAAGTAAAAACAATCTCCTGCAAAGTCGGCATTGCCAAAATCTTTAACCTTGTACGTTTTAGTACCGTTATCAAAATACACATAGCATGATGCCTTGGTGTCGTTGTAAAACGGATTCAGGAAAGGCTTTCCAACTCTCCATTTGCCTCTGATAAAATATTTAAAAATATCTAGGCCTGCTGTTGTTTCTTTAAGTATGTTTTCTTTCGTTAATGACATGTTGAGAAATGGGTTTATTGATGAAGTAAATCGATTTTAAATTGGTCGGTTTGTTGGAACAAGTAATGCTCCAAATCCATAAGTCGGTAGAACACCCTTCGTTTCATTTTGAAACAAGGGATTTTGTGATCGTCTCGATGTCGCTCGAGCGTTCTTCGACTTATTTTTAAAATTCGACAGGCTTCCCAACTGTCAACATATTCTTTAGCGAGAAATTTCTTTCGGTCGCTTAGTTCCGCTACTTTATCTTGCAGCTCTCTTAGTGTAACGATGAGTTGTTGATACACATCGCTGGATAGTGTGATTGTTTCCATGCAAACATTTTTTAAATTCGAGTGCAAGAATAATCAGCCAAAAAATGGAAAAGACTTAGGTTAAGCTTAACCTAAGTGAAATAAATATTATCTACGTTTCCGTTGTTTTTCATCCAGCTCTTGAGAATAGGCTTGAAAATGTCCTTTTAGGTTTTCAAGAAAAACGGCATTGTCTTTTTTGCGTTCTCGGGCTTGATTAAGTTTGGTGCTAGGGGCTTTAATGGGTCGGTTAAACAGCCATTCGGCAATCTGCAATATTTGTCGTTGACTTAGCTTTCCTTCTTCAGCAACTATGGCTCCTGAACGTTGTAAAGCAATCATTAATTCGAGCAAAGCAGTGTCAGAATTGTTCCAGTGCAGTTTTGGAATTGGTCTGTTTTGTTCAACAAATAAAGAAGTTTGTTGTGGTAAGATTTGGTTGATTTCAGCTTGTAGATGCTTAGTAAAATCAGCCCTTGGTAGATTGTTTTGTCGGGCAATTCTAATCTTTGCACGGATAAACAAATCAAGCTTGGAAAGGAGCTCTTTTTGTGCTTCTACAAAATATTGAAGTTTTTTTTATGGCATCATTTGCCGCGTCTTTGAATTGGGGTGCACTTTTAAATTCGACCGAAAAAAGTATGAAGTCAAAATTATCAGGCAGGTAGGTAATTTGATTTTCTTTTATAAGAATCAAATATTCTTCCAGCAATCCCATTGCATTTACAGGTGCTATCGACTGCGAAATTTGCAGTTCAATGTCAACCTTGGCTTCATCGTAAATTTTAGCCAGGTAGAGCCTGTATTGATTAATAGAGCCAAAGGTATTGATACGGATACCTGGTTCAAGTTCTTCTTCAAAGAGATTTATTTTCACTCTTTGCTTTGGCGACCATTCCACTTTGCGTGAGGCCAGCTCATTAATAATTGGTGTCAGGGTTTCTCTCATTAAAAATTTTTTACGTTAAATAAACAAATGTATTTTTTTATATTGTCAAATAGGGTCAACAACAATTTATTTTGTTATATGTTTTCTGCCCAAAATCACCCAGGGCAATAGGGCAATCATATATATATATGAATTGCCCTATTGCCCTAGAGATATGATTTTAAAAATTGCCCTAAAAAAACGAGTAAAATCAATGCTTTGCAGCGGATGAGAGAGTGAAAATATTTTTTGTAATGGGAGGGTATTTTTTTATCGAATTGCCTGGAGTGAAAAATTGATAAATTTTTGAATAATATGTTTGATGTTACAAAAGTAGTCTTGCTAGAATTGCTTATCTAATAGATTTTTGACTTTATTGTTGCTAATTTCCAACATTAATAAATAATTTGTATATTTGTGGCGGAATATGCCCACATGAATATGTTTGTTTACATGTTGGCATAACTCAACATTATACATTAATAATACGCTGAACGATGGAAAAAGGAATCAAATATTGGCACGCAATGAGCGACCCTGCATTGCTGGAATTGTTGGGTAAGTTTATTCAACAAACTAGGTTACAGCAGAACAAAACACAGCAGCAAGTTGCTACTGCGGCTGGAATCAACCGTTCTACAATGGTTCAAATCGAAAACGGAGGTGGTGGCACAATGCTTTCATTTTTACAGATATTAAGAGCGTTGGAGCAACTTGAATTGTTGCAGCATTTTGAGATAAAGCAACAACAACTAAGCCCTTTACAGCTTGCAAAATTGGAACAGAATAAGCGTCAGAGGGCAAGTGCCACAAAACAAACTCAAGTTAAAAAACCTAAAAGTGATTGGTAATGATTACAACTGCATACATTAACATTTGGAACAAACGAGTTGGGGCAATTGCTTGGGATGATAGCAATGGCTTGGCTTCGTTTGAATATGAAACTTCCTTTCTTGCTAATAATTGGGATTTAGCTCCGTTAAAAATGCCGATTTTCGGTGCAGATAAACAGGTGTTTTCCTTTCCTGAATTAAGAGGAACATCAACATTCAAGGGCTTACCTGGATTATTAGCCGATGTATTACCCGATAAATACGGAAATAGTTTAATTAATGCCTGGTTAGCAAGCAATGGTCGCCCTGCGGATAGCATGAACCCAGTTGAGCTGCTTTGCTTTATTGGCCAAAGAGGAATGGGTGCATTAGAATTTGAACCTGTGTTGCCAAAAGCAAATAATGGGCCTACTAAAATCGAATTAAATAGCTTGATTCATATTGCTCAGGAAATACTTTTGGGCAAACAAAATTTTAACGCCAACCTTTCTAGCGATGAAGCAAAAGCGTTAAGTGATATTTTAAAAATCGGTACTTCAGCAGGTGGAGCTAGAGCAAAAGCTGTAATTGCATTTAATCCCGATACCAATGAGATTCGCTCAGGTCAGGCAGATGCTCGAAAGGGGTTTACACATTGGCTATTAAAATTTGACGGTGTCACCGATCAACAAATAGGTACTTCATCAGGTTACGGTCGAGTTGAAATGGCATATTACTTAATGGCAAAAGAAGCAGCAATTGAAATGACTGAATGTAGATTGCTGGAAGAAAATGACAGAGCACATTTTATGACGAAGCGTTTTGATAGAGAACATGGTAAAGGAAAATTACATGTTCAAAGTTTTTGCGCTATTGCACACAATGACTTCAATGAGATTACTTTATTTAGCTACGAGCAGCTATTTGAAACCATGCGAAGTATGTTATTGCCTTATACTGATGCAGAACAACTGTACCGTAGAATGGTGTTTAATGTAATGGCAAGAAATTGCGATGACCACACGAAGAATTTTTCATTTATCATGGATAAAACTGGACAATGGAAGTTGTCACCAGCGTTTGACGTATGCCATTCATACCGCCCAGGAAGTTCATGGGTAAGTCAACACTCATTAAGTATTAATGGTAAACGTATGGACATTACCCGAAATGATTTACTACAAGTAGCAAAAAAAATGAACATCAAAAAGGCGGATGCAATTATTGAACAGGTGCATGCCGCTGTTAGTAAATGGAATGATTTTGCAGCCCAAACAGGTGTAAAAAAAGATTTGAAAGAAGCTATTTCTAAAACACTTTTGCTATTATAGCAAATGGGGTGGTGCTAAAAAAAATACGTATCTCCATTCGTATATTTACGGATAAATTCGTATATTTTTTCTAACTGCCATTAGATTTAAATTGCAGAATCTGACAAATGAAAATAAATCAAAAAATTGTTGTTTAGGTTCGGGATTCTTTCTAAATTTGAACCGTTGTAAAAGGGATTTTGGCATTAACGGTCGCCCTGCCAAAAAACATTTTGCAACTTGTGACGTTGACGCGTCATGAACAACGACAACTAATTGATAATCAGTAAAATAGTATATGCGGTGTGAGTACCTCTCTCCGCCATACATTAAAAAAGCTCAGTACATTTACTGAGCTTTTTTAATGTATCATTTTCCCGACAATGAATTAGCCTCATAAAGGGTAGACTCTTAACAACTAGGAATGATTAAAAAAATCATCTCTTGTAAAAAGTGAAACTATAAAATATACTCGTGAAAGAGCTTTCCTCTATTAATAAATACTTCTGGAAATACAAATGGCGATTTTTCTTAGGCATCTGCTTTGTAATACTCAGTAATTACTTCAGAATTCTTGTGCCTAAATTAACTGGATTTGTTGTAAACACAGTCATAAATTCTTTAAATAAATTCGATATTAAAACCCATCCGACTAATATCAAATCGAATAATACTGATTCATTAATAGACTATTTTTCAACAGTATTAAATCAGCAGCCTTTCAATAAGAAAATATTAATTTCAGGAGCGATACTTATACTCCTTGCCGTTATAAGCGGTTTTTTTATGTTTTTGATGCGACAATCCATTATTGTAATGAGCAGACACATCGAGTATGACCAGAAGAATGATATTTATAATCACTATCAAAAATTAGATCTTTCATTTTACAAATCAAATTCAACAGGTGATTTGATGAATAGAATTTCGGAAGATGTAAGTAGAGTTAGAATGTACACTGGACCTGCTTTAATGTATTTCATTAACCTTGCTGCTGTAATAGGATTTAGCACCTATTTTATGTTTACTTCCGATGTAAAATTATCATTGGTTGCATTAAGTCCATTACCATTTTTAGCAATTGCTATTTACTATGTAAATGCAGTCATCAATAAAAAGAGTGAGCGTGTTCAATTTATGCTGAGTAACTTAACAAGTAATGCACAGGAATCTTATTCGGGGATTCGGGTAATCAAATCTTTTATTCAGGAGAATCCAATGATTCAATTTTTCAAAAAAAATAGTGAGGATTATCGAAAAAACTCCTTGAGTCTCGCTAAAACGGAAGCTATTTATTTTCCAAGTATGTCACTCATTATTGGAATCAGCACATTAATTACTATTATGGTTGGTGCACTTGAGGTTGCCAATGGGACTCCAGGTGTCAATATTGGAAAAATTGCAGAATTCGTTTTGTACATTCAAATGTTGACTTTTCCCGTAAGTGCAATCGGCTGGACAGCAAGTATGATACAAAGAGCAGCAGCATCACAAAAAAGAATAAATGAATTTTTAAAAATTATTCCAGCCATAAAGGACGAAGAAATCACCAAGACATTTGAATTATCAAAAAAAATTGAATTTGTAAAAGCAAATTTCATTTATGATAATACAGGTATCAATGCAATAGCTACTATTAATTTATCAATTGCAAAAGGACAGAAAGTAGCTATCATTGGTAAAACAGGATCAGGAAAAAGTACAATGGCACAGCTTCTTTTGAGAATGTATGATTTAAATGATGGAGAAATCCTATTTGATGAAATCCCCATTCGAAAAATAAAACTCGAAAGTTTAAGAGAAAAAATTAGTTACGTACCACAGGAAGTTTTTTTATTTAGTGATACTATAAAAAACAACATACGATTCGGAAATGAACATGCAACAATTGAGCAAGTTTGGGAAGCAGCAAGAAATGCAGGTATTTATGATGAAATAATTTCGTTTCAGCATGGATTTGACACCATAGTAGGAGAGCGTGGCATTACATTAAGTGGTGGACAAAAACAACGAATATCTATTGCCAGAGCTTTGATAAAAAATCCTGAAATTTTAATTTTTGACGATTGCTTAAGTGCTGTTGACAGTAAAACTGAAAATGCTATAATTCAACATTTAAAACAATTTCTCCAATCAAAAACAGCCATTATTATTACCCATAGAATTTTTTCTTCATTTGATTTTGATAATATCATTATATTAGATCAAGGAAAAATTGTTGAAATGGGATCCCATGAGACTTTATTACAACAGAAAGGAACCTATGCAGAAATGTATGATAATCAACATATTACATCAATTAGTCCTATTTAAAATAATTGTTCATCGAGTTAAAATGCTTAAATATTTTGTCATGTCAAAAACAAATTTATCTTTGTCATTCACATTGGAATTCAACTATTTTTAAAATAAAAAAAAATAACAGTGGAGTACGAAAACAACGACAGAAAAATGGAGAGTGTATTTAGCACTCGTGTAAAAGCAGGAAAACGTAGAACTTACTTTTTTGATGTAAGAGAAACACGTGGGAATGATTTTTATGTGACAATTACTGAAAGCCGTAAACGATTTGATTCTGATGGATATGATCGTCATAAAATCTTTTTATATAAAGAGGATTTTAATAAGTTTTTAAAAGGGCTTACAGAGACAATAGACCATGTTAAAACAGAATTGATGCCAGACTTTGACTTTGATGCATTCAATCATGATACACCTTACGAGGGAGATGAAAGTCAAACGACTCCTTCAAGTACTTTAACAGAAAGCTCAACAGAAGAATTAAAAGAAGTAACTTCAGAATTGACATCACCTTTGTCAGAAATACCTGAAATTAAATCATCGGAAGATAATGGAAGTACTGAAGAAGTAGATAAGTGGTAACTGTCTATTAAAAATAATTTAACCGTCTCCTAAAATAGAGACGGTTTTTTTGTACTATTATTTTTTTTACGCTATTAATTTTTTAATGATAATTTATTAAAAAAATCTTGAAATACCCACACAACTCATTGATTTAAAATTGGTCATGTTACTTATTTTCACGAAATTTGATAGGTTTTAAAAACCTACTTTTCAATATCTATTTATATGCAACGATTATTTTGTATTTATTCAATTTTACTAGTAGTAATTACTGCTTTTTCATCCTGTTATGTCAACAAAAATTTCACCTATTTTAAAACGCTTAATAAAGACACTACTATTAATGCTTATGTTTTAAATTTTGCTGAATCAAAAATAAAAAAAAATGATCTCGTTGCTATTAATGTAAGTAGTTTAAATGCAGAAATAGATGCCAATTTCAATAATTCTTCTAAAGTTTCACTTGCTGTTGCCACAGCTAATTCTCAAAATTCTAACCCTGGTTATCTTGTAGATGAAAAAGGCGAAATAAATATCCATCATCTTGGATATATTAAAATAGAAGGATTAACCTTAAAAGAGCTTAAATTAAAATTAGAAAAAGATTTACAGCCATTCATGAAAGAACCAATTGTAAGTATTCAATATTTAAATAAGAAAGTTACAGTTATGGGAGAGTTTAATAACCCCCATGTTATGAATATGACTGAAGACCAAATGCCCTTATTAGATGTTATCGTAAATAGTGGAGAATTAAAAGAGAATGCTAATGTAAAGGACATTATCATTATTCGTGATAGTGGCAGTAAGAAAATTGTTAAACATGTTAATTTGGAAGATCATTCTATATTTTCATCTGAATGGTATTATGTAAAAACTAACGACATCGTATATGTGAAGAAAGACACCAAATTAATTAATAAAGAGGAGAGAAGGCAGCAAGTTCAAACTACTTTTTCATTGTTAGCATCTTTACTTTCTATTGGAGTAGTTATCGTTAATCTTTTGATTAAATAAAAATTATAAAGTAGTACATGAATGAAGAACAACAAATAAAAGAAAAACAAAAGGATAATATTATAGCCCAAATAATTTATCGTTATTTACCATTTTGGCCATTTTTTGTAATCCTCATGGCTGCATCTTTAACCGTTTCCTATTTTTATTTAAGGTCTGAAACGAAAATCTATATTGCTTCAGCAAAAGTCTTATTGAAAGACCCTCAGAAAGGCGGTGGAGATACTAAAGTTCTTGACGCATTAAATATTTTTAGTGAAAAGAAAATTGTCGAAAATGAAATTATTGTATTAAAGTCTTCTTCTCTTATTGAAAATGTGGTGAAAGAATTAGATTTATATTCAACAATTTATAATGAGGGGAAAGTTCAAATTGAAGAATTATATGGCGAAAATTCCCCCTTAAGTTTTATTGCTTTTAATAAAGACAGTATTTTTTCTGGAGATAAATATTTCTTTACAATAAATTGGAATAATAGAACTGTATTTATTGACAATAAAAATATCCCATTTGGAGGCAAAATTAACTTAGGCAATACTCTTTATAGGATAAAGATTAATGAAAAATACAACACATCAGTTGTCGGAAAAAATTATTATGTCCAACTGAACACAGTTGGTTCAGCGGCTTCCTCTATTATTAATTCAATCAAGGCAGCTCCTTTATCTTATGCATCTACTGTTATTGATTTGAAATTAGAAACGGCTGTACCTGAAAAAGGTATAAATATTTTGAATAAATTATTTGAAATATACAACAAAGCTGGGATAGAAGATAAAAATGAAATGGCCACAAAAACCCTGATGTTTATTCAGGATAGGCTGGATACTATTACATCACAATTAGATAGCGTTGAAAGAAATATTCAAAATTATAAATCAAAAAATAATATTATTGATTTGAGCAATCAAGCTATGTTTTATTTTAACAATGTAAAAGAGTTTGATAAAATAAATAGTACGATAGCATTACAATTGCAATTGTTAGAAAATATTTTAACTTATGTAAATTCTAAAAACAAAAATACGGGAACTGTTCCGTCATTAATATTAGTTGATGACGAAACATTAAGGTCACTATTGAGTCAGCTATATTCAGCAGAATTTGATCTTGATAAAACTAAATCTACTGCAGGGAATAAAAGCAATCTTGTAATTTTAGCAGAAGAAAAAGTATCACGAATTAAAGATGATATCAGAGAGAATATTGAAAATATTCGGAGTAATTTCAATGTTCAAAAGAAAAATAATGATAGAAACGAGTCTAATAATAAAAGTCTATATGCCGCTGTTCCTGAAAAAGAAAGAGGCCTTTTAGAAATCAGCAGACAACAGGCAATAAAAAACGACATCTACACCTATTTACTCCAAAAGAGAGAGGAAACAGCTTTATCTTCAGCATCAACAAGTGCAGATTTAAGAGTTTTAGAGAAAGGATTTTCTTATGGGCCTATTCGTCCAATTCCAAGTAATTTTTATTGGTCCGGGCTTTTAATTGGCCTACTTATTTTTATTATATACGTTCAATTTTCTGAACAAGTTAACAATAGAATCATGTTTCGTGCTGAAATAGAAAAACGAACAACTATTCCTGTAATTGGTGAAATTGTTCAAGCGAAATCCAATGAAACTATTGCTATATCAGAAGGGAAAAGAACAGTAATCGCAGAACAATTCAGAGCACTTAGAACTAACCTTAGTTTTATGGGGTTCAATGACCAAAATAAAGTTTTATTAGTAACTTCTAGTATATCTGGTGAAGGAAAAAGTTTTGTGGCTGTTAATTTGGCTATTAGTTTAACGCTTACAGGAAAGAAGGTTGCATTATTGGAAATGGATTTACGCAAACCAAAACTTAGCAAATTGCTTGGAATCAGAAAAGATCCAGGGATATCAAGTTATTTAGTTAACAAAGCTAATCTTGATGAAATCACCAAGTCCACACAATTTAATGATTTGTTTTTAGTGACTGCCGGACCGATTCCTCCTAATCCAACAGAGTTAATTAGTAAGCCAGAGTTTCTTTATATGATTGATGAACTTAAAAAGAAATTTGATTACGTAATCATAGATACAGCACCAATTGGTCCAGTTACAGATGCGCAATTATTATCTCAATATGTTGATACAACTATTTTCATGGTTAGACATAACCATACACCTAATGTATTTATCAAAATGATTGATAATTTTTATGTAGATAAGAAGTTTAAAAATATGTGCATTGTTTTTAACGGAATAAAACCAAGAGGTATTTCCTTGTTTAACTATGGATTTGGTGGGTATGGTAATGGCTATGGGTACGGATACGGTTACGGATATGGGTATGGTTATGGTTACGCTTACGGAAAAACTTATAGTAATTATTATATTCAAGATAAATCTCAACCAGGATTCAAAAATGTTTGGAACATCTTTGACATTTTCAGAGACTTATTTAAGAAAAAATAATTATTCCTTTATAATTAAAAATTAAAACACCGTCTTCAGTACAAAAAATAATGTAACTGAGGACTAGCGAAGCTTTGTCTAATAAAGAAAATAACGCATTCTGGTATGTTGTTTACACTAAACCCAGATGGGAAAAGAAAATCTCACAAAAACTTTCTGAAAAGAATATTGAAAACTATTGCCCTTTAAATAAAATACAAAAGCAATGGAGCGACAGAAAAAAAATTGTACTTGAACCATTATTTAAAGGATATCTATTTATAAAAATAGAAGAAGAAAAAAAATGGGATGTAAAAATGATTGACGGCATCATCAATTATATACACTGGCTAGGCAAGCCTGCTAAAGTAAAAGATGATGATATTCAAAAGATAAAAAGATTTTTAGAAGAATTTGAAAATATTGAAATTGTAGAAAATACAACTGCAATTGGTAGAACTGTAATTATAAACCAGGGAGTCTTAATGAATTACAAAGGGATTGTGGTAGAGGTTATTGGGAATAAAGTTAAAGTGCTGATTGATAGTATGGATTTAAAACTTTGTGCAACGTTTGATAAAAATAAATTACTCACTGTTTAGAAACAAAATCTATAACTATTTGACATTAGCTACTCATGTGTAGAATAGCCGGGATATTGAATTCTGGACAACCAATGTACAATATTGAAGATATTGTAATTAACATGTGTAACCTCCAAAAGCATGGAGGGCCAGATGATTCTGGAATATATAATGCTACCGAAGATCGTTTGGTTTTAGGCAATCGAAGGCTCTCCTTATTAGATTTAAGTAATGCAGGTCATATGCCTATGCAATATCAAGATCATTATTACATTACTTATAATGGGGAAATTTATAACTATTTAGAATTAAAAAGAGAATTAACTGCTTTAGGTCATCATTTTACAAACCATAGCGATACAGAAGTAATCCTAGCTGCATATTCTCAATGGGGATCTCTTTCTTTTTCGAAATTAAAAGGGATGTTTGCTTTTGCACTTTGGGATAATGTAGAAAAAGAATTATTATTAGTACGTGATGCGATAGGAATAAAGCCAATTTATTACAGTACTTTATCAGATAATCTATTTTTCGCTTCGGAACTAAGGGCATTTAATGCCATCCCACAATTCCATGAGCAAAATAAAAAATGGCCAATTTACATGATGGCTTATGGTCATATTCCAGAGCCAGTATCTACCTTAAAAGAAGTAAAGCCTCTTCATAAAGGTTGCTTTTTAAAATATGATTTAAAAAAAAGAAACTATTCGATTCAATCTTTTGCTCATTTCAGTTATTCAAATGAAATTCTTAATAGAAATGAGGCTATTGAAAATATAAAAGAATTATTAAAAGATGCGGTTGAAGAACAATTAATCGCTGATGCACCAGTTGCTGTTTTTTTAAGTGGTGGATTAGACTCAGGTATAATTGCTACTATAGCATCTACTTATAAAAAAGAGAACTTAAATGCTCTTTCCATTTATTTTGAAGAAAAAGAATATTCAGAAAAAAAATTCCAGGATTTATTAATTGATAAACTTGAATGTAACAGCTATCAATTACTATTAAAAGAAGAAGAATTTCACCGTTCCTTCCCATCCATTTTGGAAAGTATGGACATGCCAAGTTGCGATGGCATTAATACCTGGTTTATTTCTAAATATGCTGCTTTAAATGGCTTTAAAGCAGTATTGTCGGGTTTAGGAGGAGATGAACTATTTGGTGGATATCCATCTTTCAATAGAATTGCTGCAACAAATTTGTTACAGCAATTACCTGATTTTGCAAAGGGTTTTGGGAAAAGAAGCAGTTCTAAAAAATTGAGTAGATTATCCTACTTAAAAATTGAAGGGATTAAAGGCATTTATCTTTTCTTAAGAGGCCACTTTAATCCATTTGAAATTGCCCGTCAATTGGGTGCATATGAAAATGAAGTATGGAATACCCTAAATGAGATGCCTACTCTTTTAAATGTTCAACATTTAGAAAATAAAAATAAAGTGAGCTGGATGGAATTTAATCTCTACATGCAAAACCAATTACTTAGAGATGCTGATGTAATGAGTATGATTCATGGTGTAGAAATAAGGGTCCCTTTTTTGGATAACAATTTAATAAACTATGCAAATAAAATAAATCCTAAAGTAAAATATAACGGATCATTTCCTAAACAATTTTTGATTGATACTTATGTGAATCAATTACCAAGAGAAATTTGGGAAAGACCAAAAATGGGTTTTAGTTTCCCATTTGCGAAGTGGATGATTAACAGCGAATATATTAAAAATACAATTTCAACTAATAGTGAAGTGCTTCAATATAATTATAAAAAATTCATGAAAGGTTCTTTACATTGGTCACAAATGATGTGTCTGATTATTTTAAATCACAGAAAAGTTTTATAAAGGTTAAATGAGACACAAAACTTTATTTCTTACCCTTAAAGTATTTGCTGCCACTGGAGGTATAGAGAAAGTTTGCCGAGTTGCAGGAAAAGCTCTTTACGAATGGAGTATTACCAATAATTCAAGAGTAGAGATTTACTCTATGTATGATAAAAATAGAGATGGCTACAACAATAAATATTTCCCAAATGAAATTTTCAGAGGATTTAATGAAGATAAAATAAAATTCATTTTATCATCTATTTGGAATTCAAGAAACACAAACACTGTAATCATTAGTCACATTAATTTACTTATTGTTGGCTGGTTGATAAAATTATTAATGCCACAAAAAAGAATTATTTTATTCGCTCATGGAATAGAAGTTTGGGGGAAATTAAATAGATTTCGTAGGATAACAATTAAAAGTTGTGACTTGATTATTCCTGTTAGCCAGTTCACCTCTCAAAAATTAACCGAGTTAAATCAACTTGATACAAATAAATGCAAAGTGTTGAACAATTGCCTTGACCCTTTTCTTCCATTAGGTAAAGAATTCAAACATCATGATGCATTAAGACATAAATATGGATTCAAAAAGGATGATATCATTTTATTTACGTTAACGAGATTATCTTCAAAAGAAAGATACAAAGGTTATGACAAGGTAATCCAAGCTATGGACCGTTTAAAAACAAAATATTCAAATATAAAATACCTTATAGCTGGAAGCTATGATTCAGAAGAAATTAAATACATTAATAATTTATCAAGAGATCTCGGTTTATTTAAGGATATTTTCATTACAGGTTTTATTAATGAAGAGGATTTAGTTGCTCATTTTTCAATGGCTAACATATATGTTATGCCAAGTATGAAAGAAGGGTTTGGAATTGTTTTTATTGAAGCAATGTATTATGGCTTGCCTGTTATTGCTGGTAATAAAGATGGCTCTGTTGATGCCTTACTTAATGGGGAATTAGGCACATTGGTTAATCCATTAAATGTAAATGAAATTAAAAATGCTATTGACAGTATTATAGAAAATAAATCAATACATGTTCCAAACCGACATAAATTAATCTCAAGTTTTAGCTATGAAAGTTATAAACACAAATTCGAAAAAATTTTAGAACACTAGTAGTAAACAAATGAAAGATAAATTTGATTGGCAAATTGAAGGGAAATCCAGCTTAATAGATTTGAAATTTAAAGATGTTTGGTCTTATAGAGATTTATTGTGGTTATTAGTAAGGAGAGATTTTGTGTCTTTTTATAAACAAACCATTCTCGGTCCATTATGGTTTTTTATACAGCCATTGCTCACTACAGTTATGTTTACTTTTGTTTTTGGCAAGTTAGGTGGATTTAAAACAGATGGTTTACCACAGCCTTTATTTTATATGGCAGGCATTACTGCTTGGAATTATTTTGCAGATTGTTTAACCAAAACATCTACTGTTTTCAAAGACAATGCAAATATTTTCGGTAAAGTTTATTTCCCAAGATTGATTATGCCATTGAGCATTGTGATGAGTAATCTTGTGAAATTCGGTGTACAGATGATCTTGTTTATGTTGATGATAGCCTATTATGTTATTATAAAAAATGAAAATTGCATTCCTAACTACTATATTTTATTGTTTCCTGTGTTAATTATTTTAATGGCAATTTTAGGTTTAGGAATGGGAATGATCATTAGTGCGCTGACAACCAAATATCGTGATCTTTCCTTTCTCGTTACATTTGGTGTTCAATTATTAATGTATGCAACTACTGTCGTATATCCATTATCAACTGTTAAATCTGAATTCAGTTGGATGGTAAAACTAAATCCAATGACTTCTATAATAGAGACATTCAGATATGGTTTTTTAGGCAATGCTACATTTAGTTGGAGCAGCTTAGCATATACAAGTTCATTTGCTTTTATAGTTTTATTTTTAGGTATCATTATTTTTAATAAAGTAGAAAGAACATTTGTTGATACTATATAATGAGTAAAATAGCCATCAAAGTAGAAAGTTTATCAAAGGCCTATCAATTGGGGAATATAGGTACTGGTACTATTAGTAGAGATATTGAAAGATGGTGGGCGAAAATGAGAGGTAAGGAAGATCCTTTTTTAAGAATTGGCGAAAAGAATGATAGGGCATTAAAAGGTTCTAATAATGTTGTGTATAGTTTAAAAGACATCAACTTTGAAATAGAGCAGGGAGATTCTGTTGGTATTATTGGAAGAAATGGAGCAGGAAAAAGTACATTACTAAAAATACTCAGTAAGGTAACTGCTCCAACGACAGGGAAGATATCCGGTAATGGACGTGTCGCTAGTTTACTAGAAGTTGGCACTGGATTTCATCCTGAGTTAACTGGCAGAGAAAATATTTATTTAAATGGGGCAATGTTGGGTATGCGCAAGCATGAAATAGATAAAAAATTTGATGAGATAGTTGATTTTAGTGGCGTAGAAAGATATATAGATACTCCAGTAAAAAGATATTCCTCAGGAATGTATGTACGTTTAGCATTTGCTGTAGCTGCTCATTTAGAAAGTGAGATATTAATAGTAGATGAGGTTTTGGCAGTTGGTGATGTAGAATTCCAATCGAAATCTATTGGTAAAATGAATCAAATTCAGTCTGAGCAAGGTCGTACAGTACTTTTTGTTAGTCATAATATGGAAATTATTAATCGTTTATGTAAAAAAACTATATGGTTGAATAATGGCAATATGATTGAATATGGTTCCACAAACCTTGTTATTGATTCCTATAAAAAGAAAATAAAGGAGGATACTTTTATTGACATTGAAGATTTAAAATCAAATCGAATTATTATACATTCTTGTGAATTAAAAAATAAAGATGCGCTCTTCAATGGAGATGTTATGGAGTTCAAAATTAGCATTACACACTTAGTAGAGGAAAGTATAGATGATAATTTTATTTTTGAATTTTATAGAGAAGGGATGCTTAGTTTTATTTCAACAACTTTTCATATAAACACGTTTCAAAAAAATAGCAAAGTATTATTATTCAAAACCCCTAAATATCTTTTTAATCCAGGATTTTATTCTATGAATCTAAAAGTCGTAGACAAAACAGGTAATTATTTTGAATATCTATACTTAAAAGATGTGATTACATTTGAGGTGATAGATGATGGAATAAGAAGAGGTGCATATAAGTTAGGATGGGATGGCCCAGTTAGTCCACTATTTGATTTTATCTATGAATAATTATTTTAGAATATTATTTTATCGCTGTATCATCGCAAGTAAAATTTTAATGGGAAAGGAAGTGACTTTTTTAGAATTACTTATCTCTAGAAAAGTTCATCCTAATTTTTTCTATATTCAAATAGGTGCGAATGATGGGAAAAAATGGGATCCCATATTTAGAATTGTAAATATTCTAAAACTTAAAGGAATAGCATTAGAACCAATAAAAGATATTTTTGAAAAATTGACCATTAATTACAAAAGAAATCCCCAAGTTAAATTAGTTAATAAAGCCATTCATAAAACAGAAAAAGAGGCTGTGATATACAGGATTGATCCTACGTTAACCAATATTCCCAATTGGACTGAAGGCACAGGTTCCTTTTTTAAGAAACATCATGAATTGAGCGGCTTTAATTCCAGTCAGATAATTGAAGAGAAAGTAAGTTGCATAAGTTTTAATGACCTTATTAATCAAGAAGATATTTCTAAAATCGACCTTGTACAAATAGATACAGAAGGCTATGATTTTGAAATTGTTTACTCTATTGATTTCAATAATTTTAAACCTTCAATCATTTCGTTTGAGCATGCTGTAAAAAGTAATGTAAATACTTTAGCTTCTTTTAATAAAATTATTAACCATTTATCATTATATGGCTATAAATTTTGGCATGATGATTTTGATATTGTAGCATATCAGTAATTTATGAGTATTCCAAAAATAATACATTATTGTTGGTTTGGAGGCAAACCT
This sequence comes from uncultured Bacteroidota bacterium, assembly GCA_903831575.1. Classification (GTDB taxonomy): domain Bacteria; phylum Bacteroidota; class Bacteroidia; order Chitinophagales; family Chitinophagaceae; genus Ferruginibacter. The sequence continues at coordinate 68,684 of CAIKYB010000037.1, read as the reverse complement.
AAATCGCAAGAAATCAAAAAATGTATTGAATCATGGAGTCAATTATTGAATGAATATGAAATTATTGAATGGAATGAATCTAATTATAGATCAGAATCTTTTTTCTATAATTATTGTATAGATAAAAAAAAATTAGCTTTTGCTAGTGATTATGCACGATATGATATTTTAAGTCGTTTGGGAGGAGTTTATTTAGATACCGACATGCTGATGGTAAAACCCTTAAATGATTTATTGGATACTGATTGTTTCTTTGGATATGAATCTAATAATAATATTAGTTGTGGTATAATTGCATCAATTAAAAATCAACCATTCATTAATGAAGTATTGTATTTTTTGAATAGCGTTGATAATGAAAAATATTTTGATACCCATAATATAGTAAGCGTAACAAATTCGGTATATCAAAAAAGCATTAATAGCAACCTTATATTATTACCAATAGTCTATCCACAAGATTATTTTTATGCATACCCTTATAATACAAGTGGTGAACCAATGAGCTTCAAGACAGCAAATACTTATGCAATACATCTATGGAATGCAAGTTGGTATAGTCTTATTCAAAGAGCGGAATTATTTTTCAATAAAGGACAGATAAAAAGGGCAAGATTACTCTTCCTTAAATCAGTTATACTTAACCCCCTAAACATCCGGTTTTTTAAAAAATTTTATTTAAAATGCCATTAAAAATAATTTTTTGTTTAAAATATTTTTTACCTGAACAAATTGCAGGAACAGAAATTTACGTATTATCGTTAGCAAAGTCTCATTTGAAAAGTGGAGATACTATAATTGTATTAAAACCTAATTATAATATTACTCAAGAGCGTCAATATTATTATGAAGGGATTTGTATAATTGAATATCCTGAATCTAAAGAATTAAATAAGGAATTATTAACAGGATTCAGTTATCCTTCTGGAATTGAACCTTTTAAACAAATTCTTGAGAGAGAAAAACCAGACTTAATTCATTTCCATGAAATTAGTGGATCAAATGGGATCACAGTTGGTCATATAAAAGCAGCAAAGTCCCTAAATATTTCTGTTTATTTTACGATGCATCTTGCTAATTACTCATGCAAAACAGGAGGTTTATTTTATAAGAAAAAGTACAGATGCAATGGACAAATAAATATAAAACGTTGTTCGGTTTGTGCGTTAAATAAAAGAGGAGTACCTAAATTTCTAGATCAATTAATAGCAACTGCTGGTTTTTTTTTAGTACAACAAAAATCAAAAGTTTTAAGATTTTCTGGATTTAGAAGTTTGTTTAATTATCCTAGCTATATTTTGCAATTGCAGAATAATTTAATTGATATTTTCGAAAGTTGTGAAAAAGTATTTGTACTCAGCGAATGGTATAAGAAAGTATTACTTTTAAATGATTTGCCTTCAGAAAAAATCGTTTTGTTACCCAAAGTGTCCCCATTAAAAAAAACAAACGTTCTCAATAAAATATATGATACTACTAGTGTTATTAAATTAGTTTATGTTGGAAGAATTACAAAAATAAAGGGTCTACATATTTTATTAAAATCATTGTCTTTGATCAAAAATAACAAATGGGAATTATCTGTTTACGGTCAGATTGATGACAACAATTACTTTCTTGATTGTCAAAAACTTATTAATAATAAAAGCCAAGTGCATTGGAAAGGTTTAATTTATCACTCAGATATTATTACATCATTGAATGAATACGATCTTTTGATATTCCCCTCTGAAATCGAGGAGATGTCTCCTTTAATTATTCAGGAAGCCTTTGCTGCAGGATTGCCTACTTTAAGTTCTAATGTCAAGTCTATTAAAGAAATCATTGTTCATAACGTAAATGGATTTCTATTCGATGTAGGAGATGCAAATAGCTTAAGGCATGAGATTTCAAGTATTCTTAGTGCACCTCAAAAATTATCTAGCATTAATCTAGAATATAAACAGGTGTCATTTGATGATATAGCATTCATACAAAAAGATTTGTATAATAATAAGATACATGCTAAAATTAATGAATGAAACCATGTTATCCATCTTTAATAGTTGATCATCCTAATTTCCGGATAAAAATCACAACAAATTGAAACTTTTAAAATAATAAGAGGATTTATAATTAATGTCAAAAAAGATTTTATTTTTAACAACTCTTAATCTTGCAACTAATCCACGTATTGCTAAAGAAATTGAATTAGCCGTTTTAAATAATTATACTGTTGAAGTAATTTGCTTCAAATTCAAAAATTGGTCAAGTGATTTTAATCATTCTATTATAAAAAATTACCCTCAAGTAAATTTCTATGAAATAGATGCAGGAAAGGATAATTTATTTCTATGGATGTCAAGTATAATTACAGAAAAAGGGTTTCGTTTTTTAAGTAGATTTATTAAATTAAATTCGATTTTCAATTCTTTTGCATTAACCAGAAGATCTAATCTATTAATTAAAGAAATCAATAAAATTAAAGAAGCTGATATCATTATTGGGCATAATCCGGGTACAATTTATGCAGTAATTTATGCATCAAATAAATTAAAAGCAAAAGCTGGATTTGATATTGAAGATTATCATCCTGGAGAGGGCAATAATATGCACATGAAAAAAATATTGATGCGACAAATGAAATCCCTTTTACCAAAAATGAATTATATTTCATTCGCTTCTCCATTAATAATGACTGAAATTAAAAAAGACATCTATTTTAATGAGAATCAAAAGCAAATAGAAATATTAAATTATTATAGTAAGAATAATTATCAATTAGATAATGATATTGGATCAAATAAAATTACACTCGTTTGGTTTTCTCAAAATATAGATTTTAATAGAGGATTAGAACAGGTTCTCCCAATATTAGAAAAATATAAACACCAAATAGAATTGCATTTATATGGCAATATGGCATCTCATTTTGAAAAGTTTGTATTAAAGTACAACGACTTTATTGAATATCATGGCACTATAGAATCTTCAAAATTGCACAAAGAGTTGATTAAACATGATATTGGTTTAGCAATTGAACCCGGAAAAGATTTGAATAATATATTAGCACTATCCAATAAAATCCTTTCTTATTACCAATCTGGTTTATATATTCTAGCAACAGACACCCTTGCTCAAAGTTCTTTTTTAGAAGAGCATCCAAATCATGGGATTCAATTTGATAAAGAATTTAAAAATCTTGAAGAAACTATTCTTAAAGTAATTAATGACATTTCAATTATAAGAGAAGAAAAAAAGAATCGGTTTTATCAGTCACAAAATTTTAATTGGGAGACAGCATCTTTATTATTATTAAAAACTTGGGAAGCAATTTAAATTGAAAAAAATATTAATTATATACCCTCATTTCCCACCATCAAATCTAGCTGGTGTTCACAGGCCAAGACTTTTTGCAAGTCATTTGAAATCTTTTGGATGGGAACCTATTATACTAACAGTGCATGAAGATTTTTATGAGGAAGAATTAGATTGGAATTTACATAGTCTTCTTCCTAAAGATTTAAGAATAGAAAAAGTAAATGCATTTAAAGTATCGAAACCCAGATTAATTGGAGATATTGGATTAAGAGGATTTTTCCAATTGAGAAAAAAGGCATTACAATTATTAAGAAAAGAAAAAATTGACTTTGTATTAATTCCAATCCCATCATTTTACACAGCATTACTGGGCCCATACCTTTTCAGAAAAACTGGAGTAAAATACGGAATTGATTATATAGACCCATGGGTACACCCATTCCCAGGATCTGATAAAATATTTTCAAGACATTGGTTTAGTTCTAAATTGGCTAAATGGCTTGAGTCAAAAGCTATAAGTAAAGTCTCTTTAATAACTGGTGTGGCTGAGGGTTATTATAAAGGAGTAATTGATAGAAACGAAAAATTATTACAATCTTGTGTATTTGGCACAATGCCCTATGGGGGAGAAATTGATGATCATAAACAAATTAGCCTATTAAATTTAGAGCCTTATTTGTATAATGATAATAACAAAATGAAATTAGTTTATGCCGGTGCGATGTTACCTAAGGCCTATAAAATACTAGAATCCTTTTTTAAATTCATTAATAATAATAAAGATCAATTTAGTAATATTGAATTCTATTTTATAGGAACAGGAAAATTAGCTAATGATCCGAAAAGCTACAATATAAAACCATTAGCGATAAAGTACGACATATGGGAAACTTATGTTTTTGAATACCCTAAAAGAATCTCATATTTAGATGTATTAACACATTTAAATAAAGCTAACGGTGTATTCATTTTGGGAAGCACTGAATCACATTATACTCCAAGTAAATTATATCAAGCAGTCCTTTCAAAAAAACCAATTTTTGCTATTTTGAATTATTTAAGTTCAGCATGCGATATAATCGAGCAATCTAATGTTGGAGTTGTTGTAACTTTCAAAAATGAAGCTGAAATAGCATTGTTAAATGAAAAGTATTTAGAGAATTGGTCTAATTATATAAAATTTTCAAAATCATTTGAACCTAATTTAATTGTAATTGATAATTTCAAAAAATATTCTGCTGAGAATACAACTAGATCTTTAGTTGAAATGTTAGATAATGTTATTAAGTAAAACAAATAAAGTATTTGTAAAATTCCCTAAAGTTGGACTAGGAAATATGCTTCTTGTGTGGGCAAGAGCAATTGTATTTTGTAAAATAAATCAATTAGAACTTACCACTTCATCTTGGTGTGGATTCAGGTGGGGTGCATTAATTAGAAGAGAATCTAGAAATAGATTTTATTATAAATATTTTATTGAGTCTTCTTTTATTTCTAAATTATTAATAAATATCAAAAAAATATTTTCTACAATTATTTATGAGCCAGATTTAAAAGAAGTTGATTTAAATAATAACAAGATTTATATATTCAATAAGAATAAAATTCATAACGATTTATTTTATGGGTTAAGAGATTATCAATCGTATATCAAAATAAAAATTGAAGAAAAATTACACTATAGAATTAAAAAAATAATTGACAAAGAAAAAATTAGTTGTATTAGTATCCATGTTAGGAGAGGGGATTTTAAAAAAGGCAACCCTATAACCCCATTATCACACTACCTAAAAGGTATTGAATTAATTAGAAAACATACAAATAAAAATTTGTCGGTAACTATTTTTTCAGATGCTGATTTAAATGAAATTCAACCTTTATTAGAAATAGATAATGTAAAATTAGCAAATAGAAACCCAGATATTGTTGACATTCTATTAATGAGTAAAAGTAAAATAATATTCCTTTCTCAAAGTAGTTCTTTTAGTTATTGGGCTGCATTTTTATCCGATTCATTAGTAATAATTCCTTCAAATGATTGGCAAATTAAAATTAAAGAAAATAAAAATTCGTATAAAGAAATAAGATGGAATGAAAATGATTTTACAGCATCAAATGAATTAATAAATTCTTTGAATAAAATTGATTTTTAAACATTGGGCATGAACTTAAAAAACAAAATAAATAAATATCTTAGAAAATTCAATGTTGAAATACATGGATTAGGGTACTTACAAGCTTTATCAAAAAATGAATTTAAAAATGATGAAAAAAATATTTACAATGCTTTTTTTAAAGAAAATGAGGCATTAAATATTTACGATGTTGGAGCAAACCAAGGAATAACTATTCATAATTTCCTGTCTCTTTTTCCAAATGCAACGATTCATGCTTTTGAAGCTTATCCTCCTTACTACACTATTTTAACAAATAAATTTTCATCTAATCCGAAAATAAAAATTAATTCTTACGGAATATCAAATGAAGTTGGAAATTTCACTTTTAATATCAATAAAAGCATAGACACAAGCTCTTTTTTAAACTCAAAAAATACAGGTTTAAATTCAGATGAACAAGTTAAAACTATTAATCAAATAACTGTTCCGACAAATACAATTGATCATTATTTAGAACAAGATTCAAATAAGAGAATTCATATTTTGAAGTTAGATATTCAAGGAAGTGAACTTAAAGCGTTAATAGGTGCAGAACAATCTTTAAAAGAAAAAAAAATAGATTTTATTTATACTGAAGCATATTTTATACAACAATACGAAAATCAACCTTTGTTTACTGAAATTGTATTATTCCTTTCGAAATTTGGATATGTAATTCAAGATATTTATCACCCAATTTATGGAAAATCTAAATTAGCTTGGTGTGATGTTATGTTTATAAGAGATGATTTAAAAAAATAAATTGAAACGATTAGCTATTATAACAACTCATCCTATTCAATATAATGCTCCATTATATAAATTATTAACTGAAAGAGGCATCATTAAAATTAAAGTTTTTTATACCTGGGGAGATCAAGTGTTACAGAATAAATATGATCCAGGATTTAAAAAAACAATTGAATGGGATATCCCTCTACTTGAAGGATATGATTATCAATTTGTTGAAAACATTTCTACCTGCCCTGGCTCCAATCATTATAATGGAATTATAAATCCAACATTAATAGAAGAAATAAAAAATTGGGGGCCTGACAGTTTACTAGTTTATGGATGGAAATTTAATAGCCACTTAAAATGTATAAACTATTTTCATAAAAAAATCCCCATATATTTTAGAGGTGATTCTACTTTATTAGATAAGAAAAATAAAGTTTATTTATTCATCAAAAAAATAATTTTAAAACCTATCTATAAAAAAATCGATACTTTTTTTTATGTTGGCAAAGCAAATAAAGAGTATTTTTTAAAAAATGGAGTTCAAAAAAATAAACTCGTATTTGCACCTCATGCTGTGGATAACAAAAGATTTGGCGATGATGAAGCTAAAAAGAATAGTAAAAATGAATTAAAAATAACCGCGGATGATTTTGTTTTTTTATTTGCAGGGAAATTTGAAAATAAAAAAAATCCAATGTTATTATTAAAGACATTTATTGAGCTTCCATATAAAAAAGCAATATTACTTTTTGTCGGCAATGGTGAATTAGAATTAAAGCTGAAAAGTTTCTGTTTGAACTTAGACAAATCTATAAGAGATAGAATTTATTTCATGGATTTTCAAAACCAAAGTAAAATGCCTTACATCTATCAAAATGTAAATGCATTTGTACTTCCTTCTCAAGGCCCTGAAGAAACATGGGGATTATCGGTAAATGAAGCCATGGCTAGTGGGATTCCTGTAATTGTAAGTGATAAGTGTGGTTGTAGTTATGATATTGTAAAAAATTATGAAACCGGTTTGATTTTCAAGAGTAATAATGAACAAGGATTATTAGATTCAATGAATTATATGCTTTCAAATATGGAATTAACAAAAGAGATGGGAAATAATGCAAAAAAACTCATTAGCCATTGGAGTTTTGAGAATATCTGTAAAACAATTGAGGAGACCGTATCATTATGCCGTATTTAAAAGATTTATTTCCTAGAAATTACAATTGGAGTGTTTATTTAATTACAATAATTGTTATTAAATTTCTTTTTATTGATTTATCCTTTACTTCTTATTTTGTAACTATATTTTCAATTTATCAATTTACTTTATTATTCAATAATATTAGCAAAACAATACCTACGAGACATTTGCTAAGTTGTTTTATGTGCGTTCAATTTTTTATTGGTCCAATGTTTGCCTATAATGGCCTAGATCAATACCAGTATTTCATGTACAAAATGAGATTGCCAGAATTAGAATATTTTACATATACCATCCCTGCTATTTTATTATTTATTTTAGGTTTACATTTAAGAGGAAGTGGCAATAAAGGCGAGGTTGTTGATTTAGATAGAATTTCCAAATTCATATCAAAAAATAAATTACTTCCCTATAAATTAATAGGAATTGGATTTCTATCTAGCGTAATATCAATTTATTTTTCTACATCTTTTTCATTTGTTTTTTATTTATTAGGTGGATTTAAATTTATTGGATTAATAATGATTATCCTAAGTGATGAAAAAATTAAAATCTTCCCGATAATAATTGTTATAGGATCCATAATTTCAACATCCTTCGGAAATGGAATGTTTCATGACTTATTAATATGGATTATTTATATAGCTTCAGTTTTAGCTATAAAATACAAATTTGGAATAAAAGAAAAAATAATAGGTATAATTCTGTTTATTTTAATGGCAACAGTTATTCAATTACTTAAAGCAAATTTTAGAAATTTAAAAAATGAAAGTAATGAAGAAGTTGGATTACAATCTTTTTTGAAATTATATGAAAAGGAAAACAACGAAAAAGGAATATTCAATTTTACAAATTTAGCTTCATCTAATGTTAGAATTAATCAGGGTTTCATCATAACAAACATCATGACAAATGTCCCTGAAAAAGTACCTTTTGCTCATGGCGCTGAATTGTATCAATTGCTTGAAGCAGCAGTACTACCCAGAATTATAGCTCAAAATAAATTAAATGCTGGCGATAAATTTTTATTTACAAAATATTCAGGAATACCTTTATCAATAGGAACGTCAATGGGATTAAGCTCTGTTGGAGATGCTTATATAAATTTTGGTATTTTTGGAGGCTGTATTTTTATGTTTCTTTTAGGATTGTTCTACTCTGAAGTTCTTAATAGCTTTAAAAAACACAGTAAATATTACCCAACTTTAATTTTATTTGTACCATTAGTATTCTATTATCCAATTCGGCCTGACTGTGAACTACAAACGATATTAGGTCATTTAATCAAGTCTTGTTTTTTGATTTTTGTAATGATTCAAATTTGGGGAAATAGATTTCATTTTATTGATAAGAATTAAGTATGAAAACTATTTCAATATCAACTCCTTGGTTCTCCCCAGCATTTAAAGCTGGCGGGCCAATACAATCTATAACAAATTTAGTCAACTCATTTAACAAGGAAATAGCATACAGGATTCATTGTGGAAACACTGATTTAGATAACAAGGCAATCTTAAATATTGAAACAGACAAATGGATAAAATATAATAATTGCACGGAAGTATTTTATTACAAAAAAAAGGGATTACAATACTTTGTAAATAAATGGAGATCCGAAAATAATTACAATACGCTTTTTATCATTGGAATTTATTCTTTAAAATACAATATTATTCCTTTATTATTTTCATCTTCAAACAATATAATCCTATCAGTAAGAGGGATGCTTCATCCAGGAGCATTATCGCAAAAACCCTTTAAAAAGAAAATATTTTTAACCTTTTTGAAATTAATAAGCATTCAAAAAAGAATTGCATTCCATGCAACAGATGATGCTGAAAAATTATTCATACAAAATATTTTTGGGAATAAATCTAAAATTCATGTAGCAGGAAATTACCCTAAATTAATTAACCCCAATAAAATAATTTATAAAGAAAAGGGATTGCTGAAGTTGATTACTATTGCACTTATCAGTCCGATGAAGAACCATTTATTAGTATTAGAATCATTATTGCTATGTCAAGGCGAAATTGAATACCATATTATTGGAGCAGTGAAAGATCAATCATATTGGCAAACTTGTCTACGTATCATCGAAAAAATGCCCTCACATATCAAAGTAATCATTCATGGAGAAGTTGATCCGTTAAATATTTCAACCTATTTAAGTGAAGCAGATGTTTTTATTATGCCTAGTAAAAGTGAAAATTACGGACATGCTATAATTGAGGCATTATCAGGAGGGAAACCAGTTATTACTTCTAGGCATACACCATGGAATAAGCTTAAGGAAAATAAGGCTGGACTAAATGTCGAAGTCAATACAATTGAAATAAAAAATGCTATTGATTTTTTTGTAACCCAAAATAATGAAGAATATCATGAATATTCAAAGTCTACTTTAGATTATTCAAAAAATGCTATCAATAAAGAAGAACTTGATTTACAATATAAGAAAATGTTTTTCTAAAAAGCAATATTAATGATGTCAAAAATATTCTCTAATAAGATTTTTATATATTTCGTTTTGAAATTTATCTTTATTTTTTGTTTCATCTACTTTGGCACAAAATTAATAATTGGATTATCTAATCCAGGCGGATTTTACAGTCAATTCATTCATAATTATTTTGATTATGTAAGCTGGATAAAAAGTTCTCTTATGAATGGAGCCCAATTAGTCGTTAAACTATTTGGGTACAACTCATTAAAAGAAGAGCATTTTATTCTTAGAATAGCAAATGGAAGAGGGGTAATAATATCCCAAGGATGTGTTGGATATGGAGTAATGAGCTTTTGGTGCGCATTTATTTTGTCAAGTCAGCATAATTTCACAAGAAAAACAATCTGGTGCATTTCAGGTCTGTTAATTATTTGGATGATCAATGTAATAAGAATTGGTCTATTTTTGGTTGCTATAAATAAAGGATGGAAAATGCCTTTGGGTATTGACCATCATACATGGTTTAACATATTTGCTTATACAGCAATTTTTTTAATGATATTTTTTTATGAAAAATCAATAACTAAAAATGAAAGTTGATTTGTCTAAATACAGAAATAAGGAATTTCAACCTGGTTCTTTTTTAAAAAGAGGAACTTGGTATTTTATAAATCTTATTTTTTTTAATTCCGGATTTTTCCCTTTTTATTGGCTTAAGACTTTTCTCTTGAAATTATTTGGTTCAACTATTGGGAAAAATATTTTCATCAAACCTAATGTAAATATAAAATATCCATGGAGGTTAAATATTGGGAATAATGTATGGATTGGAGAAGGAGTGTGGATAGATAATCTTGATCAAATGCAGATAGGAAACAATGTTTGTATATCACAAGGGGCGATGCTTATTTCTGGAAATCATAATTATAAATCGACTACATTCAATTTAATTACAAAACCTATTATTCTTGAGGATGGTGTTTGGATAGGAGCTAAATCCATTGTAGTAGGTGGTGTGATCGCAAAGTCTCACTCAGTTTTAACTGTAGGCTCTGTTGCTACAAATGATTTAACTGCTTACTCCATAAATAAAGGTAACCCAGCTATAAAAATTAAAAATAGAGAAATTTTATCTTAACCCTTTTTTTAAATACACATATTACGGATTTATTGAACGTAATGCTCTCCAAATATTATTTTTTGAAAGATTAATATCCTAAGTTATTATTGTACCTCCAATCAAGTCAATATCATGAAGGTTTCTATAATAACAGTCACTCACAACTCTGTGCAACATTTGGAAAGTTGCATACAGTCTGTTATAAATCAAACCTATAAAAATATTGAATACATTATTATCGATGGGAAATCAACTGATAATACAATAAGTATTATTAAGAAATTCGAGAACCATATAAGCTATTGGATTTCTGAAACTGATAGAGGCATGTATGATGGTATTAATAAAGGGATGGGAATGGCTACTGGTGAAATCATTGGAATATTAAACAGTGATGATGCATTTGCAAGTGATGATGTCATTCAAAGTGTTGTTGATACCTTTATCGAAAAGCAAGTTGATAGTATTTATGGTGATTTACAATATGTGGATGCTATAGATACTAATAAGATATATAGAATCTGGAAAGGCAAACCTTACAAAAGAAGTTTATTCAGGACAGGATGGATGCCTGCCCATCCTACATTTTATTTTAAGAGAGTGTTATTCCAAAAATATGGAGGATATGAAAATCATTTTTATTCAGCTGCTGATTATGAATTAATGGCTAGATATTTATACAAGCTCAAAGCTAGTGCCTATTATATTCCAAAACTTATTGTAAAAATGAGAAGAGGAGGACAAAGCAACAGCAGTTTAAAAAAGCGATTTAGGGCAAACCGAAGAGATTACCTTGCCATGAAAAATAATAATATCCCCTTTGCATTTTTTGTTTCTATATTAAAACCATTAAGCAAATTGCATCAATATTATAAAAAATAATTCTTCTCAAGATCACAATATAATTTCCAATTATGTTCTCCTTTTTTAGAAAAGAAAAAGAAACAAATCACAAAGGATATTTTCCAATTTCTGCGGATATGCATTCCCATATTCTCCCTGGGATAGATGATGGATCACCTAATCTTGACACTTCCATTAAATTGATAAAAGAGTTAATTGATTTAGGCATTACCAAATCAATCGCAACACCTCACATTATCAGTGATTTATACCGGAATACACCTAATACAATAAATAATGCCTTAGAACTACTTCAACAGGAATTAAAAAGTCAAGAAATTAACTTCGAAATTAGTGCAGCAGCAGAATATATGATTGATACTTATTTTCTGGAATTGATTCAGAAAAAAGAACAACTATTAACGATAAAGGACAATCTTATATTGACAGAATTTTCCTATGCCTCAACACCTCAAGAACCAGGTAAAATTTCTTTTGAGATCATTACGGCAGGATATAAACCAATTTTAGCTCACCCTGAGAGATACCCTTTTTATTATGGAAACTATAAAATGTATAACCATTTATCAGATTTAGGTTTTCTTCTACAAGTAAATTTATTATCCCTTACTGGCTATTATGGGAAAGAAGCTTTAAAAGCAGCTCATTATATGCTAGAAAATAATCTAGTTGCTTATTTAGGAACCGACCTTCACCATGAAAGACATATGTCTGTTCTTAAAGACGACAGAAGCATAAAAGAATTTCATAAATATCTATCTCATCGAAATTGGAATGATTTTTTTTAGAAAAGTAACTACTATGATCTCCATTACTTTTTTATTCATTGAGCTTTATTAAACTACCCAATCTGCTATTTTATTCTCCAGTGCTGAATTATAAGGAACTATAATCTTGATGTAATTATCTGTAAACCCTTCCATCATTCCGTTTTTATTTTCCCCTTCAAATAAAACTTTTCGGGTTTGGCCAATATGCTTATCAGTAAAAGCCTGCATTTTTAAGTAACTGGTATTACGAAGTATTTTATTCCTTTCATTTCTTACAGTAATTGGAACAATTGTTTGTATTTCTAGTGCCTGGGTATTATCTCTTTCGGAATAGGTAAAGACATGTAAATATGAAATATCTAATCCTGCTACAAAATCAGCTGTTTCCTGAAAATCCGCATCTGTTTCGCCAGGAAATCCCACGATAACATCCGCTCCAATACAAGCATGTGGCATTAATGATTTTATCAGATCCACTCTTTCTGCATACAATTCTTTTTTATATCTTCTACGCATACCCGCTAGCGTTTTATTGCTCCCGCTTTGCAAGGGTATATGAAAATGCGGCATAAACTTTTTACTATTACTAACAAATGTTATCATGTCATTTGTTAGTAAATTGGGCTCTATTGATGAAATTCTAATCCTCTCAATTTGACTTTCTGCTTCAAGCACTTTCATTAACTCGAAAAAATCTTCCCCATGTTTCTTTCCACCAGAATATCCTTTACCAAAATCGCCCAAATTAATCCCGGTTAATACAATCTCTTTACCTCCAGCTGATGTAATTTCTGCTACATTTTTTAATACATTTTCAATACTGTCACTTCTACTTTTTCCTCTTGCCATAGGAATGGTACAAAAACTGCAATTATAATCACAGCCATCCTGAACCTTTAAAAAGATTCGGGTTCTTTCTTTCAATGAAAAAGATGGAATAAAAATATTAACGTCTTCTATATCGCAGCTGCAAATTTTGCCTGAATCATTTTTAGTCAGCTCTTTTAAATGCGAAGCAATATTGAATTTTTCAGCCGCACCTAAAACCAAATTCACTCCCGGTATTGCAGCAATTTCCTGTGGCTTTAATTGAGCATAACATCCGGTAATGACAACAAGTGCTTCAGGGGCTTTTCGTTGGATACGTCTTACCAATTGTCTACATTCCTTATCTGCATTATCCGTAACCGAACAAGTATTGATTACATACAAATCTGCGACCTCATCAAAATCCTTTTTAATAAAGCCATCATTTTCCAGCATTCTGGCCATTGCAGTCGTTTCGCTGTAATTTAACTTACAACCCAAAGTGTGCAAGGCTACCGATTTATTCATTTGGCAAAAATAAGTATTATTTTTTCTTCAGTTTATATACATTTGTGGGCTAATTAAAGAGATGATTTCCAAATCCGAAGTTAGAAAATCAACTTAATGAAGATAAAATCATTACTAGCAAAGCCATTTGCCAACATTATTCATCGCCAGATTAAGAAATCGATGGTTAATGCTATTGAAGACCAACAATCCATTTTCAATCATTTAATCAAGATCGGGAGTAAAACAGCATTTGGAATTGATCATCAATTTGGAACAATAAAATCTCATAAAGATTTTCTAAAGCAAGTACCTATTCGTGATTATGAAAAATTCAAAGTTTATATTGAAAAAATAAAAACCGGGAAGCATAATATTTTATGGAAAGGCCTACCGATTTACTTTGCTAAAACAAGTGGTACCACCAGTGGAGTCAAATACATTCCCATTACAAAAGATTCTATTCCCAATCATATCAATACTGCCCGTAATGCGCTTTTATGTTATATGGCAGAAACAGGCAACACTCAATTTGCAGATGGCAAACTAATTTTCTTAAGTGGCTCCCCAGAATTAGAAAGAGTAGGAGGAATACCAACAGGAAGATTAAGTGGCATTGTGAATCATCATATCCCCAAATATTTAAGATCCAACCAGCTTCCGTCTTATGAAACCAATTGCATGGAAGACTGGGAACAAAAGCTTGAAAAGATTGTAGCAGAAACCATCAATGAAAACATGACATTGATTAGCGGTATCCCACCATGGGTACAAATGTATTTTGACAGACTCATTGAAAAATCAGGAAAGAAAATAGGAGAGTTGTTCCCTAATTTTAACGTAATGGTTCAAGGTGGCGTAAATTACGAACCCTATAAAGCCAAACTAACGGAAAGCATTGGACGAAAAATTGATACCATAGAATTATTCCCTGCAAGTGAAGGCTTTTTTGCCTTTCAAGATTCGCTAACAGAACCAGGTATGTTATTAAATACCAATAGTGGCATATTCTATGAGTTTATCCCTGTAGAAGAAATTAATAGTGAAAATCCAACAAGATTAAGCTTAAAAGATGTTTGCATTGGCATTAATTATGCCTTAATTATCAGCTCTAATGCTGGATTGTGGGCATACAATATTGGAGATACAATTAAATTTGTTTCTCTAAAACCATTTCGAATTATTGTAACGGGAAGAATAAAACATTTCATTTCTGCATTTGGTGAACATGTAATTGCAGAAGAAGTAGAATCGTCTATGATGACTGTTTCTAAAGAGTCGAATGTTCACATCACAGAATTTACAGTTGCGCCATTTATTAGTTCAGATAAGGGTAAAAGTTACCATGAATGGTTTATTGAATTTGAAACAGCACCAGATAATCTTACAGCATTTTCAGAAAAACTGGATAGTCAACTTCGTCAGAAAAATGTATATTATGATGACTTGATTAGCGGCAATATTTTACAAACGCTCAAAATTACTGTCGTTCAAAAAAATGGATTTATAGATTACATGAAAAGTATTGGAAAATTGGGCGGGCAGAATAAAGTCCCAAGATTATCCAACGACAGAAATATTGCTGACGGACTGAGCCCTTTTGTTTTAATATAAAACACAGCAATCTCAATACACATCGACAAGGGCTTCATTTCAAATCAACAATAATTACAAAGAATATTGCATTTTTAACTGTTTTTGCCAATAACAACATTTATTGGATTAAATTGCAGCAGATTTTAATTACTAAAACTACCATTATAATATGTCGGCAGATTTTCCAAAGAAAAGAGTAGCCATTTTTGGCTCAACGGGTTCCATTGGCACCCAGGCTTTGGACGTCATCAGATCCAATAAAGAGCTATTTGAAGTAGAGATTCTTACGGCTCATACCAACGATGAACTGCTTATCAATCAGGCCATAGAATTCAAGCCCAATGCGGTTGTTATAGTAGACGAGGCCAAATACGAAAAGGTTAAAGCTGCACTTTCTTCTACTGATATCAAAGTTTTTGCTGGAGAATTGGCCTTAGAAGAAGTAGCCGATTTTGACACCTATGATATTATGATTGCGGCTATTGTAGGATTTGCAGGATTAAAACCCACATTAAAGGCCGTTGAAAAGGGTAGAATTATCGCTTTGGCGAATAAAGAAACTTTAGTTGTGGCTGGTGATATTGTTATGCAAAAAGCCATTGAACACAAATCGCCTATCATTCCGGTTGATAGTGAGCATTCAGCCATTTTTCAATGTTTGATTGGTGAGGCGCGAAATCCAATAGAACGAATTATACTTACCGCAAGTGGTGGGCCATTTCTTGGAAAAAAACCAAATTTTCTAGTAAATGTAAAACGGGATCATGCCTTACAACATCCTAATTGGAGTATGGGAGCTAAGATTTCTATCGATTCTGCAACACTGATGAACAAAGGTTTAGAGATGATAGAAGCCAAATGGCTTTTCAATTTAAATTGCAATCAAATTGAAGTAGTTATTCATCCTCAAAGCATTATACATAGTATGGTTCAATTTGAAGATGGTAGCATAAAAGCCCAAATGGGTTTGCCCGATATGAAATTACCCATTCAATATGCTTTAGGCTTTCCTCAACGCATAAAGAATGATTTCCCAAGATTCAGCTTTAAAAAATATCCTTCTTTAAATTTCGAAGAGCCCGATTATAAGACGTTCAGAAATTTAGGTCTAGCGATTGATGCACTTCAAAGTGGAGGTAATAAAGCTTGTATTTTAAATGCGGCTAATGAAATTGCAGTTTGGGCATTTTTAAAAAATAGGATCGGATTTTTAGATATTACGGCTGTCGTTGAGAAAACAATGGACGCAATTGCCTTTATTCAAAAACCCACTTTACAAGAATATTTCGATACAGATGGCGAAGCACGAAACTTTGCAGCATCTTTAATAAACATTTAAATAAATGATTGCATACTAATAAACTGATTAATTAATATTATGAGTCTTCTAGTAATTGAATGGTCAAGTGTAGGACTTAAAGCTGCACAACTTCTACTTTCTCTTTCTATACTGGTTATCCTTCATGAATTTGGACATTTCATAACAGCGAAATGGTTTAAATGCAGAGTTGAAAAATTTTATTTATTTTTTGATCCCTGGTTTTCTATTTTTAAAAAGAAAGTTGGAGATACCGAATATGGTGTTGGATGGTTACCGCTTGGTGGTTATGTGAAAATTTCCGGTATGGTTGATGAAAGCATGGATAAAGAACAGATGAAACTACCAGCTCAACCTTGGGAATTCAGGAGCAAACCGGCCTGGCAACGTTTGATCATCATGATAGGGGGCGTAACTGTAAATATTTTACTGGCTTTTATCATCTACGCCATGATTTTAATGGTATGGGGCGAAAAAAACATAAAAGCGGATTCTTTGAAATATGGCATTTCTTTTAACGACCCCATTTTTAAAGAACTAGGATTTAAAAATGGCGATAAAATACTCGCAGTAGATGGTAAACATATTGATGATTATACCGATGTACTAAAAAAATTATTGGTTGTTGATAGTAATGTAACCATTGAAAGAGAAGGAAAGCAAATGCAATTAGCTATGCCGGTGGATCTTATTGGCAAGCTGGTTGAAAAAAGAAAAAAATCTGACAAACCAATTATTAGTCCTCGTGTACCCGTTATCGTTTTGGATATATACGATACTTCTATAGCTTATAAAAATGGACTTCGAAAAGGCGATCTTATCGTAAGTATAGATTCTGTAAATACACAATTCCGTGACCAGTTTGATGCAGCGATGGAGCAAAGAAAAAAAGGAGCAGCCATTTCTTTAATTGTTAATAGGAACAACAATAACATAACTATTGCAACTACTTTGCAGGAAGATGGAATAGTAGGATTTGGAGCACCAAACTTACCTGAGCAATATGACAGCTTAGGCATCTATAAATACACAGAAAAAAAATATGGTTTCTTTGCTGCTATTCCTGCAGGAATCAAACGTGCCGGGAGTGAATTGAGCTTTTACATAGATCAATTTAAAAAAATATTATCCCCTAAAACTGGTGCCTATAAAGGAATTGGTGGATTTAAAGCAATGGGATCCGTTTTCTCTGGTAATGGTTGGGATTGGGAACATTTCTGGACTATCACAGCATTTTTCTCTATAGTATTAGCCTTTATGAATTTATTGCCTATACCAGCTTTAGATGGAGGTCATGTATTATTTACATTAATTGAAATGATTACCGGCAGAAAACCAAGTGAGAAATTTTTAGAATATGCCCAAGTCGTAGGAATGTTTATATTACTTGCATTGATGCTTTATGCAAATGGTAATGATTGGTTTGGTTGGGGGAAGTAGTTAGTTGGTTAGTTAATTAGTTCATTGGTTCATTGGTTTATTCGTTGACTCATCATTAACCACATAGGGACTCAACTTAATCAACAAATCAACTTATTAAACTAACTCTAATCACACCGTAATAATCACACAAGATTGGTATTTTTACATGATGCTGAAGTCACTTAGTATATTTCAAAATTCAATCCGGCTTACTTTTCAAGAATTGAGGGTAAATAAACTTCGTACAGCATTAAGTCTGACAGGAGTTGCATTTGGCATTTTTTGTATAATTGGTGTACTCACCACTGTAAATAGCTTAGAACAGAATATCCAAAATGAAGTAAAAAGTTTAGGGAGTAATACCATCTATATAGATAAATGGGATTATAGTGGGGGCCCTAATGGCCCAATGTGGAAAATGAGATCCCGACCTGTAATGAAAAATGAAGAAGCGAGTTTGATCAAGCAAAGATCCATACTTACTGAATCAGCTACTTTTTTAATGCAGACCAGTGGCAACATTTCCTACAAAGATGACCTTATTGAAAATGCTACTGTTTATTGTATTAATGAAGATCAGATTACGATACAACCCATTCAATTTGAATTAGGAAGATATTTTTCCACCTCAGAATTTTCAAACGGCACAAACAATTGCATCATAGGCTATACGAATGCAGAAGATTTATTTGGTGTCGCAGATAGGGCCCTTGGGAAACAAATTGATATTAAAGGGAAAAAAGCAACTATCATTGGTATTATCAGAAAAGAAGGTAAAAGTTTTATTGGCTGGGATTATGATAAATCCATCATGATTACCAATAAATTCGCCAGACAAATTTTTGATCCGGAATTTTCCAACCCAATTCTGATTGTAAAAGGCAAACCCAATATTACGACCAATGCATTGAGTCAGGAGCTTAGAGGGATAATGAGACAAATACGAAGATTAAGTCCTTTACAGGAAGATAATTTTTCACTAAACAGTGTTGAAGCATTTAGTAAAGCCATTTCTGATTCTTTTGTCACTATAAATATTGTAGGATCTATCATTGGTGGAATAAGCTTGATTGTAGGCATGTTTGGCATTGCAAATATTATGTTTGTAACTGTAAAAGAAAGGACATCAATCATAGGATTAAAAAAAGCAATTGGTGCCAGGAAAGGAACCATTCTTTTTGAATTTTTATTGGAAGCCTCTATTCTATGTATTCTTGGAGGAGCTATTGGTTTATTATTTGTTTACATTTTGACTTTAATACTTTCGGGCCCTTTAGAATTCCCAGTATTCCTTTCTGTACCGATGATTATTACTACAGTAATTATTTGTTTGGTTGTAGGAATACTTGCCGGAATCATTCCTGCATCAAGAGCTGCGAATATGGATCCGGTAAAAGCGATTAGGAGTTGAGGTGAAGAATTAACTAGTTGCTTGGTTAATGGGTTGATTGAATAATTTGGTAAACAAGCTATTTTTTACTTTTTAATTTTTATTTTTTAATTTCAAATTAAATGCCCACAATACTTGCCATAGAATCTTCCTGCGATGAAACTTCTGCCGCTATTTGTAAAGATGGTAAGATCCTTTCTAATGTAATCGCGTCGCAAAAAATACATGAAGAATATGGTGGAGTTGTACCAGAACTGGCAAGCAGAGCGCATATGCAGAACATTGTACCTGTTGTGGATGTTGCCATCAAAAATGCTGGATGTAAGTTGGAAGACATAGATGCAATAGCTTTTACGCAGGCTCCAGGTTTGATTGGCGCTTTGTTAGTAGGAGGTCAGTTTGCCAAATCTATGTCATTAGCATTGGACAAACCATTGATTGCAGTACACCATATGCAAGCGCATGTTATTGCAAATTTGATCGAAGATCCAAGGCCGAAATTTCCATTTTTATGTTTAACAGTAAGTGGCGGACACACGCAAATCGTATTATGTGAATCTCCCTTAAAAATGAAGGTCATTGGACAAACTATTGATGATGCAGCTGGAGAGGCATTTGATAAAACTGCTAAGATATTGGGGCTCCCTTATCCTGGTGGTCCATTAATAGATAAGCATGCTAGAGATGGTAACGCTAATGCATACACTTTTACCGAGCCCCAGATTAAAGGTTTAGATTTTAGTTTTTCTGGATTAAAAACATCTATTCTTTATTTTATAAATAATGCTGGAAGAAGTAATGTATTTAAAGAAGAACTTGTTGCCACAAGCGAAGAAAGAAAAAATTTTATCGATAATAATCTTGCAGACATCTGCGCCTCAGTACAAAACCGCATTGTAAGTATTTTATTAAATAAACTTGCTAAAGCTGCAAAAGAAACAGGTATAAATCAAATTTGCATTGCCGGAGGAGTTAGTGCCAATAGTGGTTTGAGAAATTCCATTCTTAAAATGGGTGAGCAAAAAAACTGGGAAGTTTATATCCCCAAATTTGAATACTGTACAGACAATGCTGCAATGATTGCGACAACTGGATATTACAAATATTTAGCCGGTGACTTTGCTGATTTAAGTGCAACGCCAACAGCAAGAGCAGAGTGGTAAATAGACTACTTTTTCTTTAAACTTATTCTAAAATCAATATTTATTTTTTCATTTTGTCGAATCAATACTTTCAATTCAAACAATTCATAATTCATCAGGACAAATGCGCCATGAAAGTTTGTACAGATTCTTGTCTGTTTGGAGCATGGGTGACTGAACAAATGAAAGAGCATGAAATTGCAACCGCTTTGGACATTGGAGCAGGAACTGGTTTATTAAGTCTGATGTTTGCGCAAAAAAACACTTCTGTAATTGATACTATTGAAATAGATACTGCTGCGGCTGAACAAGCTAAAGAAAACACTTTACTTTCACCATGGCATCATCGTATTAATATCATCAATAAATCTTTGCAAGAATTTATTCCGATACATCAATACGACTTTATATTTTCCAATCCTCCCTTTTTTGAAGATGATTTGCAAGCAAGTAATAGTAAAAAAAATAACGCTAAACATAGTACGGCAATAACACTTCAGGAGTTAATTTCTTTCATCTCAATACATCTGACCCTTAATGGAAGTGGTGCTGTAATTATTCCTTATCACAGAATTGATTATTTTCAATCACAATTAAATAAACTTGATTTCTATTTCAATAAACTTGCATTGGTGAAACAAACTCCCCATCATCCATACTTTAGAGCAATGATAATATTTTCGAAAACCAAAATCGAAAAGTTTGAAAGGAAGGAAATTGTCATCCATGATGCAAATAGAAATTATACAACAGAATTTGCAGCATTATTGAAAGACTACTATTTAAAGTTATAAAGAAAATCAACTGATAAACTAATCAGCCAATCAACTAGACACCCCCGCATATTCTTTCATATAACTATAATGTTCTGTTAGCACTCCATTTTTAACTATGGTAGCTTTATCAATAATTGAACTATTCCCATCAATAATATCTTTCAATACATGTTTGATTAACTGCTGGCCGAAATATCGACTTGCATCTCTTGGAAGTTCATTAGGCAAATTGCCTACAGACATCATATCAACTGTATGTTGAAGATAAGGGGCAGTTTTTTCAAGAGTCTTTTTATCTACTCCATAAACTGGATCTTCGATAGTAGAGTCTCCAAGATTACAAGGAACAGAACCATACCTATCGTCTGTAATGTCAGCGATAGTTTTAATATTAAAATCAGCATTTTGCAATGCATCTTTTTCAAATAATCTTGGAATATCATGATCCCAATAAATACCATTCATTAGAATATCCGTATGTGGAATGTATTGATCAAAAGTACATTTATACGAGGAAGGATGTTGATGAAAATCATTACGATTGTAGGTGTTTTTATTTGAATGCACATACAGATCTCTTCCTTTAAGATGCACATAAACAGGATAGGGGAATTGCTTCTCCAAATATTCATCAGGTTCAACTTCATGAATACCTAATAAATTCATTATTTCTAAAACACCATGCGCAACACGACCACTGCCAGTTACCGCTATTTTTATTGGCGGAATATTTAACCCGAAATAAGTGTGAATCAAGTCGTTAAAACTTTCATTCGAATTGACTCTTCCCAAATCAAATGCACCTGTTTTTTTTCCATAAGCCATTATTCCATTATGGGCACCTACTACTCCTGCAAAAAAACCAAACCCGATAATTCTTTTACCGTCTTCATGCTCTAGACATTCATAATCAATTAGCGTTATTTTTTTGGCTATGACCTCTTTAATTAATTTTTGATTGTACGGTTGCATTTTTTTAGTATGTGAAAAAAATAAGTACGTTTTATGGGGAATCAACATGTCAAGAGGCACTTCCTTGATCCCTAATAAAATATCACAATCACTAACATCATCTTTCACTTCAACACCAGCCATTATATATTCTTCGTCAGTATAGCAACGAGCAAGACTTTGCTGAATAATAACTTCTAATCCTTCCTGAGTTTTATTGATAAATTTACAATGAGCGGGAGTGAGTGCCACCCGATTGTCAGCAGGTATTTTACCTTCTCTAATGAGGCCAATTTTAAGCATTTCGTTTTTATTTGATTGCAATTTACATTTTTAAATTATTATTGTCATGCATACCTTTGGAATATGAACTATTTTGAATTGTTTGATTTACCAATTGCTCCTATAGTAGACAAAAGCTTATTAGCCAGAAGGTATTTTGATTTACAGAAAAAAAATCATCCTGATTTTTTTACGAATGCTACAGAAAGTGAAAAAGAAGAGGCATTGGCTTTATCTGCTGAAATTAATAAGGCATTTATAATATTCAAGAATAATCAAAAAACACTTGAATATTTTCTAATTAAGAAGAAAATCATTTTGCCAAATGAAAAGTACATTTTACCTAATGATTTTTTAATGGAAATGATGGAATTCAATGAAGAACTCACAGATATAGATTCCTCCAAAGCAATGGAAAGAATACACCAATATGATGAAGCTTTTTATACTGAGATTAAAGAATATGTTGAAAACTACAGCAGCAATTTCTCAGAACAAGAATTCTTAAAAATGAAAGTATATTATTATAAGAAAAAATATTTAGAGCGTATTTTGGATAGATTGGCTGATTAATGTATTTTCGCATCCCTCTAATTTTATTGCCCAGATGGCGGAATTGGTAGACGCGCTAGACTCAAAATCTGGTTATCGCAAGGTAGTGCAGGTTCGATTCCTGTTCTGGGCACGCTGTTATTTTAAAAGACAATAGTTGTTTTATAAAATAACAAAAAAAGTAAAGAGGCTGTCTCAAAAGGGCAGCCTCTTTTTGTATTAAAAAGGGATTAACATACTTTTACTATGATGATTTTGATTTATTTTAAAAGTATTCATCTAGTAAAAAGTATACTTAACTTTGGATATGTCCGAAAAGAAGCTTTATATTATAAGTGGTTGTAATGGAGCAGGCAAAACAACAGCGTCTTTTAATATACTTCCTGATTTGCTTCAGTGTAAGGAATTTGTAAATGCGGATGAGATTGCAAGAGGAATTTCACCATTTCAACCAGAAAAAGTATCTATTGAGGCTGGCAGACTAATGCTAAAAAGAATAGACGAGTTGATGAATTCAGGTCAAGATTTTTCATTTGAAACAACTTTATCATCTAAGTCATTTATCCAAACAATCATTTATGCAAAGGAAAGGGGATATTATGTAACTTTGATTTTCTTTTGGTTAGAATCAGTTGAATTAGCAAAGGATAGGGTATTGAAAAGAGTTTCTGAAGGTGGACATAATATAGAAGAGGTAGTGATAGAAAGAAGATATAAAAATGGCATAAAAAATCTTTTTCATTTGTATGAAAAACAGGTTGATTATCTTTTGATTTATGATAATTCTA
Source organism: uncultured Bacteroidota bacterium (assembly GCA_903831575.1). Taxonomy (GTDB): domain Bacteria; phylum Bacteroidota; class Bacteroidia; order Chitinophagales; family Chitinophagaceae; genus Ferruginibacter. Next base: position 44,558 of record CAIKYB010000037.1, on the reverse strand, counting down.
ATGCCAATGCCCAGCTAGTAGCAGAAAAAGAATTGAATAGCGAATTTCAAATACATCAATTGGTGAAATTTCAAACAATAAAAGCTATATCCAATGAGCAATAAAGAGAAAGAAATTCTCAAAGAAAAAATTAAAAATGCCATGAAGATTTCTTCTGAAAAATTAATACTGAAGAAAAAAGCATTAGGTCAGCAAATGGTTGTTAGTGAAAATGGTATAATCAAAATTATTAGTCCGTTTGACTTGAAATCATAGGGTGGCTATTTAAACTTATTATTAAATGCGCTATTCCCTCCGCACTGACGGAAGTTAAGTGCACAGAAAGTAAGAAATGGCAATCTTTTGAAAGATTGCCATTTCTTTTTGATAACCTGAAAACAAAAAGAAATGTACCTCTAGTATTAGCAATTCTAACTTAATTTTACTTTAAAAATCGCAATGGCTTATATTTCACTTGAAGCTTGTTTACTCGATTTGGAAAAAAACGGCCAATTAATAAGAATCAAAGAAGAAGTTGACCCTTATCTTGAAATGGCTGCCATACATTTACGCGTTCATGAAGCACAGGGGCCAGCGATACTTTTTGAAAAAGTTAAAGGTTCCAGTTACAGAACTGTATCAAATATTTTTGGCACATTAGACCGAAGCAGATTTATTTTCAAAGACACTATACAAAAAGTTGAACAGCTCATCGAATTAAAGAAGGATCCTATTAAAGCGATCAAACATCCGCTTACCAATTTTTCTTTAGGACTTGCAGCATTAAAAGCATTACCTAAAAAAAACAGCAGCCATACCAACTCTCTTTTCGATGAAATTAAGATTAGCGATTTACCCTTAATTCAGCATTGGCCAATGGATGGTGGTGCCTTTGTAACACTTCCTCAGGTGTATACAGAAGATACAGACCAACCCGGTATCATGCACGCGAATTTGGGTATGTACAGAATCCAACTCAGTGGCAATGATTATATATTGAATGAAGAAATTGGATTACATTATCAATTACACAGAGGAATAGGAGTACACCAAACGAAAGCCAATAAAAAAGGAATGCCTCTAAAAGTGAGCATATTTGTTGGAGGTCCACCAGCGCATTCCGTTGCTGCAGTAATGCCACTTCCAGAAGGCATGAGCGAAATGACTTTTGCTGGCGTATTGGGAGGAAGAAGATTTCGATATCAATACATCGATGGATATTGTATCAGCACTGATGCGGACTTTGTCATCACAGGAGAAGTCATGCCGGGAGAAAATAAACCAGAAGGTCCTTTCGGTGATCATCTGGGCTATTACAGTTTGCAACACGACTTCCCTTTAATGAAAGTGCATAAAGTATTTGCCAAAAAAAATGCAATCTGGCCATTCACTGTTGTGGGAAGACCACCACAAGAAGATACCAGCTTCGGACAATTAATTCACTCCATGACAGGATCTGCCATTCAGCAGGAGATACCCGGATTAAAAGAATTACATGCCGTTGATGCAACTGGCGTACATCCCTTATTGTTAGCAATTGGAAGTGAGCGGTATACTCCTTATGCCATTACAAAACAACCGGCAGAAATACTTACCATTGCGAACCATATGCTGGGAACAGGACAATTAAGTTTGGCTAAATTTTTATTCATTACTTCAGACGACAGTAATAAGCTGCATACTAAAAATATCCCTGCATACTTTCAATTTATTTTAGAAAGAATCCATTTAAACAGAGACGTTCATTTTTATACCAATACTACTATTGACACATTAGACTATTCCGGAGAAGGTTTAAATACAGGAAGTAAAGTCGTTTTAGCAGCTAATGGCCAACCCATAAGAACACTTGCTAAAGAACCGCATGAAAGATTAAAATCAGTTGCAGGATTTGACTCCTGCAAAATGGTTATTCCGGGAATAGTAGCCATTCAAACAAATGCATTTACCAATTATGAAAATGCACAAAAAGAAATGGCTGTATTAAATGAACAATTAAAAGGCATTGAAAATGAATGGCATTCAAATGACCATCTTCCTGATGAAATAGCGATGATTATTATTTGTGATGATGCAGCTTTTTTTGCGGCAGATTTCAATAATTTCTTGTGGGCAACTTTTACACGATGTAATCCTTCTCATGATATTCATGGAATAAGCTCATTTATCAAAAACAAACATTGGGGTTGCAATGGACCGCTTGTTATTGATGCAAGAATAAAGCCGCATCATGCACCTGTAGTAGAAAAAAATGCGAAAGTTGAAAAAAATATTGAGAAATATTTCAACAAGGGTGGGAGTGTTTACAAAAAATTAAAATAAAGATTAAAGAATCACCACTTCTTTAATTACTTTTTCTCCAAGTGCCTCATTCACTCTTTGTATAATGGTTTCCTTTTGATACAACAATTCGTTTTTCAAAGGTGCAACAGTTGAAGATATAAATAGGGTAGTTCCGGTAATTTTAATACTATCGGTATATTTAGCAATAGTTGCACCCATTATTTCAGCCCACACTTCTTCAATTTGAACAGCCTGAATACCATATTTTAAACGGCTGTGTTTCAAAAATTGCTGCATTGCTTCTTGTATTGATAATTCTGCCATGGAGTATAAAGATAGTTTAAAAATTTTAATGGATTTTGGACAGGAAAAGTATCCAAATCAACAATTATGCGAATCTCTGCGTTCTTATTTCTCAGCGGTAAAATAATATATGCCACAAGCGCAAAGTCACGAAGTAGTGACAAAGGATCACAAAACAAATAAGAATTGCCAAATCAACCATTCAACTGATTATCTATTCAACCCTCCAACTCAACAACCTGCCCTTCAATTCCTAATCGGACAAAAGTATCTTCAATTCTTTCTTTATGCGTATCTGTAATAAAAACTTGTCCATTATTTTTCACACAAACCCAATCCAATAAATTGTCCATACGATTGCGATCCAGCTTTTCGAATACATCATCAAGCATTAAAATAGGATAAAAACCTTTTGATGATTTTATCATTTCATATTCTGCAAGTTTAAGCGCAAACAATAAACTTTTTTTCTGACCTTGTGAAGCAATGTTTTTAAAAAGATACTCCTCAAATTCAATCACTACATCATCCTTATGAATGCCCACATTGGTTCGATTTAGGATACGATCTTTTTCTCTACTTTTCAACAACAACGATTCCATTTTATCTTCATGTAATTGACTCACATATTTTATGTTCAATTGCTCCTCATTTTGTGAGATTTGTTTGTAAAACTGGTCAACCAATTCCAATAACTGTGTGGTATATTCGACACGTTTTTTATAAATGAATGCCGCAGGTTTCGAGAGTTGCTCATCAAATATTTCAAGTAAAGCCTTATCTAAATTTCCTTTCTCAGCAGCTTGTTTTAAAAAACTATTTCGTTGCAGTAAAACTTTATTGTAAACAATCAGGTGCTGTAGATATTCCTTATCCAGCTGGCTCAGCAAAGTATCTAAAAACTTTCTTCTCAATTCACTTCCTCCATTAATAATATCTATATCATCAGGTGCAATCATCACACACGGAAGGAGTCCGATATGATGAGATAATTTTTCATAAGGCACTTCATCCAAAAAAAAATCTTTCTTACCATTAATTTTATATATACAAACGACTTGTTGAGTGAAGTCATTTTGTTTGAATTCCGCTTGCAAACGAAACCCTTCTTTATTAGTTCCGGTATTAACTAAATCAGTTCCGGAAAAATAACTTTTTGTAAAGGAACAATAATGTATGGCATCAAGGAGATTAGTTTTGCCAATTCCATTTCTTCCACATATCCCAACAACTCTGGAAGAAAAATCAAAAGAGCTGATCTCGTAATTTTTAAAGTGGGTGATAATTATTTTTTGAAGAAAAAGCATTTGATTTACAATATACGATTCACATCAGCAAATACGAAAACAATAAGTGTTGATGTTTCTGTTTTAAAATAATTTAGATCAAATGTGGTTTTGCTTCATTGATTCCCGAATTGGTGATTTGAATATACTCAGGCCTGAACTCTTTAAGATTATTGGCACCAGCATAGGAGAGAGCTGATTTTACGCCATCCAACAAAGAAGAGACTACCATATCTAGTTTGCCTTTATAAGATATGATTGTACTTTCCCCTTCGATATTTCTGATTTCCTGACCATAAGTAACTTTCGTATCAAAAGAAGCCGCGCCGCTGTATTTTTTGTATAAGCCGTTATTTTTTTGAATCAGTAACCCCGGTGCTTCTTCAGTTCCTGCGAGTAATGATCCTAACATTACCGTTGATGCACCTAATGCCAATGCTTTTGAAATATCTCCACTTGTACGTATGCCGCCGTCGGCAATCACTGGCACGTTCGCTACTTTTAATATTTCTGTCAAACAAGTAACATTTGGCACACCAAAACCTGTTTTAATTCTTGTAGTACATAAACTTCCTCCACCAACACCAACTCTGAGCGCATCTGCACCCCAATTCTGTAAATCAATTGCAGCTTTTGCTGTTGCAATATTTCCAGCGATTACATCAACACTTGATTTAATTGTTTTTATTTTTTCAATTGCATCTTTAACATTTTTATGATGACCATGAGCAACATCAATCAGAACAATTTCAGCACCTGACTGAATCAAAGCCTGTGCTCTTTCAAAGAAATCACCATTAGCCCCAACTGCAGCCATGATAGGCATATTGATATGATCTTCAGTTCTTGAAGCGACTAATTTTTTGATCACGGATTCCTGTTCACCAATCGACATAAAACGATGCAAACATCCGACACCGCCCATTTTTCGCATTTCATTAGCCATTGCAAAATCACAAACTGTTCCCATTGGAGCAGCAACCAATGGCATTTGCAAATCAAAGCGGGTTGTGATTTTTGTTTTTAAATCAATATTTTTTCTGGAACTAATTTCAGAATAGCCCGGAACTAATTGAATATCGTCGTAGGTAAGATTTATCATCGGGTTATTACTTTTTGGGAGTATTTAAATAACTGTTTATTACAAAAGCTGTAAAATAATGCACTTTGATGACTATGCTTCATGTAGTATTGAGGATAAGCCTTTTAAATTTCAACGATTTATACACAATTAATCATTCGATCACTTAAAAAGGAGAAATTTAATAGTAAGACAACTTTGAAATTATAATACAAAACAGAATAAAAATTGGGTATTAAGTTGAATAATAATGATTTATAATAAAAAAAGCAGCGAATCGAAGTTTGGGTAGTGGTATTTTTCACTATTTCTTCCTTATATTTGCAACCTAAAATTATAAACCATTGGCAACAAAGTTTTCTAAAGAAACTTATCTATACTGGTACGAGCTGATGCTCTTATTGCGTCGTTTTGAAGAAAAAACTGGGCAATTGTACGGTATGCAGAAAATTCGTGGATTTTGTCATTTGTACATCGGACAAGAAGCTATAGCTGCTGGATGTATGACTGCAACAAATTCGGATGATAAATTTATTACGGCTTATCGTGATCATGCCTTGGCTATTGCAAAAGGCGTAAGTGCAAAAAGCTGTATGGCTGAATTGTACGGCAAAGCAACTGGCTGTAGTAAAGGAAAGGGTGGAAGTATGCACTTTTTCGGACTCAAAGAGAATTTCTTTGGAGGTCATGGAATTGTAGGTGCTCAAATTGGTACCGGAGCTGGATTGGCATTTGCTGAAAGATATCGCGGCACAAAAAATGTCGTGCTTTGTTTTTTTGGAGATGGAGCTGCCCGTCAAGGAATGTTACATGAAACATTCAACATGGCGATGTTGTGGGATTTACCAGTTATTTTTATTTGTGAAAACAATAATTATGCAATGGGAACTTCTGTTGCAAGAACAAGTAAAACACTTGATATCTATAAAACCGCTGATGCTTATGAAATGCCAGCTGATACTATTGATGGCATGAGTCCTGAAGATGTTCATAACGGAATCCTAAGAGCGGTAAACAGAGCAAGAGAAAAAGGTGGACCGAGTCTTTTGGAGATTAAAACATATCGTTATAAAGGTCATAGTATGAGTGACCCGCAGAAATACAGAACAAAAGAGGAATTGGAAGAATACAAACAAAAAGATCCTATAGAACATGTATTGAAAGTACTTCAGGATGAATTCAAAGTTCCAGAAGCTGAAATTGAAACTATCAATGAAAGAGTAAAAAAGGAAGTAGATGAATCTGTTACATTTGCAGAAGAAAGCCCTTGGCCTGATGATAGTGAATTACTAAAAGATGTTTATATTCAGGAAGACTATCCTTTCATAATGGATTAGTGAACTTTAGAGTATTGGATAATAGTTTATAACAAGTTTAAAAAAAACAAAATGACAGAAACAAACGAGTTGTTAGATAAAGCAAAAGGTTTTTGGGCTAATAACAATAAGATTATTACCTATGTAGGTGGTGGCGTCATCGTATTGCTTTTAAGTTGGATTGGATATCAAAAATTAATCAAAGAACCTAAGGAATTAAAAGCTGGAGAAACTGTTTTTCTTGCAGAAAGTCTATTTGACAAAATGGCTACTAGTGGCTTTAACAAAGACTCTGTGAATATAGTTTTAAATGGTGGTCAGACAGATGGCAATTCCATTACAGGATTATTAAAAATAATCAACAATTTTGATGGTACGCTAACGGCCAATCGTGCTCGCTACATGGTAGGTGCTTGCTATTTACATATCAAAGAGTTTGACAAAGCAATAAAATATCTTAAAGATTTCGATGGTAATGGCGCTGATCAAGTTCAATGTAAAGCATACCTTATGTTGGGTCACGCATATGCTGAAAAAAATAATACTGCTGAAGCCATGAATTATTACAAAAAGGCAGGTGAAGTAAATCAAAAGGATGAAGCAATAACTCCTGATGCATTGATGATCTATGCAACATACGCAGACGTAAACGGCAAGAATGAAGAAGCGATCGAAACTTACAAAAAAATAAAAGACAATTATCCTAATTATATGGGCGCGAGCAATGGTGAAATCGACAAACGTCTGGCTCGTTTAGGTGAGTTTAAATAATTTCAAGTTGTTTTTAAAAGCACAAAATATATGTCGCTTCACGCTCCGGAAATGAATCAAACAAAAGGCATCCAATTAGATAAGGATGCCTTTGTTATTATTGTACGAACTGAATGGAATGCTTCCATTGTAGATGAATTGGAATCAGGCTGCGCTAAAATACTGCAACAACATCATATTCCTTTTATAGTAATCAATGTTCCCGGGGCTGTGGAAATCCCATTTGGGATAAAGCATTATTGGGATACGCATCACCTTCATCACAAAGCAATCGCATTTATTGCATTAGGTTGTGTCTTAAAAGGTGATACCCCACATTTTGATTACGTTTGCAAATTAGTCACCGATGGGGTGTTGCAATTAAACCTAAGTTTACCCGTACCTACAATATTTGGAATCCTTACTGTCGATGAGGAAATACAGGCATTAGAAAGGATAGGGGGCAAGCATGGTCATAAAGGAGAAGAAGCCGCCTGGACAGCATTGAAAATGATTTCACTATCCCAGTCATTTAAAAAATAAAAATCATAACGTGAACGTACAGTTGTTCATCCCTTGTTTTGTTGACCAGTTATATCCTGAAACGGGATTCAATATGATAAAAGTACTGGAGAAAGCCGGATGTAAAGTCACTTACAATACGAATCAAACTTGTTGTGGTCAGCCTGCTTTCAATGCAGGTTTCTGTGATGAATCAAGAGCGGTAGCGACAAAATTTCTTTCTGATTTTAATACATCCGATTATATAGTTGCTCCAAGCGCCAGTTGTGTGGGATTTGTAAGAAATTATTATCCTAAATTATTTGAAAACGGAACCTACCAAAATAGTGCAAAAGAAATAAGTAAAAAAGTATACGAATTTTCGGAATTTCTAACATCAATATTAAAGATTGAAAACTTTGATGCGGTGTTGAATACAAAAGCCACTTATCACGATAGTTGCGCTGCTTTAAGAGAATGTAAAATAAAAGAAGGTCCTAGAAATTTATTACGTCATGTAAAAGGACTTGAACTTATTGAAATGAATGACAATGAAACCTGCTGTGGTTTTGGCGGAACTTTTTCTGTGAAGTTTGAAGGTATATCTATTGGAATGGCAGAACAAAAAGTACAAAATGCATTAGCTACCGGTGCCGAATATATTATTTCCACAGATTTAAGTTGCCTGATGCAAATAGATGGCTACATCAAAAAAAACAGCATCAACATGAAAACGCTTCACTTAGCAGATGTCTTGGCTATGGGGTGGTAGGATTAAAGGTTGGGGAGGGTTGAGAGGTTCAAATTGTTCAAAAGGTTAATCATGAACTTATTCAACTCATGAAACCTATGAAACTTCTTAAACAAATAGAACTTATTCAACCATTCAACATGCTAACCAAATCAACAATCCCTTCAGTTGCGGATTTTTCAATTAACGTCAGATTTTTGAGATTGCCTGTAACAGGTATTTTCTTATCGATAACATATTTAGGTGTTTCATCTTTTAAATAATGAATCAACCCAGCAGCAGGGTAGACTTGTAAAGAAGTTCCTACCAAAATAAAAATATCTGCGGTATTCATTATTGCTGCTGCATCTTCTATCAGTGGCACAGGTTCTTCAAACCAAACTATATGCGGACGTAATTGTGCACCATCTCTTGCAACATCACCAAGCTTTATATCTCCTCTAATTTCAGCAATCAAAGACTCGTTTTTTTCACTTCGCATTTTAAATATTTCTCCATGCAAATGAAGAATGTTTTTAGATCCCGCTCTTTCATGTAAATCATCAATATTCTGCGTTACAATAGTTACGTGATAATGTTCTTCCAATTTTGCTAATCCAAAATGTGCTGTATTGGGAGAAGCATTAGCCACCTCTTTCCTCCTCCTATTATAGAAATCCAAAACCAATTGAGGATTTTTTTCAAACGCTCGGGGAGTGGCCAGATCTTCAATGTTATGTCCCATCCATAATCCATCACTGTCTCTGAATGTTTTCAATCCACTTTCAGCAGAAATACCTGCTCCTGTAAGCACAACAATATGCATTTTGCTCATGAAGGTTTTATTTATTGAAATTATTTTTCTCCGGCCATTTGCATCACCAACTCCCATTCATCCTGCTTTACGGTTTGAACAGATAATCTTCCTAACCTTACCAGATCCATATTTGCCAATTTCTTTTCTGCTTTTATTAGAGAAAGAGGCACCGATTTCTTTAGCTTTTTTACAGGTTTAAAATCAACAACAACCCAGGCCGTTTCTTCAGTTGTAGGATCTTGATAAAATTCTTTTACCACTTTGGCAATACCGACAATTTCAACACCCTCATTACTGTGATAAAAAAATACTTCATCACCTTTTTTCATTGCTTTCAAATTATTTCGCGCGCCATAATTTCTTACGCCATCCCAAAAGGTTTGCTTGTCTTTTACAAACTGATCCCAGCTGTATTTGAAAGGTTCTGATTTTACGAGCCAATATGCCATGGTATTTAGTTGATTGGTTTATTTGTTGATTAATTAACTAGTTCAATATCAAATTCGAAAATTACTGAATTAGAGCTTGGTTTATTTTAAAAATATGCTACATGAAATAGCCATAAGAGTTGCCTCAAACCAATTGATAAAGATAATTAAGGCTATAGCATGTGACCAAACTTTAAAAACGATATTAAGACATAAAATGAATGTATGTTTTATAATGAATGGATATATTATTTAGCTTTACTCCCCATTTTCAATCAACCAATCAACCAATCAAGGTCTCCTTAAACACTACACCATACTTTTTCAATTCCTCCAATACAGGATCATATATTTCTTTACAAATAGGAATGTGAATACCGGTTAATGTAATCGTTCCATTCAACATCATTTTTGCAGCAATTCCTAATGGAAGACCAACCGTTTTTGCCATTGCTGTATGCAATTCATCATCTCCTTTTACCATTAAAGAACTTTTGACTAAATACTTTTTATTATGAAGTAAATATTCAATTTCATGAAGCATCACAATCATGTCTTTGTCCCCATCTTGAAGCGCCAGTTTTTTCTCCAATGCAAATTGAAGCACATCTGCAGCGCTACACAAGCCTTTATCAATAAACGTTTCAGCATCATTTAATCCAAGGAAAAACAATTGCTTCAACATCAAATTAGCTTCAACCATTTTATTTGATACCATATTTGTGGCATCAGATTTTATTGCATCCAGATCTTCTTTTGAATTTGCCGATTCAATTAATTTGGTCATGTTTTCAATACTTTCATTTACTCCGGAAAACTGCTGTTCTAATTTTTCATCCAACCATTTATTAAACCCATTTTTAGAAAAATGCTGTTTATAAAAATCCTGAAGCGATAGCCCATCAGTTTGATACGCTGGAGTTTCATCAGTTAAATGAAGTTCAATAATATTATTCCATCCCTTCATAAAATCAGCATCCCTGAGTGTGGTTCTAATAAAAGTATCCGCCTTTGTCAATTCATAAAGTTCAATATACGGGAGACTGTTTCTGTTGGGGTAATAACTAAAATTTGCATTATTTTCAGCTTCCAAAACAACAGTACGATTTCCATCAAACAATTGTTCATATTTTTCTTCGATAATATTTCCACCAGATTTATAAATAGCTCCAGCTTTCCCAGCAAGAACTACATTCCTAGGATTCCAGCTAATTTTATAATGCCACGGATTATTATCATTTTCAGGAGCTACCAAACCACCACAATGACTTTTAAAAGAGGTAATTTCTCCGCCTTTACTTTTAATCTCATTCAATAATTGCATGGCACTCATATGATCAATCCCCGGGTCGAGTCCCATTTCACATAAAAAAAGAAGGCCTTTTTCTTTAACTGTTTGTTCTAATAATTTTATCTCCTCATCTGCATAAGATGCAGTAAGCAGTGATTTGCCGTATTTCAAACAATCTTTTGCGATAAGAATATGGAGGGCAGGGGGCATCATTGAAATCACAATACTACTTTTGGATATCAATTCTTGTCTTTTATCCTCATCCATGATATCTAACTGAATGCCTTCTGAAAAGGGCCTATTTCTCGTCTTTTGCTCTATTAAATCAAGATTTGCATCTGCTACAATAACGTTCCAATGATTACGCCCAGCTTCATTAATTAAATAATCGATTAGTACTGTAGCTGACTTTCCTGCACCAAAGAGCAGGATATTTTTATTTTGCATTTTTATTTTTTTGAAAGGATTTTTTTTGTAAAAATCACCCCTTTTTATAATCCTTAGCAAGATATCATCTTGGATAGACTTTGCCAAAGTTTATCACTTATTTTGATTCGATTTTTCAAACTTTATAACTTGTCCACAATGTGCACGAATTTGTGCAAAAACAATCTTAAAACAACCTTTATTTTAAGTATAAAAACACTTTAGATTCATTACATTTGCTCACTATTAAAACATATGGAAAATCAAGATAATTTCGAAGGATCAAACCTAAATAACAGAGGCAAAATAATTCCGGTAAACATTGAAGAACAAATGAAGACGTCTTACATCGATTATTCGATGAGCGTTATTGTCGGAAGGGCTTTACCTGATGTGAGAGATGGATTAAAACCAGTTCATCGCAGAGTTTTATTTGGAATGAGCGAATTAGGTAATTATAGCAACAAAGCCTATAAAAAATCTGCACGTATCGTAGGAGAAGTGATGGGTAAATATCACCCGCATGGAGATGCTTCTATTTATGACACGATGGTACGTATGGCACAGGAATGGTCTATGCGATATAAGATGATAGATGGTCAGGGTAATTTCGGAAGCCAGGATGGAGATCCTCCGGCAGCTATGCGTTATACGGAGGTTAGAATGGAAAAGTTTGCTGAAGCCATGATGGAAGATCTAGAGAAGGAAACAGTAGACTACCAATTCAATTTTGACGATTCACTAAAGGAACCAACGGTATTGCCTACACGCATTCCTCAATTACTATTAAATGGAAGTAGTGGGATTGCAGTAGGTATGGCAACAAATATGATGCCTCATAACTTGAATGAAGTTATTGATGGATGTATTGCTTATATCGAAGACAATGATATTACACTTGACGAATTGATCAAGCATGTTAAAGCACCAGATTTTCCAACTGGAGGTATTATTTATGGATACGAAGGCGTTAAAACTGCATTATTTACAGGACGTGGCCGTGTTGTTCTAAGAGGTAAAACAACAATCGAATCAGATTCACGCGGAAGAGAAAAAATTATTATCACTGAAATTCCTTATCAAGTAAACAGGGATACATTAACACAAAAGATAGGAGAATTAATTAATGATAAAGTAATTGAAGGCATCAGTGATGTAAATAATGAAAGCAATAATAAAGAAGGGACTCGTATTGTAATTGAATTAAAAAAAGATGCTGTAGCACAGGTAGTCATTAACCAGCTTTATAAATATTCAGAGCTTCAAACTTCATACGGAATCAATAATGTAGCCTTAGTAAAAGGCAGACCAAGACAATTAAATGTCAAACAACTTATTTCAGAGTTTGTCGAATTTAGGCATGAAGTTGTGATTAAGCGAACTAAATACGATTTGCGTAAAGCACAAGAAAGAGCGCATATATTGGAAGGCTATATTATTGCATTAGACAATCTTGATGCAGTAATTAAATTAATCAGAGAAAGTTCTACTCCTAATATTGCTCAAGAAGGCTTACAAACCGTATTCGGAATGAGTGAGATTCAAGCGAAAGCTGTATTAGAAATGCGTTTACAGCGCTTAACAGGAATGGAAATCGATAAAATTCGTGAAGAGCATGCTGAAATCATGCGTTTAATTGAAAGATTAAAAGAGATTTTAGCAAATGAAGGATTAAGATTCGAAATCATCAAAACTGAGCTTTTAGAAGTAAAAGCAAAATTTGGCGATGAGCGTAAATCTGAAATCATTTATGCCGATGACGAAATTGATATGCTTGATTTGATTGAAGAAGAAGATGTGGTTGTAACAATCTCTCATTTGGGATACATCAAGCGGACTTCTGCTAATGAATACCGCCAGCAAAGAAGAGGTGGTCGTGGGGCAAGGGGAAGCAGCACGAGACAAGAAGATTACATTGAACATTTGTTTGTAGCTTCCACACATCATACTTTATTATTCTTCTCTGAAAAAGGCCGTTGTTTCTGGCTTAAAGTATATCAAATTCCAGAAGGAGATAAGACGAGTAAAGGACGAGCCATTCAGAATATGGTTCAAATTCCGCCAGATGATAAAGTAAGAGCGATAATAGATGTTAAGAATTTTGATGATGAAGAATATGTAAAAAATCACTATATCGTCCTTTGCACCAAGAATGGCATTATCAAAAAAACTGATCTGAAAGACTTCAGCAGACCACGTCAATCTGGTATTAATGCAATCAATATTTTGGAAGGAGATCAATTATTAGCTGCAGAACTTACGGATGGCAATTGTGAAATAATGCTAGCGGTTAAAAGTGGCAGAGCAATTCGTTTTCATGAATCTGCAGTAAGAAGTACTGGACGAGGCGGAATTGGCGTATACGGAATAGAAGTAGATGAGACTAATAATCAAGCAGTTGGAATGATTTGTGTGAATAAAAATGATAAGTCAAAAACGGTATTAGTGGTAAGTGAAAAGGGATACGGCAAACGAACTTTCCTTGATGACCCAGAAACAGGCGAAGCAAATTACAGGATAACCAATCGTGGCGGAAAAGGCGTAAAAACAATCAATGTTACAGAAAAAACAGGAAAACTAGTTGGTTTATTAGCTGTAACAGAAAAAGAAGATTTGATGATTACCTGCGTAAGTGGCGTTACCATAAGAATGCCTGTAAGTGGCATTAGCGAACAAGGCAGAGCTACACAAGGCGTAAAATTGATAAAAGTTGATGATGGCGACGAAATTGCAGCCATTACACAATTGGATGAAATGGAGGAAGAATTGGAAATAGATCAATCTTTAGAAAATTCTGCAGAGATTACAGATACTGAAAACAATACAGAAATCAATCCAAAAGCAGACGACGATATCGAACCCGCTGATAATGATGTAGAAGATCCCACAGCATAAATTCTTCAAAAAATTTCACCAGAAAAAGCTACTCAATAATATTGAGTAGCTTTTTCTTTATACTAATATAAGATAAAAGACTGTAATGATTATCTGTAGCTAATTATAGAAATAGAGCATGCCAGAACATTTAAATTATTCTATTTAACATAATATTAATTATAAGCCAGAAAGATACTGGATCAATGGCCAGATAGCGACTTTAAAAAAATAATGAGCTGGTACTGTATTACTTTTGATCGTTGTTTAATATTGCAATATTACGAATACCCGAAAATAACAGCCAAAGATTTCCACTGAAGTTTATTTATTCTTTACAATCCATTTCTCTACCTAATTAAACAATTCTGCCATTATCGAAATATACGTTTTACTCTTTATCTTTTTTATTATCCCTTTACTGAATTTAATTAAAGTAAATTTGCAACATGAAGGAAATTTTAATGAATACCGAAACGATTTTAAATAACTTGAAAATAAAGTCGTTGAACCCAATGCAATTGGCTACTCAAGATGCCATTATTGAAAATAAAGAAATTGTCCTTTTATCGAATACTGGCACTGGCAAAACCTTGGCTTTTTTAATCCCACTCATCCATTCGCTAGATCTCAACAATCTTAATCAAACCCAAGCCCTTATTCTTGTTCCGTCCAGAGAACTTGCTTTGCAAATCGAGTCTGTACTAAAACAAATTCAACCAGGCTGCAAAATATCATGCTGCTATGGCGGACATAAACGTGAAATCGAAGAAAACAATTTGATTCAGGCCCCAACTATTGTTATTGCTACTGCTGGACGGATGGCTGATCATTTAAGACGCGGGAATATCAAAACAACTCAAATCTCCTTTTTAGTCCTGGATGAATTTGATAAAATTCTTGAACTTGGCTTTCAGGAAGAAATGGAATATATTCTTTCTCAATTACCATCAGTAAAACATAAAATCCTTACTTCTGCAACCCATGCTGTAGAAATTCCAGCTTTTGTTAAAATGAACGCCGTTCATACGCTTAATTTTCTGACCGATGAGAATATAGATGCTATAAAATTGAGTATCAAACGGTTACATTCTCCTGAAAATGACAAAATTGATACCTTATTTATTTTGATCTGCTCTTTAAAAGACACTTCTACTATTGTATTTTGTAACCACAGAGATGCAGTAGAGCGAACACATAATCTACTTTTAGAAAAAGGGATTTTGAATGTTTTTTATCATGGTGGAATGGAGCAGCAAGATCGAGAAACAGCCTTATGTAAATTTAGAAATAAAACTTCTAACGTATTGATTACGACAGATTTAGCTAGTAGAGGATTAGATATTGAGAATGTCAGAAGTGTTGTCCATTATCACTTGCCGCTAACTGAAGATGCCTTCACCCACAGAAATGGCAGAACTGCAAGAATGGATGCCACAGGTTCCGTTTTTGTAATTTTTGGCCCTGAAGAAGAAATGCCAGACTATATTGCAGGAAGCTCTGTTGTAATGGCTTTGCCAACCCAATACGAATTACCTGAAAAACCAAAATGGAGTACGTTGTTTATTGCTGCAGGCAAAAAGGATAAAATCAATAAAATTGACATCGTTGGCTTTTTAATGCAAAAAGGTAACTTAAAAAAGGATGAAATAGGATTAATAGATGTAAAAGACTTCTCTGCATTTGTAGCTGTTAGGAAATCAAAAATCGGACAAGTAATTGAATCTGTGAAAGATGAAAAAATAAAGAATAAAAAAGTAAAAATTGCAATTGCGAGGTAAATGACTTTTAAGGAATTATTATAGAGCATCAATCCTCTTCTTTTAGCATATTGATATCCTCAATAAGCCTTTCCATTTCAAGTTGCAATGTTCCATTATAAACACCACGAATTCGTCTGTGCTTATCTAGTAAAATGAAATTTTCGGTGTGTAAAAACTCATTACCTGTTTGGTAATATCCTATAGTATCTCCAGCGTAATACTCTCTTTTGGCCAACCGATAAATATCATTTTGATTGCCGGTCAACAGATACCATTTTCCACTTATCACTCCTTTCGCCTTGGCATACTTTTTTAATACTAGGACGCTGTCCATACCAGGTGTAACAGAATGCGAAAGGAATAAAACATCATTGTCGTTTTTAAATGCCTCTTGCAAAATACTCATATTAGCTGTCATCTTTGGACAAATACTTGCACATTTTGTAAAAATAAAATTAGCTACATAAATTTTATCTTCCACCGTTTTTTCTGTAACTGATTTCCCATCTTGATCTGTAAATGAAAATGCAGGAATTTGATGAATGCTGTCAAATAAAGGATTGTCTTTATCAATCCACTCCGGAGTAAAATCTGGCTTATTGATAAATGGCATAGAACCCATATTGGGCTTATGATTACATGCAACAAGTATAGTTGTTAACAAAAAAACAAAGCTCCTATTTTTTAATAATTGAATCATAAGGATTAATACAAGTTTTTAGACCTAATAGTCCGTATTTTCTGCCATTTTTAATTACATAATTTGCTCTCACTGTTCCATCTCCCCACCATAATCTTTGACTGCCCATTTCATTCCCATCTTCATAATGAAAATATTTCACCAACAATCCATTGTCGATCCATTCTTTAAACTCTCCTTCATATTTATCATTATACACCGTAAAATAAAATTTTAATTTACCATTAGGCCACCAGCCTCTGTGCAGACCTTCTTTTTTACCATTAATGTAAAACCTTTCTTCAGATAACTGTTTGTTTGAATGCCATTTCCGTTGGAATCCTTCCTCTACCCCATTAAAATAAGACTGAATGAATGAGGTATCTCTGGTTTCGTATAAGCCATATCGATAGCCTGTAAAAAAAGAGTCCCCATAATAAACAGTATCCTGGTGGTTAGAAAATCGATTGTCCGTTGAATTTATATATACAAGTGGGACTTTTTTTTCTATTTTTATGGGTTTGATATCATGAGCTATATCCTCATTCTTAATAGTATTATTACAAGATGATGCAAAAGAAAGTGTCATACCAATACTAAACAAAAAAAATGCATCCTTCATTGATTTTATACGATTATTCATCTGCAAAAAACTATTGGGTTACCGTACCTTTTGTACCATAAAAACCATTGCCATTTAAATAAGGCGAGTCGTTTGTAAAATGATAATGATAAATCCCTCCAGGATACTCTGTGGTGGCATGTGTATGACCATGATAAACATCCAAACCGGTTGGAGTTGACCCTCCTACTTCTTCAGGACCATATACAGGGAAGCCATCCAATAGAAAACCCATCAATGAATGCTTGGTGGCATGAACCGTTGTAAGATATTTAGGTTCTACGTGATAATGATACATATTCGACATTTGAGGATGCCCCCAGTATTGATCAAAACCATGAATCTCGCCACCTAAAACAACTCCTCCTGCTGCATATTGGTTAAAAAATGGCACCCCATCTAACCCAATTCCGATAACACCCATTGGTGTAGCAGCATGAGTAGATGCCATAACTGGATTTAGAGGGAAGGTCAATGTTATATTTTGGACACCAATAGTTCCTGGAGCTTTTATAAAAGAGCTATCATGAAAAGTTGGACCAGAGAAGGCCTCATAAAGTACATTATTAGTAGGCCAATAAACACTTTTACGATTAGGCTGATCATATGATTTTATCGTAACGGTGGTAGAAGTGTAAGTAATACTATAAGCCCCATAAATAGAATCGTAAACTGTTCTGTTAGAAGTCGCACCAGTATTTACAGTTAAACTAATACTACATGACTGACCACCAAAACTTATTGGAAACGTAGCTGTCCCTGTTGATGTTGGCGTACCTGAAATCGAATATGATAAATTACCATTGCCATTAGCAAGTGTCCCTCCTTGAAGCACAGCACTCAATCCCGTAACACCAGTTGAAGATATAGCAGTTCCATTCACATAAGCAGCTCCGTTACCTCCTGCATAAGGAATAGTAGCAATTGCAGTATATGCAGTATTTGCTGTTGCTGTAGAAACTGAATATGAAGCAGAAATACAACCCAATGTTGTTACAGAAGGAGTAGCAGGATTAACTGCGTTAACAACTAAACTAATATTACATAACTGCCCACCCACACTTACTGGAAAAATAGCCGTACCAGTAGATGTTGGTGTACCTGAAACCAAACATAAAAAATTACCATTACCATTTGCAAGTGTACCTGCTTGAAGTACTGCGCTTAATCCCAACACACCCGTTGAAGATATTGCAGAACCTATCGTGTAAGGAGCTCCGTTACCTCCCTCATATGGAATAGTAGCTGTCGCAGTATACGCAGTATTTACTGTTGCAGTTGATACTGAAAAGGAAACAGCACTGCAATTTAAAGCTGTTATTGAAGGAGGTGCTCCCCCTCCACCTCCATTAACTGGTGGCTTAACTATTAATTGTAAATTACATACCCGACCGCCAAAACTTATAGGGAAATTTGCAATAGAATCCATTGCAGGTGTTCCAATTGGTATTCCAATAACCAAATACGTTAGGCTTCCATTTCCATTTTGTAATGCCCCCATCTGCAATACCGCTGTTAATCCAGTAACTCCTGTTGATCGAATTGAATCACCATTTGAATAGGACACTCCATTTCCCCCTGTATAAGGGACAGACGCTGTTGCAGAAAATGGCGAGTTCATATACGCCTCATTATTAAACACGACTCCACTACATGACAAGGATGAAACACTTGCTGTTGAAGGCGTTGATCCTGCTGAATCATTCTTTTTGCAAGACATAGCAGCGATTAATAAAAAAGCACTAATCAAAATGAGGTTCTTATTCATACGCGTTTTTTTTAAAATTGAAATTAATGTTGAATATAATAGTAAAAATCACAAAAACATTAGAAGTAGAATTAGTAAAAAACCCTCGTTTAAAAACCATTCCCTCTCATCATATGCATCCCCTCTCCCATTGGCATTCCCATCATTCCTCCTCCCTTCTGGTCGCCAAAAAATTTATTAAGTCTAAATACCAGGCTAATCATAACATATCTACCTAATCTGTTTGTACGTGTATCTGTAAATCCTGTACCCGTAACTGACCTGCTTAAACCTATATTCTCATTCAATAAATCAAAAACCTGAAGTTTAATAGAAAGATTCTTTTTCGATAAAAACTGTTTTTCTAAAGTGGCATTTATAATTAATGGATTGGAATTAACATTTTCAGCTAACCCAGAATTTATTGTTTTATCTAGATCATAACTTAAAATAAAATCTTTTGGCAGAAAAAATCTGGAGTTATTAGACAGCGTCCAGGCAACTGTATTTGAATTCAACTCTGATTGTAAGGTATAACTATTGTTATTTATAGAATAGTTAGCAGCAATGGTAGTCTCCATCGATTTTTTTATTTTTATATCAGTAGAGAAGCGTTGCCCAACAACCCAATTCTTTCCAATATTTTTATTACTGATATCAAAGCTGTCTCTTAAAAGTGAAACGTTATTGTTAAAACCAAGATTGCCGCCGAAATTAAATACATATTTTCTATTTTTAATCGGTCTTGAGATATTATAAAATCCAAATAGATTGTAATAGCCATTTGTATTTTCATATTTGGTTTCCTGAACACCCCCTCTTAATAGCTTTGTACTATTTGCAATTTTATTCTGGACAAAAGAGGCACTGATATTTCCAAAAAAAACATTACCAGAAATGAAATCAAAATTATTATACCGCATACTGAAGGTATTAGTAAACTCAGGTTTTAAATCAGGATTCCCAATAGAAATAAATTGAGGGTTAGATTTATCTGCAACAGGCTGCAACTGCGCATTACTTGGCTGGTTAGAGCTACCATTGTAATTCATGTTCAATGAGCGACTTTTTGAAAAGTTATAAGCAAGTCGAATTACAGGATAAAAATTTACGAGATGACTAATATACGCTGATTTTCCAGTAATTGATTTGGTTTCAATAATAGCAGGTTGAGCTGAAAGCCCAATGGTATAATTATATTTTTTTTGTGTAGTACGCAAATTCAAACCAATACGATTTGTTTTGTATGTACTGTTGTAAATATTACTTAATGCTGTATCAAATTTAGAATGCCCATCCGCTTGATTAATATTGTAAGCACTTCTGTCATTATCTATGTATTGATAATTATAAGAATAGTTAAATTCTAAATTTCTTTTTCTAGATAAAGGTTCTGTATAGGATATTTTTCCTCCATAATTTTTGTTTTTATTATCCTGCGTAATTTGCTGTAATTGCTGCAACGTATCAAGCGATCCATTGGGAAAATACATTTTTATAAAGTTGTCATAGTCTTCATCGGATTCATTTCTAGATAATCCAGCATTAAGATTAACAGACATGGTTCTGCCTCTTTTTTTAAACCGATGATTAAATAATAAACTCCCCTTAAGATTAGGACTATTGGATATACTTTGATCATTCATATTTCCTTCAGAATTTTTGTAGCTATCTGCATTGGATACAAAGTCTGAAATATAGTCTGTACTGGTTTTATTATAAGTAATACTAGGATTCAATTTGAAATAATTCATAGAATCCATTTTATATTCTAGATTGAAGGATACACGATGGTTGTCAACCAAAGAAAAATTATTTGATTGCTGAATATAGGAAGTAGTTTTATCCTGATAAATATTTTGCTGGGTAGAATTTTTTAAAGACAGTGTTCCTTTATTTGAAAAACTATAACTACCATACACCTCTAAATTAGGACCAAAATTATCTCTGTAATTTAATCCAATAGATTTTGTTGTATTAATCCCATCATTATTGCCTAAATTACCAATTGCAGCCCCCACTCCACTTCCGCCACTCCCAATCCCCATTGATCGACTCATACTGCCCATCAAATTACCAACAACCCCTCCCATAGAACCGAAATTAAATTGACTGGCATTGGTATTGTTTATATTACTTATCAATGAGATTTGTTGGTCATCATTAAATCTATTCAATGAAAGCGACCCAAGATAACGGCTAGCTGTACCTGCTCCAGCTGTGCCATTTCCAAAATAACCTTTATTTTTATCTTTCTTCAGTTGAATATTAAGTGTTTTGGAAGGATCTCCATCTTTTATTCCCGTGAAGGCTGCTTGATCGCCATAATCATCTATAATTTGAACCTTATCAACCATATCTGCATTTAACTCTCTTGAAGCAGTGGTTACGTCTCCATTAAAAAATTCTTTGCCATTTACTTTTACTTTGGTTACTTGTTTCCCTTGTGCCGTTACTGTACCATCTTTGTCTACTTGTACACCTGGCAAATTTTTCAACAATGCTTCGACATTATCATTCTTTCTATACATCGTACTGTCAATAATATAGGAAACCGTATCCTCCTTGATCTGAACTTTCTGCGATTCAAGTGTAATATTTCCAAGCATGTTACTACCAGGGTTCAAAAAAATATCTTCAACGGATATACTTCCTGATTTTGATGAAAAATCATAAGTCTTTGAAAAATTATCAAACCCAATAAAAGAAACCAAAATAGAAAACTTATCTGATTTTACATTTAAAAATCTGTACAATCCGTTTTCTTTAGAAGAAGTTTTTAAACTGTCATGATTGGAAAGATCATATAAAATAACAGTTGCATTGGACAAAGGGTTCCCGTCTATTGATTTGATTATACCTGTTAATGAAACTGACTCCTGAGCCCACCCATTTAACACACCTGCAAATATTAAACTTATCAAAAATAGGACGTTTTTCATTTTTAAATTTTTAAAGTCTGCAAGATGTTGGATTTATTTGACAAGCTTCTTAATTAATTGTTAAGTGACTGTGAAATCGTTGTACTCTTTTTAAAGGAATCTATAAATGTTCGTAAAGAATTATCGAATTCAAGATTTTCATTAAACAAAAATTCATGCTTAACAGGCAAAACAAAAATGGGGAAATACTGCAATTCATTTTGAAATTTCTCTAGTCTTACGGCATCTTTTTCTGTTGTAAGTATTATTTTATTGCTAGAAAGAATTTTACCAAACTGGGCCTTGATTTCCAAAAGATCATCTGTTGTAAAAATATGATGATCAGGAAATTTGATCATATCATAAGAATGAACATTTGCACTCAAGTATTTCTTTATCGGTTTAGGATTAGCAATACCACACAAAAGTAAAATGTGATTTTTCGGTTCTATATTTATTTCAACATGATTAAAAAGATGATACGGTCTGGAATACACCATTTTTGTAAAGAAAACCTTCTGATGTGACAATGGATTTATTTCTTTTATTAATGCAGCTTTTTCAAAATCATCAAGATTAGTCTTGCATTTTGTAACAACAATTATATCTGCTCTTTTTTGACTTGATTTAATATCTCTCAAGTCTCCGGCAGGAAACATTAAATCTCTTGTGTACAAATTATTATAATCCGTGAGTAGAATATTTAACCCTGATTTTACGCTCCTGTGTTGAAAGGCATCATCCAATACAATTGCTTCCGTATTTGGATATTGAAATAATATCTGAGGAATGGCAACTACCCTTTCTTCCCCAACAGCAACAACAACTTCAGGAAATTTACGATGAAACTGCATCGGTTCATCTCCTATCTCCAATGCTGTGGTAGTATTATTCGCAACGGCAAATCCTTTTGTCTTTCTTTTATAACCTCTACTGAGAGTAGCAATCTTGTACTCATTTTTTAATTCTTCTATAATATACTCTGTCATTGGCGTTTTCCCTGTGCCACCAACAGCTAAATTCCCAATACAAATTATTGGAAAATTAAAACTGGCCGACTTAATAATATTAAAATCGAAAAGCAGATTCCTTAGCCTTATGATAACACCATAAACAAGGGCAAAAGGAATGAAAAGATATCTGAAACTTTTTAACAATGCTGTAAAATTTATTCTTGTGTAAAGATCGAAAAAATGGTTGTTCCATAATTTCTTTCTGTTTTGTAATGGTCAAATTTTTTGTAATCATTTCTTGGCGTATGCTCCAAAACGAACCATCCTCCTTTTTTCAATAACCCCTTCTGAAAAATAAGTCTTGGTATTTCATCAATCGAAGCTAATGCATAAGGTGGCCCTGCAAAAATAAAATCATATTGATAGCTACAGGAATTGATAAAAGAAAATACATCTTGTTTGACCACTGCAATATGATCAAAACTCAAAGCCTTTGCGGTATTCTTTATAAACTCAAACATCTTCGGATCTTTTTCTACTATGGTAAGATGTGCTGCGCCCCTGCTTGCCAATTCGTAACTGATACAGCCCGTACCACCAAATAAATCCAGCGATTCAATAGTTGTAATGTCAATATTATTTTCAATGATATTAAAAAGGCCTTCTTTTGCAATATCAGTCGTAGGCCTTGTATTGGGCATTTTTGAAGGAGGCGAAATTCTTCTCCCTCCATGTATTCCACTTATAATTCGCATGTTGCTAATTCAATTAAGTGACTGAAGAAATGAGAAGGTAATTCATGAGAAGCAAACTGATGCTCTTTTGTATCCATAAAACTGATATCCAAAAAACAATTGTACAAGGCTTCAAATAAATTGGATTCTTTTACAATCATTCCGGAAAGCCTAAATGAAACTATAGAAGGATTGAGCTGGTGTTGCTGACAAACATTCAACAGATGATACACCACATCATTTGGAACTTGATATTTAAATTGCTGAACCATTTGCAATTTCCCTTCGTGATAAAGGATAACTTTTATAGACTCATGAAAAACAATACAATAAAGTGAGCTGTCTTCTTTCTTATAATTAATTTGTAAAGAAGTTGAATGCAAAGAAGTTGATGTAGAAAATGTTGTTGCCAATAATTGACTTATTGACTTTGGCACACGATAAATATTATGAATATTGTTTAATGCTACAAAATCATTTTTAATTTCTACTTCATCATTTTTTCCATACAGTAAGGATAACATCCCTTCATTTAAGGATGATTGAAAATACTTTTCAGGAACCAATAAAGAAGCTGAATAATTGTACCGGATTTTAACCGACTTGAAATCCCCCCCCTTAATTTGATTGGAATTTAAAATGCTTTCTATACTTTCTGCTTGGTTGTCATTTTCGTCAAAAACATACACCGCAAAACCATCAATTGATTCCAATTGATTTGATGTCCATAATAAAGTAATTCCAAAATCTCCGACCTCAATGAGCAAATCGACAAGAGATTTAGCGGAAGATTTAAACGGTATATGAATAGCTGATTTCAATTATATAATTTGAGCTAGCAAAATAACAATATTTTTGCTGACTTTATGGAAAGAAATGAAACAATAAATGACTTAAGAGTGCATGTTGACAATAAACAAATATTGTCGATTGCGCTTCCTATAACCTTAGCAATATTAATTCCACAATTAAATATGCTGGTAAATAGCATATTTCTGGGGCACCTCAGCCATGAAGCCCTTGGCAATGCGGGCATTACAGGTGTTTTCTACCTCATTTTTGCTGTTGCTGGTCATGGGCTAAACAGTTCTATGCAATCCGTATTTTCCGGATATGCAGGAAGTGGCAAGCCTGAAGCCTTCAAAACAGTATTGGCACAAGGGATAAGAATCAGCATTCAACTTTCAGTAGTTTTTATTCTTTTCACCTGGTTGGTAGCTCCCTTGATTCTTAAAGAAGTGGCCAACCCCACATCCTACCCTGCTGAAATGAGTTTTTTAAAAATAAGAATAATGGGACTCCCCTTTCTATATTTATTTCAAATGGGAAATGCCTTTTTAATAGCTTCATTAAACAGCCGCTATTTATTAATTGGTTTTGCTTGCGAGGCTTTATGCAATGTCTTTTTCGATTATCTTCTCATTTTTGGGAAATTCGGTTTGCCAACAATGGGATTTAATGGAGCAGCTGTAGCATCTGTATTGTCAGAATGTATTGGAATGATTGTTGTATTTGTAGTCATCGTTTATTCAGGATTAAAAAAGAAATTCAACTTGCTCTCATCTTTTGCCAAAGATGTTGTCATTAGTAAACAAATTCTAAAAGTAGCTTTGCCACTTATTTTACAATTTATTCTCAGTTTGGCGACATGGCTAGTATTTTTTCTTTTAATAGAAACAAAAGGTCCTATGGCAAAAGCCATCAGCAATACCATGAGAAATGTATTTGGATTGGCAGGTGTTTTTATTTGGGCATTTGCAGGGACTAGCAATACCATGGTATCGAATTTGATTGGACAAAAAAGAGAAGACATGGTTATCCCTATAATAAAAAAAATAAGCTACTGGAGTTTAAGCTTGTGCTTCATTATCATTTTAATTTTAAACCTTTTTCCTATTCATTTCTTTAAATTATTTGGTCAAAATGAAACTTTTCTGGAAGAAGGTATTCCTGTAATCAGGATCGTATCATTAGGAATGATCCTAATGAGCGTTGCTAATATTTGGCTTAATGGATTAACGGGTACGGGTAAAACTAAAATAAACTTATTGATAGAAATTTCAGCTATTCTTCTCTATCTGATCTACACTTGGTATTTTATGAAATATCATTACGTTTCACTCGCAATGGCCTGGAGTAATGAATTCATCTATTGGACAACGATATTAAGTATGGCATATTTTTATATGAAATCAGAGAAATGGAGAAAAGGGTGATTGGTTGGTTGGATGTTATTGAATGGTTGATTGGTTAATTAGTTGAATGGTTGATTAGATGAAGGGTTGAAGGCTAGTTGAAAATTGTTTAGTAGAGTTAAATGATTAAACAAGCGCAGCGACGTAACTTCTAAAACAGCTTAAGCTTTCGTTTCGAAAATTATTTCACTATCCAACTATTATTTTTAAAATCTACATCAGGCAACACTTTATCGGAATCAATTTCAACAGAAACCAGTGGCTCTTTTACAGGAATACGGGCATCAAATTCTATTCTATTATTCCATATTTCTACAGGCAACTTCAATGTTCCTTTTTTTCCCGACTGTGTTTCATAATTCAATACAACAGGCATGGCCATTTGTTCTAAATTTATTAAAGTTACTAGTGGCCCTAAGGGATCTTTATTATCAACCGAAAGAATAGCCTGATCTAACTTGTAATTTTTAAGGAACCAGGATTTCCAAAACCATCCCAAATCTTCTCCTGAGGCATTCTCCATAGTTTTGAAGAAATCCCATGGCGTTGGGTGTTTAAATGCCCAACGATTGATGTAAGTTTTAAACGCATAATCAAATCTGTTTTCGCCCAGTACAACATTCCTTAACATAGTTAACGCAAAAGCCGGCTTGTAATACAAAGCAGTCCCAATATTTTCTTCCCTTAATGCATCTGGCGCATTAAAAATACTTTCTGTGTTAGGATTAAAAAATCTACTCGCTGCTGCTTCTCCATTTTGGGGATTAGATTTATACTCACCATTATTGAAATCATCATCTGCTAATGAATTAATAAAAGTATTAAACCCTTCATCCATCCAGCCATACAATCTTTCATTACTTCCTACAATCATAGGGAACCAAGTATGACCAAATTCATGATCCGTTACGCCAAACAATCCTTCAGTCATGGCTAATGACCCACAAAAAACAATTCCTGGATATTCCATACCTCCAACATTACTGGCAACATTCACCGCTACCGGATAAGGATACTCGTACCATCTTTTACTATAATTTTCTATACTTCCTTTTGTATATTCCGTAGCTCTCCCCCAAGCATCGCTCCCTTTACTTTCGGAAGGATACACACTCATTGCCAAAGCTTTTTTTCCGGAAGGGAGATTCATTCTTGCAGCATCCCAAATAAAAGCTGCAGAACTTGCCCAGGAAACATCTCTGGCATTAGACATTTTAAAATGCCAGGTCAATTCTTTAGCTAGCATTGGTCTTGAGGATGGATCTGTAACTTCTCTCTCTGATCTAATCGTAACGGTCTTATCGCTCTTCGCTGCTTCAGCCAATCTTTTGATTTGGTCTGGAGTTAATACTTGTGCAGGATTCTGCAATTCTCCACTTGCCACTACGATGTGATTTGCAGGAGCTGTAATACTAAAATCAAAATCGCCATACTCCAGATAAAATTCACTTGCCCCCAAATATGGATCTGTATTCCAACCTCTCACATCATCAAATACGCACATTCTTGGATACCATTGTGCAATGGCGAAAATGGCTCCATTCTTTGATGGCAAAATCCCAAAACGATCGGCACCATAACTCGGAACAGTATACGAATACTCAATTTTCAAAGAAAAAAAAGCCCCATCTGGCAATATTGGTTTTGACAACCTGACCTGCATTCTTGAATCCTCAATGATATAATCAGCATCGCTGTTATCCGCCAATAATTTCACCGATTTAATATGAAAGCCTCCTTCAAATTCTGAATTCGAATCGCCATACCTGCTTCTTCCTGCTGCAGGCATTCTTAATTGTCCTCTGCTGTTTTTATTAAATAAATTCTGATCTAATTGAAGCCAGAGGAAATCCAAAGTGTGAGGGCTGTTGTTTTTATAATTTATTATTACAGCTCCACTGATTTCTTTTTGCTTTTCATCAAGTCTTACATTGATGATATAATTAGCTTTATTCTGCCAATAACCGCTATTCGGTTCCCCAGTTGCAGACCTTCCTATACAGTCGCCTGTTGGATAAGGTAAAGGTTGAAATAAATCATGCGGTTCATAATTAGAGCTTGGGACAACATTAGTACTTTGAGCAAAATCCGTAAAATTGATTAAAGAAAATATAGAAATGAAAAATATTTTATTCATAAATAAATTTTTAAAAAATAATCTAGTGAAAGGAACACTTCTTATATAAATCAATCCCATTTTTTTAATAATAATAATGCCTCTTTTTTAATTCTGTTGTCATCCTCATTATAATTTGGAATAGCACTAATCTTTTTCAAATTGAATATCGCTTTTTCCATGTTATTCATCTTTTTATATGCCTTTGCTAATTCAAGATAATTAAGACAGAAATTTGGATTGATTGATTTAGCATTCTCATAAGCTTTAATAGATTCTTCAAATGAAGATTCTGGCAGTCCTCCATAAAAATACTTAACCGCTAGCTGTTCCATAAAATTTAAGCTACTAACTTCATAATGCCATTTGCCTATAATATGCCATGCCTTAAAATTATTAGGATTAATTTTAATCGCTTTTTCAGCATAGCTTTTAATCTCATTTACAGTAACTATTTTTTCTCGACCACTTTTAGTAAGTGCAATCCTTCCTAAAGCCATACTCATTGCTACATTCGCATCATCGCTCTGCGGAAAATGAGCGTACGCAATTTTTGCATATTCAAGCGCTGAATTGAAATAATGTTCTTTTATAACAGGGTCAGATTCTCTTGCACCTATTCGATTACACAATTCACTGCATTTATATAATGAGGGTAAATTTAAGGGTTGTATCTTCTGTGCCTCTTTGAATTTAGATAAGGCCAGTTTCTCATTTAAGGAAAGTTCTAATTGTATCCCTTTTTGATATAGGCTATCAAAATCCTGCGCTTTTGACACTAAACATAGAGCAATAAAATAAAATAGCAGTAAAAAATTAGTATGATAGATTTTAAAATTCAATTTCTAAAAATGTTTTTATATCAATCAAATATTTTTTCAAAGGTAACCCCAACTTGTCCGGAAAAATTTTTGAGGGGTGGTGTTACTTTTTTTATGGTGATGCTAATTTTATTTATTCGATTATTAAAAGCATAAATAGCTGTTGCCATATCTGCTGCAAGGACTTCAAGCAAAAGTGTGGGCTTGTTCATTTTATACTTTACTATTTCATATACTTCAGCATAATTTACTGTATCATCAATTGACTGCACAAGAATATCATTTAACATTGTTATATCCAATGATACTTCGAAATAATTGCCTAGAATTTTCTCTTCCTCATGTAATCCATGAAAAGAAAAAAAAGACAACTGATGTAAATGAATGGTATACAATTTTATTAATTTTAATGTAATCCCTTTTCCCCTAAAAATCTTTCTGCATCTAATGCGGCCATACATCCACTTCCTGCAGCAGTAACGGCTTGCCTGTATGTTTTATCCTGCACATCTCCGGCAGCAAATACACCTTCAATATTTGTTTTGCTTGTTCCGGGAATTGTTTTAATATAACCAGTCTCATCCATATCAATATAGTCTTTAAAAATAAGACTGTTAGGTTCATGACCAATTGCAACAAAGAAAGCACTTACCGGGATAGTAGTCAATTCCCCTGATTGACTATTTTTCAGTCTCACTGCTTCTACTTTATTTTCTCCAAGAATTTCATCTGTTACTGAATTCCAATACATCTTTATATTGTCTGTTTTCAACACGCGATCCTGCATAACTTTACTTGCACGCATTTGATTTTTCCTAACCACCATATGAACGACAGTACACAATTTTGAAAGATAAAGCGCTTCTTCTGCAGCTGTATCTCCTGCTCCAACAATCACCACTTCTTTCCCTTTAAAAAAGAAACCATCACAGACGGCACAAGCACTTACACCAAACCCATTTAACCTTTGCTCACTTGGCAAGCCTAGCCATTTCGCAGAAGCTCCTGTACTGATAATTACAGCATTGGCTTCAATCCATTTCTCTTCATCAATTTGAACCTTCAAAGGATGTGAAGAAAAGTCTACTGCAGTTGCCAACCCGTAACGAATATCCGCTCCCATTCTTTTTGCTTGATTTTCAAAATGCTCCATCATCTCCGGACCTTGAATTCCTTCAGGATATCCTGGATAATTTTCTACTTCTGTTGTAATAGTTAATTGACCTCCAGGCTGAATACCCTGATATAATACAGGATGGAGATTAGCCCTTGATGCATAGATAGCAGCAGTATATCCAGCTGGTCCAGATCCTATAATCAGGCATCCTACTTTTTCTGAAATTGATAGTGTCATTATTTGAAAAATTTAATTATTAAATATTATTTATAGAATTATTTAGGGAACAATGATGGTTTTATTCCAGGAAGCATAACCACAAAATGCGCCAAGTGCTCCATTGGAAATATTTCCTATTACTTTGTTGGGTTGTGCAAAAGGATTACCAATACTTTGATAAGCAAATTCCCATGTATTCCAAAAAGTATAAGAAGCACGATTAATGTTACTCACTTTTAAAGTGATGGTATCTGATTTCATAAAAAAATCTTCCCCCGAAGCAGGAGGATTATTATAATCAAATCCCGGATCAAGTTTAGCGGTATAGGTTGTACCATCGATTATTTCATCAGTATAAACAGATCTGCGACCCGGGAAAAAAGGACTGCTATTCCTCTTTGTATAATACCTGATATAATTTCCTAATCCTGCAGGATCAGAAATTATGGCAAACAAAACTCTTGTATTCGTATCTGGATTATCTGGTGCCGGTTTAAAATAAACAGAATCAGGAAAAACATTTAATGCAGGGATCTGTGTTTCAGCATTGTATTCTTTTCCTTCAACAATTACTTTCAATTGATAAGAAGTATTTAACACTCCGTCAAAAGCCGTATTTAATAAAGACGTATCAATACTATAGAAGTAAGTAGAAAAACCAGGGATAAAATTATTAGTATATTCTTTTAGTTTTTGCGTTAGTAATCCATTTGAAAGATAGACTTCTGCATCGTGAACAAAAGAATTCGCAAGTATTTCAGGCGTAATCTGACTAAAGTAAGGAATACTTTTCGTAAGTACTACTTTTGGAGGTTTGCCATTCTCAATTTCAGCATCAACCACTAATGTAGGAGCTGATTCATCCAATTTAAAATCGATGTTTTTCTCACAGCCAAAGAGTAATGACAATAAAAATAGAATAACTACATTTTTCATTCAGCGAAAATAATTAAAACTAATTGGAAGTTCACTGATAAATTTCGACAATAAAAAACCCCGAAAAATTCGGGGTTCAACTTTTTGACTGATTAACCAAGATAAGCTTTTAGTGCGCCACTGTATCTTGCTTTTTGTAAGCGTTTGATGGCTCTTTCTTTAATTTGACGAATACGTTCTTTAGTCAAATCATATTTCTGACCAATTTGCTCGATTGTAACTCCATTTTCTCCATCTAAGCCGAAATAAGCATTTACAATTTCTGCTTCTCTAGGGCTTAAGGACTTCAATACTCTGCGAATTTCATTCTTCAAAGAATCGTGCATCACATCTTCATCAGTTTCAGAACCACCTTTCAATAAATCTCCCATAGCCACATCTTCAGCTTCGTGTACTGGAGCATCGAGTGATGTATGTCTTGTATTACTTTGAAAAATATTATTAATTTCTGTTTCACTCATTTCAAGCAATTCTGCCAACTCTTCAGTTGAAGGCTCTCTTTCATGCTCTTGTTCAAAAGCCATGTATGCTTTATTTGCTTTATTATAAGTACCGATTTTATTTTGAGGCAAACGAACCAATCTTCCTTGTTCAGCCAATGCCTGTAAAATAGATTGACGAATCCACCACACTGCATAAGAGATAAATTTAAACCCTTTGGTTTCATCAAAACGTTGCGCAGCTTTGATTAGACCGAGATTACCTTCATTAATCAAATCACTCAAAGAAAGCCCCTGATGCTGGTATTGTTTTGCAACAGAAACCACAAATCTCAAATTCGCCTGAACCAATTTATCCAAAGCCCTTTGATCTCCCATTTTAATTTTCTGAGCTAGAGTCGTTTCTTCCTCTGGTGTAATCATCGATATTTTAGAAATCTCCTGAAGATATTTTTCAACCGCCTGTGAATCTCTGTTCGTAATCTGTGTAGCTATCTTGAGTTGTCTCATTTTATGGAATTATTTTAGAAATTAATATTTTAATGAATAAGACTATTGGAGAAATTTTCAAAAGAAACGAAAAATCGTTGATTATTTGTTTTTTAAGTATTCACAAAGGTAGTATTCAATATTTGCATTTCATAGCAGTTATGAAAAAAAATATACACATTCGCTGAAAAATCATGAATTTAAAAGCAATTAACAGCGAAAAACAGCGAAAGTTCATTTAATTTGAACACTAAAAGTTAAGCATCAATGCTTATTTTTGCTGCATGTTAATTGATTTGAGATCAGACACTTTTACAAAACCCTCCCAAGGGATGCTCGAAGCGATGTTTAAAGCAAATGTTGGGGATGATGTTTTTGGCGAGGATCCTAGCATAAACAAATTGGAAAATGAATGTGCATCAATGTTTGGTATGGAAGCTGCTTTATTTTGTCCGAGCGGCACTATGACCAATCAAATTGCAATAAAATGCCATACTCAACCTGGAAATGAAGTCATTTGTGAAAAAATGAGTCATATATATATATATGAAGGAGGCGGAGTTGCTTCAAATAGTGGTTGTCAGGTCAAACCAATTGAAGGAAACCGAGGAAGGATTCAGGCAAACCAGGTACTTGAAGCGATAAATGCTGAAGATATACATAAGCCGGTTACAGCTTTGGTTTCAGTTGAAAATACTGCAAACAGAGGTGGCGGCAGCTGTTATGAGATGAATCATCTCCAATTAATAAAAGAATTATGTTTAAGTCATAACATTAATTTTCACCTGGACGGAGCTCGATTGTGGAATGCACTTATCTGTAAAAATGAATCCCCAAAACAATACGGGGAAATATTTGATACTATTTCCATTTGTTTGAGCAAAGGACTTGGCGCACCTGTAGGAAGTGTCTTATTAGGTAAAATAGATTTTATAAAAAAAGCGCGGAGAGTTAGAAAAGTATTTGGAGGAGGAATGCGACAAGCCGGATATTTGGGAGCCGCCGGACTTTATGCTTTAGAAAACAATATCAGCAGACTTGAAACAGACCATCAACATGCACAAAAAATTGGAATAGCATTAAGCAAAAAAGACTTCATTGGTGAAATACTTCCCATTGAAACCAATATGATTATTTTTGAAGTAAAGGGGAAATTTACAGCAACTTCCTTAGCAGAACTTTTAAAACAACATCATATTTTGTGTATCCCCATTTCCTCGACACAAATTAGAATGGTAACACATTTGGATGTAACGCCAGAAATGGTGGAAAGACTCCTTGATTTAATTAATAATATCAATTAGGCTCATTAAACAATATTTGATTTCCTTTCAATTTTAAAGAAATGGCAACCTTAGAAAAAGAGTTTGTTTTATTTGGAAAAAAAATCCCTGCAGCGGCTGCTCTATTATTTTTAATATCCTGCTTTGCTGTATTGATTAAATTATTTAAAGGAACTTTTAATAATTACTTAATCTTCAAGGGGGTATTTTGGCATACCGTTCAAAAGACAAATTTATTTACTGAATACCCATCACAATACTTTGATACGAATCACTATGGCCCTTTCTTCAGTCTTATTATTGCACCATTTGCAATACTTCCCGACTATTTGGGTTGTTTTTTATGGGGGATAGCAAATGCTTTTATTATATACTATGCAATTAAAAAATTAAAATTATCCGCAAAAAATCAAAATATAATCATACTTATTGGATCATTTGATATGATTACATCAATGCAAAACAATCAATTCAATCCAATACTTACTTCATGGATTTTATTTTCATACATTTTAGTTTATAATAAAAAAGATTTCTGGGCTACCCTGTTTATAGTAGCTGGAATGTTTGTAAAAATATACGGTATCGTAGGACTGGTATTTTTTCTTTTTTCTGATAGAAAGATGGTATTTATCGGTTCATTTATTTTTTGGTCAATTGTTTGTCTTACCTTACCAATGCTAATATCTTCCCCCTCATTTGTTCTGCAAAGTTATCACGATTGGTATTTATCTCTTTCCGAAAAAAATGTACAGAATCACGATTCTATGTTACAAGGTATGACAGCTTTTAGAGTGCTTCAAAAAACCTTGCAGCTTTCTAATTTAAGTGAATCTTATTTCATGATAACTGCAGGAATACTATCAATTTTTCCTGCGATTCGATTTAGTCAATTTAAATCAACTCAATTCCAATTATCTTATCTTGCTTTTGTCATGATCGCCTTGGTTATCTTCAGCTCATCCGCAGAAAGCGCAACATACGTTATAGCTATGACAGGAGTTGGAATATGGTACACAACACAGGAAGAAAAAAAGAAATGGGCAATTGTATTACTGATTTTTGCAATTATACTTACTGGCCTATCCACGACAGATTTATTCCCAAAATCATTGAAAATTAATTATGTAAGACCATATGGCCTTAAAGCTCTACCCTGTTTTATTATTTGGTTAGTAATAGCATCCCAATTATTATTTAAAAAGTTCATCAATAATTTAAATAAATAATGAGTAAAAAAATATCCATAGTCATCCCAGTATATAACGAAGCCGGCAATCTTAAGATAATTTTACATGCCATTAAAAAAGTTTTCGAATCAATGCCTTATGATTTCAGCATCATTTTTGTAAACGATGGAAGTCAAGATGAAACACTAAATATTATTAAAAAATTATCAGAAGAAAATAATGAGGTAGGCTATATTTCTTTCTCCAGAAATTTCGGCCATCAAAATGCACTTAAAGCAGGTTTTGATAGCAGTAATGCTGATGCCGTAATAAGTATGGATGGAGATATGCAACATTCTCCAACAGTAATTCCTGAATTAATTAACCTTTGGGAGAATGGTAACGATATCGTATATACGATAAGAAAAGACCATAAGGAATTACCCATGCTCAAGAGAACAACAAGTAATCTTTTTTACAAAATAATGAACCAACTGTCTTCTATAGAACTTGAAAGAGGCACTGCAGACTTTAGATTGTTGGATAAGAAAGTTGTAAATGTACTTAGAGATATTAAAGAGTATGATTTATTTTGGAGAGGTATGGTAAAATGGCTGGGCTTCAAACAAATATCCATTGAATATTCACCTGCAGAAAGAGCTTCAGGAAAATCCAAATATACAATAAAGAAAATGCTGGAACTAGCTTTACGAGGAATCACTTCATTTAGCACCAAGCCTTTATCTATTGCTATCTACATCGGATTTTTATCGTCATTAATTTCTATACTCTATATACCTTATGCACTGGTAAGTTATTTTTATGGACATGTAATTTCCGGCTGGGCTTCCATAATTGTAACGATTGCTTTTTTTGGAGGGCTACAATTAATGATACTCGGTATCATTGGGATATATTTGGGTAAACTATTTATGCAAAGTAAAAACAGACCTCATTATATTGTTAACGAAAGTAAGTTAACATGAAAAAATATGTACTATTAAGTTTTGATGTGGAAGAGTTTGATATACCCTTGGAATACAAACAACATATCAGCAATATCGAACAAATGGAAGTTGGCATTAGAGGTCTAGAAGCATTAATGCCCATCTTATCAAACACATCGATTCCCACTACCCTCTTTACCACTGCAAATTTTGCTATTACATTTCCAGGCATCATAAAAGAACTGGCAGGACATCACGAAATTGCTTCTCATACGTTTTTTCATTCTACATTTGAAAACAAAGATTTACTTGAATCTAAAACTACTTTAGAAAGCATAACAAATAAGAGCATCGTAGGACTAAGAATGCCTAGAATGAGAAACGTAGATCTCGATGAAGTAAAAAATGCCGGCTACCTCTATGATTCTTCGATTAACCCAACATTAATCCCA
The DNA here is from genome assembly GCA_903831575.1 of uncultured Bacteroidota bacterium. GTDB lineage: Bacteria > Bacteroidota > Bacteroidia > Chitinophagales > Chitinophagaceae > Ferruginibacter. Next base: position 8,890 of record CAIKYB010000037.1, on the reverse strand, counting down.
GGCAGGTATAACAACTTTCATTTATCAAGAACCATTTACCATGAAAATAATATTGTTCGTTTACCCGCAAGCGTTTCACCAATGATAAGATTGCCATTGTTTTGGCTTGGCTTTAAAAATTATCCCTACGCACTTTTTAAATCTTTGTGCTTGCAGACTTTGAAAAAAGACGGCTATATCTGTTTATATTTCCACCCATGGGAATTTACAGATCTCAAAAACTATCAATTACCAGGTTACACGAAAAAAATAGATGGCAAATTATTAATTGAAAGACTGGGAAGATTGATTAATGACCTTTCCAATCAAGGGGAATTTTCAACCATCAGGGATTTTCTTTCAATAAAAAACTATATTCATGCATTAAATTAATAAAATAATCATGCTACCTAAAATAAATCCTTCTACAACTAAAGCCTGGCAATCTTTAACTGAGCACTTTTCTCATGCTCAAAATAATAGCATCACGCAACTATTCGTTGAGCATAATAATCGATTTGAAAAATATTCGATAACATTTGAAGACATCTTATTTGACTATTCAAAAAATAATATCAGTAACGAAACAAAAAAACTTCTCCTTGAACTAGCAAAAGAATGTCAGCTGAAAGACGCTATAGAAGCGCTCTTCAATGGAGAAAAAATCAATAGGACGGAAAACAGATCTGTATTACATACTGCCTTGAGAAATTTCTCCGGGAATGCCGTTTTTAATGATGGCGTTGATGTGATGCCTGAAATAAAATTGGTATGGGATCAGATGAAATCTTTTTGTCAAAATATTCATGATGGCAGTTGGCAGGGATTCTCTGGAAAAAAAATAAAGTATATCGTTAATATCGGCATTGGAGGAAGTGACCTCGGACCGGTAATGGTTACAGAAGCATTAAAGCCCTATTGGAAAAGCGATATTGAAACGTTCTTTATCAGCAATGTCGATGCTTCTCAAATTGCCGAAACCTTAAAAAAAATAAGTGCGACGGAAACTTTGTTTATCATAGCAAGTAAAACTTTTTCCACTCAGGAAACCATGACGAATGCACATACTGCGAGAGAATGGTTTTTATCCAATGGCGGGAAAAAGAAAGATATTGCTAAACATTTTATAGCATTAAGTACAAATAAAATTGAAGTTGAAAATTTCGGAATCGATCCGAAAAATATGTTTGTATTCTGGGATTGGGTTGGCGGTCGTTATAGTTTATGGAGCGCCGTTGGATTATCCATTGCATTAACCATTGGTTACGACAATTTCGAATCACTATTGAAAGGCGCACATGCCACTGATAAACATTTCAGAAGCACTTCTTTTGAAAATAATATCCCGGTCATGATGGCATTAGTTGGAATCTGGAACAGAAACTTTTATAATTTCCAAACAGAAGCCATACTCCCCTACGATCAATATCTACATCGCTTTGCAGCGTATTTTCAACAAGGGAATATGGAAAGCAATGGTAAGTCTATCGACAGAAACGACGAAAAAGTATCTTATCAAACAGGCCCTGTAATTTGGGGAGAACCCGGAACAAATGGACAACATGCTTTTTATCAATTGATTCATCAAGGAACACAAATAATTCCTTGCGACTTTATTGCAGCTGCACAACCGCACCATCCTATTGGAGACCACCACGAAAAATTACTCAGCAATTTTTTTGCACAAACACAAGGATTAATGAATGGTACTGATCATGAAAATCCGCATCGGGTATTTGAAGGTAATCGTCCAACAAATTCATTTTTACTTAAAAAAATAACACCTTATACCTTAGGACAACTGGTTGCACTTTACGAACACAAAATATTTGCACAAGGCATCATTTGGAATATCTTCAGCTTTGATCAATGGGGCGTTGAGTTAGGTAAAATATTAGCCAATAAAATATTGCCGGAACTAAGCAATAACGATATTATCGATACTCATGATAGTTCTACCAATGGATTAATCAATGCCTATAAAAAAATGAAGGACTAAACTTACAAATAGTCATACACAAAATACCTATACTAGACTACTCCTGCCAAACATAAAATAGCAAAAAAGCTATAAGGTAACAACTAAAAAGTAATATTTATACACACATGAAAACTACTATTTTTAAAAATATAAAAGCAATTGCTTTTGATGCGGATGATACGATGTGGATCAACGAGCCTTACTTTCAACAGATAGAAAGTAAATTCTGCAAATTGCTAGAAGATTTCGCTACACATCACGCTATCTCACAGGAATTACTGAAAACAGAAATACAGAATCTTTCTATTTATGGATATGGCGTTAAAGGATACATGCTAAGCATGATTGAAGCCGCTATGAATATCTCCAACAAAACAATCAGTATGGATGTCATAGAGAGAGCGATTGAATATGGGAAAGACATGCTCTCCAAACCGGTAGAATTAATTGATGACATTGAACAAGTATTAGTGCAATTAAAAACGAAATACAAAATAGTTGTTGCTACCAAAGGCGACTTATTGGATCAGGAGCAAAAATTAAAAAGATCCGGCTTAGAAAATCACTTCCATCACATAGAAGTGATGAGCGACAAAAAAGAAGAAGATTACAAAAAACTCATCAAACACTTAGACATCTTACCTTCTGAATTTTTAATGATTGGCAACTCTTTAAAATCGGATGTATTACCTGTTTTAGCTCTTGGGGGGCATGCCATTCACATTCCCTTTCATACTACCTGGGAACACGAAAAAATCCATCATCAGGTAGAACATGATAATTTCATGAGCTTGAATAAGATTAGCGAGATTATGGATTTTCTATAAGATTATACCTTACCATGATTCGTACCAGGTACGTACCAAAAGTAAACAACTCTTTTATATTAGACGTAGGGCCTGAATTTGCTCTGGAAGCAAATACCATTCATATCTCTATATTCTAAGGTTCCTTCGTAGTCAACATGGTTCGTACTTGGTTCGTACCACGGCATTTAATATATTAATTTTTACAATGTTAATAAATGTGGTTCGTACCTGGTTCGTACCATGGAAAATGGCAAGCTTTCCTCATTTCCTATAAACCAACAAAGCCAATCTTACGATTGGCTTTGTTGGTTATTCGGTTAAAAAACAGTATTAATTACCGCCTTTAATAATCTTAGTTGAATAGGTAGCCGATTCACCTACAGCAGTTTGTATTTTGATGAAGTAGAGACCATTTGAGTAAGATTTGATTAATAAATCAACAACTTCACTAGAAGCTAGAAAATTAGGTAATTTACTCACTACTCTACCAACCCTATCATAGACTGTTACTGAAACTCTTGTACCAAGTGTAATATTAGCATTAGCCCAATTAATAGTCACTTTACCATCATTAGTTGGGTTTGGATAAACAACAACATCAGATATAATTGTAAGTTTTAGTGTTTTATTTCCACAACTATTATCAGAATAAGTACCACTTGTTGAATAAATTATACCATTAACTGACCAAGTGTAAGATCCTGGTGAAGAAATAGTATATATAGAATCTTTATTCTCATTAACAGTTAAATTCAATGTTACGGTAGAATCACAACCAGCAGCATTCGTACCAGTCCATGTTTTCATTCCACTTGTATTGTATGTAGTTCCATGCCATAAGTATGATCCACATGCAATAAATGGAGTTTCTGTTGAAGAGGTTGGTTGCTTAATCGTGATGGCTATTGTAACAACAGAGTCACAACCTGCAGCATTTGTTCCAGTCCATGTTTTAGTTCCAGATGTTGTGAAAGTAGTTCCATGCCATGAGTATGAACTACATTCTGAAGCAGGTGCATCAATTGATGATGTTGGCTGATTAATGGTTAAGTTCAACGTAACAACAGAATCACAACCAGCTGCGTTCTGACCTGTCCATGTTTTAGCACCACTAGTTGTGTAAGTAGTGCCATGCCATGCATAAGAAGTACAAGCTGAATAAGAAGAACTTGATGAACTTGGTTGATTAATTATTAAATGCAAAGTGTCAGTACTGCATCCATTAGCATTGGTATAAGTGCCACCAGTTGAATACGTTTGACTGTTTGCAGTCCAAGTATAAGAGACACAAGCTGAACGAGTAATTGCTGTATTTGCAATTGGGTTGATGGTTATTATTATAGAAACAACAGAGTCACAACCGGCAGCGTTAGTACCTGTCCAAGTTTTAGTCCCAGATGTTGTGTAAGTAGTTCCATGCCATGAGTATGATCCACATCCTGAAGCAGGAGCATCAGTTGATGATGTTGGTTGCTTAATGGTTAAGTTCAATGTGACAACCGAGTCACAACCGGCAGCGTTAGTACCAGTCCATGTTTTAGCACCACTTGTTGTGTAAGTAACTCCATGCCATTGGTATGAAGTACATGCAGAATAAGATGAGCTTGATGAAGTTGGTTGATTAATCGTTAAATGAAGCGTATCTGTACTACATCCGTTTGCATTGGTGTAAGTACCTCCAGTTGAATAGGTTTGACCATTTGCAGACCATGTGTAAGAAACACAACCTGAACGAGTCACTCCTGTATTTGCAATTGGGTTGATAGTTAATACTATTGAAACTACAGAGTCACAACCTGCAGCGTTAGTACCTGTCCAAGTTTTAGTTCCTGATGTTGTGTAAGTAGTTCCATGCCATGAGTATGATCCACATCCTGAAGCAGGAGCATCAGTTGATGATGTTGGTTGCTTAATAGTTAAATAAAGCGTATCTGTACTACAAGTTCCATTTGCATGTGTATAATTGCCACTAGCAGTATAAGTTGTACCATTCCATGAATAAGAACCACAAGCTGATTGACTTACTCCTGTATTCGTAATTGGATTGATAGTTATAGTAATACTAACAACAGAATCACAACCTGCAGCATTTGTTCCAGTCCATGTTTTAGTTCCACTTGTTGTATAAGTAGTACCATGCCATGTGTATGAACCACATCCTGAAGCAGGAGATGCTGTTGATGAAGTTGCTTGCTTGATTGTTAAATTCAACGTAACAACAGAATCACAACTAGCAGCATTTGTTGTTGTAAATGTTTTCACTCCACTTGTTGTATATGTTGTGGCATTCCAAGTATACGTTCCACAAGCTGAGACTGGACTTGCTGTTGAAGAAGTTGCTTGCTTAATGGTTAAGTTTAACGTAACAACAGAGTCGCAACCAGCAGCATTAGTGCCTGTCCATGTTTTAGCGCCACTTGTTGTATAAGTTGTACCATGCCATGCGTAAGAAGTACAAGCTGATTGAGATGAGCTTGAAGAAGTCGGTTGCTTGATTGTTAAATGTAAAGTATCTGTTGTACTACATGCTACGTTATTATAAGTGTAATTTCCACTTGTTGTGTAAGTTGTAGCATTAGTAGCCCATGTATAGGTAGAGCATACAGAAACTGAAGTTGAATTATTAACAGCAGGTGTAATAGTTAATTTTAATGTATCTGCAGAAGGGCATAATGAACCATTTGTATAATTCCTGATATAAGTACCTGTAGCAGTATATGTATTACCATTAGCAGGCCATGTATAACTTCCACATCTTGATACAGGAGTTGATGTAAATGTACCTTGATTAATTGTTAAATGTAAAGTATCAGCTGAAGCACAACCATCAGTGTTGGTATAAGTTCTTACATAATTACCACTTGTAGTGTACGTTAGTCCGTTAGCAGACCATAAATAACTTCCACAAGCAGTACGAGTAACTGCAGCGAAAGTACCACGCGTTATAGTTAGCTTCAATGTATCTGCAGAGGCAGCACCACAAGGAGCATTATAATTTCTGATATAAGTTCCACTTGCAGTGTAAGTAACACTATTTAGCGGCCAGGTATAAGAATTACAAGATGATGTAGTTGTTGATGTTAAAATAGGTAAACAAGCAGCGGAGACATTGTATATATTTATATCATCTAACCCGATAGCATTACCATATGCACCTACTCCTTCAAACCCTACTTGAATAGTTTGTCCGTTGTAAGAAGATATATCAACGCTATCTTGTAACCAGGTATATTCTAATAAAGCATCATCTGGTCTTTGGAAACCACCTACTCTTGTCCAGGTTACTCCTTTATTAGCAGATACAACAACATAAAGACTATCTAAATCAGTTGCAAATGCACTATCATGACTCATCCAGAAACTTACTCTTGATGTTCCTGTAGCTGGTATATCAACACAGTTGCTGTACAATCTACTTATTGTTCCTGGTGCTGCATCCCAACTATCAAACAAGAAATAATCAGAACCTCCACCTGGTCTTGGAGTTAAAGAATCAAAACTGTAGCCATTGTTGAATGCACCTGTATTAGAAATAAAAGATAATACAGTCCATGCATTAGCTCCAACTACTCCTTTTAAATAAGCGAAAACATTGAAATTCCCTTCAGCATCTTCTGTTTGTGGTAAAGAAGATAAAGTTGTTGCTGTAGTAATTGAGGAGGTACCTATATTGTTACTTGAAGTTGTATCTCCCGTTAAAGTAACTACTGCAGTATCTACAGTTGACCCAACATTATTCAAACTTATTCCCGTAAAAGTAACTGTACCAGAAGTACCCGCAGCTATTGCGGCAGTATTTGTTAATGTTCCAGTAAAAGTATTAGCACCTCTTATTTTTAAATTTACGCTTGCTGCTCCTACAGCTATAGTTGACGTCCCTTCATTATTTACAACCACACCTATACTTTGAGGTGAGTTATAACAAGAAACAGTTGGATTAATAAAACCAATAATAGAAGCATCATTAGCCGGGGGGTTAATAAACCTAATCATAGGTCTAAAAGCAGAAGTAGTAGCTACTGTTGCAGTTGTGAAATTAGTTGTACCATAATATCTTTTAGTAACGATAGCTGAAGCTGACAAATTATTACCAACAGCAGCATCAAATACAAACCCTGAATGTATTGCATTATCAGTTCTTTCGAACATTACTTGTAAACTATTACCAGCTGTTCTTGTGAATGAAGTCGTTAAGTTAATAACATACCATCCTGTTGAAGTAGGATTGATTGTACCATTAAAAACAGTAGTATAAGCAGTTGAACTATAATTACCAGCTGTTAAAGCAGTAATGGTTCCTGCTACATTCTTCATTCTAATTCTAAAACTAGGAATTGAAGTAGGGTCTCCAAGTGTATTTACAGAAATAGCAATTCTTTTAATGTTATTAGCTGCAACAGTAAAATTAGAACCAAGTTCTGTGCTTGTATAAATATGCTCTGAAAAATTATAATTGGATGGACCAACTACAACCAGTCCGCTTGTACCGGTTCCTCCACCAAATCCACTTTCAATTGAAACAGTTTGAGCATTTGCTACAAATGAAATAAGTGTTAATAAAAGTAAATTGTAAATTTTCTTCATTTTTTTCTTTTAATAAGATTAAATAATAAATAATATAGCAACAAAAACAGCTATAGTTTATAAAATAGAGTTGGGAATTAGCGAGCAAATATACCTTTAAAAAATTATTTTCAAAATTTATTTTTCATGCTTATCCAATGTATTTCCTCAACTTGATATACGAATTAAAATTAATAAGATAGCGCCTGTTTAAATAAATAAAATTTCAGTAATAGTAGAATGGATTAAGATGAAAAAGCTACAAGGGGCGGGCATAATAAAGGAATAAAGTTCCATTATTTTCTACCATTTGCAAATCAAAAATATCTGTACCACCATCACCCTGACAATCACTTGAATTGTATCCAAAGGCGAACTCTGATGCATCATTCTCCGTTTGTTGTAAATCAAAAATATCAATCCCCCCATCTTGGTTAATGTCCCCACTATAAATAGCATATACTCCACTTCCCATATATTTCATAGGAAGATTAGATCCATCCCCAAAAGCTTTATTATAGTTTGTTGTAAAATCATACTGGGTAACTGCAGAAATTAAAATAGGACCCGCAGACCATGTCTCCAAACTATTTCTATGATTAATTGCTAGATAATAATAGTACCCATAAGCAGTTGCGGGATAAGATAAACTAACTGTGCCATCTGAATGCAATATACCTTTAGTTGAAAAATCAGGCATGGGATTGCTTAAATGTGCTGGACTCCACAAATCAACTGCTAGGGTATCTGTCTCATTTATATTTGTTGTAAACTCCAGGTAAGATAAGGTTGGCGTCATTTTACCTGATCCAATATAAAATCCTTCCAAGAATAATTTTAGATTCAGCGTGACTGCACAACTATTCACTGTTAAATTGAGGGTTACAGCAGAATCACATTCTACTGCATTTGTAAAATGTGCAACATAAGAACCCGAAGCAGCACAAGATATTCCATTCCATAAATAGGGTAAATTATAAGAGCATACACTTGAAGTTTGTGTTGATGCGGAGGTATTTTTTATTGTTAAATTATATATAGCCACGCTATCACATCCTACTGAATTGTTAGTCGTGTAGGAATAAATCCCACTTGTTGTGTAGGAAGTATTATTCCAGGAATAGGTGTTACACGCTGAAATAGTTTGCGTTGATGTTGAAGAACCCTTGATGGTTAAATTCAAGGTTGCAACAGAATCGCACCCTACGGAGTTAGTAGTCGTGTAGGAATAAATTCCACTTGTTGTGTAAGAATTCCCATTCCATAAATAACTGTTACATGCTGAAATAGTTTGCGTTGATGTTGAAGAACGCTTGATGGTCAAATTTAATGTTGCAACAGAATCACATCCTACGGAGTTAGTAGTCGTGTAGGAATAAATTCCACTTGTTGTGTAAGAATTTCCATTCCATAAATAACTGTTACATGCGGAAGTCGTATCTGTTGATGTAGACGAACGATTGATAATCAAATTCAAAGTTGTCAAACTATCACACCCTAATGAATTATTCGTCGTGTAGGAATAAATTCCACTTGTTGTGTAAGAATTTCCATTCCA